>CAKVIM010000010.1 GCA_934754775.1 uncultured Candidatus Melainabacteria bacterium | reverse complement strand
AATGTGTTTGGCTTTGTGAGGCACTACGAGTCGGGCGTTGGGGGTGAGTAGGGGTAAATGTATTGTGCTTTGTGAGGTGCTACGGGTTGGGCGTTAATGGGTGAATAGTGAGGAGTGAATGGAAAATTGAAAATGGAAAGTGGAAAATGGAAAATGGTTTATAATTTAGTACGCTTCATACTTGCCCAACAAAAACGATGCATTAAACCAGTAATTTGTCTTTGAGGGTGACATGTCGTTTTTTTGATGATTTTGTAATGTCGTCAATGTCACCCGACACTATGTTCCAAGTCTTTTTGCCTTCTTTATTTAGTGGTATCACTTTGAGGCGAAGTTGGTAGTTTTTAAAAAATGCAAGTAGTAATAAAAGTAGCCGACAGAGTGTTCTTTTCTTTTTGCTTACTTTTTTCTTTTTTATGCATTATGCTAGTAGTTTATTTTTGAGGGTGACATGTGATTTTTTGATGATTTTGTAGTGTCGTCAATGTCACCCGACAAAAGGTTTAAAGTCTTTTTGCCTTCTTTTTCTACAGAAAAAGAAGGGCTTGAAATTTTAGTTTGTTAGCAATATAACGGTATGTGGAAAAATTAGTACAATAGTTTTGGGAATGTAAATAGTTATGAAAATTTATTTTTTATCATTAGGAATGCTATTGTTGGGGGCTTTACTTTCGACGGTAGTGAGAGAGCATTTAAAATTTAAGGTATGCTCAATTTTTTCATTTTTATCTGCAGTTGCAATGCTTTTACCGGCTGCCGCTGTATTGTTGACAGGAATGCCGTTGGGTCAAACTATTTATATGTCACCTGTTTTGGGTGATGTAAGTTTTGTTATTGATCCTTTATCAGCATTTTTTGTTATTGTAATTTCGATTATGAGTTTCTTAGGAACTTTGTATGCGAACGGTTATATGAAACCTTATTTGGATAAGGGTATGAACGTTTCATCACATTGTTTCTTTTTGATGATGTTGATTATGTCAATGCTTATGGTCGTAACTGTTCAGAACGCATTGTTCTTCTTGATTGTATGGGAGGTGATGTCACTTTCATCATTCTTCTTGGTAATATTCGAGGGACAAAAGAAAGAGGTTCTTTCTGCGGGCATTAAGTATTTAGTTTATATGCACTTGTCAGTAGTGTTTATTATTGCTGCATTTGTTTTATTAAACTTGCAATCAAACAGCTTAAGCTTCATGGACTTTGCAGCAGCACTGCAAGGTAAAGAAGCATTGTCAAACTTGGTATTCTTGCTTGCATTTGTAGGTTTTGGTATCAAGGCAGGTTTTGTTCCGTTCCATAACTGGTTGCCGGACGCTCACCCTGCTGCACCAAGCCATGTATCAGGTATTATGTCAGGTGTGATGATTAAGACTGGTATATATGGTATTTTAAGAACATTGTTGTTTGTGGGTACGCCTTCAAAAATGATTTCTTATACAGTTTTGGTAATTGCAGTAATATCTGCTTTGTATGGTGTTTTGTATGCAATTACACAGCACGATATAAAAAGATTACTTGCTTATCACAGTATAGAAAATATTGGTATTATTGGTATCGGTATTGCGGTTGGTATGTTGGGCTTAGCTTATGGAAGTCCTGTCGTTGCGGCTTTAGGATTTGCCGGCGGTATTTTGCACATCTTGAACCACTCTATATTCAAGGAACTTTTGTTCTTTGCAGCAGGTAGTGCTTATTTGAAATCACATACAAGAAATATTGAAGAGTTGGGCGGACTTATTAAGGGGATGCCTTATACCGCTTTGATGTTTATAGTTGGTTCTGTAGCGATTTGCGGTTTGCCACCGTTTAACGGATTTATAAGTGAATTCTTGATATACGCAGGTATGTTCCAAGGAATTCCTTCTTCAGAACTTAACTTGTTTATAACGTTGGTATTTGCTATTGCTGGTTTGGCAATGGTTGGTACAATGGCGATGCTTTGTTTCACAAAGGCTTCCGGTATTATGTTTTTGGGTAATCCGAGAACAGAAAAGGCTGCTAATGTGAAGGAAGATGTATCACCGGTTATGTTGGTTCCGATGGGAATTTTATCTGTTGCAACGTTGTTAATTGGTATGTTCCCTCAATACTTTATTGGCGGAGTTTTGATGCCGACTGCGATGTTTGTAAGGAACAGAATGGCATATCAAGTATTTAATTCAATATTTGATTTAACAGGTGCTATAAGTGTTTGCTTCTTAATTTTCTTCGTGATGATTGTAGTTTTGTTTGCTTTAAAAGCTGCAATGAGAAAGAAATCTGCAAAACATTGCACTTGGGGCTGCGGATATAATAGAGCAAACAATCATATGCAGTACACAGCTTCATCTTACGCTAATTTATTCATTTCAACATTGAAACCTTTGTTCAAGAGAGTTTCACATATTAAGAAACCAAAGGAATTATTCCCTAAGGAAGCTTATTATGAATTAGAAATTGAAGATATTGAAGAAGCTTATATTGTTAAGCCATTGCTTCAATGGGATGAAAAACTTCTTGCTAAGTTTGAAAGAATTCAGAGCGGTAATATACAGCAGTATATTTTATTCGGTTTGATATTCTTGATACTTGCAATAATCGGTATGATTTACTTTGGGGGTTAGTTAGAGATGATTAATTTATTAGTTAATATATTAATTCTATTAATAGTGCCTTTCTTGATGGTGGGCGTAATAAAGAAAACAAAAGCCTTTTGGGCAGGCCGAAAGGGTGTAAGTATTTGGCAACCTTTGTGGGATTTCTTAAGACTTATGAAAAAAGACTCAGTAATCAGCGAGACTACATCATGGGTGTTTAAGTTTGCTCCTATTGTGGGATTTGCTTCTGTAATATTTGCAGCATTGTTTGTACCTTTGGCTTCCGGCAGAGCTGTTATCAATATTCCGTTTGCATTTGTAGTATTTTCTTATGTACTCGGTTTTGGTAAGTTCTTCTCTTTGATTGCTGCGTTGGATACAGGTAGCAGCTTTGAAGGAATGGGTGCTTCTCGTGAAGCTTGCTTCTCAACAATTGTTGAACCGGCATTCTTTATCGGTATGGCATCAATTGCGGCTTTGAGCCAAAATTACACATTTGACAGTTTCAAATTAATTCTTTCAAATGCTGGTGGTTATGGATTCTTAATCATTGTCTTAGCAGTGATTACGTTATTCATAATGTTGTTAATCGAAGGCTGCAGAGTTCCGGTTGATGATCCTACAACTCACTTGGAGTTAACAATGATTCATGAAGTTATGATTCTTGATAACTCTGGTGTTGATTTAGGTATGATAACTTGGGGTTCAGCAATCAAGATGCTTCTGTTTGAAGCTTTGATAGCTAATTTGATTATACCTGCGTCAATGACAGGTTGGGCAGCATTGTTGGCATTCTTGGCAATTGTATTTATTCTTGCAGTAATCATTGGTACTGTAGAATCATCAATGGCAAGATTCAGAATGACACACGTATTTGAATTTATATTCATTATGTCTATTACGGCTCTAATTATGTTAGCTTTGGTAACATATAGAGTTTATGGCGGCTAGACTCTCGTTTGGCGAGTAATGAAAAGGAACTAGGTAGTTAAAGGAAAATATTATGGAAAACATATTTATAATTTTATTAGGTTTATCTATGATATACATTGCAGCAACGAGCCGTTTGGCGGCACACGTAAACATGCTGATTATTCAAGGTTGGTTGTTGTTCTTTGTATGTTTAACCGGTTTTGCAAAAGAACCTTGGTTTAATTGGTCAATGATATCCGGTCCGGAATCTATTATTGCAAATATGCCACACATTTTAGGATTTTTGTTTGTAATTGTAGAAACTTTGATAGTAAAGGCATTTGTAATTCCTTTGTTTTTGAAGAAAGTTGTTAAAAAGACTCATGCACACAGAGATACAGATGCAAACATTCCGCACTTTTATTGCTTGTTCATTTCAAGCGTAATTTTGTTTGCAGGATTCTTGGTTGCGAATATTGATGCTCCGCAATTTAAGTTAGTTGACCCAATGTATTTTGGCGTATCAATCGCAATCATAATTACAAGTTTGTGGTTGATTACAATTAAGCACAAAGTTCTGTCAAACGTAATTGGTTTTATCACAATGGAAAATGGTATCTTTTTACTTTCACTTTCTGTAGCGAAGGAAATGCCAATTATTGTAAACCTTGGTGTTTTGCTTGATATATTTATCGCCGTATTCATCTTGGGTATGTTAGTTAAAGAGATTAACAATGAATTTGACGATTTAGAAGTTTCACAATTATCAGATTTAAAGGATTACGAGTACAATGATTAATTTAATTTTGTTATTTCCGCTTTTAGCGTGCTTAATATTATTTATATTCAAGAAAGGTTGCTTGAATAATTTAATGATAAATTTGTATGCAATATTACATTTTATCGTTTCAACGGCTTTGTTCTTTAACGTTGACTTTTTACCAATGTGGGGCGGCAACAAATTTTTCGCAATTGACGATACTAATAAAATCTTTTTGATGGTTATGTCAATCGTGTTCTTGGGTGTTGCTATTTATAATAACGGTTACCACAAGGATGTTGAAGAACAGGTAAGAAAAATCAGACATTATACCTATATGGTGTTGTTCTTTGTTTTCTCAATGACAGGTGCTGTGTTGAGTGAAAACTTGGGTATCACTTGGGTATTCATTGAAGGTACTACTTTGGCAAGTGCTTATTTGATTTATTTCCACAAGACAAAACATTCAATTGAAGCTGCTTGGAAGTATGTATTTATTTGTTCTATCGGTATTGCTTTAGCGTTTGTTGGTATTATTCTTTTGACAATTGCAACCGGCAATTTGAACACATTGTTCTATAACGATTTATATCATAATGCACCTTTGTTTAACCAATTCTGGTTAAAGTTGTCATTTGTATTTATATTATTTGGTATCGGTACAAAAATGGGTCTTGCACCTGTTCACTTCTGGTTACCTGATGCTCACGCAGAAGCTCCGTCACCGATTTCAGCACTTTTATCTGCAACACTTTTGAATTCAGCTTTCTTGATGATTTTGAATGTATTCAGAATTCTTGTTTTGGCGGGTTGCTCTGATTATGCAAGAATAATGCTAATGACAATGGGCTTGATATCTTTGTTTATCACAGCAGTATTTGTTTATCATATCAATAATTACAAGAGAATGCTTGCTTATTCATCAATTGAGAATATGGGTATTCTTGCAATTGGTACGGCGTTGGGCGGTATCGGTATGTTGGCTGCTATGATTCACTTGATTGGTCACTCTTTGATTAAGGCTTCTTTCTTCTTAACTTCCGGTAATATTTTGGAAATCTATGGAACAAAGAAGATTAAATCAGTAACAGGCCTTTTGAAAACTGATAAAAAGACAGGTTGGTTGTGGGTAATATCTTTCTTGGGTATTGCAGCATTCCCGCCATCAGTTTTGTTTATAAGTGAATTTTTGATTGTAAAATCAATGTTTTTAAGAGGACATTTTATAATATGTGCATTGTTCTTGCTACTTTTAACGATTGTAATTTACGGATTGGCAAAGGCTGTTATCAAGATGACATTCTCTGCAAAATCAGGTGAAGAAATTGCTCCGAAAAAATTGGCTTGGAACATGTATTTCCCTCAAATAGCTATGCTTCTTATAGCATTTATTATCGGTATTTATATGCCGCAGGGGCTTAGTCAAATGTTATTGGCTGCAGTAGCAGGTTTTTAGGAAGGAATAATTATGAATTGGATAATAACTGAAAATAATAAGAAAATTTACGCATTGGATATTCCGACCATTTCTATAGACGAAATCAAGTCTGATGTCGAGAAGATGAAAATGAGAGTTGTAGGGTTCTTTGGAAAACAAGAATTCGCAAATGTAAGATTGTATGTTGTTATGGCTGACGATAAGGTTGGTAAACTTTATGTGACATCAACTTTGTTCACTCCTGAAATGAAGTCTTACGAATCATTTACACAAACAATTCCTGCTTTTCATATTTTTGAAAGAGAATTTTATGAAGAATTCGGAATTGAACCGTTGCATCACCCTTGGTTAAAGCCGGTTCGTGTAAATCAAGACAAGTATCCGTTCTTTGAAATGGAAGGTGAAGATATCCACCAGGTTGCGGTTGGACCTATTCACGCAGGGGTTATTGAACCGGGGCATTTTAGATTTATGTGCCAGGGTGAGAAGGTTTACGACTTAGAAATTATGCTCGGATACCAACACAGAGGCGTGGAAGAATTGTTCTTGAAGGGTAAAGGATATAATAACAGATTGGCTGAATCTGTTTGTGGTGATTCAGTAATCGGTTATAATATGACATACTCTCAAGCAATGGAAGCTTTGTCAGACTCAACTGTTTCTAATAAGGCTCAAATCATTCGTCGTATCGCTTTAGAAATGGAAAGAATGGCTATTCACATAGGTGATATGGGTGCTATTGGCGGAGATATGGCATACTTGATGGGTGCGTCAATATTTGGTATTACAAGAACTTTGGTTATCAATACAATGTTAGAAATCTCAGGAAGCCGTTTTGGCAGAGGTTTGATTAATGTCGGCGGTGTAAACTTTGATATTGATGAAAAGATGTCAGATAAGATTGTTGAAATGCTTGATAAGGTCGCTAAAACTGTTGATAGAACAACTAAGATTATGCTAAGAACACCATCTTGTATTTCCAGAATGGAAAGAACCGGTGTTGTAAGCAAAGAAACCGCAAAGGCTCTAGGTGCAGTTGGTATGGCTGCTCGTTCTTCAGGCGTGGATATTGATACAAGATTTGACTTTAATGATAAGTGGTACACATCTCTTGACGTTGTTAAACCTTTCAAGGCTACAGGGGATGTCCATTCAAGATTTAAGTTGAGATACAAGGAAGTTAAACAATCTATGCAGATTGTTAAAAAATTACTTGCAAAACTTAAGGAATATAAAGCTGAACCGCTTAAGGTTACACCAAATACTAAGTTGACACCAAACTCTTTTGTTGTTTCAATGACAGAAGGTTGGAGAGGTGAGATTGTTCATATCGCAGTTACCGGTGCAAATGGAGAACTTTTGAGATATAAAATGAAAGATCCTTCATTTAATAACTGGTATATGCTCGCAATGGCAGTAAGAAATAATGGCGTTTCAGACTTCCCATTGTGTAATAAGAGCTTCAACTTATCTTATTGTGGAAATGATTTGTAGGAAATAAAAAGGGAATGAGGTAATAGGGTAATAAGGGAATAAGAGATTATATTCGCTAATGCTCAAAATTACTTCAGTGAAACAAGTATTTATTTAAGAATATTAAAACAACTTATTCCCTCATTACCTTATTCCCCTATTCCCTTAAAAATATAAAAAGGAACAAAAAATGCTAGACACACTAAAATTAAAATATTTTCAAGGAAAACAATATATCCCTGATATTCCAAACGCACCAATGCGTAGCCAATTCAGAGGGTTCCCTATCTTAAAGAGTGGTTCAGGTGTAGATGAATCAATTTGTCCTACCGGGGCTCTTAAGGCTAACCCGTTGTCAATTGATATGGGTAAATGCACACTTTGCGGACAATGCGAATGTGAAGCTGTGAAGTTCAGTAATTATTACAAATTGGCTTCTACAGACAGAAATAAATTAATAATCACTGAAAATATGACACCTGAGGAGTTTGAAAAAACTGCTGTCGAAGTAAGAAAAGAAATCAAAAAAGTTTTTGGTAAATCTTTGAAGCTAAGACAAGTATCAGCTGCAGGTTGTAATGGCTGCGAGATGGAATTGAATGCTTGCTCAAACTGTAACTTTGATATGGGTAGATTTGGTATTGATTTTGTCGCATCACCTCGTCACGCAGATGGTTTGGTTGTAACCGGCCCAATTTCAGAAAATATGGCTTATGCATTAGAAGATTGCTACAAATCAACTCCAGACCCTAAAATCGTTATTTTGGCCGGTGCTTGTGCAATTTCAGGTGGTGTATTCCAAAACTCTTCTAAACTGAACAGAGAATTTTTGGAAAAATATCCGATTGATTTGTATATTCCGGGATGCCCTATTCATCCGCTTACATTTATTAATGGAATCTTGGATTTTATCTCATATAAAAAATAGGATTATGATGTTTGAAAAAGGTCGACGCTTTTTAAGCGTCGACCTTTTTCTATACACTTGTATCCCAGATGAAATTTTGTTATATTAATTTTATGTTATCTGTTATTATTCCTACGGTTCAGAAAAAGCTGAAAGTTTTAAATTCTTTGATAAAAATTTTGTCAGAGGATAGTTCTGTGGCGGAAATTCTTGTTATCAATAATAAGCCGGAAGAATCGCTGCATTTTAGACGCAAGAAAGTTCGAGTTATTACTCCTCAAAAAAATCTTTTTGTAAATCAGTCTTGGAATCTTGGCGTTGACGAGATTAAAACAGAAAATTTTGCTCTTTTGAACGATGATATACTTGTGTGTAAAAATTTCTGTAAAAAAATTATTTCCTCTGAAATCTTTAATGCCCCTGATACAGGACTTGTTGGTATGTCAACGGCTTATATTAATCAATTTAAACGCAATGAGTATGAAGAACTAGAAGTTCCAAAGTCTGAAAGAAAATTGTCTTTCATCCCTCAAAATAAGATATTGTCGACAAGTGATTGGGGTATTGCAATATTTGGGAAAAAAGAAAATTATTATAAGATTCCGAAAGAGCTGAAAATTATTTATGGAGATAATTACTTGTTGAAAAAGAACCAAGAAAACGGCAAACAAAATTACTCCGTTGGGGGACTTTATGTGAATCATATTCACTCTTCATCCAGTGCTTCTCCGGAATATTCATCAACAGTAGGTGGTGATATTAAAAATTCAAAGAAAATTTTCAATGTGGCTACAAATTCTATTAAATCGCCTTCACGACAGGATGGGTATTCGATTACGTATAGGGGGCAAGTTTGTGTAATTAAAATTGGTGAAAAAATAACAATTTTTATGAAATATCGCAACGGAGAAGAGCTGCTTCCCACGAATTATTTGGTGCAAGAGGTTTTTGCACATACGAAGGATAATGATTTGAGGCTAGTTGAAAAAATCGTGAACGATATTATAGCCCAAAATAAATCTTGTTCAGTTCTGCAACCGTCATAGCTCCGAGTTTTGACTCTTCCATTTTTGCTCGTTCAGCGTTTTGCGGGGCTTCAAGCGGTTGTACTTGCAGGTTTTGTTTTTGTTCTTCGGCCTGCTTCTGCTGAATTTTATGTGTTAGCTCAAGTTTTGCCTGCTGAAGCTTTGATTTGTCAGTAGACTTGTTGTAGCTCGGTGTTATTCCAAGCTGCATTAATTCTTGTAATATCCGAAGATATTCAGGGTCACTGTATGAACTTATTGCTCCTATTGCGGCTACCAAAATTAAACTCCTTATCCGTGCTAATTTTTATATTCCACTAATTTTTCAGAAAGTAACAATCCACGGAAAACATCTTTACAAATTTTAATAAATGAGTTAAAATTATAAAGTTAATATTTTGTAACATTCTAGCAATTTAATTTGTTTTGAGTTTTTAGTTTAAATATAATGTTAGAAGAAGTACAAAGTTATAACCCAATAATGAAAATTAGGAATACGGAAATTATGAAGAAACAAATAAGCTATTTGCTCACTGCATTATGCTTGCTTGCAGTAAATCAAGCGTTCGCAGATCCTGCCTTATCTCCAAGATTTCAAGCTGAATTGGAAAGACAAGGTTCCGGCGGTATGTATAATACCTTAGAAGAACTGAACTCTAACCATTTCAAAATAGATAAGAGCTATATTCAGTCTTTTGATGACGTAACAAAAGATGAACAGATTTATGATGCTTCAATTGAAGAAAACCAAGCAAGAGAGGGTATGATATACAATCCTCACTTCTTGTTGCAAAAGATAAATTTTGAAGGCAATACCAAAATATCTTCCGATGAGTTGGAAAAACTGGGTTTGGAAGTTTTGGGTGAAGATGTTTACTTTGATGAATTGTTGGAAGTTTGTCAAAAAGTTACAAACTATTATCGTGCAAAAGGTTATTTGACTTCATATGCAACTGTTCCACCTCAAAGAATTGTGGATGGTGTTGCAACTATCAAGATTATTGAAAGTAAAGTTGGCGAACTCAATATCGAAGGCGAAAAATGGACTCGTGAATGGTACTTAAGACATATCATTATGGGTAAAGCCGGTCTTCGTGAAGGAGATGTATTTAACGCTAAAAACCTTCAAAGAGCAATGAAGGAAATCAATAAAGAAGATTATGTTCAAGTTCAAACTGAAGTTGAAAGACAACAAACAGGCGATGAAGACACTGCAATTACATTGAATGTTAGAGACAGATTCCCTGTTAACTTGAACTTCTCATATGACGATTACGGTCGTTCTTATACAGGTGCTCAAAGAGTTTCATTCCTTGTAGGTATGGATAACTTGACAGGTTTGGGCGATAAAATCTACGGTGGTACAATCTTATCATCAGGTGCTACCGGTTGGATGGCTGGATATTCACTTCCGGTATCTTCATATGGCACAAGATTGTCATTTGACTTTTCTGATTCACACGTAAGATTGGGCGGCCCTTACAAAGGAATAGATGTTAAAGGTAATGCACAAAGTTACTTCTTTAAATTAACTCAACCATTGATTCAAACAGCTAAGACTGATTTAGTTTTATATACAGGTTACGATTACGTAAATGCTAATACATCTGCATTTAACAATACAAATAATCCTGCTAGATTGTCAAATTACAACTTGAACGTATGGCGTTCAGGATTGTACGGTATGACTGATGACAATTACGGTCGTTGGTTAGGCAACTTAGGTGTTGACTTCGGTATGGGCGGTGACGGTCACGGTGCTCAACAAGATACAACATTCTTCAAGTTGACAGCAGGCGCTACTCGTGTTCAAAGATTGTTCGGACGTAGCATGGGTATCGTAAGAGTTAACGGTCAGTACTCACCAAACAAATTGTTCGCAGCAGAACAAATGCAAATGGGTGGTCCTTACTCATTAAGAGGTTACCAACCGGCTGAATTAATCGGTGACTATGGTGTTACAGGTACTGTTGAATATAGATTCCCTGTTCCATTCTTAGACAGAATACTTCCGAAAGTTGATGAACGTTTGAAACTGGCTGTATTCTATGATTGGGGCTGGTTGAGAGAAAACGGTCACATCTACAATTATCCGCAAAACTTCTTGCATTCAGTAGGTGTCGGTACATACATCAACTTCACTGATTGGCTGACAGCACAAATCGGTATCGGCTTCCCACTTACTCGTTCGTATAGTGAAAGCACCGCAAGATTCTACTTCAGCTTGAACTCAGACTTAGACAGATTGATTCCGCTGAGAAATCCGGAAAAATTATAATAACAATAAAAAAGGACTCGAAAGAGTCCTTTTTTAGTTGACACAGTCCGACTTTTAGTGTAATTTTAAGGGTGAGGGGAGTCTTGAGAAGGGGATTTTATGTTTATAAAGCAGCTGGAGATTGATAACTTTAAGTCTTTTGCAAATAAAGTTGAAATTCCTATGCTGAAGGGGTTTACTACAATATCAGGGCCGAATGGTTCTGGTAAGAGTAATATTATTGACAGTATTCTTTTTGCTCTTGGGCTTTCTACGAGTAGAACTTTGCGTGCTGAAAAGCTTTTTCATCTGATTTCTACTTATAATAAAAGGAATGAAGCTTTTGTAAAAGTTACTTTTGGTGAAACTGAGGATGGTGATTTTTCTGTAGCCAGAAGGATTAGAAAATCTTCTCAAGGGTTTGTGAGTATTTATTATCTTGATGACAAGATTGCGACTTTGTCTGATATTCACGCAAGGTTGGAAAAATACAACATTACGCCAAACAGTTATAACGTAATGATGCAAGGCGATGTTATGAGTATTACAAATTGTACTCCAAATGAACGCCGTAAAATTATTGACGAAATAGCAGGTGTTGCTGATTTTGATAGAAGAATAGAACAGGCAACGAACGAGTTGGAAACCGTTGAGAAGCGTGTTGTTAATTCTACATTGATTTTGAATGAAGTTAATACTCGTCTTGAACAACTTAATGAAGAAAAAGAAGTTGCTCTTAAATATCAAAAACTAAAGGAAGAAAAGACTGGGCTTGAAAGCCAGATTAATACTGTTAAATTCTTCGATTTAAGACGAAATCTTGAAAAAGCACACGAAAATATTCTTGAGTTTACCAAGCGTAAGAAGGAAGAGGAGATTAAATCAAAAGATCTCGAAGAACGTTTAAAACTTATAAAAGAAAAGTACGATGAGATTTCAAAAACGATTACGGAAAAGGGTGAAGGGCATCAGCTTGAGCTTAAACAAAAGGCTGAAGAAATCAAGGGTTCTATTTCCAGAAAAAATTCTTCAATCGTTTTTGCGGATAAACAAATTCAAGATAATTTAAAAACTATTGAAAATACTAAAAATGGGATTGAAGTTCAACAAGGCAAAATTAAAGATTCTGAATTAAAAATTTCTTTAAAACAGGATGAAATTAAAGGAATTGAGAAAAATATAGAAGAACAGAAGGCTATCTTACATAAAATTTTGGAAGATATGTCCGGCTTGAATGAAACGGCAGAGAAACATATTGAGAAAAGAAATACTTTAAGAAAAGAGCTTGAGGAATTACAAGATAAAGAAACTAAGCTTATTCAAAAACAAGCCCCAATGGAAGCGGATTTATCATCTAAAAAGAAATTGGTTGAGGAAGCTAAGACAAAATTAAAAGAGCTTGAAAACTTCAAGGCAAACTTTTCTGAAACAAAGGCTTCTAAAGAGCTTTTGATTGAGCAGTTGGGTAAAGAACTTGACGATTTCAAAATTATCCTTAAGAATACATTAAATGATTTGGATAAAACTAAAAACGAAATTGAAGATGTGGATTATGATGTTCAAGCAGCACGCAAGAAGATATACATGCTTGAAGCGTCTAAACAAGCAAGTGAAGAAGCTAACCTTGGGCGTGCCGTTGATACCGTTGTAAACGCTAATATTCAAGGTGTACATGCCCCTCTTGTTAAATTGGGGCAGGTAGATGAAGAGTATTCTACAGCTATGGAAATTGCGGTTGGCGGTAGAATGTCACATATTGTTGTTGATGATGAACATGTTGCCGCAACTTGTATTGAACTTCTAAAGTCTGCAAATGCCGGCAGAGCAACTTTTGTTCCGCTCAATAAGATTGTGAAATGCCCGAGGAGTTTGAATCTTCCGAAGGAAAAGGGTGTAATTGATTTTGCGATTAATTTAATTGACTTTGATGACGAGTATTTGAATGCGTTTTATTATGCAGTTGGTGAAACTCTTGTTGTTGAAGACAGAAGTGTTGCTAATAAATTAATCGGAAAATATAGAATGGTAACTCTTTCCGGCGATTTATTCGAAAAATCGGGTTCAATTACCGGTGGTGCGATTAGAAAAACGGGACTTAAATTTTCTCAAAATTCTGATAGTGAATTAGACACATTTAAAGCAAGACTTCGTGAAATGGAAACTAAGTATGCGGCTTTGATTTCAAAACGCTCAAACTTGGAAGCTAAGATGGAAGATGTTCGTGGTAAGTATTCAGCTTCTACTACAGAATTTAATAAGGCTAAATTAGAATTAACAAGCTTGGAAGCAAATTTTGCAAATACTCAAAAAAATATTGATGAAAAACAGGAATTGATTAAGGCGACAGAACCTGAAATTGTGTCTTTAGAAAAAAATCTTGATAAGATGGAAGAAGAGCACATCTTGATTTCTGAAAAAATGACCGATGTTCAAACTTCTATTTCAGAAGTTGAAAAGCTTATGAATGATTCTGATTTGAAGGATTTGAAAGAAAAAACTGCGGGAGTAGAAGCCGAAATTAAACGTTACGAAAAGAATATGGCTAACGCTCAGAATGATATTGAAGGTTTACATCAACAGATAGATTTCTTTACGACTACGATTAAGACTCACAATGAAACAATTGCACGCTCTTTAAATACTAATAAGGATTTAGAACTTGATAAGGCTAAATTCAATGAGGAAATAAAAGGGCTTCAAGAGCAGTTAGAAGTTTTAGAAGTTCAGATAAAAGAGATTACGGATAAGTTAGGTGAGCTTCTTAAACAGAGGGATGATATTAATAAAGATTTGGTTGATATTGAAACTCAGCGTAATTTGAAGGCTTCTGATATCGAAAAAATCGCTGAACAGATTGAATCATTTAAAGCACGCAGACGTGAATTGGAACCACAACTCGAAGAGACACGTAAGATTTTGGCAGATGCGGGAGTTAATACGAATGAGCTTACGCCTGTAGAAATGTCAATTGAGGAAATAACAACACGTATTCAACGTTTGCAAAAACGTATGGATGATTTAGGTGCGGTTAATATGAAGGCTCTTGAAGATTACGAAAAAGTTTTGGCTCGTCAACAAGAATTGCAGAGCCAGATAGATACTTTGAGTTCTGAAAGAGAACAGATTTTGGAACGTATGCGTGGATATGAGGATTTGAAGAAAGAAACCTTCTTGAAAACTTATAACGTGCTTAACGAAAACTTCAAGGATATTTTCCACAGACTTTCAGATGGTGAAGGTACTCTTATTCTTGAAAATGAAGAAAAACCGTTCGAGGGTGGACTTGATATTGAGGCACAACCTAGAGATAAGAAGAAACAACGTCTTGCGGGTATGTCCGGTGGTGAAAAAGCTTTGACTGCTTTATCATTTGTATTCGCTATCCAAAAATACATGCCGGCACCATTCTATGCGTTTGACGAAGTTGATGCCAGCCTTGACGGTATTAATGTGGAAAAATTGGCACATATCGTACAATCACAAGCTGAAACAACACAATTTATCGTAGTTAGCCACAGAAAACCTATGATTGAGTCTGCAAACAGAACTATTGGTGTAACTCAAAAAGAAAAAGGTATTTCAAAGGTTACTGGCGTTAAACTCAGAGATTAATCCGGCTGGTGGGTGCGGATTATAACTTTTGTAACGATTTGCAGTCATGCTTAATACTATGTTAAAATAACAAAAGGGATTTGGATGGAGAATCGTAACTACCTTTTAAGCAGGAGCCGAAAAATTCGGCTTCATGAATACAGAGGATAAAAAGATTTAAGGTATAAATTAAAATATAAATATGGCAGTAAATAATATTGATAGTTTGAATAATTTACATCATCAAGCATTGACCGCTAAACAAGAAGAATATGTTCAGGAAGCAGAAGTCGACGGGATTGAAATCCTTGTTGATATGGCAAAACACGGGAAAATCGACCCTTGGAATGTAGATATTGTTGAAGTTACGGATAAATATTTGATGCATTTGTTCCAGTCAAAGGCTCAAAATTTACGTTTGACTGGTAGAACTCTTTTATTTGCTGCGATTTTGCTTAAGCTTAAGTCGAATGTGCTTGAGGGGTTGGATGTTTTGGATTTTGAACCTCAACCTGAGATTGATTTGGAATATGATGACGCACCATTGGATTATCAGGATGAAGAGTATATTCCGACTAATAATGTAATTTCTATTGATGAAGTTTTGCAGAGAAGAACAAGTGTGCGTTTGAACCACAATCGTGTTGTTACTTTGCGTGATTTGATTAGACAATTGGAATTCTATGAAATGCTTGATAAAAAGCAATCATTAAAGAATGCTCATGAACGTGCGAAACGCCGTGTGCAGAATTACGCAAAACTTTCGCCTGATGATATTATTAATCTAGCTCACGATGAATATATCGAAAATGGAGTTCAGAGGCTAAAAGCTAATTTATCAGAGATTTTGAGCAGACAAGATAAAATTGAGTTGAATGAGCTTACACTTCTTGGAATGGATAAGATTAGTGCATACATTTCTCTTCTGTTTTTGACGGTTGAGAGTGATTATGATTTGGAGCAAGATGAATTTTATTCTGATTTGTACGTTGTGAAACGCCCTCATGTTGAGCAAAACGAGGTTGCAGAAGATTTGGATAACAGTATTGATAATGTTAAAAATGTTTTGGTTGATAATAGCGAGGTGAGTGCATAATGGAACAGTTGAAATCAAGAATTGAGGCTGTTTTGTTTGTAACAGCAAAAGTGCTTCAAATAAAAGATATTGCAGAAATCTTGGAAGAAGAGCCGGAAGCTGTTGAAGAAGCTTTGTTGGAACTGATTATGGATTACGCTTCTCGTGACGGGGCTTTAGAAATCGACGACGAGAATGGTTATATTTTGCAGGTTAAACAAGAACACCTTGATATTGTCGAGAAACTTTGTCCTGTTGAACTTAAACCGCCTGTGTTAAAAACTTTAACTGTTATTGCATTAAAAGAGCCTATCCGTCAATCTTTGCTTAAAGATTTGAGAGGCTCAAACGCTTATGAACATGTACAAGAGCTTTTGGAAAAGGGACTGATTTCACGCCATAAAGACAAAAACGGACGTTCTTTTAATATCAAAACTACTCCGAAATTTGCTGAGTATTTCAAATTGAAAGGCGACGTGCGAGCTTTGGTCAAAACTCTTAATATTGATAAAGGCGTGAAGGATGATAATGAAGATTTCGGCACTGCAGTTCAACAAACTGTACAACCTTCTGTAACCGAAGTTCAGGAATAAGCTGATGAACAGGTTGAGAATTGCGTTTTATTCATTGCTGGCTCTGCTTTTAGCAGGTGCAATTTATTTTCATTTTAATGCTGCTGAGGTGTATGCATTTGTTGGAAATTATTATTTCAAACACAATCATGTTGCAAAAGCCCAGAAGTACTATGAAAAAGCGTTTATTCTCGGTAATCGTGATGAAGAGCTTAGAGAAGTATACGTTAATTCAATCATAAATTCTCCTCTAACTGTTGAAAATCAGGAAAAACTGGTTAAAATTGCAGATGGTGAGGTTACGGATGCGGCGTCTGTTAGTGCAAAATATTTTTTGTATGATTTAAAAAGAGAAATTCATAGAAAATATCCGCTAAATTATATTAAACAAGCACCTTACAACCAGAGGATTGTAAGATGGAGCAAATTACCGATTAGTTATGCTTACAAAAATAGAGATGCTGTTCCGCAAGAATTCGTGAGAGAAATTGATGCAGCGTTTTCTGAATGGGAACATCAGGGTGTTGTACTTTTTGCGGAAACTAATAATAATGATGCGAATATTCAAATTGAATTTTTGCCACCAAAACAAGAGAAAGTTGAGTTTGGTGAGAAGTATGTGATAGCGTACACTTCACCGATTATTGCAGCCGATGAGTTGAAGAGTATGGAGATTAAATTTTACACCCAAAACCCTGACGGCACTCCTTTTAGTTCGACTCAAATTTATAACACTGCTCTGCACGAAATTTTCCACGCATTGGGATTTATGGGGCACAGCTATGATAAAAACAACATTATGTATTTAACTAAGGATGCAGCTTCCGAGGGTGGAGATACAGAGCTTACAGACGCTGATAAGATGACGCTCGAACTTCTTTATAAGATAAAACCTGATATAACAAATAAAGGTGATTTGGTTGGAGACTATGTTCCGTATTTGGTATTGGGTGACGATGAAGAGGTTAGCTTTTCTAAAGAAAAAGAGGCTCGGAATTATATCCAGCATGCACCGGAACTTGCAGGCGGATATATTGATTTAGCGGAGAGTTATGTCGCACAGAAAAAATATCCGGAGGCAATAAGAGTTTTGGAGAAGGCTCTACAGCTTGCGGATAATAAGGATGCGAAATATATTGTTTGTTATAATCTTGCGGTTTCTTATTATTATATCAATCACTTTGAACTTGCAGAGGACTATTTGGATAGAGCTGCTGAAATAAAACAAAGCGAAGAATTGCACTTTTTGAGGGCGGAAATTAAATTGCATCAAAATGATTATGATGCAGCAATAGCTGAATATCGCTATTTGGTAAGAGTTTCTCCTGATAATATAAATTATGCTGTTTATCTGGCAAATATATATCTAAAAAAACACGATTACATAAGGGCAAGAGCTGTTCTAAAGAATTTTTTGAAGAACAACCCTAATGAAAAAAACAACGAAAAATTTGCTCCTTATAAGATGTTGTTGTTTTGATTAATTTATGTTAGTTTAAGTGTATGAAAGTTCAACCAGTAAAATCAACACCTCTATTAACGCCAAAGACAACCGGATATGGTGCAACGGCTGCTTTAGGATTAAGTGTTTTAAGCGGAATTAGTAAAAACAAATCTTTTAGGAAATCTCACAAATTTTTTGCATACCTCGCAACGGCTCTAACGGCTTTACATATAGGCTTAATAGAGTATTATCACCATAAATTAAAATAATTGTAACAAAATACACTTATTCGTATTCAAACTTGTTACATTTTTTTATTATTTATTATACAATTATTTTGAGGTGAGAAATGTTTAACGAAATCAAAACACACGAGATAACAGTCGACATTGTAATTTTGACAATAAAAGATGATGCACTGCAAGTGCTACTGGTAAAGCGTAACAATGAACCTTTCAAGGATAAATGGGCAATCCCCGGCGGATATGTTAGAATGTCTGAAAACCTTGATGAAGCAGCAATGCGTGTTCTTAAAGAAAAGACAAATGTTGATAATATTTATCTTGAACAGCTTTATACATTCGGTGACCCTTTGAGACACCCTGTTTCAAGAGTTATCACTTGTGCATATTTTGCCTTGATTAGAGCTGAAGATTTTGACGTAGTTACAACACCTGATTTGGCTTGGCATAAAGTATTCGATTTACCGCCTTTGGCATTCGACCACAAGGAAATTATTGAATACTCTCTTAAACGTACAAGAGAACGTTTGGAAATGTGCCCTGTAGCTTACCAATTGTTGAACGAGAAATTTACGCTTACAGAGATGCAAAAGGCATATGAAATGATTATGCAGAAAAAATTGGATAAGCGTAATTTCCGTAAGAAAGTTATTACGACTGATGGATTGAGAGAGCTCAACGAGTTTTCTAAATCATCATCAAAGAGACCTGCACGACTCTATACTTTCGATAATATTAAATTAAATTCAAAACGTGCACATTTTATCAAAAAGGAGACTAAATGTTAGCATTTATTTGGACTATACAAGTTTTATCAGCTTTATTATTAATCGTGTTAATTCTTATGCACTCACCAAAAGGTGATGGAATTGCAGGGATTGGTAACGCAGCTCAAATGTTTTCTTCGCAAAAAAGTGCAGAAAAAGGATTGAACAAACTTACTGCAATTGTAGCCGGTGTGTTTGTTGTATGTGTATTCTTGCTCGGCTTTGGTATTATTAAGTAGTATTCGAGAACTAGCATGCTTAATCAATTTTCAAGAACCGAACTTTTAATTGGAAAAGACGGTATGGAGAAACTTGCTTCAAGCCGTGTTGCAGTATTTGGTATTGGCGGAGTTGGAGGTTATACCGTAGAAGCTCTTGCCAGAAGCGGTGTTGGCACTTTTGATTTGATAGATGATGACAAAATCTGTATTACCAATATTAACCGCCAAATTTATGCACTACGTAGTACTGTCGGCAAATATAAGGTAGATGTTGCAAAGGAGAGAATTCTTGACATCAACCCGAATGCTGTAGTTAATACATATAAAATGTTTTATACCCCTCAAAACGCTGATGAGTTTGACTTTTCGGGGTATGATTATGTTGTGGATGCGATTGATACCGTTGTTGGGAAGTTAGAAATTATTGAGCGTGCTAAAAAAGCCGGCGTGAAGGTGATTTCTTCAATGGGTGCAGGTAATAAAATGTATCCTGCCGCATTTGAAGTTGCTGATATTTCTAAAACTTCGGTTTGTCCACTTGCGAAGGTTATTCGACAAGAATTGAAGAAGAGAAAAATAAGAAAAGTAAAAGTCGTTTATTCAAAAGAAATTCCGATAAAACCTAATGATGATATCGAAATAAGCTGCAAAAAACACTGTGTTTGCCCGCCGGGGACTGTAAGAAAATGTACTGCAAGACGCCAAATTCCCGGAAGTAATGCGTTTGTGCCATCTGTTGTCGGATTGATTATTGCAGGAGAAGTTGTAAAAGATTTGATTAGTTAGTGCCATAAAAATTTACAAATTGTCTTTGCTCTATTTTTGTATTAAAATATAGTAAGAGAGGTGAAGATGGAATTTTTTAGGCAACATAAAAAACTAATAGTTGGATTGATTACGGTGTCTTTTATTTTATGGACAGCCGGCATGGGGTTATTAATGCTACTCCCTGTGTTTAGCAAGTAGTTCAGGGGGAGTTTTGAAGAAAATATTAAGCATATTAATATTTTTTGGAGTAGTTTTCAGCACTTTTGCGTGCTGCGATTCTTATGCTGCACAAGATTTGGAAACTAAAAAACGTCAAACCCGAGCTAAAATCAATCATTTGAAATGGCTAGAAAATGTTGAAACCAATAAACTTTATAAAAACCAACAAAAATTAGAGAATGCGACAAATAATTTACACCAATCAAAGTCGCAAATTATTACTGCTCAAAAAGAATTAAACGGTATGCAAGCTCAATTGGATAGAGCTTCTGCAGAGTATAACAGCTTGAATTATGTTTTGGCAAATCACATAAGAAAAGTGTTTAAATCTCAAAGAAAAGCTTTCTTTGAACTGTTGATAACTTCTGAGGATATCAACATGCTGGTCGATAGAGTCTACTTCCAGAAAATTATTCTGAAAGATGATTACGACCGTATGAATAGAGCAAAGAAGAAGGCTCAAGAGATTGCAATGCTTAAATATAATATTGAAGCCAAAAAACGTAATTTGGAACGTTCTGTAGCTTCAATTAATTCGCAACAATCTGATATTCAAAGAGCTATTGCTAAAAACGAGAGCATGATTAACAAGTTGAGAACTGACAGAGTTGCTTATCAAAGAGCTGAAAGAGAACTTGCAAAACAGTCTGCAAGTATCGGTTCTTATATCAATAAAACGGCTAAAGACAAAGACATTCAGGTCGCTTCCGGATTTATTAAACCGATTCAGGGTAGAATTACTTCTCCGTTTGGATGGAGAACTCACCCGATATTTAACAGTAAATCTTTCCACTCAGGTGTGGATATCGGTGGGCCTAATTTGGGAGCAATCAGAGCTTCTAATTCCGGAAAGGTTATCTATTCCGGCTGGTATGGCGGTTATGGCAAGGTCGTAATTGTAGAGCACGGGATTGTTAACGGGAAACCGATTACAACGCTTTATGCACACATGAATTCTACAGCTGTTTCAAACGGTCAAAGGGTTTCAAAAGGACAAGTTCTCGGATATGAGGGTACAACAGGTTATAGTACCGGTCCGCATTGTCACTTTGAGGTAAGGGTTAACGGTCAACCTAATAATCCGTTGAATTATATATAATAGGAAATTGAATTTTGAATAAAAAAAGCATAGCATTATTTATAATATTTTTTCTTACTGCGGGTTCTGCATTTGCAGAATATTCATTTATAGACCCGTCAGATTTCACTGGCGATTCTTTCTTTATGCTTCCGAGTCAAAGGGAAGCGGAAGAAGATAAAAAGAGTGGTTTTGATCATGAAAGTACAATGCCACCTTTAAAAAAGTTGCGTTTGATAACAAAGAAAAAGATTAAAGAACATAACGCAAAAAAAATGCAACTGGCTCCGATGGCACCTGATGAAACTTATGCTGCCGGTGCTGAAACTTCACAATATGCATCAAAAGAAATTGAAGAAAACTTCGACGAAAATATGATGCCGGACGGGTTCGAAGCGGATGAAGAATCTATCGCAGAGCAAAAGAAAGGTAGACATTTCTGGAACAAAAAGTCTAAAAAGGAGAAGGCTGCAGAGGTTGAAGATACAGAAAACATAATCCTAGATTGTGAAAATATGGATTATGATACAGAAAACTATTGTATGTATGCGACCGGAAATGTTCTTGTAACTTTTGTCAAACAGGATACAGTAATTAAAGCTGATAGTATTACTTATGACAGAATGAATAATACTATCAAGGCAGAAGGTAATGTTGAGATTCATAAGAATGGTCAAATTATAACAGGTGACTATATTTTCGTTGATATGAACGAAGAAAATGCTTTGATTGAAAATCCGTTGACAAGAACTTCTACATTGGAAATTAAAGCAAAAAAAGGCTACGTTTACGGCGATAAAATTGTTCAAGAAAATGGTTCTATTGATATGAAAGAATCTTTTCCACTACAATTTAGAACTTCTAAAATGGGGCCATACATGAGCAACATGATAATTCCAAAGGATCAGACTTTAACAGATGATTTGGAAAGAGGGCTGGTAAGAATTAAAGTTAAGGATATGAAAATCACTCAGAAGGGTGATTTGGAAGTTCTTGCTTTAAAGCGTGCGACAATTTTTAAAGGCAGATGGAAAGTTGTAAAAGTTCCTGGGTTAAAGGTTTATACAAACAAAAATGTTGACTTTGCAGATACAAACTCTTGGGAATTAGGTTCTTATAGAGGTTTGGGTATGTTCATCGGACCAGGGTTCGTTATTGAAATGCCAAAAAGCTCTATTTTGAAAATTGTTCCATTCTTGAACTATTATAAAAAGATTGGTGTCGGTGGTTTAGCAAGATACCAAAATGCAACAAATAAAACCCAAATTGCTTATGGTACAACTCAAAGCAAAATCTTAATCAGAGGTAAACAACGTTTGGACGATCATTTGTACTTGCAATACGGTATGAATGATTATATTGATGAATGGTTCTTGGGCAGACGTCGTCCTAAATACGGTTTGGATTTAGTTTATGAAAATTTCTACGGAAGTAATAATTTCTTACTGAAGGGACGTCCATCAACATTTGGTCATAAATTTGATGTTGGTTATTTCCACGATATAGATCAAGATAAAACTTATGACAGATTGCATGGTGCTCAAATCGGCACCATGAGAACAAGATATATGGCACAAGCTATGCAAAACTTCTGGTCATATAGAAACGAAGATAAACAAACTGCATTGAGCTTGGATGTATTAGGACAATTCTCAGCTGCGTTATATGGTACAGGTGATACACAGGTTATCGGTAGAATCGGACCTATGTTGCATACTCAATATAGACGTTGGATGCAGGATATTGGATATTTCCAATCTGTATATGATGATCATTCTCCATTGCCGGTTTATGACTCATACCGTTACGGACGTTCAAATGTTTATTTAAGAGAAACGTTTAGATTAACCCGATATTTAGCATTTTCTTGGTTTGGCTCTATTAACCTTTCAAACGATTCACCTAACGGTAAAGCATTTCAAGAAAACGCATTCTATATTTCAGTTGGCCCTGATGATGTTAAATTCCACCTAGGCTATGACTGTGTAAGAGAAAATACTTACTTTATGGTTGAAATCATGATGAATGCTAAAGGTACTCACGTTGATTATGACAGAATGGAGCTTAGACAGGTTAAGAAATCGACTAAGAAAGAAGAAATAAAAGACGAAGAAGACTTTAAGGAAGCACAATCAACGCCAGTATTGCAAAAAGCTGTAGTAGAAGATGTGAAAACGGTGGAAGATGTACTCTAGAGATGAATTAGTTAGAAAAATTGTTGAATACGGTAAACTATGCGGGGTAAAGAACTATACTCCGGGGTATTCCGGTAATATTTCCGCAAGATACGAAGATGGTATGCTAATAACGGTTTCAGGTTCTTCTAACGGATATTTGACAAATGATGACATTGTATTCACTGGTTTTGACGGCGTTTCAAGAGAAGAAGGGAAGAAGCCTTCCAGTGAGAAGTTTTTGCATGCCGGTATTTATACTAAGCGTCCTGAATTCAATTTTATTATTCACGTTCATGCACCTTATTTGAGTAGTTTTGCATCAGCAGGTAAGGATTTGATGGAACCGATTATGGCGGAAAACGTTTTTTATTTCGGTGGAATTCCGCTTGCTGAATATGCACTTCCTTCTACAATGCAGTTGGTGGATAATACGGTTAAATTTTTTGACAAATATGACGCTGTTTTAATGGCAAACCACGGTTTTGTTGTTGCATCAAAGACGATTGAGGATGCGTATATGAAACTTGAGCTTGCAGAATCTTATGCACAAGTTGTTTTGAATACTCGCTTATTAGGCGGAGCTAAAATCTTGAGCGACTTTGAAGCAGAAGAAATCTTGAAATTGAGATAAGGTTTAGATTGTTTGTATCACATTGGTTGAGTTTTGTTTAAGTGTATTATTATAATTTTTTAGTGAATTCTTATCGGTAACCAGTACGATATTTATATCAGAATTTTTTAATCTATCATCGCTATATTTTTGCAAATCATCTAAGGAAATTGTTTCAAGGAATTTCGTGTAATCTTCGGTAGATAAGCCTTTAGGGGTGTCGTCAAAATCTACTCCTCTGTAGTAGTAATCTGCATTTTGTAGGGCATATGCCTTACTGGCAAAGGATTTCGCTTTTTCAAGTTCATCTTGAGTAAATTTGAAATCAATATAATTTTCTTTTGCATTAGAAAATATAGTATTTATATTCTCGGGGTTGCAGGAAATTTCAGTTTTTATAATTCGTCCATCATAAAAAAAGTTATTTTGTTTTAAATTCTTATTTGCTTGTTGTATTTCTTGCATTTTATCATGCATAGCTAATTCAAACAAGGGAACAACTCCCTGTTTATGTGAAAAAGGCTGTGTTACTTGAACTTCAAAAGATATAAATGGTTCTTGTTGAGTATCGACTAACATTAAATTAAAGTTCTTGTTGCCAGCTTGAAAACTAGGTTTCGTTTCTGTAGTACGGTTTATATAATTTAGCTGCCTGTTTTGCGTTGTTTTTTGATAGAATACCTGTGAATAACGGTTTATTCCTGATATTTTCATTTTAAACTCCTTTATACTAATAATAAAACAAAAAATGTATTTTTCTTTTTGTTGTTAATATAAATTTACAATTACTTGCTTTTATTTTTACTTAATTTTAATATATCATTGTAGATGTAATATGCCAATAAGAATATGTGTGTGATGAAAATAGATATTAGAAATCAATATGTTCCAATGTCACAAATGAATAGAAATTTAACTTTTAGAGGACAATTTAAACCTGTACTAAAACAGTACTTTGACTTATTTAAAAAAGAGAGTCAAAAACATGCAAGTATTACTGAAAAATATAATATAAAAGTTTTGTTAAACAAAGTGATGCAAATATTAAAACCCTCAGAGAAAGAATTGCCGGTAGTTTCTTCTGCGATGGTTCTTTTTTTTATGGGATTACAAAAAGAAGAAGAATTTAAAAAAGAACTAATTGAAAGAACTTTAAAAAATGAATATATATCTCCGAATATTTCCAATATTGCAAAAGTATTAACAGAGTTAGAAAATAAACGTATAATTAAGCCCGAATATCCATATGATCCTCCACGCTTTCACAATGGGATTTTAACCGAAGGTGCATATAGAGATATTATAGAAAAAGTGAAAGGGGCTCCTTCATATCTTCTCAATGATATGCAAAAACGAGATATTATAAATAGTCTAGCAAAAAGTAATTACCATAGCGAGGATATTATTTATTCAGATGTTAGTTTCGGTGGAATTAATAATGATTCAGATATAGACGAAATAAGTGGTTTAGATGATGTGGGTGCTGATATTGATGACGACGGTGGAATAATAGATGCTATTTTGGATTTTTTAGATGATTTATTTTAAATTATAATGGAGGTATTGAGTGCGAATTTATCCTATTAATTATACGTATAATTCATATAAAATGCAGACTTTTAACGGTACAAAAGATGAAATAGTTTCAGAAGGACTGAAAGAATTTGCATCTGAAGTAATGCCTTTATATAAAGTCGGGCGTACATTGTATAAGATTGGCGACGGTGATACCAAAGGAGCTGTAAAACAAGCTGTAGGAGCTGTTGACAATATTGTCTTACAGCCGGTGAAGCAGTCGGTTGCAGTTGCCGTTGCTGCCAAAGGTGCTGCAATAGGAAGTGTTATATGTCCAGGGGCAGGTACTGCAATTGGAGCAACGATAGGATATTTAGGAACACTATTAGGCTGGGGAAAAGCAAGAAATTGTATTGTGGATAGTGTAATGGAAGATTAAAGGTGTTATAAATGAATATAAAAAGAGTTGAAGATTATAATATAACATATGGAAAACTCCCATTTACCAAGAAACGCTTAAATATGGTGGAGAAATCCAAATTGTTTAATAATAACAATGTTACTTTTAACTTTAAAGAAAATTTAATTAAGTGTGCAAAGCGTATGTTTGATATGGTTGTAAAAATCTTGGATACATTTTAGTATAAGGAACATTTGAATGTTGAATATAGTAGGGCAAGGAAATTTGTCATTTCGAAAGACAAATGAGTATCAAAAAGGAAATTCAAAACAAAAATGGTTAGCAGGTGCGGCTACCGCTGCTATTTTATCGCCATTGCTTCCTATAGTTGACGGGGATAGTTATAAGTCTACATATAAGAATAGGAATGTTTCAAAATTTATTACAGGATATATGGCTGTTGGTGGATGTTTTTGGGGTGGTAAAATGTTAACTGATAAATATATTGATACTTCCTTCAAGTACCATCTAAGGAATGCTCTTCTAGCATCTGTTTCAACTATGCTTTTCTTATTGGTAAATGATTGGTCTAAAATTTCCGGAAAAGGTGTTGCGGGAAAATATTATGCCCTAGCAGGTGTTGTCGGAGCTGTAATTGGAAGTTTATATAAACAATCGACTAAAAATAGTTAAATAAACAATCGGTGCGGAAATTTATTTTCGCACCGATTGTTTATTCTTTTTAATTATAATAATTCTTTCAAATAGTTTGGCAGAGCAAATCTTGCGTTATGGTATTCTTTATTGTAGATTTTGCAAGTTTTTGTAATTGCTTCGCCTCTTCTTTCATCCCAGTAAGAAAGCGGTTCAACTTCTTCTGAACAGAATGCCCAAGCCCAGTATCCGCCCGGGTATGTTGGAATGTTTGAAGTGAATGTCGAACAAATCGGGAACACTTTTTTAAGAAGATTGTACATTTTTTTGATTTCTTCTTTGTTTGCAAAAGGTGATTCTGATTGTGCACACATAATGCCGCCTTTTTTCATTGATTTTTTAACATTTGTGTAGAATTCTTCTGTAAACAAGCCTTCTCCAGGTCCCATCGGGTCTGTTGAGTCAATTAGGACGATATCAAACATATCTTTTTTGTCTTTGATATATTCAATTGCGTCTTCTACGAGGATTTCGCATTTTGGATTATCAAGTTCGCAAGCAATAGTCGGAAGATATTTTTTGCAAGCATCAATAACCATTCCGTCGATTTCACACAAAACTACTTTTTCAACTGTGTCGTGTTTTAGAACTTCTCTAACTGTACCGCCGTCTCCACCACCAATTACAAGAACTGTCTTTGGAGCTTTGTGATGCATCATAGGTATATGTGCAATCATTTCGTGGTAATGGAATTCATCACCTTCTGTTGTCATCATCAAATCGTCAAGCGTTAGAACCCTTCCCAATGTTGAATCTGATTGGAAAATCTCAACTTTTTGGAAAGGTGATTGTTCTGAAAACAAAATCTCTTTTTGTTTGATTGCTATACCATAACCAGATGGTGTAATTTCTTTGTAGAATTGTGTCATAGTTTAATATTCCCCGCTAATATATGTATGTGCAGGTGGAAAACTTCCTGTCCTGCCTCTTTTCCTGTATTAATAACTGTTCTAAAGGATTTTAAGCCTGCTTTTTTTGCAGCTTCTTTTACTGTCATCATTAATTTGCCTAACAGTACTTCGTCATCAAGCTCGTTCAATGATTCTACGTGTTTTCTCGGAACAACAAGCAAATGTGTGTCCGCTTTAGGGTTAATATCTTTGAAAACTACAGCGTATTCATTTTCATAAACGAATTCTGTGTTAAAATCCCCGTTAATAATTTTACAAAAAATGCAATCGCTCATAAGCTACTCCTTTTTGATAATGATAATCCAAAGATTGGCTAAATGCAATAAGCTCAAAACCTTTTGGCGTTTCATTTTTGATAATAAAATTTTAGTCTAAAAAATATAATAATCTGTTTATAGCTTGCTAGAGCAGGTAATTTTGAAGTTGTTCATATTAAAATATTATCGTCACAAAATATGAGGTCAATAAACGTGTTAGATTTGGATAAAGTTTGTATGAATGTCAAATTTGAGAACTTTGTGGATACCTTATACGGCGAGGATTTGTTGGATAAAACAAACCGATTGGATGAAATCTTGTCCAGTGGAATTTTGACGGGGAATGAAGCTCTCGGTATGGTCACAATGGATAAGGTTAAACCAGAACTTGATATTAAAGAGAAAGAAGGCAGTGTACACCATGTAATTATGCTTGGTTCAAACTCATATCTTAATTTATCTACTCATTCTCAAGTAGTTGAGGGTGCAATGCGTGCGTTGGAAAAATTCGGGTACGGTATGGGGGCAGTTTCCAATTATGCGGGGATAACCGATATACACAAGGAGCTGGAAGGGCGAATTGCTGATTTTTATGGAACAGAAGATGCAATTGTTTTCCCGAGCGGTTATGGTGCGAATGTTGGGATTGTGTCTGCTCTTTGTGGTAAAAATGACGTTATTATAAATGATAGTGCAAACCATGCATCCATTTTTGACGGCGGTCTCCTTTCGGGTGCGGAAATCAAAGTATTTCCGCATAGGGATATGAAGGGGCTTGAGAGGGTGCTTTCAAGAATTCCGGATGAGAAAACGGGTAGATTGATTATTACTGATGGAGTTTTTTCGATGGACGGTGATTTAGCTCCGCTTGATAAAATTGTTGAACTTGCTCAAAAGTATAATGCTCGAATTATGGTAGATGACGCTCACGGCGTCGGAGTTGTTGGTGCAACCGGGCGTGGTACGGCCGAATATTTTGGTGTGATGGATAAAATAGATTTGAATGTCGGAATGTTGAGCAAAAGCCCTGGAGGGCTTGGCGGATATTGTGCTGCTTCAAAAAATGTTATCCAATACTTAAGACTGTATGCCCGAAGTTATTTCTTTTCGACAGCTATGCCGGCTCCGATTGCGGGCGGACTTAATGAGGCGTTCAAACTTATGGAATCTGATAATGCGGGGCGAGAAAAACTTTTGGCAAATACCCGATATTTGAAAACTAAATTGACTGAAAGGGGCTTTGATATTGGGCATTCACAGTCTGCTGTCGTTCCTGTTATGGTTTATAACGAGCCGATTTTGTTTGAGATGTATGACAAACTCAGAAAACGTGGAGTTTACGTTAATATAGTGACTTATCCGGCTGTAAGACGTAAAGAGTGCCGTTTGAGGCTTTGCGTTATGAAAGATTTGAGCTTTGAACAAATCGATAAGGCAGTTGAAATCATTACAGAATTGGGGCGTGAATACGGATTGATACAATAGTTTAAATTTTTTATTCTTTGCTTGTAAATGCTCTCCTCTTTTAATATAATTGTTTTAGAATTGGAGAGATTATGGGAAGATATCATTTTATAGCAATTGGCGGAATCGGGATGAGCGGTCTTGCAAAGTATTTGTTGGAAGACGGGCATACTGTATCAGGTTCTGACATTGTTGATTCAAAATATGTTGATAAACTAAGAAAATTAGGTGCAAAAATCTTTATCGGTCAGAAGGCTGAAAATGTGCCTAAAGATGCAATAATAATTAAAAGTACAGCAATTCGTGATAATAATCCGGAGGTTGTTAGAGCAAAGGAATTGGGGCTTCCGATTTATCACCGCTCTGATTTATTGGCAGAAATAGCAAAATCAGCACAAGATAGCGGAAAGTGCTTTATCGGGTTTTCCGGTACTCATGGAAAAACTACAACAAGCGGTATGGCGTCTTTTGTATTGGAAAAAGGCGGTTTGAAGCCTTCTTTTGTTGATGGTGGAATTATTCCTGAAATTAATACAAATGCTCAACATAAGAGCGGTAAACAATTTGTTGCAGAGCTTGATGAAAGTGACGGAACGATTGTTAAATATCATCCTGATATTTTGGTTATCAATAACTTGGAAGAAGACCATTTGGATTTTTACAAAAACGGTATGAGCGACTTGGTTAAGACTTTTAATCAGGCTATTTCTCAGGCGAAAAAAGTTCTCGTAAATGTCGATAATGAAGGTGTTCAAGAGTTGAGCGGTGATTTTATAACATTTGGGCTTGATGAAGCTGATTATGTTGCGAAAAATATTGAGTTCTCTCAAGACGGTACAACTTTTGAAATCTATTTTAAAGGTAAATTGCTTACGGATATTAAATTGCAGCTTGCAGGTGTACATAATGTTTATAACTCTCTAGCTGTTGTTGCGGCTTTGAATGAAGCCGGAGTCGATGTTCGTGCGATAAAGGATTATTTCTTTGAATTTACCGGCATGGGAAGAAGATTTCAAAAGGTTTGCGAGGTTAGAGGTGTTGAAGTCTATGACGATTATGCTCACCACCCAACTGAAATTAAGGCTACATTGGACGCAGCGGCTTTGAAATTTGGTAAAGATAACATTGTGGCAGTGTTTCAACCGCATAGATACACAAGACTCAAATCCCTTTGGAGTGAGTTTAAGAATGCTTTTGCAGAAGCCGGCAGAGTCGTAGTAACAGATGTTTATGCTGCGTCAGAAGACCCGATTGAAGGTATAAGTGGTGAAGCTTTCGCAAAAGATTTGGGTGCGGAATATCTTGGCGGTAATATGCAGGAAGTTGCGGAAAAATTATTGCCAACGCTTGAAAACGGTAATGTAGTAATTGGTCTGGGAGCAGGTACAATAACAGCGTTAGGTAAAGAATTGGAAGGGGCGAATAAGTAAATGTTATTGTTGAAAATCCAACCTACGATTCTTGGTCATTCCCTCGCCTTAAGGGAGCGACCTGCGAACAGAGAGCTGAAGCGTGAGCGAGCTTGTTTAATGTGAGCAGGTCAAGACAGAGGGCTAGGGTGAGGTTTTATCCCGCAAGGGCAAAAAAGGAAAATTATGCAAATAAAAGAAAACTTTGAAATAAAAAATTTAACAACATTCAAAATCGGTGGTAAAGTTGAGAAACTTTACTTTCCTGAAACATTGGAAGAATTTACTAATTTGCTAAGAGAGCTTGATAGCTATATTGTTCTTGGCAGCTGTTCTGATGTTTTGTTTTCGTCAAACGGGTATAAAGGAAATATTATCTTAACAACGGAGATGAAAAATTTTGATATCCGTGGAACGAAAGTTTACGCAGATTGTGGAGTCAAAGACCCGCTTTTATCTCAAAAAGTTGCGGATGTTTCTTTAAGCGGATTGGAATTTCTGATTGGACTTCCGGGAACAATTGGCGGAGCTGTTTATATGAACGCAGGTGCTCACGGTCAGTGTATCGCAGATGTAATAACTTCATGCTGTTTGTTTGATAAGGAAACAAAAGAAGTTGTATATAAGAAAAAGGCTGAAATGGACTTTTCTTATAGACATTCAATCTTGCACGACGGACGCTATATCTTGTTGGCGGCTGAATTTGAGTTAAAGAAACTTCCACAAGATGAAATCAAAGAATTGATGGAAAGAAATTTGACATTCAGAAGAAATATTCAACCATCACTAAAAGACCCGAATGCGGGCAGCGTTTTCAAAAACCCTGAAAACGATTCAGCAGGTAGATTATTGGATAAAGCTGGCGTGAAGAGTTTCGATTTGGATACTGTGAAAGTTTGGGAGAAGCACGCTAACTTTATTGTTAATAAAGGCGGAGCGACTTCGGAAGATGTGCTTGAACTTATGGTGAAGATGTATCAAGCGGTTAAAGATATTTATACAATAGAATTGAAGCCGGAAATTATTTTTATCGGTGATAAAACGGAAAAAGAGGAAGAATTATGCAATATACTATACAAAACAAAGACGCAAAAATAGCAGTTTTATGCGGCGGTATGTCGTCTGAACGTGAAGTTTCATTACGTTCCGGCAAAAACTGCTTGGGTGCATTGCACAGATTGGGTTACAAAAACGCTGAAATTGTTGATGTTTCGCCAAACGTTATGAATGATTTAAAGGGTTTTGAATACGCTTATAATACTCTTCATGGCAAATATGGTGAAGACGGCTGTATTCAAGGTGTCTTAGAAATCATGAAAATACCTTATACAGGCTGCGGTGTTATGTCTAGTGCAATTTGTATGAACAAAGAATACACAAAAAAAGTTCTTTCGACTAACAAAAATATTCCGCTTATTAAATCAGCTTTTGTAAGAAAAGGCGAAGATTTGATGAAGGCGGTTGAAGGACTTCAATATCCGTTGATTACAAAACCTGTTTCAGAAGGTTCAAGCTTTGGTATGACAAAGGTTAATAAGCCGGAAGAATTGAAAGCCGCTTATGAAGAAGCTTTAAAATACAATGATGACGTTTTGATAGAAGAATTTATTGATGGCTTTTTTATCACAGTTGGTGTTTTAGAAAAAGATGGCAAGGCATTTGCTACAGAAATTTTGGAAATAAGAACAAAAACTGAATGGTATGATTTTGATGCAAAATATACAAAAGGCTTGTCAGAATTTATCGTTCCCGCAACAGGCTTATCTAAAGAAGCAACAGAATTAACTAAAAAGCTTGCGGTTGAAGCACACGAAACCGCAGGTTGCTCAGGCGTTTCAAGAGTCGATTTTATGGTAAAAGACGACAAACCTTATTTCTTGGAAATAAACACAAACCCGGGAATGACTGATACCAGTGATTTGCCTGCTCAAGCAAAGGTTTGTGGCATTGATTATGACAATCTTGTTTTAATGATACTTAATAGTGTAGGGTTAAATAAATAATGTCAAACGAAGGACAACAACATCCCAGATATCATCAGAACAGACGTTTGCAGCAAGCAAAAATGCAGCGTCAAGTAAGACGTTCGCAAAGACGCCTCAATCAGTTGCGTTCTTTGTGGAAACTCATTCTCGTTGTGGGTATGATTTGTTTTGGGTTATTTATTCTGAAACTTCCGCAATGGAGATTGCACACAAATGCTTTTGATAGCTTGAATAGTCCTGCTCTGGAGATTGTGAATAATAGGATTGTCCCTTCGCAGAAAATTTTATCAGCCCTAAGACGAAATCAAGTTCCGTTACAACCGATTTTTATGGTTAAGACTGACCATTTGAAAAAGAGCATTATGCAGCTTGATCCGATTCAAGATGTTTATATAAGGCGTTTTTGGTTTCCTGCGAGGATGCAAATTATTGTAATTGAAAGAACTCCGGTAATTACGATTGCTCCGGATGAAAAAGTTCCGCCGATTGCGTTTTTCTCTTCTGACGGCAAACTTATCGGACGTGACTATATGCCATTAAGTCCTGATTTTAAGGCTGTTAGGGTTATAACATACGGCAGTGGAGATGATTATAGGAACTGGGATAAAACAAAAATTAGCAATTTCAAAAAATTGGCAGCAACTGTTGAAATGGATTCAGGCGAAGCGGTTGAGTATATTGACTATAGAAACCCACGTGATGTTTATGTAAAAATTCCTACTGCAAATATCAGATTGGGCAGCTTTAATGCGGGTACTTACGATAAGATACACAGAATTCCGTCACTTCTTCCGCAGGTTAAGATGTTAAACAAAAAAGTTAAATATATCGATTTGCGTTGGGATACTAACTATATTAAATTGGATGAGTAGTTATGCCAAAAAGTGCTTATGTCCATATTCCGTTTTGTAAATCAAAGTGCAAGTACTGCTCTTTTGTTTCTTTTAATAAACCGGAGTTGATTACGGGCTATATGTTTTCTCTTCTTAGAGATATTTCTGACAATTATCAGGGAGAAAGCTTAAACACTTTGTATTTTGGCGGCGGAACACCTTCTTTGGTTCCTGTAGAACTTTTGGCAAAGGTTGTTAAAAAGTTTAAACTCTCAGTAGACTATGAATTAACGGTGGAGATTAATCCGGATGACGCTTCGTTTGAGTATTTAAGCGGATTAAAAAACATTGGTGTGAACCGATTGAGCATGGGCTCGCAAACTTTTGATGATGAGATTTTGAAATTAATCGGAAGACGCCATAATTCTGTTCAAATCGTCAATGCAATTGATTTAGCAAGAAAGGCCGGTTTTGATAATATAAGTCTTGATTTGATATATGGCTTACCGACCCAGACTTTAGAAGGATTAAACTCAGATTTAGATAAATTTTTAAGTCTTGATATTAAGCACCTTTCAACCTATGGGCTTAAGATTGAGGCGGATTCTTTCTGGGGAAAGAATCCGCCCGAGGTTCCTGATGATGATATTCAGGCAGATATGTACGAACTTATAAATCGCAGAATGGAAGAGCGTGGATTTTTTCGCTATGAGGTGAGTAATTTTGCGAAAGTGGGATTCGAATCCAGACACAACCTCAATTATTGGAATAATGATGAATATTATGGATTTGGAGTTGCTGCTCACGGATATGTTGACGGAGTTAGGTATTCAAATTATAGGAGTATAGCAGATTATATGCAAAACCCTGCAACGCACGAAACAGGGCATATTTTGACTCCGAAAGAGCAGTTGGAAGAAGAAATTTTTCTCGGATTTAGAAAAACCGAAGGGATAAATATTGAGCGAATTCAAGAACGCTTTGGTGTCGATTTTGAGAAAAAATACTCTGGTATTCTTAAACAATACTCCGAATTTTTTGAAAAAACGCCGTGTGGTTATCGCTTGAATTTACGTGGAGTTCTTTTGAGTAATGTTATTTTGTCGGAGTTTGTAGATAACTGATTAATTTTCCGCCATAATTTTTCTCTTTGAGGAGCGTAAATCCTTCAAATAGCATTTTTTCAGAATGCTCAGCAATTATTATTTCGCCATTCACTTTTGGTAAAATAGCTTCGTAAATTCCGCTTAAATACGGCGGGTCAATGTAGACGACATCAAAGTGTTCATCAAATTTTTCAATTAACTTGACGCTGTCACCTTGTGCTAAATCTGCTTTTAGTCCCAATTGTTCGTAATTTTTTCGAATAATTTGAGCAGCTTTAGGGTTCTTTTCAAAAACTTTTACCCGACTAAAACCTCTTGATAAGGCTTCTAAACCCATAATGCCGGAACCGCCGAACAGGTCAAGGAAGGTTTTACCTTCAAACTCGCCCATAATTGAATAGAGCGTGTTAAAAACGCCCATTCTGACTTGAGAAAGAGTTGGTCTTGTTATACTTTTATCTGGGACTGCAAGCTTGCGTCCTTTGTATATTCCGGCTGTTATAATCATAATTCCAATTTTTCTATTTTAACGTTGAACACGCTTTCTATGTCAATTCCGTTTAATATTCCAGTGATTAAATCTTCAGGAGAAAAACCTTGCTCAAGATGTGGCACAAGCCCAAGAATTTTGACATTTGAATATTCTTCAATAACCCGAGAAATAGAAGTAATGAGCGATTTTGGGGTATCTTCCGTTATGTTGTTTATAATCACACCCCTTACGGTCAAACCTTTTTCTTGAAGAGCTGTAATTGATAATAGCGTGTCGTTTATAGACTCTTCGTTCGGTGTTAAAACCAGTAGTACCGGCAAATTTAATAATTTTATCATGTCGATATTTTGGTATCCGGTAGCAATCGGACTCATTAAACCGCTATCTCCGTCTAGCAGTACGCAATCAGACACTCCCGAAATCCGTTGGTATTCTCGATTAATTAACCCAATATCAATAATCTCGTTTTCTGATTCGGCAGCGATGAGCGGTTCCGTTTTTGTCTTGTACAGGTATGAAAAATGTGTGTCTATGTATGGGTCAATCGTTTTGATGAACGTTAAATCCGGCGATTGCATAAACCCGTTACGCTCAATTCCCGCAGTTTGGATAGGCTTATATACACAGGTGGAATAGCCCAGGCTCTGCATTGTGGCTGCAATTCCTGCGGTTATAAAAGTCTTTCCTTCGCTTCTTTTTGAGGATGTGACGTATAGGTTTAACATACAATTTGTACCGTAATATTTCTTGAGCGTTCTTTGTTGTCAAAGTCAATCAAAACGACTTGCTGCCAAGTTCCGAGATTGAGCAGCCCTTCTTTAAGTGCAATGTTTACGGAACTTCCGACTAAAGCTGCTCTAACGTGTGCATAACCGTTTCCGTCATGCCAGATTTCATCGTGATGATATTCTTTGCCTGTTGGTGCTATTCTCTCTAATGCTTCTTGTAAATCCTGAACAAGCCCGCTTTCATATTCAATTGTTGTAACTGCGGATGTGCTTCCTTGTACTGAAACGCAAACCAACGCATCTTTCAGTGCGTGTTGGTAAACGCAATTTTGCACATGCTTTGTTATGTTAATAATATCGTTGTTACCATTAGTGTTAATAGAAAAATGTTCGTTAATAATAGTCATTATAAATCCTGTTTTATTCTAAAATTTTGTATAGTGAGGAAGCGTCTTGCACGCTTACGTTTCCTGTTGGAATTACTAAAACTTCAACTTTTTCGGTTTTAGAAGCGTATTCAATCTCTATGATATCGCCGACTTTTAATTGTTTTGCCGGTTTGGCACTGTTCCCGTTAACAAGCACACGTCCCATTTCTGAAACTGTGTTTGCGACGGTGCGACGTTTGATTAATCTGGAAACTTTTAAAAACTTGTCTAATCTCATATTTCCCTGATAACTTCTTTAACCAATCTTTTGAACTTGTCTTTTGCAACCCCTGCTGCGTGGATTACGTCTGCGTGAGAAAGTCCAACTGTGCTGACTCCTGCTGCTGAATTGCAGATGCAGCTTAGTCCGATAACCTTCATGCCGGCCCAGCAAGCTGTAACGGCTTCAGGTACTGTAGACATTCCGACAGCGTCTGCACCGATAATACGAGCCATTTTAACTTCAGCAGGCGTTTCGTAAGAAGGACCTGTAAGTGCCATGTATACGCCTTCTTGAATGTCAATGCTTTGATTTTTTGCAACTTTTTTGATGAGCTCAACATACTCAGGAGTGTAGATTTCGCTCATATCAGGGAATCTTTCGCCCATAGAGTTGTCATTTGGCCCTATTAGCGGGTTAACGCCCATGTAGTTGATGTGGTCGGTTATAATCATCAAATCAGACGGTCTGAAATTAGGATTAACTCCACCGGCTGCGTTGGTTACGATAAGGGTTTTTACACCCAATTTCTTCATAACTTTAACAGGAAAAACGACTTTTTGAATTGAATGACCCTCGTAAAAATGGAAACGCCCTTGCATCATAACAACTTTTTTGCCGTTAATCTCCGCAAAGACTAACTGTCCTTTGTGTCCGGAAACTGTTGAGGCTTCAAACCCTGGAATTTCTGAATACGAAATTGATTTTAGGCAATATTCGTCCGCTAAATCACCAAGCCCTGACCCAAGGATAATACCAACTTCCGGCTTAAAATCGCCAATTTTCTCTTTAATAAACTCGACTGCACTATTTAACATCACACTAATCTCCCGTTTGTATTGTATTACAAACATATTAACCATGCAGTACACCGCTAGATAATTTTAATAAATGTTAACATTCAATTAACAAAAAACGTTCCCGACGAATTCGGCGGGAACGTTCAGTAAATCAATTTTTATTTTCCGATTTTGATATTCAATCCGAGTTGGAAACCAACACCGGTTCTTCCGACGTTTCTGAATACCGTTTGGAAATATCCGGAGAAACGGTCTGCGAAGCGTTTTGTGAACCCGAAACCGTATTGGATATATCCTCTATCCATGTATAAGTGTGGAAGGCTAACGTTACCGGCTCTGCCGTCAACAGCCCCGTTCAGGTTGTACATGTATTGTAGAGTTGCGTAGATGCTGAAGGTTTCTTTTTCCCAGATTAGGTTAAGTCCCGGAGCAAGGTTAATTCCGTTAAGAGTTCCGGACATCATACCCATTTGACCGAAGTCAGTGTGCCAGTTTTGTTGCCCGAAGAAGTTGTATGCAAGCATTAAGTTAGGTTGCAACACCCAATCTCTGTGGAATCTCCAGTTGTAAGCACCTTTTGCAGAAGCACCGGCGAAGTAGTTGAAAGTGTTATCTGTGTGACCTGCAATATCCATGCTGTTTTGATAAACACCACCATATACTAAACCGCCTAAGATGAAGTTATTTTTGTACCATGTTCCTAAGAAACCTGCTTGACCGCCGTTTTGGTAAGCACCCATGCCGGCAAAGTATTGGTGAGCACCGTTATATCCGATGTATGCAGTTGGCATAAATTTCCAACCGTTTTTAAGCTCTTTAAGTCCGAAGTCAGCACCGATTATTGTTCCGTAAGCGTTGTTTCCGACTCTGCCTAAGCCTGCTTGATTCATTTGAAGAGTTTCAAATGTTCCATACATTCTGTACCATAGCCCGCCATCTTTTTTAGAGTATTGGTAAGGTGCGTATAGTGGATTTGCAGCTGCGTATCTGTTTGCCATAGCTCCGTTGTCGGACAAATCGTCATCCTTGAAGCTTGGAAGCAACATTGAGTGGTTGAACAACATATCATCAATAGCAAGTTGGTTCATGTATTGAGATAAGGTTGTAACTTGACCTCTGTATACTTGCGGATTAAATCTTGTAAGGTTCAATGTGTAATTACCATCAATTCCGCTGTGGTTGTTAAGTTGATACCAACCGATTGGAGTGAATGTTTCTTTCTTTGTTGCAGTTAGCTTAACTGTCGGGGCGATGTTTTGGTAATCAAAAATGTTACCTAAATTAAAATCTCTATCGATTGGAGCATCCCAACCAAAGATATCGCCGCCTAAACTCCAATCCGCAACGTTGATTACGCCGTCACCTGTAAGTGCATTGCCGTTAAATAAATCGGTTGCGAACATGTGGTTTGTATTTGTTCTTGCGTAGACATCGATAGTGAAGTCCGTAGTTCCGTTTACTTGGATATTTCCGATTGCGTAATCCGCTACACCGCCGTTCATTGCTCCGAACTTACCGCCGTCAGCGATAATTAGATTATCCAAGAAATTATTCTTAGTCCCGTTAGCTTCTGACGTAACAAGGAATTGAGATGTGCCATCAATGTTTAATGTGCCGCCATTCATAGCTGCAGAGTCGCCAAGACCTAATTTTGAACCGTTTAATAAATTCAAAGTTCCGCCGACTTGTGAGTAATAAGGCATATCGCTTCCTTCTTGAGAGGATTTACTTCCTGTCATTAAGGTGAAGTTATTAAGATTAATAGTCCCTTCTTTGCCTGTTGTGCTGTCTTTATAGACAGATATGTCGCCGCTAACATTGTCGCCGTCGTTTAGGTTAAGTTCAGAATCGTTGCTTACAAGAAGCTTGCCGCCTTGATTAATGTTAACAACCGCATCTTCTGTAATTTTAACGTTGTTGATTAATAAATCTGATTTGTCTTGTCCGTTCCCCAGATTTAAATCTCCAACGAAATTGTTATCTCCATTTACGATAGTTAACTGGTTGGTATCGCCTGATTGAGAATTTCCTATTACATTAAAGGTTCCGCCTAAATCCCCGACTTGGTTGTTCAGAATGAGCTTTGAACCGTTAATTAAGTCTACTTTGCCGGTGTTTGTAAGACTTTCAATATCCATTGTTGCAGAGTTTTGAGCAATTAATGTATTTGTGTTATTAACAATTACATTTGTAAGCAACCCGCCATCGTTGACAAAACTACCGGTGTTTAAGAGCTTGTTTCCTGAACCGGTACCAAAATCAAATGTACCTTTGTTTAAGATAGAACCACTGTTTTGAGTTGTGTTATTTGAACCGTTTACTATAAATGTTTTGTTATTTACAATTTTAGCCGCATTGTTGAGGTCAGTAACCTGTATTGTGCCGGAATTAGTTATGTTGCCGTTACCGCTGTTAGTAAAATCAGTAGATTTAACAGTTCCATTGTTTGTAAACTTTCCGCTGTTCTCGATGGTAGGTGAATCAAGTGTTCCGCCAGTTTCATTAGTGAATGTAGCACTATTTGTGAAACTGTTTGACGCAGCGATTGTGCCGGAGTTTGTCACGTTGCCGTTACCGCTGTTAGTAAAGTTGTCAGAAGTAACGGTTCCTTTGTTAGTAAATTTTCCGCTGTTATCAACATTTGGGGCGTTAAGATTTGCTCCGCTCTCATTAGTATAGGTTGCACTATTTGTAAAATTTGTATTCGCAGTGATATTTGCAAGGTTGTCAATAACTCCGCTTCCACTGTTTACAATCTCTTTTGCAATTATAGAAGAGGTGTTTGTACTACTGCTTTTGTTTATTATATTGCCTGTATTTTTAAATGTTCCGGCTGTGTTAAGGAATCCACCGTTATTAATGATTTCGCCTTCATTTGTGAAACTTAGAGAGCCTGTAATGTTACCACCGCCATTATTGTTGTTTAGCGTTCCTTTGTTGATAATTTCACCAATAGTTATGTTGCCGCCATTGTTTACGAAGCTATTGTTGTTTTCAAACTTACCGTCGTTCGCATTTTTAGCTTGAATGTTGCCGGCTTCATTTGTGAAAGTTCCTTCGTTTGTAAAACTACTATCTATAGATATATTACTGTTATTATTGGTAAAATCTCCGTTATTTGTTACGTTATTGGCATAGATGTTACCTGTGCTTCCAGTTTCTCCGTTATTAAAAAATCCGTTGTTAGTAAGATTGTTAACAGAATTATTGGAAGTACCGAGATTATTTTTGTTATTGAATTCACTACCGATTTCATTAATGATTGTGTTGGAAGTGATTGTGTTAATATTGTTCAATATTCCGTTATTTGTAAGTGTATTGCTTATATCAAGTTGAGCTTCGTTAGAAAACGTACCTGCATTGTTTACATTGTCATAAGACGTAGGATCGGATGCTCCGTGGGTTATATTCTCGCCTTGAGAAATTGTCAAATCGTCTGCGAGAACTGCGTTTGCAGACATTGCACTCACGAGTGCCGCAATACAGACTAATGCCTTAATATTGTTCTTTTTCATAAAAAGTTCTCCGCTAAATTAATTCCAGTGATGGATAAAATTATACAAAAAAATAAGCTTTACATTAATATATGTAAAGCTTTTGTAACATTAAATTTATTATTAAAAATTCTCGTTAAAGATTTCGAAATATCCTTGCGGGTGCGAGCATACAGGACATTCACAAGGAGCTTCTTTCCCGATTTGGATATGTCCGCATTTTCTGCAAACCCATTGTCTGACTTCAGTTTTTTTGAACACGCTTTCTGATTTAACTTCTTCAGCCAGAAGCTCAAATCTGTGGGCATGGTGTTTTTCTATTTCTAAAATATTGCTGAACAATCTTTCTATATCTTCAAACCCTTCTGCTTTCGCTACTTGTGCCGAATTTTTGTACAAAAATTCCCACTCTTCTCTTTCGCCTGATGCTGCAGCCATCAAGTTTTGATGAGTGTTTCCGAAAAAGAACGGATAAGCACCTGTAACGGTTAGATGCTCAGAGTTTGGGATATGTTTGTAGAATAGTTTGGCATGCTCTTGCTCGTTAGAAGCCGTGTCTAGAAATATTTGGCTTATTTGCTCATACCCTTCTTGTTTGGCGACTTTTGAGTAAAAAGTATAACGGTTGCGGGCTTGTGATTCTCCTGCAAATGCGTTTACAAGACATTGTAGTGTTTCTGAGTGTTCTAGTTTCATATTTTATCTCCTTACTAAGATAAAATAACTTTTTGGAATGTGGTTTTATATTAGTCAATCGTGGGGACCACATGGCTAGTTCTATAACTTTAGTATGAGATGAGCATGTCTGAAAGACATGCCATATTTTAAAAATCTAAATCAAACATCTCTATACCCCACGAGCGAGTAGGTTGGGGTTTCACCCCAATAACAATCTGTAGAACATCATTCGCACCACGAGCGTGCAGCGACCAGCTGCGATAGCGAGTGCAAAAGTGCAGGCTCTGCCTGCAATAGCCATTCAATCCACAACCGTAAGGTTGTAGAAAACAGTGCGTCATTTCTTTTCTTTTGCTTCGTTTTCTTTTCTTTTTTCGCAATAAAGAAAAGAAAATGAAGAACTATTTTGAAATAAAAAAGTTCCTTAAATGTACTTTTCTTTCTCTTTGCCTAAGCAATTAAAGAGAAAGAAAAGATACCAAAAGAAAGAGAACCTCGGCTAATGTTCCTACGCTCTGACGAGCGTGGTTCAAATGGCTGTAGCAGGCAGAGCCTGCACTCTTGCACTCGCTAAGGGACGCTCGTGGTGCTAAAGATTACAGCTCGTGGTGCGAATGACGTTTGTTTTGAACATTAATGTTATGTCTATCTCCTCCAAATGGATGATTCTCCAACTAAAGTTGTAAAGTTCAAAAAATTTCTGCCGTAAACAAAAGAGAAAGGCAAAAAATATAAATTTATTGAAAGGAAATTTATTATGACAGCTACATCAACGATTACAATTAACACAAACTTGTCATCTTTGACCTGTCAATCAAACCTTAGAAGTGCTACTAAGGGAATGAACACAGCAATGGAGAGATTATCTACTGGCTTCAAGATAAACTCAGCCAAGGATGACGCAGCAGGCTATGCAGTGTCTGCAGGAATGGAAGCTAAAGTTAGTGGTTATGACATTATTGAAACAAACGCTCAAATGGGGTTGGATATGTTAACAACTCAAGAAGGTGTTTTGGATATCATTAACGACTACTTACAAAGAATTAGAGATTTGACCATGCAAGCAGCGAACGGTACTTATGGTTCAGCATCATTGAACGCAATTGCTACCGAAGTTGTTCAAAGAATGGATGAAATCAACCGTCTATGTACGATTACAGATTTCAATGATACATATTTGCTTGATGGTTCAAGAGAAACTGATATCAACTTGCAAGTTGGTTTGTATTCAGACGCAAGATGCGTTATTAAGATGGATGCATTCTTATTCGCTAGTGCAAAATCAACTGTAATTTTTGGTTTTGGTTCTGCTAATAAAAAAGATGCAAGCGGAAATCCTGAAGGGTATTTAGACTTACAAACAAAAGATGCAGAAGATGCTGCTAATGGTTTCATCTACAGAGCTAGAGTAATTGATTCAAATGGTGAACCAGAAAAGAATCCTGACGGAACAGTTAAGTACAAAGATGGTTACTATAAATCAGCTTTGGCAGCAGCAATGGCAGAAAATGGCACAATTACTTATGCAAAAGGCAAAGCAAGTGCTACTTTGGCTAAGGATAAGACTTTTTCAATTGAAGACATGTGTAAAGCAATTTATAGAAATGATAACTCTGCACGTGAATTTATTGACCAAATCGACTATGCTATTGATAATATTTCTCTAAGATGTACAAAAATTGGTGCATACATGAACAGATTGGATTCAGCAATTGATTCAACAGATGTTCAAAGAGAAAACCTTGTAAACGCAAACTCAACAATCAAGGATGCTGACGTAGCAACTGAATCATCAAATTATATTAAATATCAAATACTACAACAATCAACAGCAACATTGTTGGCAACGGCTAACCAAATGCCTTCAATCGCTTTGAACTTGATTTAGTGAGTGTTAAATAGAAATAATAATAGAGATAATAAAGGTCCTTTCAATGACCCTCAGAGTCCTGTGCTCTGAGGGTTTGCCTTATTTTAGCAGGATTGTAAAGAAAAAGGTATTATGGTATTAGATTATCGTTTTTAGATATTCTATGATATCTCCGGACTCATACATCTGAATATTTCTATCTTTGTCGACCAGAAACGGAACTTGGCGTTTGCCACCGAGTTGGACTAGGGTGTCTTCGTTTTTTTTATCTATGATGTCGATTTTATTAAATTTTATTCCCATTTCATCTAGGAATGTCAGAACTTTTTTGCAATAAGGACAATCCTCTAAAATGTATAAATCAAGCATTATTCCCCCTCCTTTTATATCAGTTTAAACTAATGGAAAAAATATTCATCACCCACATAATTAATTTTCGTGGTAGTATATAGGATGCGAGGTAGATATGTTAAGACAATTTTTAAATTCAAAAATACATAGAGCGACAGTTACGGACGCAAATCTTAATTATGTTGGCTCAATAACAATAGATGAAGAGTTCTTAGAACAAGCTCAAATTATGGAATGGGAAAAAGTAGAAATCTTGAATATTAATAACGGCGAACGTTTTCAAACTTATGCTATTAAGGGGAAACGTGGTTCAAAATGCTTCTGTTTAAACGGTGCAGCTGCTAGAAAAGCTCAAGTTGGGGATAAAATTATTATTGTGACTTACGCTGATTTGACGCCGGAAGAAATTAAAACTCATAAACCAACAATTGTTCAGGTAGGTGAAGGAAATGAAATCATTCGAGAATCCTTATAAACCGAAGAAGAAAAAGAAATTTACGATTGATACGAAAAATATGGGCGTAAATATTGACAAAAACGAGTATTACGAGATTGTGAAATCAAATTCTGCTCACCCAGAGCAAGGCTTGCGTTAAGCAATTGAGCGTAAGTAGTTTAGAACTTTTTCTATTTTTTCGTCCGTCGGTATCTCAAGAGCAATTTTTTCGCCGTCGAACGGGTGCGGAAACTCAAGCTTGTATGATTGCAATACTTGCTCTTCTGTTTTGATTTTCATTTTCCCGAAGCCGTAAAGTGTGTCATTGTATACCGGATGCCCGATGCTTGCCATGTGAACACGTATTTGGTGCGTGCGTCCCGTTATTAAGTGAACTTCAACGAGCGTTGCGTCTTTAAACCTTTCTAGAACTTTAACCACGGAAATACTATCTTTTCCGCCTTCGATAATTGCCATTTTCTGCGGTTGACGGAGATTTCTTCCGATTGGTTTGTTTATTGTGAACTCATCTTGCTCAATCACGCCTTTAACTACAGCCAAATATTTTTTAGTCATTCCGCCTTGCTTCATCTCTTTTACAAGGTAGTCGTGAGTGTCGTTATTCTTGGCTACCATAAGCAATCCCGAAGTGTTTCTGTCAAGACGGTGAAGTATTCCACGCCTGAATTCGCCGTTTATATCAGATAGATTTTCGCCGTATTTAAAGAGAAGTGCGTTAACCAAAGTCCCGCTTTTTTCAACAGTTGTGGGGTGTGTAAGCATGCCGGACGGTTTGTTTACAACGAGCATATTTTCGTCTTCCCAAACTATGTTTAGCGGAATATTCTCAGGTTCGATTTTGACCTCGGAGGTTGCGTTAAATTCAATAACATCGCCTTCTTTAATGCAGTAAGAAGGTTTTACGATTTTTGAATTAACAAGAACTCCACCTTTTTTGATTTCTGATTGTATTTTTGAGCGTGAAAAATCACTCATTAAATCCGCAAGGTATGCGTCAATTCTATTTTCATCTGTTAGTTCGTCTATTATTAATTTCATTATTTATAATCATTATAACTATTACAAAAACGCTGACGTTGATAAAAACGTCTGAAATGTTGAATACAGGGAAGTTTACGAAGTTAAGCTTGAAAAAATCTCTAACGTATCCGAAAACAATTCTTTCGTACATGTTGCAGAAGATTCCGGCAGCAAGCATTGCGAACCAAAAGGTTGTCATTGTAGAAATTTGCTTTGCATGTTTTATTATGTAGAAAAATATTCCGAGGATTGCAATTATTGCGAACACAATCAGAAGCAGCTTGTAGTTTTCAAGTATGCTAAATGCGGCTCCGGAATTTTGGATGAAGATTAAATCAAGGATTTTGTTTTGTGGTAAGTTGTTTATGTTTTTTATGACAAAATCAGAGCAAGCTGTATCAAACAATGCAAAAAATATAACAGATATGATGAAGTATATTATTTTACTTGCTTTCGTCATTTTTCTCCTCATTTGTTTTTGGCGGAACAACGTTAACTCTTGTTATCTGGTATCCAAACCCTGTTAAGCTAAGTTTTATGCTTAAATCCGATACATCTGCTTTTGTTAAACCTATTGAAGCTACGATATATTCATTGACGTTATCGGAATTAGATACAAACAATCTTTCTAAAATATTGTCTTCCGGAAGTTTTCTGAAAACTTCTTTTGTCGGTTTTTGCGGATATTCAACTTTGTCGTTTGCTATAGAAGCTATCGCAATTGTATCTTTTGGCGGCTCAAACTCTAAAGTTGCTGTATATTCTTTGTTTGGCTGAATTTCTTCCGGTGCAGTTAGTTTGATGTCAAGGTTTCTGGCTTCGCCGTATAGCATAGAAGTCTTTTCTGAAACCACGGAATCAGAAACCACTTTCCATTTGCCGTTTATTTTTTTTAGGTTGTAAATGCTATCAGATTCACTGTTCAATACGCCGTCCATGTGAGCGGAAGCAGGCATATTAGCAAAAGATGTTTCGATAACGCTTACGGTTGCAGTGTCGTCATCAACTGCAACGTCCTTAATCTTTATTCCATATTTGATTTTGTCGTAACTTTCCCAAATCTCTTTTACAAGCTTAGAATATGTTTCTAAATCAAATCCGTCAGAATTCTTGTAGTTTGTATCATATGTAGCAATAAATTTGTTGAAATTTGTACGATTAGCGTATCTTACTTGAGAATTCAGAACAGATTTTATTGCTCTTGAATCATTATGAAATATTCCGAGACTAAATTTTGGGCTGCTTTCAGCCATAGAGCACGGAGTTAAGAATGTTGATAATATAAAAACCAGTAATAACTTCTTCATAGTTTAAATTATACTCTAAAAAGCTTGAAACATAAATAATCCAAACAAAGGATAAGCCTTTATTTTTTCAGCACGGTATGATATAATCAAAGTCAAATAATAGGAGCGAATATGGCGACGGTTGATTTAGATAACGAATTTTTAGAACTTTTTTATAGTATAACAAATGCTAAACCACCCCAAAATGTTAATATAGTTGATTTGAAAAAACAATTGGTTAATGTCGTAGACACATTGAGGGACTTGAATGAAAACGCAAAAAGACCTATTTTTAGTAAGGCTTTGACTCCGAATGCTGAAGAAGAAACTGAATCAACTGGCCCTGCTATTCTTATTGTTGACGACTTGGGCGTTATCACTTATCAGCTGAAAGTTTTGTTGTCACAATTTAATATTGATGTCGATTGCTCTCAAGAAATCTATGATGCTGTTAATAAATACAAAAAACGTAAATATGAATATGTTGTGATGGATTTATTTATCCCGACAGAAAGAGAAGGGTTTATTCTGCTTACAGAACTTAAGAAAATGGCTGCTTCATATGGCGTTAATACTGTTGTTGGCGTAATTACCGCTTCTCCGAGAAAAGAAGTTGAACAACAAAGCAAGGCAAGAGGTGCGGACTTTTTCCTTGAAAAGAATAATGATTGGCAAAGCTCTCTTTACAGTATTATGGATGGCTATATAAATGAGGGCAAAGAAGAAGAGGAAGACTACTAGCGATGGAAGCCAAATCTTTATTCTCTGTAATTTCGCCGATTATGGTCGGCCCATCAAGCTCGCATACGGCAGGTGCGGTTAGGCTCGGGCTCATGGCACGAAATATTTATAAGGAAAAATGTAAAAAAGTTAAATTTGTACTTTATAACTCTTTTGCAACAACCGGTTTTGGTCACGGTACTGATAAGGGGCTGCTAGCAGGAGTTCTCGGGTATTTAGTGGATGACGCTTCAATTAGGAATATTTTTGATATTGTGAAAGATGTCGAGTATTCTTATGAATACAGACAAGATATTTCAAGACATCCAAACTCAGTAGATGTGATTTTTGATGACGGCAAGATGAAAATTTCAGGTGACTCTGTTGGTGCCGGAGAAATTAGAATAAACAAAATAAACGGCTTTTCTGTAAATATTGACGGAAGCTACGATACATTGCTTTTGATGTACAAAGATAAACCTGGGATGATTTCTACAGTGAGTGATATTATCCAAAAGAAAAAGGTTAATATTGCCTCTTTGCATTGCGACAGAAGCTCAAAAGGTGGCACGGCTTCAATGTATGTAGCTCTTGATATCCCTGTTGGGGATGATGTTGTCGATAAAGTTAAACAGATTGATGATGTATTTTTTGTAACGAATATTAGGAAATTAAAATAATGGCGATTTTATCATTTTCAGAGCTTGAGTCAATTTGTACCAAAAAATCTAAGAAGATTTTTGAAATTGCACAGGAAGAGGAGTCAAGATTGTTGGAATCAAGCGTTGAAGTTATACGCTTGAAGGTTCTAGAGGACTTGATTGCAATGAGAGCTTCTATAAAAAACGGACTCAACTCTACCGAAAAATCGATAAGCGATTGGTGTGGTGATGATTGTGTCAAACTTCCGAAACGCTTTAAGCAAAGCGGAGCTTTGTTCGGTAAAGTGTTTGAAAAAATCACAACTTATGCTCTGGCTACTGCAGAAGAAAATTTGAGAATGGGTAGAATCGTTGCTTGCCCGACAGCAGGCTCTTGTGGTATTGTACCTGCGGTAATTGTTGCGGTTTCTGAGGAGAGAAAAATCTCGGAATCAAAGCAGATAGACGGGCTTTTGACTGCCGGAATTGTAGGACTTATTGTATCAAACAAAGTTCAACTTGCGGGTGCGGTTGCAGGGTGCCAAGCAGAATGCGGAGTTGCGTCATCAATGGCTGCGGCTGCTCTTGTAGAAATGCTTGGTGGTGAAGTTAATGAGGTAATAAACGCAGCCGCTTTAGCTATGAAAAATATTTTGGGACTTACGTGTGATCCTGTTTGCGGGTTGGTGGAAGTTCCTTGTATAAAGAGAAATGCTTTTCTTGCAGTGCATGCTGTTACTGCTGCAGAACTCGCTTTATGTGGAGTTGAAAGCAAAATCCCGTTGGATGAAATTGTCGATACGCTGAAAATTACGGGTCAGTTGATGTCACCGCTTTTGAAGGAAACTTCTCAGGGTGGTTTGGCTAAAACAAAGACGGCTCTTAAGTTGGAAGAAAAATTGTTTAATAACAAACATTAAAGACTTCATCAGTTTTAATTTTTGCGTGCCCGCCACGAATAAACATAAACATAATTCCTGAACCGCCAAATACTGCTCCTATAATGGATATTGGTTTTACCCAAAGAGTATTGTTATGCCCGATTTTAGAAATTTCGCCTTCTAGCGGAATTCCGTCCAGAGTAAAATTGCTGATGATTATTTCTGCCGGAGCACCCCACATTGCATTGGGCGAAACTGTTTCTATTCTTGCTTTTACGATAGAGTTTTCGGGATAAAATTTGTCTTTAAGTGTGACATCTTTTGTTGTCACAAACAAAATTTCACTTCCTTCTTCAGGTTTTGATTTTGTGCTGAGCGGTTGAATGAGCTTAATTCCGATAGTTGTATCATTTGATGCGATATATTTTTTATAAACCTTTTTATCTTTTATTGTAGGTAAAATTTCTACAACTTTAACTTTTTTAATTGGTATAGATTTAGCAGTGTTAGATTCTGCGAATGTATCGACGATTATAGTTGGTGTGTATTTACGGATTTTTAGGTCTTTAGACAACGTTTCCTCTACAAAATCGTCTGTTATGATTGCAAACGATTGAGCGATAGAAAAATAAAATGCTAACGCTAAACTGATAATTCTTTTCATCTTATTTGTATCTTATCTTTTTGTTAGAATTCGTTTTGACTTTTTCTTGAAACTTTTCTCTGTTTTCTTTCGATGTGAGTAAAAAGTTTTGATAATAAATATTTTTACGGTATTTGTTGTTCACAAGATATTCCGGATACTTTTTGTAAATGTATTCGTAAACTTCCATCATTCTTCTTGTTGCTAACGGATGACTTGAAAATACTTCATATCTCCCTTGTGGAAAATTTTTGCTCATGGCAACAATCATTGCAACAGGGTGGTAGCCGGCGTTCACCATATAATCAATTGCTCTTTTGTCTGCTTTTGATTCGTATTTTCTCGGAGCTACCATATAATTTACGAAAAATAGTGAGCCTCTAAGCGGGCCTTGGTAGCTGTCAACGCTGTGTGAAATCTCGTGAGCAAGAATTGCTGCTAGCTCATCTTCTGTATCGCACCTGTTGTACATTCCTCTGTACATAACGATTTTTCTGTTACTGAATTGGCTGTATGCGTTAATTGTTCTGGCTGTATCGTATGTGAATACGGTTCTATATGGAATTGCATTAGCGTTAAGTATCTTGAACCCGATTTCACTAATTTGATTATCTTGTTTTGCTACTTCTCTTGAATTCAAAAGCTCGCTATCTTTTGCCAAAACATTTAAAGTGGAAAATAGCAATATTGCAGTTATTAATAATATAAATCTTTTCATAATAAAACACCAACCTTTATTCAAGTATAGAATTAAGATTGGTGTTTTGCAATGTATTTTTAAGATTATTTAAATTGTTCTAAAAATCTCTTGTCGTTGTTGAAGAACAATCTGATATCATCAATTGCGTACTTAAGCATAGCAAGTCTTTCGACACCCATGCCGAACGCAAATCCTGAATATACATCAGGGTCGATACCAACGCCTCTAAGTACGTTTACATCAACCATACCGCAGCCAAGAACTTCTAACCAGCCAGTACCGCTGCAAGTGCGGCAACCTTTACCTTGACACATTATACACTGAACGTCAACTTCTGCAGATGGTTCAGTGAACGGGAAGAAGCTGCTTCTGAAACGAGTTGGACGAGCAGAACCGAAATATAATCGGATAAACTCGTTTAAAACGCCTTTCAAGTCCCCAAAAGTAATGTCTTTATCAACATAAAGACCTTCAATTTGGTGGAAGAAATTATTTTTTCTGGCGTTAATGTTTTCGTTTCTGTAAACACGCCCCGGAGAAATAACTTTAATCGGAGGTTTTTGGTTTTCCATAACGTGGATTTGAGCTCCTGAAGTTTGGCTTCTCAATACAACCCCAGGCATATCTTTTACGTAGAAAGTATCTTGAACATCTCTTGCCGGGTGGTCTTTCGGTACGTTTAACATGTCAAAGTTGTAGTATTCTGTTTCAACTTCAGGTGACAAATTCGGAGCAACAACCGAAAATCCAAGGTTTTGGAAGATTGAAACGATTTCGTTTGTTGTGGAAGTAAGCGGATGTACTTTGCCTTCTGGAATGTATTTACCGCTCAAAGTGATGTCAATTCTTTCTTTTTGCAGTTTTTCGTTTAATTCTTTTTGGTAGAAAGCTTCGTGTTTTTCTTTCAATAAGCTTTCCAAATCTTGCGTAATCTTGTTTGCAAGGGCACCGACAACTCTTTTGTCTTCGTCAGATAAATCTTTTAACCCTTTTTTTATTGAGTTAAATTCGCCTTTTCTGCTCAAATATTTTAATCTGATTTCGTCGACTTCATTGATAGATTGAGCTTTTTCGATGTCAGCTTTTGCTGAATTGTATATGTTTTCTAATTGTGTTTTCATCCTTTTTCTCCCTAAAAAAATGATACCGCAGTAGGTTAGAAAAGTAAAGAATCTTGATTTTTTATCTAATTACATTAAAATAATTGTATGTTGAAAAAGAGCTTTATAATAATCGTATTAATGTTATCTACTTTGTCATTATATGCCGCTCCTGCTGATAATGGCGGGCATGCCGGTACACCTGCCGGGTTTTATGATGATATTGATCCGAATAGTTTAGACGACGATGACGAGGATTTGTATACAGCTCCTACGAAAAATGATGCGGATGCATTTAATGATGAAGAGGGGGAAGGTGTTGTTATTCCGCCTGTAAAAACAAAGGCTACGAAAGATTATGCCCAAATTTATAATGAATTGGAAGTCCCGACATTTTCTTATCTTCACGACATAGACCCTGAGCAATATTATGATATGAAAGATACTTCTTGGTCTATGTATCCGCTTCTAAGACTAAATTCTCCTATTTATTTTAAGAGTATAACGGTAGAGCCCGGGTATTATTTGCTTACTCCGAGAGAACACGAAGGTAATTGGTATATCCTTTTAAAACAAAACGGCGTTGTGAAATACATAATCCCTGTTTATGATAGAGATTATACGCCAGAAATGTTCTATGACCAGCATATTCCGAAACCTAAGTATACAAGGGCTCAAAAAATTCATATGGGCGTTTTGGATTTTCTTGGCAACTTCAAAAGTACAAAAAGAAAAGAGCCGATTCAATCCTACTTAGAGGTTAACGATTTAGAAAATTATTTTGTTTCAATCGTTATTTACTACGGCTCTCACAAATATTCTACTATTTTCAGGACTATTAAGCTTTAGAGTCCTCAATAGATTTATGTCTGGAAACAGAATATCTTGATTTGTAATCTTCGTATTTGCTTACAAATTCGATATCCTCGTCCTTGTTTCTGTGATTGTATTCGTGTTTGTCTAAAGTCTTGTCCTGAAGCTGAATTACACTTGTTGCGATGTTCCCGCAGTGTGCAGCAATTCTTCTCAAATCATTCAACAAATCAGAGAACATAAAGCTGACTTCAGCAGTGCATAAGCCTTCTTTAAGTCTTTGGATGTGTCTGTTTTTAACCTTTCTGATGATTTTCTTGATAACTGCTTCAAGCGGTTCGACTTCTTGAGCAAGCTTGATGTTGTCAGTCTTATAAGCTTCAAACGCCATCATGAAGATTTCTGATACGGCGTGAACAATGACTTTAAGCTCATCTACCGCATCTTGAGAAAGCTTTTTTTCGCTTTCTTTTAGTTTTTCAGAAATTTTCAAAATGTAAGAAGCGTGGTCTCCGATTCTTTCATAATCCCCGATAACAAGCAATAACTGAGAAATCTTGTTGTTATCTTCTTCAGATAATTCTTTCCCTGAAAGCTTGATTAAGAATGAATCTAATTTATCTTCATAAGTGTCAATTTTAATTTCGTTATTCTTGATTTGTTCCGCTTTTTTGTAGTGGAAACTTTTTAACATTTTGGTTGAATTGATAAAGTTGAACTCAACAATTTCAGCCATTTTGGTAGTTTGACGAGCACATTCCGCAATTGCAAAAGAAGGTGCAAGCAAAAGTCTTTCGTCTAATAATACGTTCTTGTCCTTGACTTTTTTATCAGGAACTGCCATAACCGCACATTTTTCAATGACTTTAGTGAACGGGAATAATAAAACGGTGGTTACGATGTTGAATATTGAGTGAACCATCGCAATCCCGAATGGTGAAATTGAATTCGTTACAAAATCAAACTTGAATATAACATTTCCGAATTCAAACGCTGATAAGCAGATTACTACCCCGAATACGTTGAATAATACGTGAACAGCCGCAACTCTTCTTGCGTTAGTGTTAACCCCGATGCTTGATAATACTGCTGAAATACAAGTACCAATGTTTTGTCCCATAACGATTGGGATTGCCATTCCGAATGTCATGCCGCCAACCATTGATAAGGCTTGTAATATACCGATTGAAGCTGCTGAACTTTGGATAACCGCTGTTACGATAGTTCCGACTAAAACGCCCAGAATAGGGTTTGTGAATGCTGTTAGGATGTGCGTAAATTGTGGCATATCAGCTAATGGAGCCATTGCTCCGGTCATAACTTCCATACCAAACATTAAAATTGCAAAACCTGTAAGCACCGCACCAACGTTTTTACGCTTGTTGCTCTTTGCTGCCATAATCATGATTACACCAATAAGTGCCATGATTGGAGAAAAAGATTCCGGCTTCAGCAGTCTAACAAAAAAGTTTGAACTCTGAATGCCGGATAAACTTAAAATCCAAGCTGTGATTGTTGTTCCAATGTTGGAACCCATTATAACTCCGATTGCCTGCGATAATTTCATTATACCGGAGTTTACAAGTCCTACGAGCATTACCGTCACTGCTGACGAAGATTGAACTGCTGCCGTAATCCCTGCACCGAATACTAAGCTCTTAATAGGATTAGCGGTTACCTTGCGAAGTATTCGCTCCAACCTGCCACCTGCAATCTTTTCTAAGCCGGACGACATAATAGTAATTCCGTATAGGAAGAATGCCAGTCCGCCACATAGTGTGAATAACGAAAAAATGTCCATAAATTTCCTTCCAATTACATACAACATTAGTTTAGCAAAAAATCTTTTTTTTTTGTATTGCAATATTTCAAAATGTTTACAAAATTGAAAAATTTTAATGACTTTGTTACAATTCTTAATATAAGCTGTTAAAAAAGGCAATTTTTGAAATGTTAAATACTTTATATATACATAAGAGATATTTAACTATAAGAGAGGCTTAAAATGGCAACAGATGAGAAAAAGAGACTTGCTGTTATAACTAATCATGAATTGGAACATCGTGAAAAGCATAAGTATAAATCGGATTATCAAACGGATCCGATGCGAGAAAAGTTTATGAAATTTGTCAATAATGAGGGCGGACGACGATTTAGCGTTGAGGACTTGCTTAATTGGTAGACGATTTCAAGTGGCTAAAGCGGAAAGAGGAAAGAAAAGGAAATTGGTTTAAATGTACCAGATTAAAAACAGAATATACCCCGCCTTTGATAAAACACAAAAAAGCGGGGTATGTAATTATTTAAGAGCGTTAGTGAAACAAAATCCTGAATTATCTTGTTCTGAGATTATGGATAAATTTTTGGATGATGAAAGGTATTATTTGGAATTAAATGCTTCAAGATTTCCGTTTTTGGTGGAAGTTATTGATGATGCGGAATTTTTGCGTGATACAGAGGATTATATAAAAGAATGCGTTAAGTATTATGAGTATAAAGAACGCCAAAGACCGATTATCGAAGCAAATAAGGCTTTTGAGAAGAAGAAAAGAAAGTTTTTGCAAGAAGTAAAAATGTCTAAAGAAAAGCCTACTAAGAAGCAGCTCTATTATTATGATAGACTCTGCAAAAAATATTCTATAGAGAAAAAGAATGTAGAAGAGTTGTCTAAACTGGATTTGAGAAATGAGATTGAGAGTATTTTAAATGAACATTCAGATGATTACAAAAATGTTGACTGATGCTGGGATTGAAGCGAATGAAGCAAAAAAAGAAGTGGAAATGCTTCTGGAGTATTTTTGCGGATATACCGCTAAGGATAAATTGATGGGTAAAACTCTTGAAGAAAGCCAACTTACGCTACTTAAGGACAAGGTTTTGGATAGAATTGGGGGGCGGAAACCCATTCAGCACATCATTGGTGAAGCGTATTTTATGGGCGAGTTTTATAAAGTTAATCAGAACGTGCTGATTCCTCGTGATGAGACGGAAATTTTGGTTCGCAAAGCGATTGAAATTATTAAAGAGGAAGGTATTCAAGAGGTACTGGATATCGGAACCGGCTCCGGATGTATTGCTTGTACAATCGCAAAACAAACAAAGGCCGTGGTTTTGGGCGTTGATATATCATCTGACGCTCTAAGAGTAGCTTTGGATAACGTTACGAAGCTTGGAATAAATAATCGTGCCGTTTTTCGGAAGTCAAATTTGTTTGAAAAAATCCGTGAGGACGAAAAATTTGGCATGATAGTCTCTAATCCGCCTTATATTCCTTATGGCACGGTGCTTTCTCCGGAAGTTATGCATGAACCAAAGGAAGCTCTTTTTGCTGATGAAAACGGACTTAAACTTTATAGAGAAATTGTTCAAGAGGCACCAAAATATCTTAAAGCTGACGGCTGGCTTATGTTTGAGCTTGGAATTAATGAGGCTGAAGCGGTTAAGGAATTTATGGAAAAAGATTTTTGCAATATCGTGGTAGAAAAAGATTTGGTCGGAATAGATAGAGTTATTTATGGCAAAATCAAGCGAAAATAAAAGATTTTATAATTACCCCTTGCAAAATACTTTAAATTCTATTAAGATATATGTATAAATATTAAGAATTTCAAATTTTTGTAAATACAAGTTTAAAGGTGGTAGCATGGCAGAAAATGAAGAATTACATGAGGCGACAGAAGAGGGTACTCGCCAAAAGATATTGGTAGCAGATGATGAGGCTAGTATCAGAAGAATCTTGGAAACTCGTCTTAAGATGGTTGGATACGATGTTGTTACAGCAGAAGATGGTGAAGAAGCTGTAGAAGTTTTCAACAAGACAAATCCTGATTTAGTAGTATTAGATGTCATGATGCCAAAAATGGATGGTTACGGTGTAACTCGTGAAATCCGCAGAACATCTGATGTTCCTATTATTATATTAACAGCATTGGGTGATGTTTCAGAAAGAATTACCGGTTTGGAATTGGGTGCTGATGACTATGTTATCAAACCTTTCAGCCCTAAAGAATTGGAAGCTCGTGTTAAGGCTGTATTGAGAAGAACAATTAGTAAGGATGTAATTATTCCTGCTTCTTCTTCAACCGCATCAACAGCTTCAAGCTCAAAAGGCGGTAAGAATATTATTACTACCGGTGCTATTAAGATTGATACAGCAAGACGTCAAGTATTCAGAAAGAATGAAAGAATCAGACTTACTGGAATGGAATTCAGCTTGTTAGAATTGTTGGTTAATAATTCAGGTCAAGCATATTCTAGAAACGAAATCTTGCAACACGTATGGTCATATCCGGCTGATCACAGGATTGATACACGTGTAGTAGATGTTCACATCTCAAGACTACGTTCAAAATTAGAAGCAGATCCGACTAATCCGGAGTTGATATTGACGGCTCGTGGCATTGGTTATATGTTTCAGAGAATAAATTAGAGATTAATCAAAATATAAAAGAGGCTTCGGCCTCTTTTTTTTATTTTTTACTTGCTAAAAAATATTTATTTGATATACTTAATCTTGTTGGAACTTATGGCGGATATCGTCAAGTGGTTAAGACCTCGGATTGTGGTTCCGATATGCGTGGGTTCGAATCCCACTATCCGCCCCATAAAAAAGACTTTGGCAAAAGCTAAAGTCTTTTTTATTATCTTTGCATATCGGATTTATCACTCCGACAAAACTATTTACCTATCTGATTAGCGATAAGCAGTTAGAATCATTAAATGCCTGTAAAGACGGATTGATTTGGATAGCCTTTGAGTAATCCTTCTTAAAGCCTTCGCTATCACCCAATTCTTTTCTAATTGCTGCTCTATAATAATAAGCATCCGCATAGTTTGAATTATTTTCAATAGCTTTGTTTAAATCAGCAATCGCACCTTGCAAATCTCTTAACACACATTTTTGCAATCCACGGATATAATAACTTTCCGCCAACTTAACATTTGTAGTAGGGTTCTTTTTAACTGCACTGGTCGTAATCTCCGGTGATGCGGCCGCTCTTACAGTTCCAATTCCCGCACTGATTACACCGGCAGCAGGTTTTTCTGTAATTGTCTCAACAACATTCTTGGCAGCCTTTGTTTTTATCTCCTCAACAGACTGAGACGGTTTTAAACTAGGTTGCGGAGTTGCAAATGCAATTTTTTCAACATTGCGTTCTGATTTGACAATCGGAGATATAACTTCCGGAGTAATTCCTTTAACAACCGGTATTGCAGCAATATATCTTTCGTTTGACAACAACGGCTTAACATTCTTGATAAATACCTGATTTTCAGCCAACGCAACTGCCTGATCCAAATCGATAGCTGCACCTTCGTTATCAAAATACAATTTCTTCAAACGACCTCTGTTAGCATAAGCAATACTATCATTTGGGTTAAGTGCAATTGCCTGCGAATAATCACTCAATGCACCAACATTAAAGTTAAGTCGCTTCTTGACTACGCCTCTGTTGTTATAAGCTTCTGCATCCTTAGGATTAATCTCAATTGCACTGTTATAATCCTCTAAAGCACCGTTATTATCGTCGAGCATATATTTCAAGTTCGCTCTGTTATAAAACGCATCAGAATACTTTGGATTTAACTGCAAAGCCATTGCATAATCGGCCATAGCTCCTTGTGTATCTTTCATTGCAACTTTAAGCACCCCTCTGTTATTATACGCATACGCAAACTTCGGGTTGATTTTTATTGCTGCATTATAATCTGCCATTGCACCGTTTAAATCATTCACAATCTGTTTGATATAACCTCTGTTTAAATAAAGCTCTGGGTTATTAGGATTTATTTGTATCGCTTTATCGAAATCTGCAATTGCACCCTCAATATCACGTTTTAAAAACTTCAACGATGCACGATTTGAATATGCTAAAGAAGCTTCAGGATTGTTCTGGATTTCTTTTGTAAACGCTTCAATCGAACTCTCAATCGGCGTTCCATTGGCGTAAATGCACCCGCAACTGAGTGTACACATTATAGCTATAGCAAGTATAAAACTTGTTTTTTTCACGATACGTACTCCTTAATCAAGTTGGATTTTGATTAAATACTAACACAAAAAAAATCCATATCAAGGGGGGGGGTAAACGAAATCGGTTTGACGAGGGACTACTAGCCAAGCGTATAAAGTGGGGGGTAAATATATTGGGTTTGAAGAAAGACTACTAGTTGGGCGTTAGGGGGTGAGGAGTGAATGGAAAATTGAAAATGGAAAGTGGAAAATTATTTTAAAATATCTGTAAAGGTGCAAAAATCGCATCTCAAAATAACGCCAAACCGATAGTTTCACGTCATCCTGAACACGATTAGTGTGAAGGATCCAGCTTTTTATTAACTATTAATTCAAGTCTATAAAATATGAATGTAATCTAAAATTTCCCTCTCCTCTTTTTGGCAATAGAGTTTGAACTCATAACACAATAAATTATTCTTGCAAAAGCAACTTCACCATAATAAAATAATTATGTGCCGATGTGGCTCAGGTGGTAGAGCAACTGATTCGTAATCAGTAGGTCGGGAGTTCGAGTCTCCCCATCGGCAAGTTTTACAGGGAATGCATCTTAAATGTGTGTCCGGACTTTGATTTTCCAGTGTGAAGAAAGTATTATAGGGGGAAAAATGAGAGTTTTATTATTAAACGGAAGTTCGCATAAAAATGGTTGCACAAATTTAGCATTGGAAGAAGTTGCAAAAATTTTAAATCTAGAAGGTATAGAAACAGATATCTTTCAGCTTGGAAATCCGGAAATAAGAGATTGCTGCGGATGTCAGGCTTGCAGAACAACCGGAGAGTGTGTGTTTAATGATATGGTCAATGATTTTATAAAGAAAGCAAGAGGGTTTGATGGTTTTGTATTTGGAACTCCTGTCTATTACGCACATCCATCTGGTAGAATTCTTTCATTTTTAGATAGAGTGTTTTATGCAGGAAGTTCTGCATTTGCTTTTAAACCTGCGGCAGCTATTGCGTCCGCAAGAAGAGCCGGCACAACAGCAAGTTTTGATGTCTTGAATAAATATTTTACTATTAACAATATGCCGATAGTCTCATCAAACTATTGGAACAATATCCACGGTCACGTGGCACAAGATGCAAAACAAGATTTGGAAGGTTTGCAAATTATGCGAAACCTCGGACACAATATGGCTTGGATACTGAAATGTATTGAACTTGGAAAAGCCAATGGTATTAATCATCCAACTCTTGAAGAAAAAATCCGTACTAATTTTATAAGATAATTATTAGTCCTTAAGATAATAATTCATAAAGTAATCAAAGCATTTTTCGGATACTCTTGTGTATTCATTTTTGTCATTCGCTAATTTCAAGATTCCGTCTAGCATAGCTGTAGGGGTTTTGAAAGCGTACTCGTAGTTAGGATACAAATATTCTTCAAAGCTCTTTATTGGATGTTGCGTATTTATTTTGACAACAACAGGTCTTTTGTATTTTATGTAATCAATAAGAGTTAAAGCTGAGCCTTGTGGGAAGCTATCTATATATAAATCAGATGCTTGTATGTATTTATCAAACTCCGATGTTGCTCCAATAACAATAACTCTCGGGTTGTGTTTGAACAGTTTTTCAATTTTATCCTTTTTCTCTGGATAATTAGGGCAAATAAACAGATGATAAATGTTTTTATCTCTTGTTAGCATCTTATCTATTAATTGATAATAATCTCTGCCTACTTTGCTCAAAATGCATCCGGTCATTGTCAAAAAAGCTCCGTCTGGAATATTCAGTTTTTGACGAATCTCCCTAATTTCGTCTTTAGTTAATAACTTTGCTTTGTCATATTGAATAATAAATCTACCATTTGTACAATGCTTATTGTTTTTTAAATATGGCGTTAGAGCTGAGCCATTTTTTACTCTAGTCGTAATTTCGTCTGCAAAGGTTGTCCCAAGTGCAAAAAAGTGGTCGCCGTGGTTCCAGAATGAGATTTCTATGTCGGAGTATTTTTTTATTAACCCCAATATCGTGCAGCCTACAGTATCGGACATATGGATATTAGATATAATTTTAGAAAACCCATTTGATTTTATATAGTTGAAAATTTCTATAACTTTTTTATCAAACTCTCTCGTTGCATCAAATTCTATAAAATTTGAGCCAAGAACTGATTTTAATTCTTTTGATTTAGTAGGAGCAGATGTTTCAGATGCATTGTGGAATGCAGTTAGTGCAAAATACAAGTCCTCTTTTGAATTATTCTTCTGTATGTATCTTATGGCTAACTCAGTGTGTCCTCCAGAATCATATATTTCAGAAGTCAGTATTAATACTTTTGGCGGCAAAACCTTTGGTGCAAAATCCTTGTTCTCTTTTGCAACAATCTTTTCGCCGATTGATAAAATTTTAGCATCATAATTAATTAATTTCTTGTAAGGAGCATTGTCTTTGTTAACAGCCTTTGCCCATTCTTCCAAACAAAAGCCATACTCTCTTTTTGCTTCAAAGACTTCCGCTTTAATCAAATGTTTTAACCAAGATATAATGTTCATGCTTCCTCAAAAAATTTTTTTACAGTTGCTAATATTCTATTAAGTTCATTTTCAGTTAAATCATAGAACATAGGTAATCTTACTAATGTATCGCTTATTTTATTTGTAACAGCTAACTCGCCACTTGTCCTTGCATATTTTTTACCGGCCGGAGCAGAATGCAGTGGTATATAGTGGAATGATGATGTTATGCCATTATATTTTAGATAATTTATGAATTCTGTTCTTGTTTCTAAATCGTTGAATAAAATATAGTACATATGAGCATTATGCGTGCAATCTTGAGGAATTATAGGACGTCTGATAATCCCTTGTTTTTCATATTTTTCAAAGAAGGTGTTATAAGTGTTCCAAATGTCCATTCTTCTGCCGTTAATTTCGTTTGCTCTTTGTAGTTGGGCATAAAGATATGCAGCAATCATTTCAGAAGGAAGATAAGATGAGCCAATATCTACCCAAGTGTATTTATCAACCTGACCTCTGAAAAATTTAGAACGATTAGTTCCTTTCTCTCTGATTATTTCGGCTCTTTCAAGAAAATCTTCATTATTAATAATCAAACAGCCGCCTTCGCCGGAAACTATATTTTTGGTCTCGTGAAAACTGTATGTTCCTAAATCTCCTATTGTTCCTAAGTGCTGTCCTTTGTACATTGAACCAAACCCTTGTGCAGCATCTTCAAATAGATATAGGTTATGTTTTTTTGCAATAGCTTTTAGTCTATCCATGTTGCAACCAACACCGGCGTAGTGAACAGGTACGATTGCTTTTGTTCGTTCTGTTATTGCTGCTTCAACTTTTTCTTCGTCGAGATTTAAAGTATCTGGACGTATATCTACAAAAACAGGAACTAAGCCTCTTAATACAAACGCATTTGCCGTTGATACAAACGTGAATGATGGCATTATTACTTCGTCACCAACTTTTGCATCAAGCAATATAGCCATCATCTCAAGAGCAGATGTGCAAGAAGTTGTTAAAAGAGTGTTTTTGCCGATATTTTCTTTGAACCAATCATTGCAAAGATGTGTAAATTTTCCGTCTCCGCAAATTTTTCCTGACTGAATTGCCGCAATTACATTATTAATTTCTGCGTCAGAAAAATGAGGTTTGTTGAACGGTATATTTTTAAGATTAGTTGCTGTTTGCATTTTTTCTCCTTATAGCAAAACTCATGAAAAGAATAAAATATGTAGTGTGAGTGTAGCTTTTGTATATGCTAAAAATTCGTTTATGAAAAGGAATTAGATGTTTGAAGAAGATTTTTTTCTCCTTGCGTCCAAAATCAGTAAATTCGCCTGAAGATAAAGAACCTAAATGATAGATATTGGCACCAGCAGCAACTGCGTTTTGTTTACCGAGTTTTTTTGCTTGTTCTATAATCCAGTCATCTCCAAAGAATATTTTTAATTCGTTTGGTATTTCGACGTAGCTTGTTTTCTTAAAGAACATCAAAACTCCGTAGCTTAATGTTCTAAATTCTGTTGGTTCAAGTTTAATTTCTTCGGCTTCATTAAGCTCTATGGTGCTAATGTCCAGAATTGCGTTTCCATTTTTATCTCGAGTGTCAATAACATTTTTTGATGACATTCCAATAATACCGATTTCATCCGTAATTTTTTCCAAAACCCTAGTGCAAAGTCTATCCGGAATCTTGATATCGTCGTTTGCAAGTGCGATGTACTCATATTTAGAATTTTCTACTCCATAGTTCCAACTTGGATTAACAAACATGTTTTCTTGTGGGACAATCACTCGCACTCTATTGTCATTGTAATTAAAGCCTTTTGTTGAATTATCGATGACCAAAATTTCGCCAACTGCGTCATCTCTCAGAAAGCTTGCAATAAGATTATTCAAAACGGTAACATCTCTTTGCAAGGTCGGAATAATAACGCTTATTTTCTTTGGTTCAAACTCAGCCATTTATATCCTTTCCTTGATCGCCCAATGTTTTGTGATGTAAGCTCTATAGTCGCATGTTACGCAGATTACATTGAGCCTTGGCTTTACTCTCATAAGTTTTATAAATTTCTTGTTTACGACTCAAGCCTATAATATTATCATATCTTTTCAAGATTTATTGTAAATAGGAATAATGGAATAAATCCCCTTATCTCCTTGAAAAACGCTTATAATCAACTCTTTAGTAAAATGACAACAATTTCATCCATATACACGATAGTATTTTCGTTACAAAACGTTACAATAGAATGAGACATGTATTAGGACAGAGGGATGGAAGAACTAGACACTTCTTACAATAAAATAAAACGTGCTTCGAATGAAGAGTTGACAGAAATGTGGACTCGTTATTTTGATGACCACAATAATAAGGAACTCCGTGATGCCCTAATACTTCAATACATATATCTTACAAGATATGTTGTTGGTCGTGTAAAAGTTGCACTTCCGCCAACATTTTCATATGAAGATATTTCAAGTTATGGCGTGGAAGGCTTAATTGATGCTGTAGAAAAATATACTCCAAAAATGGGTGCAAGATTTGAAACCTATGCTCTTGTAAGAATTAGAGGAAACATAATTGACAAGATTCGTTCTCAAGATTTTTTGCCAAGAAGTGTGCGTAAAAAGATTAAAGATGTCAAAGAAGCACAAGAGGTGCTTAAAAAACAATTCGGACGTAGTGCAACCAACACTGAAATTGCGAACTATTTAGGAATAGAGAAAGAAAAAGTCGAACAGCTTCTGTCTGACGACACAACCGTTACATCAATATATGACAAAAAAGGTTCAACGGACGGGGATATTGAAATTATTGATACCATTCAGGATTCACATAATTTGGCTCCTCACGAACAATTGGAAGAAAAGGATGTTAAGAAGGAGCTGGAGGACGCTTTGAAAAGATTACCTGAACGAGAGAGAACTATTATGGTTCTTTACTACCACGAAAACATGACCCTAAAAGAAATTGGCGAAGCAATTAATGTTTCTGAATCAAGAATATCGCAGCTTCACGCACAAGCTATCATGAAACTCAAAAACTTGCTAAGCGAAAATCGTTCCGAAAGACTTAAACGCAGTATTATTTAGTCCAAGATTCGGACTCCGCTTGAAGAACCTGTGCTATAATTATTTACTCGATAACCGCTGTGGAACGGGCTTGAGAATTCTACGCCAGCAGTGTTGTCATAGGTTGTCGGATACGGATAATATGAAAATCCGGAGTTATTAAATGGTGAAGAACTTCCCAGAGATGGTGTGTAGCCTGTCATTTGTCCTGCAAAATAATTCCCTATGCCACGTAAAAGAGAGGTCTTATAGTTATCTTTGGGTCTTGCTAAAATCGCTCCTCTAACATTCTCATATCTGGATTGAATGTCCCCTTGCTGTATTGCACCAAAGGCTTGCATTTCAAGTCTTTGCAATCTCTGAATATCATTCTCGCCGGAAAAACTTCTGTTCATAGAATATTTTTCTAAATCACTTATATCTGGGAAAATTGAAGCGTTATGCCTTGCCGGTAAAAACATATTTCTGCTTCTGTAGTTAGGACAAGGTGCGTAATTCCTTTGATAATAAGGACTATAAATCGGGGTTCTGGTAACAATGGTTCTTGTTCCCGCAAAAGCTTGTGATAAAAATCCGCTCAAAATTATTAACGCTAAAAAGAAACGATACATATAAAAAATCCTCCAATGATATTTATGCTCATTAAAGGATTTTTTGATATTGTCTAACTCACTAATTTAGAGTGCTAAAACGTATTTGTAATATTCATTATTTTTGTATTTAGAAATGTTTTTTATTACTTCTTCTTTTGTTAAAAATCCCATACGAATAGCGATTTCTTCTAAGCAGGCAATCTTAATTCCTTGGTTTTCTTCAATTGTCTGAACATATTGTCCTGCTTGCAATAAAGACTTATGTGTTCCTGTATCTAACCAAGCAAAACCTCTTCCAAATTTTTCGACATTAAGTTTGCCTTTTTCTAAATAGATTCTGTTCAAGTCGGTAATTTCAAGTTCGCCTCTCTTAGAAGGTTTTAGAGATTTTGCGTACTCAATAACGCTGTTATCGTAGAAATACAAACCGGTTACAGCGTAATTAGATTTTGGTTTCTCCGGTTTTTCTTCGATAGAAATAGCTTTGCCTTCTTCGTCAAATTCAACAACGCCAAATCTTTCAGGGTCTTTAACCAAATAACCGAAAACAGTAGCTTCTTTATTTTGTTGAGCGTTTTGTACGGCCTTTTTCAGTTGAGCAGAAAATCCTGCACCGTAAAAAATGTTGTCGCCAAGAATAAGTGCGGCGGAATCATCGCCGATAAATTCTTCGCCAAGAATAAATGCTTGAGCCAATCCGTCAGGGCTAGGCTGTTCTTTGTAAGAAAATTTTACGCCAAATTGGGAACCGTCCCCTAATAGGGCTTTAAAATTCGGTAAATCGTGCGGAGTTGAAATTATCAAGATGTCACGAATTCCTGCCAGCATTAAAACTGAAATCGGGTGATAAATCATTGGTTTATCGTATACAGGCAATAATTGTTTTGAAACGGTAATTGTGGTCGGATACAGTCTTGTTCCTGCTCCGCCGGCTAAAACTATTCCCTTCATTAGACTAAACTCGCTTTCTTTTCTTCAATGTGTTTCATCCAGTCCTGATTCTTCAAATACCAGTCAATAGTGATTTTGATGCCTTCTTCAAATGTTAAAGACGGTTTCCAACCTAATTCAGATGTAATCTTATCGTTAGAAATAGCGTATCTCCTGTCGTGGCCGAGTCTATCTTCTACATATTTAATAGAAGATTCGTCTTTGCCCATAGCTTCCAAAATAAGACGTGTAATTTCCATATTCGTTTTCTCGTTGTGTCCGCCGATGTTGTAAACCTCGCCGACTTTTCCTTTGTGAAGAACTACATCAATTGCTTCGCAGTGGTCATATACGTATAACCAATCCCTTACGTTAAGTCCATCTCCGTATACAGGAACTTTTTCGCCTTTTAATAATTGTGAAATAAAGAATGGAATTAATTTCTCAGGATATTGATAAGGTCCGTAGTTATTTGAGCAGCGAGTGTTTAAGGTTGGCATACCATAAGTTTCTCTGTATGCTCTAACTAACATGTCTGCACTTGCTTTTGAGGCTGAATAAGGACTGTTTGGAGCAAGTGGGGTTGTTTCGTAGAAGTAACCTGTTTTGCCGAGAGTTCCGTAAACTTCATCCGTTGAAACTTGCAGATAACGTTCAACGCCCAATTCTTTTGATGCCTGAAGCAAGTTCAATGTACCTTGTACGTTAGTTTCAACAAAAATTTCCGGATGCTTGATTGAGTTGTCTACGTGAGATTCTGCAGCAAAGTTCACAACACAATCTGATTCTTTTACTAAATCTCTAACAAGGTTTCTGTCACAGATGTTCCCGTGCACAAATGTGTAATTTGGGTTGCTTTCAATATCCTTTAAGTTTTCCAAATTCCCACAATATGTAAGTGCATCAAGGTTAATGATTTTGTAGTCCGGATGTTTTTTTAGTTCATGTCTGACAAAACAGCTTCCTATAAATCCCGCACCACCTGTAACCAGAATAGTTGTCATAATTTACTCCTATAATTCTTTTGTAATTTCTTTTAATGTTTTTTGTACTTTATCTTTTTCGGATAAAATCGGCTCAAAGTCGATTTCCCAGTCGATATTAATATCCTCATCATTCCATATTATACCACAGTCAGCTTGAGGACAATATTCGCCGCTTGCTTTGTAAATCAATTCGGCTTCTTCTGATAGTACGACAAATCCGTGAGCAAAGCCTTCCGGTATGAATAGCATATGTTTGTTTGCTTCTGAAAGCTCGACTTTAACGTAGCTTCCGAATGTTTTTGAGCCTTTTCTTATATCAACAGCAATGTCATATATTTTACCTCTTGAACATCTGACCAGTTTTGCTTGACCGTGAGGGGCTTTTTGAAAATGAAGTCCTCTTAATACGTGTGCTGAAGATTTGGAATGATTATCTTGATTGAATTCCACTTCAATACCGTTAGCGAAAAAATCAGATTTTTTGTATGTTTCCATGAAAAAACCACGATTGTCGCCAAAAACTTTCGGTTTAACCAGTATAACGTCCTCTATTGTTTGTTTTTCAAATTCAAATGGCATCTCAAATCCTCTCTTAGTATGTGATATGATATTTTTCTCTTAAGTCGTATCTTAATTTTCTTATCGGAATATTTCTGATGATAAGACGTTGAAGTATTATTTTTAACCTCTTTAATAGTGGCATATTTAGAGAATAATTTTTGTAATATTTTTTGAAAAATTTAACAAGCACTGCATGTGCCGGTGCATTAGCTTTTATTTCTTTGTAGTTTCCAACAACTTTTGTTATGTTTTCAGAAATTTCGTATTCTTTGTATGTTCCGGGTTTCATAGATAAGTCGCTTGCTATATAGAGAATATTAATTTTTTTTTGCGGGTATTTTGATTTGATTTTATCAAGGGCTTCTAAAAGAATAGAGTCATCAGAAAGCTTGGTTTCAGTGATTGTCGCTTCTTGATAAACAAGTAAGATTGATTGAGCTTTGTCGATGTTTTCGAATAACCTTTTTATTCTGCGATTGTATTTTGCAGCAACTTCATCATACATCTTGTCAAAATCTACATTTGTTTTGAAGTCGTGGTTAAAAGTTAATCCATTTTTTTTATTTTGGTAGACATCACAAAGATTTTTGGGGTCGTTGTTAGTTTTGTTTAGGAATATCAAATCTTCTTTGTTTATAAATTGCGTAAAATGATTGAGGAATACGTCAATTCTGACGCTGAAATTTCCGCCATACATCCAATCGAACGGAAAAGAACCTAACTGCAAGTCAGATTTCCTTAAACCTTGAGTACAAGCACACGCCTCGCCAATGCTGAAAATAAAGTCGTACTTCTTCTTTTTACTCATAACTACCTCAAAAACTCTGTGATTATATTATACAATAAAATTAATTTTCTTTGATTTTGTAAATAATTGCAGTTGCGGTTGCAAATATTTTTGTGTGCGAAAGTGATATTTTAATAATGTATTCAGGGTGTTTTACAAGATTAATATATGGTCTTCCATTTTCTTCATTAAGAATCTCAATATCATTTAATAGAACATCTTTAACTTTAAAACCACACAGAGCTTTTGTTATAGCTTCTTTTGCACAAAAACGAGCACAAAGATGTTGAGCCGGATGTGATTTAGAAAAGCAGTAATCAAGTTCTTTGTTTGTAAAAATATGCGAAAAGAAATGACTGTCGTTTTCCAAACTTTTCCCCTGAAAACGTGCAATTTCTTCTATGTCTGTGCCAATTTCTATCTGGTTAATATTAATACTCATATGTTTATTGTATAATAAAAATTAATGTATTAAATAAGGAGCAAGTATGAAAATTAATGTTGTTGAATATTTGGAAGAGACTCTGAAAATTGCGGGGAAAAAAGTTGCAGTCATTGACAAGGAAAGAAACTGTACATTTGCCGAATTAGAAGAAAAATCTAAAAAATTGGCTACTTTTATAATTGAAAAAGGTATTAAAAAAGCTCCAATTGCTTTGTTCTTGCCAAAATCTATAGAGAGTGTTTATTCTGATATTGCAATAACGTATAGTGGTAATATTTATATGAATTTGGATATAAAAAATCCAATTGAAAGAATTAAAAATATTGTAAATTTAATAGCACCAAAATTGATAATTACTGACACAAAGAATATCTCAAAATTATCAGAGTTAGAAGATGTAGATATTTTGAATATTGATGAGTTTGATTTTTCAGCTCAAGAACTTAATCAAAAACTTATTGACTCAACTTTAGCAAAAATAATAGATACAGACCCTTATTGTATTATTAATACATCCGGTTCTACTGGGACTCCAAAAGGGGTCGTTTTGAATCATAGAAGCTTTATTGATTTTACGGAACGTTCTCTTGAAAGCTTTGATATTACAGACCATGAAGTTATCGGTTCATTATCACCGCTTGTGTTCGATATTT
>CAKVIM010000009.1 GCA_934754775.1 uncultured Candidatus Melainabacteria bacterium | reverse complement strand
ACCAAATTTTATTAGTTATATTACGTTAATTAACTCCCTCATTTTCAAACGATTACGTTAGAATTAACAGAGTATTGATATGATTCTACAATTAACAAAACAGAGTACCGACCAGGAGATAAAGGCGTACTTTGAGGAAGTATTAAGAATGTCGAGAGACAGCGAGGAATTTCCCGTGAATCTCGATGATGTGTGGCCGTTAGTGTATTCGGCAAAAGAAAAAGCGGTGAGAGCTTTGAAATCTAACGATTTGTTTATGCAAAACGTTGATTATCAGGTTTTAGCCCAAAATGGCGAAAACCCTGATAGTTTTACGCAAGGATGCGGAAAACCTCAAGGAGGACGCCGAATAAACATTTACATGCTTTCCGTCCCCTGCCTTGAGTTCTTCATCGCCCGCAAGGTTCGCCCCGTGTTCGAGGTCTACCGTCAAGTGTTTCATAAGGTGGCAAGCGGTGAGCTGATGCAGCCCGAGCCTCCAGTTTATTCTTACCCCTGCGACTTCGAGACAACCATCAAGCCGTTGATTGACTATACCGACGAGCTTATGTATCGCTGGGACAGGCTTTTTGATCTTTCTGATAAGAGCGACAAAGTAAGGAAAGATTATAAAAATTGGCTCTTTACCTATCGTAATCTCTGCTATTACACCAACCAAATGGTATATCTGGAGACGATGGCGAAGTTTGACGGAAACCTTTTTCTCAAAGATTAGAGAGAAAGAATGCTCCTCCCTCCTGATGTAGGGAGGAGCATTAACAAACAAGTAACAATACATCAAATCGTTTCAACAATATATCAGTTAAGGCAAAAGGATGGCGAATTGGTAGCATGACGCAATGCAAGACAAGGAAAATGTGGCGAGATGTGGCAATTTAAGCCACATTCCACCATGAGACAAAAAAGTTATCATATTTAATAATTTTATAGTTATTTTATTTGGTAATTTAGAATATTTGTTGTACCTTTGCAACAGATAATTAAAACAACTTTATTAATCTTAAAAAACTGGTGGCAACAGTAATTCTGCATTAAGATTATGGATACTACAATTTTAGAGGAAGCTCAGAACATTAAGGTTCGTTTCCATGTCGGACGTGGCGGACGTTTTAACAACGCAGGTTACAAGACCTATGTAGGTACAGTAAACGATTTGTCGGACTGCTTCGGCGACTGCTTCGTCTTCAGCGAGGACGAAAACGGCAAGCCTTTGCCTGATAGCGAGTGGCAGCTGGTGGATGGCGGCGGCAATATTATTCTGTCAGGACGCGACAATATAGAGAGTGAAACGGGCATCCTCGATTGGGATGGCGAATTTGATACTGACATTGTGCGCAATCTCTCGGAGTGTGACGATGACGAGTATCAGATGATCTTCGACGCTGCGGAGCGTGGCGGATATGTAGAGAAGCCTGTATTGGCATACGTTTGCAGCGCGCTCGGCAAGCTGTTGGCAACCAATATAAAGGTGTATCAATCTAATATGGAGGTGTTCACTCAGGAAGGCTGCACAACCTTAATGCGCGACAGCTTCGATATGTACACAGAAGACGAGGAGGACGAGGTGCGCGACCTGCTGGAAGACAAGGGTTTTATAGCGGAGTCTATAGACAATATCGTTGATAAGATGAAGATATACGAATGGTTCAGTGAAGAAGAGGACTAATTATTATTGACTATTAACAACAATTTCAGCCCTACGCATCACGGTTAAGCGAAAAAACTATGAAGAAGATTGAAATAAGACTTATAAGTAAAGCATTTAGCGGATTTCTCAACCATGACGGAGTGTCTGTATTTGGCGACGGATATATACGTAAGACCATTTTGAAACGTGAATTACACGATGCCGAAAAGGGGGAATCTTTACGGATGCAGGAAATTAACAGTGTATGCCAAGAGGTTACAGGCTTGCTTCCTGTGATTGATAGTAAGCAATGGCGCAAAGATAAAGATACCTACAGTGTGAAGATTAACGACCGTTTATCATTCGCGATTTTGGTCGATAAATAAAAACCATTTAGCCCTCGACATCACGGTTAAGTCATTTGATATGTTGAAATATGAAGGAAGAATTTCGCAAAGTAGTGGAGGAATTGAGTATCATGTAACATGTGAGGGTTTACCTTTAACAGGCAAAAATCTATTCCGAAATGTTTTGGCTCAAAAATTCTTTGACAGATTGCGCAATCAAGCATACTTAAACGATTATGGCAGGATGAAAGACAATAAGAACATATTTTACTTTGTATTTCTCAATGGAGAAACTAAGTATTATACACGCAGAGAAATTATTAAATTAGCAAAGGAAGAAGATAAATAAAAAAGTCCGACTAAGAGTCGTTTTCTTCTTCGACAATAACAGAACATTTAATATGTATAAGAGCAATGTACAAGATACTTAATGCCTTCTATGACTACCCTTTTTGCTCGTTCGAGTTCCTGAACATCGACACCCAGGAGCATATATTTGCGGATTATTTCGACGATCCGTTTTATGAGCTCCTGAAGGAGTGTGAAGTGACTCACGACTACGAGCTGAGAGGGAAGGTTATAGAGGAGATTCCGAGCTATCTATTCCTGCACAACGAAGAGTATGCAGCCATTAGAGCACAACAGCCTTATGAAGGATCTTGGCTTTACCCTTGGCTAAACAAAAATACAAAAAAGCAATTAAAGTAAAGAGTAATATCTTTGTTATAGCAAAGAATATTAATCTCAAGTTTTAGCCCTCGACATCACGGTAAGTCAATAAAACAATGGCAAACAATCTTAAATTGAGCGATTTTAAACAACAAGTTGAATATACACAGTTTTTCAATTTTACGACAGAGACAGGTATCGTAATCTCTTTAACAGCAGTACGTGGTTGTAGCCATGTACCTGGCAAAAAAAATTCTTTCCATTACTGGCAATGCGAAATCACTGCTGAAGGTTATGACCTTCAGAAAAATATTGTGTCGTCGCATGGATCTATTAGCGACGAGGAAGGGCAAATGTATCTGGACGGTGAGCAGCCTATCTTCTATTGCGAGGATGAAACAAACAAACGTGTAGGCATAAAAATACCTTCTGATATAGCAGCTCTTTGCAACGAGTTTATTCACACAGAGATATCTTTATAACAGCGAAAAAATAATTGAGAATTTTTTGCTTCTATATTTCAACAAACAACAACAATTTAGATCTGGCGGCAACAGCAATTCGGCAACAAAATTATGACACAGAATAATATTTATAGTGAGAGTTTTAGAAATGCGTCTATTAATCCGTTGACAGGTTGGCACCTTGATGCTCCTATCTCATTCAATTTTTGGTTTAATGTTTACGCTAAAGGGCGTAAGAACTTGGAGGAAATTGTGGCTATTATATTGGATAATTGCCATGTACGCAAGACGGATTTTGATGACACATACGAGTGGCGTTGTTGGGTGAATGATGTTAAGACAGCTATAGAGAGCTGCATCGTCAACTATCTTGAATATTTCGATGAATATGATGGCAATATTGATGAATGTGATTGGGGTTTATCTGCTCAGATAGTTTCTGATTCGTTAATCACTCGTGGCGATGCTTACAACGTTGCAGAACTATATCGTCAGCATACTAAGGATATGCAGCTCTTAGCCGAAGCTGAAGAGAAAAAAATTATGGCTATGTGCAAAAAATGATAATATAATTATTATATATAAAAATGGGAAAAACAAGATTTACATTGCGCTCAGCGCAAGATGAAAATAAACTGATTGCAACAGATATAGAGAACGCTGTTGTCGTGAAGTTCCGAAAGCATGCGTTTAATACGACTCAGGAGGTACATGTAATTGATGAGAGTGATTTTACAAGTGTGGATGGCGCTCTGAGGTTAGCAACGTGCCTACGTGAATTGACAGAATGGCTTTATCAGGAACATAGAGAGCTTCTGTTTCCAGACAAAGAACAGGCGCGACGCTGGTTAGGTGAACGAATTAAGCAGCTACGAACTGAGCAAGGTTTTACCCAAGAGCAATTAGCCTGTCGGGTAGGCATAACAAAATCTAATATGTGCAATATCGAGGCAGGCAAATATTCTGTAGGCTTCGACATACTTAGTAAGATAGCCACGGCATTGGGTGCCAAATTGGAATTGAACAAATATGAATAGCATTGTGCCTCGTTATAGGCGTTTTTAAAAAATCACAGAAAATGGATAGAAAAAATTTCGATAAGCTTCAGCCATTACCATTCTGGTACCCTGCAGAGGGTGTGACACCACATTTTATGTGCGGTATGCAGTTTCATGCACCTTTTGTTATTACTAAGTTCCAGCAGCGTAGCGATCTTGGCGAATGTGTAGTCTGTACTCGTGCACCTCGCTATGTTTGTAAGATCCACGATTTCAAAGTTTCTAAAAAGCGAGAAAACGTATCAGCTTCACGCCTTGATGTTGTGAAGCGAGAACAGGAGCGTATGGCACAATGGATTGATCAGCGCACTGCAGCCAACAACAACGGACAGTTGGCTGCCATGAATGGTGAACCTGTGCGTGAACTCGTAGAGCGCTCAGGGATGATATACGACGAGGAATTTGACGAGCCTCGTATCATTGCAAAGGTTCCTGGGATGAGCGTATATATTGAGCTCTTGGGGTGTATGGATAATATAGAGCAGATAGATTGGAATGGCGAATATGGCGCACTGGCTACGATGGCGAGAATGACAACATGGTTGCCCGGCTCTTATGATAGCGCATCGCGTAGAGAACGCACCAACGATCCACGCATGACGCAACCTCTGCAGGCTTGGCATGATGATTATAATCCAGAGCTGCGTCCATTTATGCCAAAGAAAAGCGGATTGGGACATACGAACTATGACCCTACTCGTAGACCAGAGCTTTTACACACACACATACCAGGCGGCGACAAGACGGAAGCAGAAACGGCAAAGTTGCTGAAGACTGCAACCGTAGCAGCTGCAGAACGAAGAATAAAGCCTAAGCGATATTAGCCTCTCTCCCACCCTACTTATTAGACTAAAAAATATCAGTAGGCTGATAATTAATTTTCAATAGGCTGAAAAATTATTTTCAATAGGCTGATAATTAAAAATGAGCATAGTCATATTTTTATGGCTATGCTCATTTGTTATTTTTGCACGTTAAAGCATCTGTCAGGGTTCACCGATTGCGTCGACAATAAGTTGCACCTGGCGAGGCGAGAACGCTCGTTGTCGAGGTGAATATCCTGCTTCAGCAAGTCTTTCTGTTAGTCCAGGGCTAAGCGCTATCCACGTCCGGAGTTTGCGCCACGCCGTTTCTGCTGCCACCGTAGGGCAATACATCTGTGCCAGTTCGGTACGACCGTAGGCACGATGTCTGAAGGTAGGTAGATTTGTCTTAGTATTCATATTGCTGCAAAGATAATACATAGAGAAGCCGAAAGCAAATATATGGCAAATTATAATCGTAGATAAGTGCCGAAAAGATTTATGAATTGATTATAACATACAAACATGTTATTATACTATCATAACTTTGTGATGTCATAAAAACATAATTGCATTATGACACGTGTTCATTATTTTATTGTTTCATTAAATCATTAATTCATTAAGTTATGTTGAAGTATCGAGTTCACAAGTTCAAGAATCCGCTCAATCCTAATCTGCCAAGCAAGTATCATGCTCGACTCATCCATGAGAGCATATCAGACGAGGATTTCGTAAAGCACCTCTCCTCACACAACACCACCTTTACAGAAGGTACCTATCGAGCAGTAATCACCGACTGCGTGAGTTGCCTCAGAGAGTTGCTGTTGACAGGCAAGTCGGTACAAGTTGGCGGACTGGGTATATTCTCGCTTACCTGTAGTTCTGTAGGCTCAGACACGAGAAAAGACAACAGCAAAGACGACCGTTCAGGCTTCCACCCTCAAAACATCTACTCTTTGCAGTTGCATCTAAGAGTTGGCAAGCGTTTGAAGTCGGCATCTCTCTTTGCTGACGCTACATTCCGCGAAGCTTCGGTCTATACCGCCGAAGATCCTATTGCGGACGAAGGCGAGGATATCACCACAAGCGAGTAGTCTGTCATAGGCTTTTATCGGTATAAGAGCAGCATCTACACACATCTGTAGACGCTGCTCTTTTTTATTTTCATTTATTCATTATTCTATGCTTTCATATATTCATTTATTTGTAAATTAATGTAAATATGATAACATGTTTTCATATTTTCATTAAATAAATATTAAAATTCTGATTTTATAGATTTCAATATTTGGCTATAATATATATATTATATATCTTTGCATACAGAAACCTATTAACAAACAGCTGTGCCAGATAGCAATAAAAATCTCCAGGGCAGGAGTAAAGGGAATATGAAAACCAATACAAAAACATTATTACTGGAGGGCATAAAAAAAGCCCCGACCTAAGCCAGGGCTAACTTGCTCGACTTCTCCACCCTATAAGCGAAGGTCGTTAGCAACATCTACGATAGTAGAAATTCGTTTAAATCCACAATTCAAAGAATTGACGGTCAACGGAAGGATTTATTTTCTTTCAATTCCATAAAGGTTCGATTAAATCAATTCCATAAAGGTACGATTTAGAAACCTCCCGAAGACAATTGCAAAGATAATGGATTGTGGTGAATAATCGTCAAATAAATACAAAAATTAACCATTTTAACATTCAAATAACATTAGGAATTATGAATGATGAGAAGCCAACATCTATAGAGGTAGCTGTTACAGCAGTGATATTAGCTATAGTCGCCATGGTAACAATTTATTATTTTGGTTGGCTGATATTGTGCGCATTACCTTTTATAGGTTTTAAGTCCCTATTTTAATGTATACATATTTCTATAGTTTTACGTTATCATGTTATTATAAAGTCATAATATCATAAAATTATAAATTATTAAATTAATTATCTTTGCAATGAAACACGAATTAAAAGAGATATTTGCCGTTGTGAACAATAAAGGCGGTGTAGGCAAGACAACAACAGTACAGAGCTTAGCTGCTGCAATGGTTCGCTTGAATCCTAAGTACAGAATTTTGGTAGTAGACATTGATCCGCAATGCAACCTGTCATCACTCATGGGCTTGAACCCTCGTGACTGCAGAACCGTTTTTGACGCTATGCGCGACCAGTCTGGATTAACTGTATATAAGTGCTACAACGGAGTGTATGCAGCCTGTGGCAGCGCTCAAATGCAAGACATAGAAAATTATTTGCCTGGCGGCAGTAGTTGGCGTGAGAAAAAACGTGCTTATTACGTTCTCGCTCGTTGTATACAGGATGGTTCTATAGACGACAAGACTGGCGAAGGATTGAAATCAGTATTTGATGATTTTGATTATGTGCTTATAGATTGTCCTCCTGCTTTAAGTATGAACACATACAATGCCATGGTGGCAGCATCTTCGTTGCTGATACCTGTACAGATGCAAGCTCTGAGCGTTAGAGGCTTGGGCGAGATTCTGAATGTATTTAAGGAGGTAAACATCGACGGGCTAAATACAGATCTTAACCTTGCGGTATTATTGCCCGTGATGCTCGATAAACGAACAAAGATTACAGGTGAGCTCTTGCAATTGTTACATGATAGATTTGATAAAGAGGAAGAGGAAAATAAGGATAAAAAGAATGATCAGAAGCTATTTATATTTGAGCCAGGCATCCGAATCTGTTCAAAGGTTGCCGATAGCCAGAAGTACAATCATTCTGTTTATGATGATTATCCTTATTGCCCTGCAGCTATAGATTATACTTTAGTTGCCCAAAAATTAACAGCAAAAAAATAATAGAAAAACTATAAGACTATGCCAATAAAAAAGAAAAACTTTGATGACAGCGCTTTAAATCAAGCGCTCGATGGAAATATGAGTGACAGACAAAGCATAATGGCAGGTTTGTCAGAAGACAAGAAGGTGCCACAACGCAGAAACAAGAAAGCGGTGTTGACTGCGGAGGAACGTCTGACAATGCGTCCTGTGCAGGTGATGGTGACTCCAGAAGAGAGAAAAAAACTAAAGAATATCTGTAACGATAAAGATATATCTCTTCAGGAATTTCTTCACAGTCTGATAAAAGAGGCTATATCTATATAAGTGTTCCCCAACATCTATATAAGTGTTCCCCAACATCTATATAAGTGTTCCCCTATATCTATATAAATGTTCCCCAAAAAACTTGTAATGTATTGGATATAAGCGAGTTGAACACTACTCTAAATATAATTATAAATATTAAAAAGACTCTCCTCTTCTATTTATATACTTATATATTATAGTTATTGGGTGTTTGTAATATATTGAAAACCATTATATTACGAACGTGCAGGGGAACAAAAGTATAGATGTAGGGGAACAAATATATAGATGTAGGGAACCAAAAGTATAGATATAAGGGAACAAAAGTATAGATATTATATTAAGACTACGATTATGGCGAAAAAGAATAATAAAGCAAAAGCACTCGTTAAGGCAGACCTTAGCGACGAGAGGTGGATAAACACACCTTTTGCCTTCTCTACCTTTGGTGCTGATTTCTCGTTGTTGCAGCAGGATATAATGTTTATGGTGAGCTCTCATCTGCAGAACTATATGACTAAGTTTTTTGCTGAGCATAGAGATAAAGATGCAGTATATCCCAACGCTTTATTTTCGGAGAGGGATTTTGCAGAAGGTCTTCCTTCCATCAAAATAAAGCTATCTGATTTGGCTGTATTAGATAGTAATTATGGCTCTATTAAAGAAGCTGTAGAAGAAATCTTTAATTTCACTTTAAAAGTTCCTAAAGCTGGTGGAGGATTGACTGATTGGCTGCACATGTTTAGTAAGATGACCGTTCCTAATTCGCTTAACAAGTATCATTATGTTGACGATAAAGGTGTGACACAGGCTGTAGACAGAAGTCTTGGATATATAGACGTTAAGATAAATCCTGATGTTGCTACTTACGTTTTCGACATGTCGAAAGGTTATATTAACCATCTTGCTCTGATAGCTCGATATTCATCAAAACGAGTGACACCTCGATTATACTTGTATTTGATGCGTTACGTCTCGCAGAATAGGATGGTGGCGCGTGTTTCTATTGATGAGCTGAAGGAATATCTCGGTTTTGTACAGGTAGACAAGACGACTGGCGAAAGAACTGTGCAATATCCTAAGTTCTCTCACTTCCGCACTAAGATTTTGGATGCTGCGCAGCAAGATCTTGAAGACATGAGTCTGCAAAACCAATCGGAAATAGTTTTTAGCTATAAGCTACTCTATAGGCAAGCTGGAAAATTAGTGTATAAGTCGCCAAAAGAAGCTAAGGGCAATCCTGATCTGATAGAGTTTATCATCAAGCGCTCAGATTTGGGTAATGCGCGAAATATGATAGTACACAGGTCAACTTCAGTTCGCAAATTTATAGGATCGTTGAAAAAACGTTGCCCAGATTTGCAGGTCAAGGAGTTGGAGGAACTGATAATGAACATTCCAGACAATCTGCTTAACGCATTTATAGATTACGGCTATAAAGATGTGTGGAAGCTCGTAGAACGTACCCAACCTGATGATGTTGCAGCTTATGTTATGACTTTGCTTAAAAATTGGGCTAACAAAGAACAAACGAATGTTGCGATACCTACGAAGTCGCCTCGTCAGTTGTCTCTCTTTAATGATGCAGGAACCGACCTTTGGGTCCGTTGCGTGCAAGACCTCTGCAGTAAGGTTAGTGACGATGTGGCTCGTGATGTGTTTGGCAAGTTGCGCCTTGAAAGTTGGGATGATACCACCAGGGTATTGACGCTTCAGGTGCCATCTATAGAGGTCCGCGATAAGATTGAAGGCGAGTTCCTGCAAATATTTAAGGCAAGCCTAACAAAGCATTATGGAAAATTTATATTGAGATATCGTATTATTAAAAATTAAAAAAGTAACTGATTATGAAAAAGAAATTGTCTATTGGCTTGACTATGATAGCCATGATATTTAGTTGTTTGGTCTTCGTGAGCTGTTCGGATGATGATGACAGCAATAACTACAAATACCGCAGCTTTGCAAAAATATATATGATAGACCTTAAACAAGATGCTCCTTTTACTGCAGACATGCTAACAGAAGAAGTTACTAAAGCTCTGGCGCAATATGACAAGTTGATTAATGTTTATGGTTTTGTAGATCCTGATAGAGTAGGGGAGACCCTTGACGCATTGAAAGCAGAGTGGATAGAGCGAGGATGGTATGACTATATTAGCGTGGTGATATTCAAAATAGGCTATATAGATACAGAGACACAAGATTTTCACACTCCTATAACCTGGACCATAGGCAAGGATGTACATCCGAAGATATAAATAGTTAGTTGCTAACAGCTTAGATAGTAAGGTGGTATATGTAGAGTATACCACCTTTTTTATGTTTTGCATGTTTTTATGCTCTCATATTTTGCTAAAAGTATAAAAATATTAAAATATAGATTAATGATAATGTGAAACTATATTAATATGAATTAATTATCTTATATTTGCAGCAAAACATAAAATAATGAATATATGAAAAAATGTAAGTATGGTTACATGTTGACATGTTTACTTATCCTCATTCTGTTTTTTGTTAGTTGCAGAACTAAGCGAAGTGTAACGACTGAGCAGAGTAGGGTAGTGCTGGATAACTCTGTAGCATGGAGCATTCAACAGACTATGGATAGTCTGCTGCGTGTGCAGTCCTCTATTATTGAATCGGTAAAAAAATGCCGAGTTTTTGCCCTGGACTCTTCGTCACGAGAAAGAAACGTAGATAGAACTACGGTTATAACGCTCGATGCAGAAGGCAAGGAGATTGCCCGCGAGACAAATACCGTGGTGAATAACACTATCGAGAGGCACCGTAATAAAGAGACCGAGACTGAGAACGATACTAATAAGCAGACATCTATAAACGAAGTTGATAAGAGTAAACAAACTTATAATAGCGGATTGAACGCAACACATGATGAAAAATTGAATGATAAAGAAAAAATTAAAGAAAATACGGAGTCGGCATTATTGCCAGTCTTGAATTTTATCACGAAGATTTGTCTGTTGGTTATCGTAATTTTACTATTATTTAAGTTCGATCCTGATGGTAAGACGAAGAAAAAATAAACGTATAGAGTTTGATGTCGCCACTTTGGGTAACGAGCCTATTCCTATAAGTGAAGATGAGGATAGAGAGTATTTTCCTGTCGTAGCATTGGCAGAACTATCGGTAGACTATCCTGTCTTGAACTTCTATGTAGATCAACGCGTGGAATGTTTCGTCGAACGGTTCAAGCCTTGTAATGAGCGTGAACCTATGTGCTATCAATTCACAGAGGCTAAACTTCGTGCTTTCTTTAAGGCTTATGTGTGTACCAACGGCGACCCATTGAAGATTTATCTTGCCAAATTGGCTGATGAAGGTTTTATTTTCTCCACGACGGTTACAGGTGAACCTGTGCTCTACGTGACAGACAGATTTACCAATCGTCCTGATAACTCTTGGCTCTTGGAAATGGAACAGACGGGTGGTGCTACCATGGATGATGATGATAACAATCTCGAATAATTAAAAACAAAAACAATATGTCAAAATTCTGTTATGTAACTCCTGTAGAATCGGAGGTAGGAAAGTTGCTCACTAAGTTTTGGAGTGAATGCAAGAAGGCAGAAAGAAGAGCTGCTGTCTATGCTAAGAATATGGGAGCAATTGAGTTTTTTATGTCACCCGAAGGCTTTACTGGTGGAGTAGAGTGGCTTGTGTTTAAAGATCCGGACCACGTGCAGATAGAGCGATGGAAAGAAGGTGAGCCTATTGATGGTGTGAGAGTATTCAAACCGCAAGTTACGATGAATGTAAAGTCGATGGCTGATGGTCAGATTCGTACCGAATTTGATTCGCCATATAAAGATGCAGTCAATAGAGTATATAAGGCAGGTAAGCCAACAGATAAGCCACGCTATAAAAACGGCTCAAAAAATGTCAATAAATACAGTAAGGCTTTTTTGTCTGCGGTGCAAGCAGAGAAGCAGCGTTTAGCGTTGCCAGTGATATCTGTAGATAGCTTGATGAGAATATTGAAGCTAAAAATTGTTCGTAGTCCGCACGACAACAGCGGTTCTACTCCCGATACCATGCCTACATTCTTTCTCTATAATGGCGAGTATGTGATATCTTGCGATTATCCATCCGTCTCGCCTGAAATGACCTTGATATCGTCAGGTCGTCATCTTGCATTAATGAATGCTGCCATTAACGCACAAAGGAAATTAGAAAAAATTCAGAAAGAGTCTGCCATCAATTAGCAGGCTCTTTCATTTTGTTATCGTCCGAGTTCAAATATTAGTTGACTTCCTTCCTCTTTTCTTTGAGGTAGGTATTATCAGAGGATCGTTTACCGTCTCTGGTTTGCCTTGCTTGATGTTTTTTTGCTTCAAGACTAAAGCTTCAAGAGTGGCAATAGTTTCTTTCTGCTGACTGATAACATCTTGTAGCGTGTCGATTGTGTCATTAAGACTGTTAATCTGCGAAGAGTGCTGCCTTACGAGTTTGTCGCGCTGATATTGGAAACTTGCCGTTTGCTCTTTGATATATTCTGTGTTAATTCTGGTTATATCATTAATCTTTTTCTCGTATTCGAGAGATAGACGAGCAATAGTAAGGTCGTCGGCAGTAAGAGATTGAGTAGCCATCTCTACAATCGACGGACTATCAATCGTTTTTCGTCTTTGCTTCATTACTTCAGGTAGCAACGTCTCTATGGGAATGTCGTCACTATCCATTTCTATTAGAAAATCGGTAAACTGCAGGTTGTAGCAGTTACAAAGAGCCAACAGGTCTTCAGTAGCTATAACCTGTCCGAGTTCCCAACGTCCAACCTTATTAGCGTCACGTTGCCCAATCGCATTGATAACCTTCGACCGGGATAGCCTATTCATGTCTATCCATTTCTTAAAGACAGTCGTGTCAAACTTAAATTTCTTCATAGTTGTGTTATTGATTTTTATGGTGTATAATATAGTTGTTTTCTAACGTTTTCTACATTTTTTGCTTGTATTATACGAAGATAGCGAGTATATTAAATATGTTGATAATATTATTATGTAGTTAAGAAATATTAATATCAAATATTTAATATATGAATTTAAGTTTATTGTCGTTTTATTTGTATATCTTTGCCACAAAGATAGCTAAAATATGTTGAAAAAAGGTTTTTTTGATAGAGTTTTTACGCCTTGTACTACGCTCGATAGTAAGACGTTGCTTGACACTGAACGAAGCATGTTGTTTGCCACCATGGCGCAGCATGGCTTTAATATATCTACGTTTCGCAATCGACTGTTTTACATCGGTTTTAAGCAATGGATGATAACAGGAGTCGATGCCTTGAAGGACGGTTTCGCCAAGTTGCATCCAGAACTGGAGACATGGCGTAAAGATAAGCGGTCTTTTATGGCGCTGATTGAAGATTTGAAAATTCCTAAAGGCGAATTTTACAATTATATGTGTGATGCAGGTATGACAAGTCAGATCACAGTAAAGCGCCGATTTATAGATGAAGATTGGCAAAATTGGGAAAAACGCGGTATTAAGTCGATATTGACTGAATATTGCAAACTTGGCAACTAAGATATAGTTGCGAAAACGACTTTATTACGATGGAAGAGAAAACTACGAAGCCAAAGAAAAAATGGGCAGGCAATCGAATAGATAAGCGCAATAGGTGCAATGTAGAAGACTTAGAGCGAAAGGTTTATTATGCCTTCATAACTAAGCCTTGCTCTAACTATCCTAATCCTACTTTTATTTTTGCGTATGCAGAAATGAGGTGGACCACCTGGATATTCGACCTCATGGTAGCTAAATTGAAATCTTATGGCATAGCTAAAGACTATAAGATAACTAAAGAGTTGATTTTGCCTATTCGCTATTCCAGCAATACGCATAGAATCGAGGTTGAACTGATAGATTTCAATTCTGATTTTATGTCGTTTTCTTCTTTGGTTCTACTCCTCGACCATCTTCTAAAAAAATATGGCAAGGCAACCGAAGTAGAACGTTGCTCATTGTCCAAGGTTATAAATCTATAAATAAAAAACAACTTTTCGTAAGGTTAGTAAACGTTATGACTTTCTCAACTTCTATTATATATCACGATGCCTATATTAGCGAAATTGCAGCTCTGCCAATGGCTCTTGTTGCTGTTCCTGCTGTGGAACAGAAAGATCCTGAGCAGCAGGTGTGCTTTCGTTATGGTTCACAGAAGCCTATCATCGTGTATACGAATAAGAAGGGAGGATTGTATGACACACCTGTAAAAAAATGGCGCAATACTGAAAACGGACACGAGGGGTTTGGAGTCTTGGAGTTGTTGGCAGATGTAAGTAATCGACCTATGCTTGGTGCCGAATTGAAGCAGATGTGTAAAGAGTTGGTAGACTTGGCAGGAATGGGTGCCGACATTTTAGACAATGGCTTTGATTATCGTGAGAAGGTTGCACCTCAGCAGGTGTTGACGTATTTCAGAAAACCAGGTTTTAATGTCGAAGAGCTTCAGGCTCTTGGATGTAGCGTTTACTTAGATAAGAATGGAGTAACACGTTTAGGTTTCGCTTGCCCTAACAGCGATAATGCACAATGGTTTGCACCTAATATGTTGCATAGTGATTTCCGTATTTACGCATTATCCGAATGTGTATTGCCGCAAGTTCGTAGAGATGGTGAATATATCTCTGAGAAGATAATATCTACGCCATTTAATCCTTTGTTTGTTTGCTTTGCTGATGCCGACGAGAAAACAGGCTGTGTATTCCGTCCAGGAATGCCCGGCTTCACGAATGTGGTGTTTTCAAAAAACGAAGATATCACGACAACTAAAGTTGGTCGTTGGCTTGGTGGCGATAAAGTTTTCATTCGCTCTCTCGAATTGAGGTCTAAAAATAAGGTAGGACAATATACTGGCTATCTTGATGCTCTCAAAGAATTTGGACTGACAGAAGACCATCGTCCACTTAAAGAAATGTGGCACGTGAAAGAAAACGGTAAGCAAGAACTAATAACCGTATCGATGGAACCCCACGAGATTAAGGCTGACAATATAATATTTTGCAAGACGATAGCTGATGCTATTTGCACTTATTATCACCTTAATGCGTTGTCTGCAAGCTATCCAAACAGCAAGGATTATGCAGGTAAGGCTTATCATGTATGTTTCAATTACGCCAGTACTTCATTTTCAGCACACCAATATAGTAAAATGCACGGTTTTGCTCATCGTATATACACCTTATTCCCTAACGATTCCGCAAGTATTCGCGAGGCGAGGATGATAGGAAAAAAATATCGTGAGATATATCGTGCAGCGTTACCTGAAGCATTCTTTGATGTTAGCGGTCATTGCTCTCGTTCAAGGATATTTCAGCATGCTGTAAATTCCGTGCGCGACTTCTTTCTTGTTTTTAAAATGGATAAGGAGCAGGCTTTCACCTCGGATTATGATATAAACAGATTCTTTCTTTCATCAATCATATCTGCCTTGCCTTCTTCACCATTAAAGCATGTTGCAAAGAAAGATAAGAATGGTGAAACTAAAGATGACTATTGGGTCGTTAATGCTGCCACTATTTGGGAGTTTATGGCCTCAGAAGGTTATTGCCGTGTGGTAGAAAACAAAGACTCTATAGATAAGGTTGGTAGATTCTATCATTTAGACTTTCCATTCTTTGACGAATTGGATAGAAAAAGTATGGTATCTGCTACCAGACAGTGCTTGCGTGAATATGCTAAAACTGTAGCAAGACCAGACAGCACCGACTTTGAGAAACTTTGCGATGCAATAGAAAAAGCACGAGAAATCAGTGATAAAACCATTGATGGCTTGCCATTGCAAGAGATTGACTACAGAGCTGCATATAATGAGAAGCTTGATTACTTCTATTATCGTAATTGCGCTCTAAGAATTACGCCTGACAGCATACAACCTGTGGCATATAATTCCTTGAATCATTTTGTGAATCGAAGTGAGGTGCTGCCATGGGATTATCATACGCCATTTTTGGGTAATAATGTACCATTTACGATAGAGGAAAACCCAGAATATCGAAAACGAAAAGAGCAAATTGAAACCTGGCAATCGCAAAAGACTGAAGACGGGAAACCTGTATATACCGAGGAACAAATAAAAGCAGAAGAGGATAGACTTGAAGCATGGGCTAAGGTGTATCGATGGAAGTTTGATTTTCGTGGCAGACCATTAAAAGATTGGTGGCCGCCGTTGCTTGTGTTGCGAGGATTTGCCAACGAATATTGGCAAGAAGAAAAAAAAAGAAAACATCGAGGAGAAAATCTGACCGAAGACCAGATAGCTATAGTAGATGCTCACTTGGCAAACCTCTTATTCTGTTTGGCTCGTCCCTTATTCCGTTACCATGGTAATTCCTCGTATTGCGCACCTTATTTGATGGAGAATAGCATCCAGCAAGGGCAGAGGGCACAAGGAGGTTCGGGTAAGTCTACTTTCGTGAATACCTTTATGGGGTGTTGTGGCTATATTCTCACTGTAGATGCGAAGAACATAATTCCCACGAAGGAAGTATCTTTTGCGTTTTCGGAATTGATACCGCGCCATCATCGAGTGGTCCATATTGAGGACTTGAAGGAAAAGCAGAATATGCAGACGTTTTACAACTATGTAACGAGAGGTTTTAAGTACCAACGCAAGTTTGAGAATCCAATAACTTTGCCACACGAAGAGGCACCAGGATTAATAATAAGTAGCAATTATGCTCTTAACGACATGTCAAATTCAACCACACGTCGTTTTCCCTTGTGCGGCTTCTCTGACAGATTCTGTGGAGAGAACGTATTGAAGAGCCAACGAGCGCGATATCCTGTAGAGATTATGAAGGATTTTACGCCTAATCCTGAAGATCTATCTGCAAGCAGTAGGAATCAGATAGCGTATATATGCGCTATAGGTGTACAGATGATAATGCGTTATAATTCCATTATCAATATTCCTACAGAGCAAGCTATCGAGCGATCGGAAGAAAAAGAATATGGCAAGAGCTTTATGGAGTGGCAGAAAGACTTCTTCGCCAGAATGGAGGATAAGCAAATGTATGGTGTGCCTATTGACATTGATTCTTGCTTCGTCGAATACATGGATTTTGTCAATACGAGCGAAAAGAGAGAGTCTGTATATTCGCCTGATTCGTTCAGGAAGAAAGTCGAGATATTCTGTAATGACCATAACATGGTGGTTAATCCTCCGCAGATAAGACAGCGTAGCGATGGCAGCTTTGTTCATACGTTTAAGGCTGGCACCTTCCGCTTGAAGGCTTGGAAGATACAGAGTTATTTCGTAGGCAAAGAGTGGGAGAATGACCCTACGGTTCATGCTAAGAAAATACGTGAAATAGAAGATAGTAAGGTTATCTTCATATATAAAGCGGATGACCCTGACATTCCTTCCGACTACGAAGAGCAAAAACGTAGATATAAGGCATTTATAGCTAAGGGAGTTGACCCTGATCCTATACTCGACGAAGACGGTAATCCTTATGAGCTTACTGATGAGGAGAGAGAAAGATGGAAAGCGTATACCGACTTCAAGCAAGGTAAGAGGTCGTCGGGCTTTAGTGGTGTGTTACCTGCAGGCGACGGGTCTATGGTATCTAAGCTTAATGACAAAGATTTACCGTTTTAATTATTAAACAATATTAATCATAAAAAATAAAACTATGGCAACATTTAGTGGACAATTAGATTTAATGGCGCTTATCGGCGCTAAGTTGTTAGAGGGTATTGATTCTGATGCTCCAAAGAGGGGGTATATTTGTATTCCTCTTGACTGGAACCAAATTAAAGTAAATGTCGATAAACGAGGTTCGACACATGCGAATATGGATATTTATATGGGGCCAGCAAGCGAAGGTATTGTGAAATGGTGGGAGAAGAACAGAATACAGGCAGGGGAACCTATAACGGTATACAACGTTCCTTCGCATAGAATAAGCTTGTCGCTAACACAAGAATATCGCGAACAGTTGGCTGATCGCGCTAAAGCCCTCTACTTTGCTCAACATTCTGAGTTGAATCCAGATACTCTTACAGAACAACAGAAACAAGAGTTGAAGGCTTTTGTTGGAATGAAATCGAATATTACTCTTTGTACTTCGGTGTGGATGCACGAACCTAAAGGCCAGTTGGCTGGTGCTCCAGCACCTAAAGCTCAGGCAGCAGCTCCTACGACTTGGAAACCATCTACGCAACTTGATGCTGATGGTAATCCTCTGCAGACATCGGGCAACAATGAGGATGACCTTCCATTCTAAAAAATCTCATAACTTTAGATTATTATCATTATGATTTTTAAAATTAATACAACATTATTATATAATGCTTTAGCAAAGGCTGGAGCTGCATGCGCAGGAGTAAAGACAACATTACCTATATTGCGCTGCGTGTATTTCCACCAGGTAGATGGTGAGATACATGTTATTGGTTCTGATTCCGAACGATGGTTGGAATTACCGTTGCAACTTAGCATAGAGCAAGGTGGCTGGAAAGATTTCTGCCTGCCTACTGAAAGAATCTTGCCAGTACTTCAATCCTATCCGGATCAGGATGTTTCTGTAGATGTTTCTTTTGAGTCGGCACGCATTACCTTTAGTGTTGTTGACGAGAATGGAAAGACCAAGCAGTTTGTGACGCCAATATTTGAAGCTGATAATTATCCGAATCTCGTTTTTTCATGGTATGAGCATACTCTTGTGACTTCTGGCAAACGTTTCTATTCTTATATAAAGGAAGCTTCTAAGTACTTAGATAATAATTCTGCACGACCTATTTTAAGTTGTGTGCGTGTAGATGTAACACCTACGATGCTTACAGTTGTTGGTACAGACTCATGTAATATGTATCGGAATATTATAGTTCGTGAGTCTGCAGACGACAAAGAAGGAACGTATGGTTTTAATATTCCTCGTAATGTAGTTGCAGTGTTGCAGCATGTTGTAGATGATGCAGAAGATATTCAGATCTTGGTATCTGATACCGCTATAAAGGTTATTTCGGGTTCAACTTTGCTTGTTGCAAGAATAATGGAAGGTAGATACCCTAATTATAATGCTGTGATACCTAAAAATTGCGAGAAATATGCAATCTTGAATCTGGCAGCTTTCCGTAGATCTTTAAAGGTTGTCAAGTTGTTCGCTTCACAAGCTTCTAATATAACAAAGTTGACTTTTGAGCCGATGTTTTTGGATCTTGAAGCAGAAGATATAGACTTTGGCAATAAGGCAAAAGAGACAACCGACTATGTATTAATCAATGGAGTGACTAAGCCTGAGTCTATAGGAGTACATGCAGAACACATGCTAAGCATGTTGTCTGATATTCAAACCGAGAATGTTAAGCTGTCATTTATCTCTTGTGATAGACCTATGATTGTCGAGGAAGATAGCGAAGACAGTAGACTTACTCTACTTATTATGCCTATGTTGCTTAATTTATAAGCCAATATAATGTATAAAGATTTGGATGAATTGAGTTTTAGACATCAAGTAAAGCAATTGCAAAGCGAGAACGCAAAACTCCGCAAAGAGTTGAAAGCTTTGAGAGCTTTACTTGTGTCTGAGACTCTAAAAAAGAAGAAAACAACCGACTAAATATTATTATAAAAGGAGACAAAACTATGAGTCATACCCCCCCAGTATGCAATAATTGTATATCTTATTGCCACAACAAATATAGTTGCCGCGAAGAAAGTTCAGAGTTTTTTGGCGGTAGCATCTCGCCTTATCACCTTGCTTGCCATAAATATATTGGTTATGCTGCAGTCTATAGTAATAAAAACAGACCGAAAAAATGGTTTCGTGTAAAAACCATGGATGATATGAGCGATAGTAGAGCACGATTGTATTAGTTCATTTTTTAATTTGGAAAAACTATGATTTATGAATATATTGAGCAATTAGAAAGATTGAGGCATCAAAGTATTTTAGTTTTTAGCGGTCCAAAATATTTTGGGCAATCTCTTCAAAATTCAAAACGAAGACCAAAGAAACAAAGAATAAAAAAACGAAAATGAAGCGAGTAAACAAGGATTGTCCTTTCACAAATGAGGAGCTTGATATGTTTCGCGCTGCTTTATATAATGTGAATACCTCTTTTCGTTGTTGTAATCCAGCACCTGTAGATTGGGCTGCAGGATGGCAACGATATGAATTAATAACTAAAAAACAAAATAAAATGAGAACTATTAAATTTAGAGCGAAATTTGCAGGTGAAGACAAATGGGGCGAAGGTATCTTGGTTTCATCTGTTAAGAATGATACTTTGTTTCTGTTAGAAATAGATAACTCAGCTACATGGATAGACTACCGCATGGTTAAGCCTGAGACTGTCGGACAATTTACAGGCTTGAAAGATTGTGATGGTAGAGATATCTATGAGCATGATTATATCCAAAATCAAACAACAAAGTCAATCACGGAAGTTGTTTGGAATGAAGAAATGGCTTGTTTTAGTCTTGTTGCTCTTCAAAGTGCTAATGCTATGCCAACTATGAATGTTTTAGGCTCTATTCTTTCTAATAAAAACTTTAAGTATAAGGTGGTGGGTAATAAGTTTGATAACAAAATTATAGAAGACCTCTTAAAGAATCGATGTAAGTAGAGAAGTTTTCTCATAATGACAAAAAATATGAATCCAAAAATTCAGAAGTGTCAAAGCTGTTATTATGACAATAATTGCTATTGGCAAGATTTAGCAGATCATATTCCAAAGGATTGTAATGACTATTTGGTTAAGGAACATCTTGCGCAATCTTTGTAATAAGTATAGATTAAAACAATAAACCTATTATATATATGGAAGATAGTAATGATAAAAGTTTATCGGCATTTGAAGTTTTTAAAAAAGAGTGGCCCAAACTTACACTTGCCGAACGTAGGCGCATTGAAAATCTCTATGTTGCAGAAACAACTGCTATTATGTATTTTTAAATGAAGCTATGGCACGCACCTTCTCAACCTCCTAAAAAAGGAGCGCCTTGTTTAGTAAAAGTTACTTATACATATCCAGACTCTTTGGCAGATTTTTCTGAATACGTAACGGCTACCTTCCTTGATAGCGGTTGGTCTTTTTCATCATTAAAAAGTAGTGATTTTGAGGTTAATTGTTGTTTGTATATAGAAGATCTATTCTAAAAGGTTATAAAGTACAAATATTGTTTTACAATAAGTAATATAATTATGAAAGAAACAATTATAAAATCATATAAGGCATTCGATTCTTCACTTTCTTGTAAAAGTTTTCAGTATGAAGTTGGTAAAGAATACGAAACGAAAGTACATATAGAATGTGGCATAAGAGGTTTTCACGCTTGTGAATCTCCATTAGAGGTTTTTGACTCCTACGACATGTTAACATCTCGTTTCGCAGAGGTAGAGCAATCTGGTTACATTGATAGAGACGAAGACACTACTAAGGTCTGTTCTTCATGCATTAGAATCAATGCAGAACTGAAACTTGCCGACATCATAAATATAGGAATAGAATGGCTAAAAGACATCACATCGCTATCCCAGGCAAAAACAGGCACCTTTCTTAGTGATAATGGCGAAAAAAGAAAGCAGATAGGTTCGAGCGTCGATTCTGCTCGGATAGGTTCGAGCGACGATTTTGCTCAGATAGGTTCGATCGGCGACTATGCTTGGATAGGTTCGAGTGGTCCCTATGCTAATATAGGTTCGAGCGGTAACTATACTCTAATAGGTTCGAGCGGTTACTCTGCCAAGATAGGTTCGAGCGGTGACTATGCTCAGATAGGTTCAAGCAGTAACTATGCTCAGATAGGTTCAAGTGGTGACTATGCCAAGATAGGTTCGAGTGGTAAATCTGTTAAGATAGGTTCGAGCGGTGATTCTGTTGAGATAGGCTCGAGCGGTAACTGTGCCCAGATAGGCTCTTTGGGCAACTTTGCTCAAATAGGCTCTTCGGGTGACTTAGCTAAGATAGGTTCTTTTGGCGACTTTGCTCAAATAAGCTCTTCGGGCAAGTTTGCTAAGATTGATAGTACAGGCTCAGATTCTGTAATTATGTGTGCTGGCTGTAAAGCTATGGCAAAAGCAAAAATAGGTTCATGGATTACTCTTTCTGAATGGGTATATAGCGAAGGAAAAGGTCGTTACGTTCCTGTTTGCGTAAAGACTGAATATGTTGATGGAGAAAACATCAAAGCTGATACATATTATCAATTAATTGATGGTGTGTTTACAGAAGTAAACGAATAACCCACGGCACAAAAAGCTCAGTCAAAAAGGATGAGCTTATTTTGACATTAAAGGATTGATTATGATACAAAAGCAGAAATGGAAGGACGAAATCAGGATTTTAATAACTGATGAAGAGAATCATGGTCCGGTTCAAATATCCATTCCACTATATGTTAGTGATATTTTCGGCAAAGCTGATGCTCTAATATATGCACTCTTTGTAGATAATAATCATAGAAGAAATGGTGTTGCACAACGCCTATTACAACTATCAGAACAGCAAGCTAAGTTGAACGGAGTGAAGACAATCGGATTGGAATTTAATAAACATGAATCCGAGAGTTTTGTTTTAAAGTGATATCTGAAAAATGGTTATAAGCCATTTGGTAAGGGAAGTAATTTACTAATAAAAGAATTGGAGGGATAAACATGCCACAACAAACGAATATTCACAATTTTCATGATTTAGGTTTAGATACTTTGATAGAAGCACTTCAAAATAATTATCAACAAACAGACTTTGATACTGCCAACGAGAAGATTGACAACAAAGAAAACTTCGATGCTGATATACCTCGTGTCCTCAATAGAAAAGAACGTAGGAGATTGAAAGCAATTAACAAAATGAAAGGAAAATAACTATGAATCGTAAAGAAGCAGCAGATCTATTGTCTATTATTCAGGCATTTGCCGCAGGAGAGTCCATAGAGTGTAGATTAAAACCATGTACCATAAGAGGTTTAGAATTTTCTAATGGTTGGTTGGAAATGGACGCTTTTTCGTTTTCAAATAAAAGGGAGTATCGCATTAAGCCAAAGCCTGGGTACCGACCTTTTGCCAATGCAGAAGAGTGTTGGAAGGAAATGCTGAAACATCAGCCGTTTGGGTGGATAAAATGCAAAGAAGGATATTTTAATATCGTTTATGTTAATGACTATTATGTAGGCTTGGCAGATAAGGATGGTAGCTCCATCCTGTTGGCTTCAAAAAATAGTTATCAAGACAACACTTTCTACGATGGCACTCCATTTGGAATTAAGGAGGAATAGTTATGGATAAAGATGTTTGTGATAATACATTAGTCTTTGGTAGCTGCTATGTTAGAAGCTGTATAGAAGTGCCTTCTTTGAAGGCAGGAAAGGCTAAATGGAAGGCTTTCTATGATAAGTTCCCTTGGCTTAAAGGTCAGCCTTTCTATCTTAGACGTTCATGCTTTTGGGATGGAGATGAAAGAAATTTGAAGGCAATAAAGATAAAACTAAAAAAAATATAGCTATGGTATGGCTTGCAGTAGATAAAGACGGTACAGAAAAGATTTTCGATGTAAAGCCGTTCAGAGGTAATACACAGAAAGATATAAACCATGTATGGGGTACATACGTCGGTGAAAATCACAAAAAGTGGTATCCTAAACATGATGGGCGTAATGAAGATACAGGTAATGCCTATTATCTGGGACATTCAATAGAATTGCCTAAAGGTACTATTAACAAGCTTATTGGAAGAGAGTTGTCTTGGGTGGATTCTCCTGTAGAACTTAAATAATTATAGCTTATGAAAATAGAAAATATTAAATTCAAGGCTAAACGCCTTGATAATGGGAAATGGGTTTACGGTTATTACTACAAAGAGAATGGTAATACATACATCATTGAGGACAGACAGAATGACTCTTTACTTAATCGTAATGAAGCGGTCTTAATTGAACCGTCTACCGTCTGTATGTATACAGGACTAAAAGATTGTGAAGGCAATGAACTTTGGAAAGGCGATATACTCGAAGGTGAGTCTAAATGTGGAATCGTTTTCTTTAAAGGAACTTTTGCTACACGTTTTATTAATTACGACGGAGCAGAATGTATTGATCCTTTATATTATTTCATAAAAGAAGACGGAACGGTTGAGTGCAAAGTTGTTGGCAATAAATTCGATAAGGAGAAGTAGCGTATGGGAATGGCAATTTTATATATAAGTGTTAGTATTATTTATATATTACTCGCTTGCTTAGATGGAGAAGATGTTAAGCCAAAATGGAAAAAATGGTTAGCAGCCAAACTTGACATCAAATCAAAGATAGAGGTTAAATATATAAAACCACAAGCTTTCAAGTTTCATTCAAGGGTTGTTGTGTCACAATTTGAAATGCAATACTTTTGCTATGATAAATATAGTATGGAACTACTGAGGAATAGAGTAATAGAAAGTGTGTGTGATGGAATTGTTAAAAAAATGATGGAAAACGATTTTATTACCATTTCGCAATATAAAGCCATCGATACAAATGACACAATTTATGAGGGGACATGTGAAATTTATAAAATAAGTAGTGTATGAAGATTAGATTAGCTAAGAAGATATGGAATCGACCAATAGGTAAAATGTCCCCATATTGGATTAACAAATTTGTAAAAGCAGACAAGACGGATTATCGTATCACGCAAGCTTCAAAAAAGTTTGAAAAATGGAAGGGTTATAAATTGAGGAAAAGATTAGTAGGATTATGAACAAAACAAAGAAATATCAAATAACTCTAACAGAGGATCAGATGATGCTGATGGCTCAGTGTGTTGAAGATTGCCATAGATTTGCTGCAGGGCAGACGGAGCTTTATAATGTTTTGCGGAGTATTGATATGGAAGACTATAGTCTGCGTAAGAAACTTCAAAATTTGCATTTTTTAGTTACTCCTGGTTTAGGTTGTGGAGCAAGTTATGACTGGAGCGGAAGTGGTTGCCCTAATGAGGCGCAACGAAAATTTATTGCTCAATCATACTATCTATATCGAGAGATTTATCATCAACGTAATCTTATAGAAGGTATAGACAATGTATACACCTCAGAAACTTTACGTTGTGCAGATAGTGGTGAGCCTATAAAAATTAAAGTAATAAATAAAGAAATTGAAGAAACAATATGATAAAGAGAATCTTTTTTTGGAATTATATTCCTTGTATTATCAGTGCCTTATTCTTGCGTACATGGTCTTTTAATAATCGTGTCATTCTTTACGGGCAAGCGCATTCTTGAACGTTTTGAGGAAATATTCGTATTCCCTATATTGGAAGTAGTCATTTATGGACGTAAGAGAAATGATGATTGTTGCGGAAATTGCGTTTCATTCTTATATGAATCAGCAAATGGTAGCGGATGGTGTGAAAAGAAAAAGAAACTACGATTTTGTGATCAATTTTGTAAAGAGCATAGATTTAAATATAATAAGCGGACAGAATGAAAAATATAACGGCTAAGCATATAAAGCAACTGGCGGAAGAAATCACTGAGGCCATGGAGTCACTAAAAATAGACAGCCCATATAAAAGCGATATCACTTTGGATGATTTAATAAAAAGACCTGTGAGTTATTGTGAAACTTTCGTTGATATACATCTTATTAATGGGGATGTTGTGACGCTACGAAACGATTGTATAGGAGGATTTGAACATAAACGCTATACTGGTGCGACTCTTGACAGCGATTTTTCTGATGGCGAAATCATGTTAAAGGTTTCTACTTATGGAGATGATGTTCATGTTATGGCAATTCCTTTAACGTCTATATGTTGGATAGATTCTCGTCACGAGCTTGTTGATTGGAAGGCGTATAAATTAAAGCAAAATAAAAAAAATGGAAAAGAAAGTTTTGAAACTCACGATTAAAAAGCAATGGTTTGATATGATTGCGCTTGGCGAGAAGACTGAGGATTATCGGGTGATTAAGCCATATTGGATGAACCGTTTTTTGCAGCATGCTAAAGAGTTTACTCACGCTCTTTTTATTAATGGACGTCGTAAGGATAGTCCACGAATAGAAAAAGAAATTGAGAGTATTTCTATCGGTAAGCCGAAGATGGGCTTATGTCCTGAAGAATGGTTAGGTACGGACTTTTTCGTGATAAAACTTAAAACAGAAAATGGATAATAATAATGAGTTTATTAATTCGCAATTAGATGTTAAGCTGCAGAGTTTTCTTCCGCGGCTTAGCATTGCTTTGCAAAATAAGTTGCTATATAGCATTCAGCTTTTGCAGAAAGCTGAAAAGCTTGCTTTATCTTATGATGCTACGGGGGGGTACTTTCTTGCATTTAGTGGCGGCAAAGATAGTCAATGTTTATATCATGTTGCTAAACTTGCTGGTGTTAAGTTTGTAGCCCACATGAATCTAACGTCTGTAGATCCTCCTGAAGTCATTCGTTTTGTAAAGCAACAATATCCAGATGTACAGCTTATAAAACCGAAGAAAAGTATATATCAGTATGCGGTCGAGAAACAGATATTGCCAACACAGCGTGTTCGTTGGTGTTGCAATGAATACAAAGAGCATGCAGGTGCAGGTAAGGTTACGTTGATAGGTATTCGCCATGCAGAATCAAGTCGTCGAGCTAAAAGAAACGAAGTTGAGATAAGTAATCAAAAATTTAGTGGCACACTTGAAGGACTTGATGAATTTCGCAAAAAGCGTAATTCTAAAAAGCGGAAGTCCAAAAACAGCAAAAGTGTGTCAATAGTTACTGCTTCAGGTGAGCGAACCCTTGGATGTTTGTATGGCAAAGAAACTCTTCTTATTTCACCAATTATCCATTGGACTTTTGCTAATGTGTGGGAATTCCTAAATAAGTTAGGCGTTGCTCATTGTGAGCTTTACGACCAAGGATATACACGTATTGGCTGCATCTGCTGTCCTATGTCTTCGGTAAAACAAAAGCAAAAAGAACTTGCCCGATATCCTCATGTTAAACGTAATTGGATAAAAGCTATAAAAGCCATCCGAAACGGGGGGGCTCTTCAAAAAAGAATATATCTGGTGGAACATCCGCAGGACTGGATGCCTCTCCAAAACGTCAGAGCATTGCTTTGGACGCAGGCGGCTATATCAATCATCCCGATCCGGAACATTGGGGATGGCAAAATTATCGGAAGCCCAAATCCAAGGTATACCATCGCAAAGAGTCGGTTGCAAACGCCAACCCAATGGCTACCAAAAAAGGATATTGGGAGAGCAAAACAACAGAATCGAGGAATATGGAAACTTACCGAACACTTTTTTTCTGACAGCTCCTCTTCTGACCGCTTGACAGAGGAGCAAGAAACCGAAATAGCGGAGAACATCTTTGACTGGTGGATATCTGGCAAAAGCTATAAGCGCTGGTATAGTGATAAGTTTTTGCAGTTGACCTTTGATTTCGATTTTGACGATTAATTTTGTCCTTACCATAAATGAAGCGTTTTGTATCTTTGCATTAAATAAAATAATAAATGATGCAAAACGCTTTATATCCAACTTTCGCAAACTTTGTCCCAACGATAACGCGCGTTGTGGCAGGTGGCTTGGCAGCATTATGGTATACCATTGAGCCGAGCTTGCAGATTTTCTATGTGTGTGTGTACGCAGTTGTCATTGACTGTATAACAGCCTGGCGACTGAATCGGCGAATACGCAAGATGTATACCGCTGAAGCTGCTGATGGCAAGCTAAAGTCGTCGCACATGTTTAAGATGTTTGTAGACTTAATGGTCGTATTTGCCTGCATAGTTCTTGCCGACCTTATCGACGAAAGGTTACTTGCTCATCTTGGCAACCTACATCTTGCAGCATATATTGCCGCTATATTCTGTGGTGTTGAAGGTGTAAGCATTCTGGAAAATGAAAGTTCTTGCAATGGGCGTGCCTGGGCTAAAGCTTGTCAGATAATACTGCAAGACAAAACTAAACGTCACTTGAATGTGGACGAAGACACTTTCGAGAAAATAAAGCAAGCAATACATTCGCGTCGCAATGGAGAGAATTGATAAAATATTCGAGCAATGGGCTCGTATCTATAAGCCTTTGTCGCATAGCGCAGACCCAACGCAAAAGCACAAAACGTTTTATCGTGTAGACACGCTGAATGCAGAAAACGAGTTTGTGCGCAATGTCAATACCGCTGCTTCGCCATGTATGGCGCATAGTACTCTCGTCGATGCAAAGCTCTTGTCTAATAATGATAAGATAATCAGCTATTTGCATACGGAATACTTTTTAATCAAACAGCGCACAGTGGGCAATAGAACTACTTTTAAGTCTGACGATGAAGCTGCAACAGAATGCAAGGTCGACTTGGCAGAAATATGCGAGGACTTTATGGCTTTTCTTCAGGAGCTAAATTCCGCAGCTAATAAAGGTCTACCCTCATTAACCATCGGTACAACCGAGGACGGTGTTTTCCCTATTACTGGCAACATCCGTAATACGCTACGCGGTATCGACCTCACCACGTGTCAATGGGGTAGTCTGCCTCAATTTAAGTCAGGTTGGTGGATATTTGCTTTTCAGTTCGAGGTTAAACAACCTCGTCCTCTTTGCATCTCTACGGTAAAATATAAATAGTTACTTTTTTAGTTATTAGGTTTCATAGTTACATTTTTATTGCACAATCCATAGGTTAGCGAACCATGGTAGCAACAGTGGTGTTATAATAATGTTAATAGGTTGTTTTAATATTGAAAAGAGCCATCTGTGAAGGCAGCTCTTTTTTTTATTGTCTGTTTTGGTGGATAAATCTTTCAACATCCTTCCAAAGCGCAATCTCGAAAGTTTTTGATTCAGGATTATATTGCCCAACGCACTGCAGCTCTCCGCCAGCTACTGTTTCCCCCGTGCCCCCGTCAGCACCCTTACCAGGTAACGCCTCGCTATTTCTCCGAATAATGAAAAATTCAAAGGCTTTTAACTCTGGAGCTATTTTTTCTATATCGCTAAAACTTATTTCCTCTCGCTTGGCAGCTTTAATGCGGTTTATATCTCGCACGCTAAGGTTCGGACATACCTTTTTAGCACGTCTTACTGCTTTTAGTTCTTCCTCTACCATACAGCTCTCTACCGTACTCTCGCATTCCTGGTAATATACCCAAAGATAGCAGTTGTGTAAGAATGCACGCCATTTACATTCTTTGCTCATCATTAATATAGCTAAAGGCTGCTCGATATACAATCGTCTTTTTTCGCCTTCCCATAATATCAATCCGTCTTTTTGAAGCTCGAAGAGAGTTTTAAAGACACTCGACACTCTTGCTATTTCGTCTAATTTTCGTTGCTTTTTACTTTTAAATATGCTAAATATTCCCATAATATAATGTTTTTATGTTGTGTTGATTATATGAAAACATGTTTTTATTAACTTATATATCTATATAAATAGGATCTTGTGGAAAAGCGAACACTTCAGATACATGTGATTTACCATAGAAGTTCTCGACATATTTTTCCATTCTGAAGCCTAAATGTCTTATAGTCATCATAATGGCAGGACGGTGGCTCAAACCTTCGTAAAATCGGTTCCATTTACGGATGTATCTGCGTCGGTAGTTAGCTTTTCTTTGCGTCTGCACATCTTCGTATGATGTTCCTTGACCAACACCCATATCTGCAAATCTCATGTGCTGCAGCATTGTAAATTCCACATGAACATAATCAGGTGTTGCACTAATTATGCGTCCTCTGATACTCTTTGCACCTTCGCCAGTAGAATACCATTGATTTTTCTCTTTACGTTGCTCGTTTATCTCTGCATATCCAGGATATACTTCGTATGGCCATATTTTTTGCGTTTTGATATTCATTTGAATATCGTCCGTTGTCTGTTGCATATACGTCTTTATTATCGACGATAACGGAAAAACTGCTTTTTGAATAGTTTTAACCTCTGCCATGATGTTTGTATTTAGTTATGCAAATATATATATAAGGTATTACATCAAACGGACAAAAAGGCTTTGTCCTTAATTCTCTGTTGCAAATAGCTAAATTTGGATAGAATTATATAAAAACAACATGGCACAAAATGACGTAATTACACGCATTCAGGTAATTCTGAATGCTAAACAGGCAGAGAATATGATGAAGCAGCTCCGCGCTCAGACTAAAAGTTGGAAGGCTGAGCTGAAACAATTGGAGGCTGCAGGAAAAGGCAATTCTAAAAGAGCCCAATTCTTAAATCAGATGATACGTGCGACTAATAACGCAGAGAAAGAAACGGTTACTGCTACAACACGTATCAAGAATGCTGTCGAAAATCTTGCATCTACATCTACTCGTGAACTTCGTCGAGCTGCTACTGAAGCTCGACGCTTCCGCGATTCTCTTGCCGCTAATGATCCGCAGTTTGCTAAAGCTCAGTCTGACCTTGATAAAATCCAAGGACAAATAGACAAGAATACTAATGCTGTCCGCAAACATGGCTCTGCGTGGAAAACTACTATACGTAATATGTTTGCTTATGCAGGTGTGTTCGGAATAATGAATACGGTCAAGAGTAAGATAGAAGAGGTGATAAGCCTTAATAACAAGCTCTCTGACCAGATGGCGAATATCCGCAAGGTTTCTAATTTGCCAATGGGAGATATTAAGCAGCTCACTAAAGAAATCTATAAGCAAGACACCAGGACCGCGCCAACCGAATTGCTCGATATCGCTTATTCTGGCGCAAAGCTTGGTTTTGGTGAAGGAGGAGCTGACCAATTAGCTCAGTTTACTCGTGCCGCAAATGTCGTAAATGTCGCACTCAAAGAAGATATGGGAGCTGATGCCCTTACCGCTTTGAGTAAGATTGTTGAGAATATGGGACTGCTGAAGCAGATGAATGTAGAGGAGGCAATGAATAAAGTCGGGTCTTCTCTTTTTCGCCTTGCTTCTACGAGTACGGCCACATCAACTAATATCGTTGAGTTTGCTAAGCGATTGACAGCGATGTCTAAGGTCGCAGGTGTTACCACCGACCAACTTTTAGCCCTTGGCTCTGCCAGCGATGCTATGTATTTGGCTCCTGAAGTTGCGGCCACAGCCTTTACGAAACTCTTCTCATCATTACAGAAGAATCATAATCTGATAGAAAAAACCTTGAAGATACCAGAGGGTACCATCAATGATTATTTCAAGCAGGGTAGGGCCATGGATGCAATTCTTGAAATCTTCCATAAGATGCACGACCTCGGTAATATGAATGCTCTTGCGCCTATATTCAAAGACCTCGGTTCTGATGGTACACGACTTATGAATGTTATGACGGCCATGGCGAAAAACGTAGATATGCTTGAAAAGCATATCCGCACATCTACAGAGGCTTACAGAGAGGGTACAGCCGTACTTGACGAGTACGCTATACAGCAGGAAACGTCACAGGCATTGATGGAACGTGCCAATAATCTTTGGGCAAAGACTTTTATTAATGAAAACACAGTAGATATAACCAAAGAACTTGCGCAAGCATGGTATGATCTTAGCAAACAGTTTACATCGAGTACAATAGCTGTTTTTGTATTAAAAGAAGGACTTAAAGATTTGATTAATCTTTTAAAATTAATCGTTTTTCTATTACCTTCTGTCATATTAGGTTTTGGTACGCAAGGTCTATTCGCCGCTTGGCAAAAGTTAGCAGCTTCCGGTCTTTCTTTTATTCAAGTCATACGCAAGCTTATAACTGCTTTTAAAGCTCTTAGTCTCGCCACACGTGCGAACATTGTTGTAGCCATTGCCTCTGCAGTAGGTTTTTTAATCGCCAGATTGTATGAAACCTCCAAAGCTGCTGCGGAGGCTACAAAATTTATGCGTGGCTTTAATAAAGAAATAAAAAGCATGCCGGAAAGTTATGCGCAAAGTGTTTCTGAGTTAGAGAGCTATACAGCTGCTATCAATTATGCAGCAAAAGGAACAAATGCACATAAGGTAGCAATTCAACAATTCAATGAGAAATTTGGTGGTTATCTTTCAACGCTGCTTACAGAAACATCAACTGCGCAAGATTTGGCTCGTGCTTATGAAGAGGTGAATAGTGCTTTACAGCGTAAGGCTTATCTCGAACTCAAAGCGAAAGATGTAAAAAATTACATTGTGCCTGCAGTTTCCCACGAGCGTAATTTGGGTGTTTCTTATGATAATTTCGTAAAGGGTACAGAAGCAGCAGGCTATTCGTCAAAAGTGTTGCGTGCTTTTTATGATGATCATAGAGGCATGGGACTTCGTGATATGCTGTCTCTGTTAAACTATCAAATGTTTAACCGTCCATTGTCTTCAAATAGTCTATCTGCAGTTTTTCGCCGCGATAGAACTATGGGGACAGAAGATGATGTAGCAGGTCTTAACCATAAAAAATCCCAGGATATCGCTCTCTACGCTCTTCGTTATCTTCGTGCTTATGGATCTTTGCAAGTTCGTACACAAAGAGTTTATAAAAAGTACGCAGGACTTAGCCTTGACGACAATAAATCTACAGAGGATTTAGGTTCACTCGACAACAAGGCTATTGACAAAGATGAACTTGCACGACTTAAAAAAGAGCACAACGAGGCTGTTAGGGCAGCCAACGAAGCATTTAAAAATGCCAAAGAGCAAGCTACTGCCGTTGTTTCTGCTATCGACGAATACTATACTTTGCAGAAAGATGCTGTTGAGCAGATGTATAATGATGGCGAAGTGACGAGAGTAAAGGCTGATTCACTAAAAGAATGGCTTGAACAGCGCCGTTTACAGGTACAGGTAGAGGCACATAAAGCCCTTGGTGGTCGTGAGAATGATTTTGAAGGCATGAAGAAAACGATAGGGTGGGGCTTCGATAGAGTAGACCAATCATCCAATTCCGATGCTTCTCAGAAGATAATGCAGAACTTTAACGGTCCTGCAACATACAATTTGCTTGCTCGATTTACGGGTGGCAATGGTATGCCTGACGGTCGTAGCGTGATTAACGATATCAACAAAAAAGGTGCTCAATATCGCTTAAAGCTTACTGAGGCACAAGGCAAGATGATTACTGCAGTAGACACGTATTTCCGCCAGTATGATGTTGTCAAGGATGTTAGCGATGATCTCGCAAAGCAGCTCCTCGATATGGGTATTCCTTTTGAACGTCCGAAGAACTTTTTTGCTGGTCAGGAAGTGAAACATAAGGAAAACAGCCAACTTGACGGCTCGGCTTTGAACCTTCCTGATGTCACGGTTACAGCGTCTTCTGCGCCAACCATTCAGAATCTATTGCTCACAGATTTTGTAAAAAACGGAACAAAAAATTACGGCTTTGACGTTAAGGACAATAAAGCCCTTGGCAATTGGCTGAAAGAATTTGTCACTAATGGCGAATGGAATGCAAAAGATGATGCGGATGTTACTCCGACAAAGTCAGACTTTGCTTCTTGGGCTAAGGCTATGCCAGACATGGAAGCCTGGGTTGCCGACGTACCTAAATATCGCAACGAGATTCTAAGCTTTTACATCGCTCTCGTCAAGGCTGATGACGATTACTATGCAAAGATGAAAACCAATGCCGACCGAGATAAGCGAGTATTCGCTGAGCGTTGGGAACGTTCACCACAAGGTGCAGCTGCCGAGCAGCGCCAGCGTAGCTTGTCTCTCCAGACAGGAGTCGAGGGAATTTATGGCCGTGGCGATAGTGGCGCTTTCTTTAATACCAAGGAAATGGCTCGCAACAATGGCTTTGCCGACACCATTAAGGGCGATCCTAATATAATGATGGTAGAAGAGCAAATGCGCACTGCCCAGGCAAAGCTCGAAATGATGCGTCAAGCTAATGCAGATATGACATTAATCCGCCAGGCAGAGCGTGAGGCACAGGATGCAGAACTTGCGTATGCTAACAAAGTCAACGACGCTATCAAGGCTCGTATGGACTTGTTGCAACAATGGATTGACCCTCTGCAGCAATTTTCTGAGTCTGTAGGCGAAGCTTTTGTAAAGATGGCAGATTCTGCCTCTGAAGGACGTGATGCCCTCAAAGAGGCTACAGAAAACATGATTCGCTCGTTTGCCAAGATGACTATCAATATGCTTGCTCAGCAGGTAAAAATGGAAATACAGCGTGCTCTCTTCCATAAGCGTATGCTGAAAAGCGAAAAGTCGTATGGCGAAGGAATGGAGGAGACAAACAAGTCTACTCACAAGTCTGTTTTTAAGGCTTTAGGCTCATTCTTTAAAAAGAAAAAGAAAACTACAGATAAGGATGCCAAAGACGAAGACAAGGCCAAGAAAGATAAAATCAAAGCTGACACAAAACTCGAGACAGATGCAGCAAACCAAAAACTCGAAGTTACTAAAACCGCAGAACAGGGCAAAGCGGCTATATTGACTACAGTAGGCGAAAAGACTACCGAGATGAAAACCGAGCAAGCGGCTGCAGATGCTCAGATTACTGGTGCTGAAGCACAAGGTAATGTATTCGCTGGTATTGCGTCAGGCGCTGCTAAAATTATCGGTTCTTTGGGTATTTTCGGTCTTCCTCTTGTTGCTGTCATTCAAGGTCTACTGATGGGCTTGCTTAATTCTGCATTAAGCAAATTGTTTGGTAAAGGTAAATCTTCATCATCGAGCACAAACACAAAGCTCGTTACGGGTATGCTGACTTATGATAGCGGCAACGTTTCTGCTTTCGGTGGGGCTGTCGATGGCAAGACATATCCTGTTGTCGGCAACGACGGAAAGGTGTACGCTGCAAAACCTACCGACGAACTTGCTACAGGCTTAATAACAGAGCCTATAGCAACGATGATAGGAGGCAAACCTTCGCTTATTGCTGAGCGTGGTCCGGAAATGATAATAGGAAGAGAAACTACCGCTGCGATGATGATGGCTCGTCCGGATATTATCCGCGACATTGTAGAGTTTGACCGCAATAGAAGTGGACGTACATATAAGGTCTACGACTCAGGAAATGTTGCTGATTTTACACACAACGATTCTGTTTCTTCTCCAGCTACAAACGCAAGCGATATGACTAATATCGTCGCTACGCTTCAAGCAATGATGCCTGCGATACAATCATTTACCGCTCAACTACAAAAACCAATTAAAGCGGAAACAAATATGTTTGGCGCAGGAGGCCTTTATGAAGACTTCGAAAAAGCCCAACGGTTTATGCGCAATAAACGCTAATATCTCAGCAAGCGACCTTTTCGTCCAATAAAACGATATGCCCAGCCGCTTTTAAGCGGCTGGGCATATTTTTGTGCGCAATCTTACGCAAGCAAGTTTATGGGGGTACGCCGTATTGCATATAAGGCAATTACGCCTTATATATAAGAATAAAAAAGCGCATAACACCCCAATTTAATATATAGTGCAAATTTACTGATTTTATTCGGCACTGCCAAGTATCTGAGCCATATTTTTCGCCTCCGGACATTTTTTGTCCGTCATAGGATTTTTGTCCGATACCGGACATTTTTGGACAGAATTGATTATCAATAAGTTACAGACCAAAATGTCCAATTTGCCTATATTGGGGCAATATAAACCCATGAAAGTTGTCAATATTATCCCCGATATTGCATATTTTTACATAAAGTAAAATCCCTTTACCCTAAAATATATATAAAATAACATTTTTGTCACTCCGTGACATATAGCCAAAATTGAGATATACTGCTTGAGTGAAACAGAATTGAAGCGAAAAAGCGTATATTTATATATTTGCTTTGCTGTAAACAAAAATGCAACAAATCCCCATTAATTTTATTTTTATTTTTTCTCCTACGTGTGTTTTAATATATATAAAAGAGAATAAAAATGGCATTTTTCTACGTAAGTAGATGAAAATCAAGAAAATAAGTATTTTATATATAAGGCAAATCTTAGGCAAAAGTGTGGCAAACTTATGGCAAAGCCTGACATTTTGTCGAGGACTAAAAATAAAGTAAAAGTTGGGGTGAAAAACAACTTATAGGAAATAAAAAAATATCAGTAGGCTGAAAATGATTTTCAATAGGCTGATAATTCATTTTCAGTAGGCTGATAATTTTATATGCTTATTATGAAACGAAAAACAGCCAAGATCGATTATGGTTTTCGACCTTGGCTATCGTTGCGGTTGGTTAAGCCTCGTTGTATAGATATGAGAGTTGACTGTTTGATGATGGCTCTCTTCGTTATCACGGTGCCATTGCCAGATAGTCCTGCATGCTGAAGATAGCTTAGAGTTGCGCCAACTTCTTTAGAGGTTAGAACTGTGTATACTGCAGCTATCGAACTAAAGTAGAAATCTTTTAGTTTGTTGTGCGTTCCTACTAATAGATGCACATGTATTACTTTCGCCATAGTGGTTTTGTTTTTTATAGAGGTTGATATCTTATATTTACGGTGCAAATATACTAAACAACTTATATATAGAATGGTTTTGTGTTTTAATTATTCCAAACAAGCAATAAAAAGTTATTAAAGATGGATGTGTTGGTATTTATAATATATATAAAATATGTAGAATGCGAAAAGATAGTATAACGCAGTTAAAAAACGTGAAATATAAATATTTAATATATGAATTTAATATTTATATTGAAAATATTATCTATCTTTGCAAACGTAAACAGAAGCAATATGAAACATGAGCAGTATCTTTGATGTTAGTTGTTCCATCTTTAAGGATGTTAGAGACCGTCGTGGTGAATACTATGATTATAATACTCATAGTTACCTGCGTTCCATGTCTCTTTCCGACTTCCTGTTTGGAGGCTACTGGCAAGACGAGGTAGAGCGATATAGAGCTAAGCTTATGGAGGTTGTCTCTGAAAAAGGGCTTGAAGCTGCTAAAAAGGATCCTGTAGTCAGGGAACTGAAGATAGGATTACCGAGTGCTACACTGAGTGGCTATTTCGAGCAGGGACGACGCACCGATTTGCTTACGTCTTATACTGGTTTCATTGCGTTGGATATCGACTTCCAAGATAATAAACAGCAAGACCTTGACGAGATTAAGCTATGTCTGAAGGATAGACCTGAGACAGCTGCCATAATTAAGTCATGTTCGGGTTTGGGCTACTTCGTGATGGTGAGGTTAGCTTATCCTGAGCGCCATGGCGAACATTTCGACGCTTTGCGTAAAGAGTATTCTCGTTTGGGTATTACCCTCGATAAGGCTTGCCGTGATATAACTCGTTTGAGAATAGCTTCGTTTGATATGGAACCATATATTAACGAAAATGCAATTCCTTATACAGGTCTGCCTGCAGCTATACAACAAGGCATGTTGGAGCAACGTCATTATCAGAATGCTGCAAGAACTAACATATCTTCAGTATATGATAAGGATTTCACAACGGATTGTATTGAAATGTTGGTTAAAAACATAGAATCACGTCAGTTGGATATTGCTCCTGGTTATGAGGATTGGTTTCAAATGGGCTTGGCTTTGGCGCGTTTTGATGCTGAATTGGGTAAAGACTGGTTTAATCGTCTTTCTAAATATTATAAAAATTATGATGAGAGGCAATGTCTTCGCCAGTATGATGCCTGTGTTCGCTTTAGAAATGCTCCAGGTAAGGTTACGATAGAGAAGTTCTTCGGTCTTTGCAATAAAGCAGGTGTAGAACTGACTAAGGAACAAAGAGCAGAATTGTACAGAAAAAAAACATACATGATGGTTGAATAACCATTATATATAAAGAGATCTTTGACTACTTGCATTGAATATACACTTCTCTGAGATTACAACGTGGTGAATGTCGTCGGTGGTTTCTATAGGCAATTAGTCTTCGCCAATAGGAAGTCTGGGACAACCTCGAACCTCATATTAATGTATGTTTCTTGTCATTAAGACTTTTGGATTTGCTTCGGAAGTCTCTCTCTCGCGGTTATGACAACCGTAATAAAAAGAGATTGCGCTGAATGAAACGAGAGGAATGAGCGCAAAGGATAATTCAATAGCTCAAATATGGCAAGACAATAATCGTTCTAAAGTTTGGCGGCATATATATATTGTAGGAGGTTGGCGCGATATAATCTGAAGAGGTAAAGAAAGAGCGTTCGTATCTGAGGGGCTAAGCTCTGACACAAATAAGCGCATGAACTGGGAACATTGACTTTATTACCTAAAAAGTTGCCATTGGCGGCATTCCCATCGTTGTATTAATCTGTAGAGGAGTATTATTTCGTGCTTAAAGATATTAAGCGAAAAACAGAATTAGGAATAGACTGCTGATAACAGACATTGAACTCCTGGTGTTAAGTAAGTTTGCAAAATCTAAAGCCATATAAATGATATAAGTTAAAAAGAATGTTTCAGCATAATCAAGTCTGCAGCCGGCAGGATATTCCTTATTTCTGTTTCCGCTTACTTAAAATAAGGTTGATTCGCACGGTCCTATATAAAAAAACGACTTCCGTCTGCGCTATGTTGTTATTGACAACATGGTGTAGATAGTTAGAGCGGCATCGTTTTTCTATGTTTGGTTAGTCTACTTATTGCTCATGGTTGCTGACTGATGGCGTAGTTTTTTGAGTGTCGCTCTTTTTATACTGACCAATTAAAATTTGAGAGAAATAAATGAAACAAATATCTGCAAAAGTTGAATTGTGGGCGCAAGGGCAAGATGACGAAAGTCATATTGCTCGTTGCGCTCGTGTTTGCTATGCAAGTCAGGCGACAGGCACAGATACTGCTCTTATACAGAGCTTAGTAAATAGAAAACATCTTTCGATGTTTCGCCATTCAACATATTATTTTTACCTCCCTAAAGGCCATAAGATGAGTGCAGGAATAATACTTTATCTGCAGAGCAACCCATATTGTGGCTGTGTGCGTATTACTTCCAGGAAACGCAAAGATAAGGATATAGCAAGCCCCGTTTTTCTTGCTTTGAATGGTCAGTTCGTGTTAGAACACGAAAGATTGTGCCATCGTCTATCTGAGTATTCTGTTAGCGAGGCTTATTATATTCGTATGGCAAAGGAACTGCCTACGGCATGGCGACAGGCGGTGTTGATGACAGTACGTGTTACTGTTTGCTGCACCACACAAATATCAACTTCGAGGGAACTAAACAGAAAGTCGCCTAATGCCATTGCCGAGCAGAGTACCAGATATGTTAATTTTAATAAGCATGGTGGGCAGATCTGTATTTGTGAACCAGAAGGTTTTAGAAGATTGCCAAGAAAACATCAATGGGCTATGCGTTTAGCATGGTGGGTAGCTGAAAAAAGTTATCTTTATCTCACTCGCCATGGTATGCAGCCGCAGCATGCTCGTGGCGTGTTGCCATTGGAAACGGCTACTAAGGTGGTATATACTTATAGTTGTAAAGAATGGCATGATATCTTTGATCTTCGTTTACGAGGAACTACTGGCGCTCCACATCCTGATGCTAAAGAATTATGTCAGCTTATCCTGATTGAAATGAAAACCTTCATTCCGTTCCTTGCTGAAGGAATAATTGATGTGTAGGAATCGGTAATTTTATTTATCGATAATGACAATTATGATAAATTAGTAGTTGAGATATGGGTAAGATATATCTTAGAATAAATTCATTATACGCAGATTATTACAGAGGTGAAGATTCAAATAATCTTCTCCTTTGTAGTGATCCTTATGTTTTTACTCCAGGCACTCACCCATACAACTTACTCGTTCGTGGCTTGCATTTTACCACTGTTAATGAACAAATAGTTCGTGGTTGCTTCTCGCAGAATACTTGGAAGACTATGTGTATTGGTAAGTCGCCCGTTTCTTCGAGTAAAGTTTTGAATCGTAATCCTGACACATGGTTGACTTCTGAAGAGGTTTGTTTGCTTACTAATACGACGAATAACGACAAATTGAATAGTAGCGATTTTCTCTGTATCGAGATACCTAAGCAAATATATAGAGAAGGTCGTTTCTATCCTACTAATGACAATTACGCTCTTGATAGAAGTTCTGCAGCTGCCTTACGAAAATTTTTAATTGCTAATTTTAAATCGGTGTTTTACGATTGGTATTTAGCTAACAAGCGTGTCGAGGAGGAACTTAATGTGAATCGTACCAATATTGATTTATATGAACGCTTTTTGGAGGCTCATAATATTAGAGGTTCGCGAACTGGTAAGGAACGTGATAGTTTACGAAAAATGCTTGAACGCAAATTAGCTCCAAAGAACTGTAAACGCAGCTTGAAGGAGCAAAAGAATATGGAAGCTTTACGCATTATCTATACTGATGAAAAGAAGTCAATAGCGTCAAAATAAATTTAGATTGTTAAACATGACATTAATTTAAGTTAAAAATCGGGGGAAAACGTGGTAATTTTTGTCCGAGCAACTTTTTAATAAAAATATTGTATTATGAATAGTAAATGTACAGAATTGATAGATGACAATATACGTGCTATCGATATCTATCCGAATTGTGATTTAGGTATTGCTCTTCCACCAACGATACCTATGATAACTCAGGTTCTTGCCTCTTTTCGTAGACCTCCTTATTTTTCTATAAGATATATTTCTGATGATGTTGAATCTAAAATATTGGTAGAGCTCGAAGAGGACGCAAAAATTAGTTTTAAGACCTCGCAGGCAACAGCAAATAGTGGTGTGATTTTTACCCACGAGGTTCAAGTTACAGGAATATCGGGGATAAATGATAACATTTTAAGTTCACAACTGGCGGCAGAAGCCTTTAAGGATGTGAATTTCTCTATTATATTAAGGTATGCTAACGGTTCGAGTCGTTTGCTCTATTGTTTTCCGCGAGGTTCTGCAATTGAGACAATTAATGCCGGAGCCAATGATGGTACTACGGCAACAGTAAAGATTACAGGTAAGTCATATTCTAATATGATAGAAGTTGTAGAGAAATAACGTTTTTTAGATCATAGATTTAGTTTTATTTGATGTCGAAGAATTAGGGAAGCGTCTCTTAAAAATTCTGAACGCATTTTTATAACCAAGGTAAGGCAATAGCTCGTGAAGAGTTGTTGCCTTTTTTGTTTGCCCAATTTTGATGGTAAACGTACAATTAATGTGTCCTTTACGCTTTTTGCATTTTGTAAATTTGTGTTGTACAATAAAATCGCAAACACAACAATGATAAAAGGTCTTCACGAAATTCTGACAATGAAGTTGCTGATGATGGATGCTCCTTTCGTTCGCCTTTACCGCGACCAGATTGAGAGCAACCGAAAAAATCATGCTTTGTTTGACGACACTAATTTTGTTTTAGCTGCTATCGAACGCCGGAACAAAGACGGTCAATTTCATGTCTCGCACTTGATGCACGAGGATGATGAAGATTGGGATGGCGATATGGATGCTGACGAGGAAGATGATGAGACATATATCTGTGTGATAAAAATCGAAGGACCTGTCACTCGAAATGGTGGCGCTTGCTCATACGGCAGTAAAGATCACCGTAACATTATTCTTCGTAATGCTGACAACAAGCATTGTATCGGTTTTCTTATTTATCTCAATACGCCAGGTGGTGCAGCTTCGGCTATTGCGGATTATAAGTACGCCTTTGAATATGCACGCTCAAAGAAATTACCTGTCATTGCTCATATCGATGGTATGGCAGCTTCGGCAGGAATGTATATCGCTGCTTTGAGTGATGAACGCTATTACATGAATCCTGCCGACAAGGTGGGAAGCATTGGTGTGATGGCTGCATGGTATAGCATGAAGGATGGTGAGAAGGCTGAAACTGGTGAAACCTTCCACGAGGTGTATTCCACTCATTCAATTCATAAAAATGAATGGAAACGTGCAGCTGATGAAGGCGATTATAAAATCTTGATAGCCGATCTCGACAAGTTGGAGTCGGAATTTTTTGCTGTTGTAAAGGCTGCTTGCCCTAAAGTTAAAGACGATGTTCACCTTGGCGGTAGAATGTTTGCCTGCTCAGAGGTTGAAGGCATACTTGTAGATGGTCAGAAGAATTATGCTCAATGTTTAGCACGTATAGATGAACTTTATCGAGCATCGCACAAACCGACTTCTGGTAATGATGGTGCCAGTTCTCAGTCTTCTCATTCGGCAGGTATTGGTTTTGCATCGACAAAAAATCTAAAATTAACAAAAATAGAAAACATGGAAAAGAATTATCAGACAGTAGCTATGCTGTGTGGAGTTACCGAACTACATGCCAGCGAAGAGGGAGTCTTTTTGAACGCTCCTTTGGTTGATAACCTTGTTGCCAACATTCAGCAGAGTCGCCAGGCTTATGAAGCTCAGGTCGTGAATGCAAAGGCTGATGGTCAGAAAGCCCTCGACGCTGCAAAGGCAGAGTATGAAGCAAAGTTGGCTAACTTGCAGGCGCAACTCGACGCAAAGATAACCGAGGTTGACGAGTTGCTGCAGAAGACTTCAGAGTTGTCGGGTACTATCGAGACCCAGACTCAGACTCTTACCGAGAATGAGCAGACCATTTCTGATTTACGTGATCAGGTAACTGCACTTGCAAACAATCCAGGCGAGAGTCCAGCAGCAGGTCCTTCTCCTTCCAACAATGGTAATGGTGTACAGGCTGAAGGTTTTGTTTGCGAGGTTCCTCAGTATGACAGTTCTTTGTCGCCTGCAGAGAATAAAAAGCGTATGGATGAATACAACGCTAAAATCGCACACAATGCTTACGGTGGCTAACCGCTTCTAATCTTCAATTTTAACAACACAAACAGTAATTAACTCAAAATTTAAAGGAATATGGGAATGATTAGTACCAGTTATCTAACTCACATTGCCGACCGCTTTAAGAGCCAGGCAATAATGGGAGCTGCTTACGCTAATCCTGGAGAGCTTGCACGTTTGGGCATTCAGGTAATTTCTGGTGTACAGTTCAAAGATACTCAAACAGTATTCAATCGCAAGGGTGGCACTACTCGTCGCAAGAAGGTTGGCGAAGCAATAAGCAGCTCGCTTGGCTATATCGAGGAGCGTGCGCTTGTTGCTCAGCAAGCTTGGAACCGATATAGTGATAACCAAGATCGATATATCGAGACTCCTTATAAGGTAGATGGCTCAGCTAAGTTTAGCTATCCTCTTGCAGAGCTTGCTGTCAAGGCAATCATCGCGAACTATACCGACGACCTTTTTGCAAACCTTTTCTGGGGTGACAAGAAGAATGCTGACAGCGAGGATGAAGATACTAAGGCTTTAGGTCTCTACGATGGCTTCAATACCAATATCGCCAAAGATATGGCCAATGGTCGTATTTCTCTTGCTCGTAAGAATCTTATACAGGTAGACGCAATCGACTTGTCGCCGATTACTGACGAGACAGATACTGAGGCTTGGAATACTTTCCGAACATTCTACAATGCTTGGTCGCCAGCCTTGAAACGCAAAGTGGCAAGGGTTTTGATTTCCGTTGAACTTTCAACTGTCTTGCAGGATTCTTATGCTAACAAGAACCGCGCAATCCGTACTGTCAAGATGCTTGATGGAGCAGAGAAAGGCAACTGGCAGGTTCAAGAGTACCCATTTGTGATTTTTGTTCCTTCACAGGACTATGGTAAGGGCGACCGAATGATGGCCTATACAGAGAACAATCTTCAGTATGGCGTAAATTCACTCGACTCTTACAACAGTATCAGTGTTCAGATTGGTAGCGGTACTGACAACTTGGATGTAGTATGGCAGCTTCAATCAGTTCAGGGAACAAGAGTTGTCAACGTCAACCCTTCTGATTTTGCAATGTCAACAGGTTCGTTGACTCCTGGTGTGGTTTGGCAGGGCGATTATCAGAAGAACACCTTCTTCGTTGGCTTCGACGCAACCATGGGTAAGGTAAAGGTTGGTGGCAGCTATATTACTGCAAGTGAAAGCAAGGAATATAGTGTAGGTACAACTATCCAGCTTGAAGCAGAAGCATTGGAGAGCCATGAGTTTGTAGCTTGGAGCAATGGTGCTACTACTCCTACTATTACCATAACAATGCCAGATGCTCCTGATGGCATTTCTGCAATCTTTAAGAAGACTGAGTAGTCTTTATCCACTCGCAATTCGCTACCGACTAAATCTCGGTAGCGAATATATAAAAACAGTAATTAACAACAACACAAACACAAATAAATACTATGGCAGTTGTAGCATGTCCTACTCTCACAGACTTACTCTCGCAGAATGAGTGTCTTGAGAATTTCGCTGGTCTTGGTACCAACGTATACATCGGCTTGAAGAGCGACTTAACATCCGTGTTAAAAATGACGGATGGTTCTTATTCTACTCCTGTATTTCAGGCAGGCAAAGGTCTGTTTAAAATCCAGTGTAAAGAAAACACCGTAGGCATTAAGGGCTCTTCACTTGGTCGTCGTAAAGGTTTCAGCTTGGAGTTGACTTTCACCTTGGAAGCAGTAAACCAACAAATCGCTAAATTGACACGAGCAATTAACAACCTTGATATCTTCGTTATATGTGAGGACAATGGTGTAAGTCAGATTATGTACTCACCTCAGTACAAGGTTGTAGCTGATAATGGCGGTATTGCTTCTGATACAGGTCAGAAGGCAGAGGATGAACGTCAGACGGTCATCACATTAAAACTTAGTCCTGTAACGTATCAGAACGAGTATGTTACTAATCCCGAAGGTGAAGAAGGTTGGGATGGTCTGCTCGCAAGCAAGGCTGCTTAACAAGCGTTTTTCTGTTATTTGTATAAACAAAGTCGTTAGAGCGTCATGGCATGTTAATGTCGTGGCGCTTTTTTTGTCCTTTTTAACTACTTGTTAATCAATATTTTTGTATAGAACTTAAAGATTACTTCGTATATGGAACAGAAAAATTACAAAGAAATGAATATTGACGAACAATTGCAGTATGTTGTCGCATTGAATGAGTTTGCCAACATTCTTTTACCACGTTTACAACAAGCTTCCGACTGGAGCTCTGATGATCGCAAAGATTTTGCGGATGGCGTAGTATTATTGACAGCATTTTCGTATGCTAAAGATTTTTGCATGCAGACTTTGTTTTATGCTGATTTTCAGCGTCGTCTATCTCGTATTCTTTATTATGTTAACCGAATTAAAAAAGATTTAGCAACTGGTGTTACACTTAAAGATAGCAATGGCGACATGATGGCTCTATTACCTTCAGTAAAGATAGCTCGTCGTCGTGGTCGCCCAACTAAAGAAGAAAAGGCATTGATGGATGCTGAGCGTGCAAATGAAGATGCGGCATCTATTGAGTCGGCTAAAAGAATGGAGATAGCTAAGCTTTTAGGCATAGATAGCCATGTGGTTATAGAGAACCCTATGCGCGAAAAAACTGATGCAGAGAAGGTTGCCGAGATAGAGGCTAAGAACGCTGCAGAAAGTATGAAGCAAGTCAAAGAACTTACTAAGCAACCAGATTTGTTTACTTTTGCCGACTCCTCTTTAGAGCAAACAGAGGCTGCAGATTATCGACTTCCTCTTCAAAAAGTAAAGCCATTTCTTTCTGCCGAGCTTGCAACTTTAGTAGATAGTGTTAAGGATAAACGAGCATCGTTTGCATCAAATGCAGAAAGGGCAAAGTTGCTTGCCGAGCAAGGTGCTAAGGCAGAGGATGTTGCTACTTATGCACAAGCTGCTCACGATCTTAATGAAGAGATTGAATCTATCTACGAGGCTGTAGACAGAGAGTTGGCCATGGTATACGGTAGACTATGTGGTGATACTATCTATCGTCAAGCATTCAAAGAGAAATATAAGGTATCAGACGTAGACCTTGAACCTTTAAAAAAGTCATTGAAGGTTTACTATGAGAAAATGCCTGAGACATTTGCGCAGGAGGTTGTACAAACAATCCAGAGTGAGCATCCTGATGTTATTGCAGCTAAAGAAAAAGAAGCTGCGAATAAAGAAGCTGCGGCAAAGATTATTAAATACTTGTCGCGTAAAGATAAACCTGCAACAGCTAAACGTTTAGAGACTATGACCGCTCGAATTGAAGAGCTGAAGCAATTGATAGGTGAAGAAGCAGCTGCAGTATATCAACCTTATGTAGATGCTTGCAAAGAAGCGGTAGAAAAAGAAAACGACAATGACGCAAAAATAGAAGATGGCAAGACCGAGTGAGAAAAGTTTTGATATAGTAAAAAAATGGTTTTTACACAATGGTTCGATACCTATAGAGAGTATGAATATGACGTACTCGCAAAAGTATCGAGCAAGATTAGTGTATGAGCTATATAGTATGTTTCTTGCTGATAAGGATATCGACTTGATGGAAACAGCAAGAAGGATATCTGCTCGCGACTATGCTCAATTACTTGAACAGGCAAATAATGACAGTGCGTCTACTCCTCAAAAAATACAGGATTTGTCGAAAAAATATGTAGACGCATTAAGAATTAAACCTGGTAAAGTACGAGGCTATTCTGAATTAAGTAATGATATCTGTATGCTTAACTATATTGTAGACGCATTAAATACTGACAATCTCGCTATTCAGAAAGCTAAGAGTCTTGCAGATTTTGACTTTGTTAGTCGTGAAGGTAAAAAAATGGGCGACTTAAAGGCTGTGCTTAGTGCTGGTAAAGCTCGTGCTGAGCTCTTTGATAACTTCAATGAGAAAAAGAATGCTTCAGACCAAGTTCCTCATACTGAGATTAACATTACAGGCGATGTTACCGTGGTTAAGCCTGATAGCAAGAATCTTACTAAAGAAGAACTTGATAAGCTATATCAGAAGTATGGCATTTCTGCAGACGATGTTGTCAATATGCAAGAAAATGGTGAGGGAATTTTTGAACCAGAGATGTTGAATCATGAGTGAGAGAAGAGATGTCTATATGAACCGTAAACAGCAGCAAATATTTTATGCTGGCGCAAGGCATAAACGTATTTCTGCTGCTCGTCGATTTGGTAAGACTGATGGAACGCTTGGTCCTCAGATTATTGCGGTCGGTAATTCTATGCCACGAGGAGCAGGAGGCATTGTCGGTGCTTCTCGTAAACAGCTGTTTGCACGTACTATTCCTGGAATGCTTGCTGCTGTGGGTCGTTTCTTTGGTCTTGTTGAAGGTATTCATTATGGTTTCGGACAACCTCCAAAGGATGTCCCTGAATGTCTAATCAAGCCTAAAACTTATGAAAATGCTTTATGGATATGTAACGGTTTTCTGTATCATTGTCTTAGTCTTAGTGTCTTTGGTTCTGGTAACGGTTTGACGCTTTCTGCTTTGATTGCTGATGAGTGTAAGTTTTTACCTATCAGTAAGCTGCAAGGTGAAGTATTGCCTTCGCTCTCAGGAAATATCCATCCTTTAGGCAATCGTGCTTTCTCTGAATATAACCCTTATTATAAGTCTACTTGTTTTGTTTCTGATGCAAGTCTTAATAACAAAGGCAACTGGCTTGAAAAAGAAGAGAGTCGTCTTGATGAATATGTAGATGAAGGAGAATTTGCAGGGTATACCTATAGGCAAATAATGTTTGAGCTCGATAAATATGCTGACGATGTGATATTTTGGAACGAGCTTATGAGGAATGCAGAACGCTCTAATCATAATGTTATTCCTGTACATAAAGAAACTAAAGAACGAATAGTAGCTTTGGCTGATGCGGTGTTAGCGAAAGAAGGTCAATTTAAAATTTTACCTCCTCAATACAAGGTTATAACGAAGAATACAGTCGATTTTTTGTTGAATTATCATCTTATTGCACAAGATGATGCAGAGCTGCTGTATAATCATGAATACCTGGTAAGCCACGATGAATATGGACGAATGCTTCAGATTCGTTATTCGTCAGCACATATTGATTATATTCGTCGATTGCGTTGCGCCAGTTTTTACTTCAAGCGTGCTTCCTCGTTGGATAACATCGACTTGCTTTCACCAAGTTATATTGCTGAACAAAAGCGTATGCTGCCACCATTGGTTTTTGCAACATCGATACTCAATCTTCCTTTACGTAAAAATCTCGGTGATGGATTTTATTGTAATCTTGATATTGAGAACGTTCACGGATATATTGAGGAGGATTGTCCGGCTATAGATTCTGCTTATGTGGTGAAGAAAGTTGAAGGTGTGGTAAAAGGTCAAGGACTCGTAAAAAGAGAATATGAAGCACCTGATTTTGCACGTCTTGGCGACACCAAAGATTGTTCTCTCGATGCCGATGTACATGATGAAGAACCTCTTCATATAGCTTTTGACTATAATCTAAAGATAAACTGGGTTGTAACCTCACAGATGTATCGTCGTGATGGACTTAATGCGATGAATGTGTTATCATCTATGTTTGTTAAGGATAATGAGGTCTTAGAGCAACTTTGCGACAAATGGAGTAGATATTATGCTCCACATAAAAGAAAAAATCGAGTAGTATTCTATTATTACGATCATACGGCTAAAGTCCCTTTTTGGAATGGGATGGATAAGCGTGATATGTGTGATGTCATTATTGACAGATTACGCAAAAAAGGTTGGGATGTGGTTCCTATATATCTTGGTCATACGCTAAGTCATAGTGAACGATATCGTATTATTAATTCGTCTCTTGCCGGTTATTCTGCACCTGCTATCAGAATTAATCGAGAGAATAATGAATCTTTGATTATAGCGATGGAGAACTGCGGACTTATTCGTATTGGTGATAGCTGGAAAAAGGATAAGAGTGGCGAAAAACTAATTACGAATGCCCAAACGGCAGAAGGTCAGGAGAATATAGTTCCTGCAGAGTTAAGAACTGACGGTACTGATGCTTTTGACACCTTGTTTGTTGGTTGTAGTCGTCAGGAGATCTACTCGTTAGGACGAGTATTAATGCCTTCGGGTAAAAGACAATAGAATTATGACAAAACAAGATAAAGATTGGAAAGGAACGGCTAATAGTCCGTTTACTCAGCTTGGTGCAAGTAATCATGTCGCAGAAGCACGAGCAGAAAGAGATTACTATGCTACAGATCCTGCCTCGCTTGAATCTCTATTAAAAGTAGAAACTTTTGCTCACAGGATATGGGAGCCTGCTTGTGGCGAGGGTCATCTATCCAAATGCTTGAAGAAGTACGGATATGCTGTTAGAGAAAGCGATATCGTTGACAGAATAGGCAATGAGGTAAAAGACTTTCTATTCTTTAATCAAGAAAAATGGGATGGCGATATTATCACTAACCCTCCCTATTCTGTAGCGCAAGAGTTTGTCGAGCAAGCTTTAAGCTGTGTTAATACTGGTAGTAAAGTTGCAATGTTTTTAAGGCTGCTATTCTGTGAGGGTATAAGTAGAAAGCAATTTTTTAGTTTTGCCCCCCCCAGAACAATATATGTGTTTAGTAGACGACAAGTGTGTGCTAAAAATGGAGACTTTTCCAAAGTCAAGTCGTCTGCGGTATGTTATGCTTGGTTTGTATGGGTAAAGGGCTATAAAGGTAAGACAAATATAGAATGGCTTTAGTTGGTAGCTTTGTCCTTTTTGTTTTCGTGTGAGTTATTAATTTTGATGTAGAAATAATAAACGAATAAATATGCCAATAAAACGATTACCTGAGCAATCTTATCAGAATATCCGCTTTTATGCCGAAAAATGGCAATGGCGTGATAGTAAACAGAATATTCTGACTACAGGATATATAGCGCCAGCATCTGCAAAAGAGAAAACACAGGTACCTATTTCAATCAAATATGTAACGTTGAAAGGCGTGTTGGAGTATGGTAATGTGATAACTCTCAAAGTAGACGCTCGTCGGCATCAACGCTTAGTGATGTTTGTTGATAGTGGCGACGTTAGAAAAATCAATGATTATTTAGTTATTTCGATTGATGGAACACGATTCGTAACTCATTAAAAGTCATAAAAATGGTAAGAAGAAAACAAAATATACCAAAGCAAGCATCTAACACTATAGTTACTGTACATAATGCACAGGAATTTATTAGTGCCAGTAAAAAGTTAAAGTCGGAAGGTTTTATCCCTTTACCGAAAACTATTACTCATGGTGTAAGTTCTGCAAAGGGCGTGACTGACTACATGAAAACTGTGGCGAGCATGCTGTCTGTTGATTCTGGAGGCGAAGGTGCTTTAGAATCTTCGTCTGTGCCTTTAGTTTTCGCTCAAACAGGCAACGAAAACATGTACAAAAACAGCAAGAACATAGGCACAGATAATCTTGGCTGGATGGAATGGGGAGCTAACAACCGACTGCCGAACGTGATAAGTTTGCTTACAGGTATGTTGCCTTATACATCTGTACCTCATAAGTTTAATACAGACTTATTGGCAGGAATGGGTCCGCAACCAATGTATGCGTATTCCAGGTATATAGGAGGCAACATTACAAAGATTGAAATACCTTATACGGACGCAGGCATGTTGCTTCAGGGTCAAATTTCAGAATTGTTGCAGCAATGTAAAAATATAGAGGAGGACCACCCTGGTCTATTACTTAAAGATACTGCTGAGGAAGAATTAAGTACTTCTACAGGCTTGTTATATCAGCAGCTGAAAGCCCGTATCAATAAATTAAAGGACGATTATACTGAGTGGGAAAAAACAAATAAAGAAATACGTACTTTCCAAGAGAATAATGGCTTGGCTTTAACTTCTTTGCAGCTTGCATCTGATTTCACTTTGCTTGGCATTTGTTTCCCAGAGTTGCAGCTTAACGCTAATTCTGTTGACGAGAATGGAAAGGTGGTTAAGCCTAACTTGTGGAAGCCTAAAGTAACAGGCATAATGTATAGACCTGCGCATATATGCCGTTTGGAGAGAATGGATAAGGATTGGCGTAGTAATTATGTGTATATGTCTAATTCGTGGCTTAACGATCCTTATCTTTCTACATCTTCCAACCCAGAGAAAACTGGTGACGTTTACGATGTAGATGCTTTGCCTGCTGTACGAGTTGACAAAGGTGTGCAAGATATAGAAGAACTTGTACGTAATGCCAGAACAAATAATCTAAAGGCAAAAGACCGTCCAACTCGTATCATAATGCCTATATACTACCCTACTCCAGGCTGTCCTTACTATCCTAAGCCTGCATGGCATAGTATTTTTGCTGGGGATATCTATGAGTATGCAGCAACTATAATTAGCGATAGACTAACTCGTAAACGTAATAGTAATGTCGCTGGCAGAATTATATATCTCGATCAAGGTTATATCAATTCTCTTTATTCACAAAAAGGCGCACAGACTGATGATGAACGAGATAACATAATGGAGTCGCTATTTCAGTCGATTAATTCTTATCTTAGCAACCGTGACAATTCCGGCTCATCTTTGTTGGCTTATACGTATGTAGGACCAGATGGTAAGGAACACGAGAGCTTTAAGATAGTTGAAATTGAACGCAACAATAAGAATGACGCAGAAGCCAACCAAAAGGAATTACAAGAGATTTCAAGCATAATCAGTTTTGGCTGGTCGCTCGATGCTCGTCTTATTGGCAATACTCCAGGAACAGAATCTTCGTCAGGTGGTACCGATTTGCGTGAACGATATACTGTTAAGCAGGTGCAGATGGCACCTTCTACCCAGTTATTCTTGCGTCCGTATGAAGTAGCATCTGCAATTAACGATTGGGATAGAGAACATCTTGTCTGGAGGATAAAGAGATTGGCATTAACAACACTTGATAATTCTAAAACGGGTGTTACTGAAGCTAAAGAAACCGCTTAATATAAAGTAAATATTATAGACATGATATTAACAAGAATTGAAGAGCTGCGCATGGCAATACCTGCGCATGCTATTGATAATATAGAGCAGTTAACAGGTTTTTTTGAGAACTCTGAGCAAGATTTCTTAAAAGAAAAACTTGGCGACAGTTTATATGCCCGATTGGTGCAAGAGTATAGAAATCTTGATATTGATGAATGGTTGTCTAAACTTGTTAATAGTGAGCAGCTGTCACCATGGGAGCAACTTTTGTTTCTCGCTCAACGTTGTATAGCTTTCGATGCAATGGGCAGAGCTGTGAGTGTGCAGGCTATAAGTGTTAATAATGCAGGTATTAATATATCTACAAGTGATGACTATCAAAAAGTCGATAAAGAAACTATTACCGCATATAAACTGCAATGTTCTAAAGAGGCACATACTGCAATGAATACCTTGCTGCAGTATTTGGAAGGATTAGTAAGTCTGGTGAAGCAACGATCTTCTGAGGAAACTCTTTTGACTGCAGAAACTACTGAATCTGGCGAAATCGATAATCTGCTTGCTGACCAAAAACTTATTACCGAACTTTGGCAAAGTAGCCGTTATTATTTCCTTGTTGCTTCTCTGCTGATACCAACAGCCTCTATCATGCAGGAGTTTGTTAACATCTACGAGAATAGAGAAAAGTATATCCAGCTTTTGCCTGATTTGCATTATGTGCAAGAAGAGCAGATAGCACCATCTATAGGCGAGGAGTTTCTTGATTACTTGGTCGATAAATCTATCCAAGGTACAGAAATTAAGCTCTTGTCGAAATTGATATATAAGCTTCGCAAAGCTTTGGCAAGTGGTGTCGTTGCCCGGTCGGTTGTCCTTGCAGCAAAGAAAGAACGTCAACAACAAGCACATGATGAATTGATTGGTTATCTAAAGTCTATCTGCGAATATATCAAGGTTAATCAAGATAAATTCCCAGAAGACGCTATCGATGCTCTAAAGCTCTCTCCATGCTACGTAGAGCAAGATAAGAAACCAAGGAAACCTTTGTTTGAAAACAAGACAAGCAATTCTTTATTTGTTACGCCATTTATGCACTAATTATAAATTCTCAACTTCTAACACTTTCATGCTTGCACCAAAGAAAATTAACTTACAATTGCCTACAACATGGAACAGTTGCACAATTGACCAATTAGAGACTATTGCGATAGTACTATTACGTCACGCAGCTGAAAAATCTATATACAAGCCTTTCAGTCTTGAAGATTGTAAGGTTGAACTCTTTTTTGCCTTATCTGGGATAAACATCTTGGAGAATCTTAATCCTGCAGTACCTGTAGAAGAACAATTCTGTGTGTGCGAATATAAGGGAGATATCTTCGATTTATACCTTTGGCAAATTGATTATTGGATTGGTGAAGGTGATATCCTTATGCCTGACAATAGTAAAACACGAAAGCAACACATGCTCGATTTTTTGGAAGGTCCAAATAAGCGTTTTGCTGGTTTAACTTCGTTTCCTTATCCTGTCATTAAGCGTGGCTTGTTGCGTAAAGAGTTTCATGGTCCTTCTGCCTTAATGCAGGATTTCAGCTGGCAACAATATCGTTTTGCTCAAGATTGGTATGATTATCACACACGAGTTTCCAATCAGCTCTTGCGCATGCAAAAAGAACGAAACAAATATAGTGATGATGATATAAAAAGAGTCTCGCATAATGTAAATCTTGCTCGTGCCTCATTTCTTGCTACCATTTTTAACGCTAAAGTTAAAGGCGTAGACGAACAGACACAACAGGTTTACAGGGCTTATGAATATCGCAGTAACCAACATTCTGATAATGCTAAGTACTTCCGCGATTTTGACCCGATTAAATTCCAAGTTATCTGTTTTTGGTGGATGGGTATGATGCACTATCTGCAGAAGAAGTATACTCACATGTTTAAGGTCGGGTCGCCTGATGAGAACAGCGACAGTAATCCATTGGAAGTATACGTGCGCACGTCGGCGACACTTGAAAAGTATACTGGCTTTACAGAAAAAGAGATTAATTCTCAACTCTTTCACGTCATTCTGCAACATATCAACGATATGCTGAAAGAAAACGAGGAAATTAAACGTATACGCGCAAAAAAATAAAGGTCGAAAGAACAATGAATAAAGAAGAATTGTTTAGTAGTTTGTTTTTAGCATCTCGTGAGTTTAAGTTCTGCAAGCTTGGTCTTGCAGGACTTAACAATGCTGCTGACAAGAATAGTGTGTCGCTTTGTGTAAAGCTCCTTCGCGAACAGATTCTGTCGTGCTTTAAAGAAAACTTCCATGATTTTATTGCTCAAAATATAGAACTCTGGAACGAAAAGTGGAAGGCTGAGCTTAATGCAGGCGGTATATGGGTTAATGAGGTGCCAGGTGATAAACCTGATGCTATAATTATTGCTGCTGATAATACAAACTCTAAATTAATAAGTCTTTTATGTTTTAAGAATCAGCGCGTGTTTGTTTTTGGCGATGCGAAAGTATATGCTGACATGAACGAGCATTCCAAGATTTATTCTAAGAGCAAGAATCTAAATGTAGGGCTTTATCATAGTTCTGTTGGATATATCTATAATTCAAAATCAGATATTCTTCTTCATGATGATTGCGTCTTGTATGCTGATAATGCAACTCGTATACGTTTGTATTGCAGAAGTACTTTGTTTTTGACACCAACGTGCAAATTTAAAAATTTTGGCTGCAAAAAGATTGAGCCGGTAGCAGCCTTTGGGATTTCTTAATATTAATATATAATTGATTATGAATAGCCATTTAGCAGTTTCTATAGCAGGTAATTACTTAACTTTACCTTCCGATTTCTCAATTGATATTGAGGAAAAAAATCCGATGTTTAATGACACAGAAGAGATGTTTTCATATCCTGTGCCTGTGCCATTAGTGGGCAATATGGCTACTTTAAAAAATATTAAAGACATAAATACAGATTTTAGAGCTGTAGAACTGGAACATCTTTCTGCTCGAATATTTGTAGATTCCTTTCCTTTTGCAAGCGGTAATATCGAGGTTATGCCTGACGAAGAAATAGAAGACTCTACAACTCTGAATATTACTGCAGCTCGTCAGTCATTTGCTGATCTGATTGGCGACATAAAGTGCTCTGACGTGAAGATAAAAGACAAAATTGTTATTGGTGAGAAAATTGGCAATGTACATGTCGATGCAGTATATACATATAAGGTAAATGCCAAGATTGGTAAGTCAAGTTCGTGGACTCTTACTAAGAGAAACAACGAAATATCTGGAGACTTTGAGCCACAAGCGTTAGGTTTCTCTTACCCAGCACAATGTGAAGTCGTAGATGATAGTAAGCAGGTGGCTGTGCAAGATAGTGTGCGCTCTTATCCAAATAATAAAAGCGTAGTGATACCTAAAGTGAAGGTTTCTTATATCAATACATCTGCAGCATACGGAAAGACTATGCAAAATGGTAAACCTGCTTATTATGCAAATGCTCGTGTATGTTATAAGCATTATGCCTTGGGTGATGATGGTAAAACATCAAATTCTACCATATCAAAAAAAGATAGTAAAAACATATATGAAGATATTTATCCTTATTGGGTTCTCGATGCTAACCGTCCTCAATCAGGATTATGCTTCTATGTGCTTTACTTTTTAGATTGCTTGTTTGCGCAATTAGGAGTTTCTTTCGACAATTCTGCGTTGCTAAAAATTGGAGATTTCAAGCATCTTGTTTTCTTCTCTACACGATGCAAATTCACAACTCGTAAAGCAACACAGTATTATTCTGATACAACCAAACCATTTTTCAGTAGTCTTGATGAAATTAATGAATGGTTGTCTTCGAGAGGTTGCGGTGGTAAAATTGAAATTGAGAAGCCCGAAGCGAAGAATGTAGAAAGCTTTGATTATGTGAATAAGGAACATCCAGATAAGAATGCTCATTACCAGGTTGGAACTGATAGCTGTAAATCGATAACCATATCTGCTTCTTATGACAAGACACCAACGGCTACTGCCGACTTATACGAAATGTTAGCTTCAGGAGAAAATTTTCCGAAAGAATCTGTTTCTTCAGTGTTGTCTGTATTAGAGAATGCTTTCGGTATTAAATTTGATTATGACTACGAGAAAAAGAAGGTTACAGCATATCTTTATCGTGATCTTTTCCGTAAAAAAGACTCTGAGACAAATCATGTTTTTAAGGGAACGGTATTGTCGATGAACCCTATAACCGAGAAGAATCTTGGTTTTAGGATGAAATATTCTGCGGAGAGCAGTTCTGAGGATCAACTCGAAAATCTTAAAAAAGGCGTAAAAGACTATGATACTACGTTTGATTACATTGACTATCCTCGTGAGAGTACTGTCTATAACAAAACGTATCGGGATATCTTTGTCAATATTTCGCCCTCAGATCAAACAACATATATCGACCGCACAACAGGTAATGCTTATCGTATTAAGATTAATAAGTCGGCAAAGACAGCAAACGATTTCCGCGCTTCTCTTTTCGAGGTCGGAGGATATAAAGGCGTAGAACTTGGCGATTGCAGTAAAGAAAATGAGGACTATATCGAAGAACGTGAATTATCTTTTTTGCCTGTAATCTTTAATGATGTGAATTATTACAACGAGTTAGATGCAGTGGCTCAAACAGCGAAAGTAGAGATTGACAAAGAATCTATAGTCCATAATTTTAATAAGAATGTATCGCCCGTTCTTGCTGCATATATTGATAAAGATATGGAGCATGAGTTTGTAACTCAGAAAATTCGCAACGTAATAGCAAATTTCAATTTCACGATATATGCAACTGAGGTTTTAAACCTCGTCGAGAGTTATAATCCTGAGAATACTGACGATGGCAATAGTCCTCTTCAGAAGGATGATCAGGAGCTGTCTCTTGCTGTAATGCGAGGAGGTGGCTCAGATATGGGTGTGCAAAATTATGATTATGGTTATGATGGTTTTGGTACAGGCAAGTGGAGAACAGTTGCTGGCAGTTATACTATGTCTTCTGACAGTATTGACCAATTTGGTAACGATTATGATTATAATGGTATCTTACCTGGTATTGGTGTTGAAGAACGTTTTTCACTTAAAATTCGTGCGTATAAGACTCCTGATTGGGCTGTTGCGGAAGGCATATCTCTTTGTATTCCTGATGAGATAGATAAGGACACTATGGCGATTACTCGTAAAGTTCGTTCACGAGGCTTATTTGATACTTTTATGTTGCCTTATGCTCATTTTTTCTTGAATCGGAAAAAGTTTAGCATAAAGGTGCGTGCTTCGGTCGCTCAACTTGTGGATATCCGTAATCATTGGCTTGATAAATGGTCGATTGGTGGTAAGGTTGGTTTTATCAATAAGATATCTTATTCCTTATCATGCGACAAAGGACTTGGTGATGTTGTAATAGAGTTTTTTAGTTTTTAATTTTTATGGCCATGGCAAAGAATTTAAAGTTAGTTGGAGGTTCGCCTCTTATAGGCTCACCTATAGTATATAGTGTTGTTGCTGATACTCTAAAAGGCGAGGTCAGTTTCCATAATGTAAAAATCGAAGTAACTGCAGGTATAATGCCTGCAGCAGATGATCGAGATGTCAATAAAGAATATTCGGTTAAAATTCCTTTCTCGACACCAGCAAATAGTGGCGAAACTGTAGAGATAGATATATCTTCAGCATTGAGAGCTGCTGCAGATAATTATATCTATACTTCTGTTCCCCCGTCTGCCTATCCGGTTGTCATTTTCTCATTGCGTGCTTGGGATGAATATCTACAAAATGGTGAAGAACATAAAACTACGGCTATCACTAATCAGGGTGGTACTGCAATAATAGGTACATATTCCGACAGAGAAAGAATGCAGGCTAACGGGAATAAAGTCGCTCGATTTTTCTCACGTAAGCCATCGTCTGATATCTCTGATTTACCAGAGGTTGTATATGCAGGTGAATCCATTGTAGTTCCTTTGTCTTATGACGAGGATAAGACTATCAGCAATATTACTGTTGGTCAGTCTTCTAAAGTCTACAATATTACATTTGCTGAAGGTGTAGAAAGTGAAAAACGTATTATTGATGGCAGACAATTTTATGCTCTTAACAAGAAAGCACCACAACATAGATATCATTTCCGATTCATCAATTCTTTGGGTGTTATGGAAAGTTTTACGGCTGTAAGTTTGCCACAAGAACAAACAATATATGATTATTCCGCATATCCTGTTTCTTTGCAAGAGTCATTTAGTAATTTTTCTCGAAGAGTTACCGAAGTTCAGAATGACCATGATAAGCTACCTCTCACAACTTCTGCTTTGGATAAGCCTTGGGCAACTTGGGTATTGCACGAATTTCTAATTGCTAAGCATTTGTGGCTACTTATCGATGATTCTTGGATTCCGTGTCATGTCGTTTTAGAAGATTCGGTCAATGGGGTCGATAACCAAAAAAAAGAAGGTATTTTTATCCTTTTTACAGTTGAATTAGATATAAATGGGTCGCCATACGCGAGTATGATGATATAACCTTATTTTATTTATGAATATTATGAAGTGAGTATATTGATTTCTTGGGATCATCTATACTCACTTTTTTGTTTGTCCTTTTTAGTTGGTCGGCAGTTGCTATCTTTGCCTATAAAGATTAAAATAATGACTGAAGCTAAAACATCGGATTATTGGATTGGCAGTAATGCTATATATATACAATTAAACGCTATGGGCTCTGCTAACTACATACAGGGCAATGTGGCGAGCAATGCTTATATCCTTTGTTATGTTAAAGGAATAAAAGGCTTGGAATATGATAATGGTCATAATTACCAACGTTGGCCGTTAGTATTATATCCTTCTGTGTTCCCTGATAATGACAAAAGATACGTATATGTAGCAATACCTCGTATTCACAATAGCGATAATGATGTGGCCATGGTGGTATTTCCATCTGAGCATATAGATATATATGGTCAGACTGCAGAAGGTAAACAACTTGGTTCAACGGATTATTACTTCATATTCTTACAGGGCATCATTTCTGCAAGTGAAAAAGAAGATGGCTCCTTACAATTACGTGAATGGGAGCAGGATGTCGATACAGGAACGTTGGCAAGCGACGAAGCTATAGCAAACATGGGCGAAGGTTCGTGGTGGCAATATAATTCTGTTTCTGACACTATTACTTTCCTAAAAACGATTCTTTCAGCGACTTTTGAGGACCTTACGGCTAAAACCGCAAATATAACTTCTTTATTTTTAGGGTCCAAACTGCTTTCTGGTGTTGCGGTAGAGTCAACTTCTGAAAGTAGCGAAAAAGATGTCGTTACTCCGGACTATCTTACTATGTTTGGCGTAAAACATTTTGTTGCCAAAGATAAAGATGATGTTGTAAAAGGCATTCTAACATTTTTAAAAAAACAAAAATTTATAAACGGTTTAGAGTTAGGTGATGATTTCAGCATAGATGGCGCAGGAAGAGCGGTATTGTCGGAGGTGGCTGTAAGTTTGTTGAAGTCGTTAAATTATAACAATGCTGAGCAGACAGGATTTGCTATTGAGCAGAAAAATGGCAAATATCAGATGTCTATTACCGACTTAGTGGTTTGGGGAAAGGCTATCTTTAATACTTTGCAGCTTCGTGAGTTGTCGTATGTGGGTGGTAATATCGTATTGTCGCCTTCGGCTTCCAAGCTCACGCATGTTGTAGAGATAAGGAATGATGATGGCGAAATTACAGGTTGGAAGTGTTATCTTCTTGCCGATGATGGCACTACAGCTACTATCAATTCGTGGAAGGTTGACGACCAAGCTCGTTGTCAGACTTTCAACATCAAGACTGGAGTCTACGAGAATGTGGGCAACAAAGACTATTGGCGAAGAGTTACGGAGGTTTCACAAGACAACGAGGTTATCACGGATGGTAATGGGCATGAACTATACGATGGTAACAAGTTCGCTTGGATAATCCTTAGCAAGACTGATTGTTCGGATGGCGCAGATGCTGTTGTGACAAAAAACAATTCTCCTGCTGCAGGAGATAGCCTTGTGCTGATTGGCAATAGAACTGACAAATCTCGACAGAACATGCTTTTAATGGAAACGGAAGGAAGTGAAGCTCCTCGTTTCGTGATGTACAAAGGCATAAATAACTATTCGCTCACTAATAGGTCTATTGTTTCTGTCAGCTATCAAGGCATAGATATTCGCACAGGCTATATTCACTATTCAAGTCCTACAGGAGATACTATTTGGGCACCATGTTACAGAGGAACTTGGAAAGAGGGTACAGAGTATAGTTATTATGACGAAGTGACATGGCTCGGAACTCGTTGGCTCTGCATAGTTCCCGAAGGTGATACGACCATTACAGAGCCTTCTGAAGATAATGACTATTGGCGAGCTACTACTGCTGTGATGAAACTCCAGTTGCGTCTGTATCATAATCTCTCAGCAGGCATAGCTCGTGGCGAGACTCATAATGTGCAATGCCGATTAGAGCTTGGTGATATGGACTACTCGGCTGCTGTCAAGGCATGGCAGGTGACGAGGAATACTGGCGACAAGACTTCTGATGATGCCTGGGCGTTGCAAGACAAGGTGAAGAACTTCAAAGGTTCGTTGGATATTACGTGGAGCAACGATAATAGCGTTGACGACCTTGGAATGAGTGATATGGCTACGTTTATCTTTGCAGCGCAGACCACTACAGGCGATGTGTATAAACAGATGTTGGAAATATAAGTAAACGATTAAAAATATAAAGACTATGAATTATGTTGTAATAACGAGAGGTATGTGTCAGGCTATAGGCTTGGACGCTTCTCACAGGATGAGTAAATACGATAAGGTAGTCATTACCGACAAGGAACTACTCTTTTCAGCTGTAGAGGGTGAAACCTTAGAAGGCAAGGTGAAGAATTGCGATGGTAAGCTTATGACTATCGAAGAAGTAAAACATTGGTACGGAAAGGGGGCTAACCATGAGTAATAAGGTTAATCTTTCCGCAAGTCTGCCTGTGCGCAGAATCATTGATGGCGACACACTCTCGCTTTATTTTACTCTTAGTGGTGTTCCTTTGTTCCAAGGTGTCAATCCCGATACCAACGCAGTTACGCCTTCTTGGAGTGACGAGTTGAACAAATATCCTGTCATCACGCCTCATGTCGGCTCTGCTCGCAAGAATACGGTAGACTTGACTTCGCACAGGTGGTTCTATAATGGCACAGAGATTACTTTTGCCGCAGGAACTACAGGCTGGTCTACATCTACCAACTTCAATGGTCGCTTTAAGCTCAATCGTGATGACGGCTCGTTGGGTATCATCGGCAACCTCGCTTCTGCTACCAATCAAGATGCTGACGTTGTTACATATAGGGGTGTAGCGAGTGTAGGTAGCGCAACCTACGAAATGGAACGCAGTCAGGATATTTTGATTGCCTTGCTTGGTGGCTCTGCTTACTTTGGTGGTATAGAAGCATCATCAACTATGCTTGGTGCATTCGACCAAAACGGCAACGAGATTACTACATGCGATTTGAAGTTTTGGCTCAAGAACTCGACAGGTGGTGATGTATCTTTCTTCTCAGTAAAACTCTATAGAGGTGACGAGGTGGCGGTGCAGAAGCAAGACGGAAAAACTACTATCAGCATTCATCGTGACAAGACTTCGGATAGCGACAAGCTATATGTAGACTCTCATCAGCTCTTTATTGCAGAGTTCTATGTGCCTGGAGTAGACGAAGCTGTATATAGAGTAGGCATAAGCATCGATGATATTGCCGACTTGTATCAGTTTAATCTCTATTCCGATAATACAGACGGAGTGAACGGAGCAAGGAACGCTACTATCAAGGCTCAAATCATAAACACCAAGACTCACGTGGCTGCTACCGTAGGTGCAGGAACTATGACGTTTGTAGTCTTGAAAAGCAAAGACTTGTCGGAAATTCGCCAGTCGGTTGTGACATTCTCGTCTAACGATGATTTTCTTGCAGCCAATCTCGTTGTCACCAGCAATGATGTTGCGGATGGCAATATACTCGTGAATTGTGATATAGAAGCAGAAATTATAGGATAAGGCTTATGGGAACAGTATCAATTAATCAACGAGTCCGCAGACGATATACACCTCTGAATACCTCTGTGTGTATAGTCTGCATAACTCCTATGTCGCCATTGATGCAGACGACTGATGGCACTAACTTCTTCCCCGACCGCACGGTGGTTAATACAGGTATTCAACCGCAGATTAATGCTACTACCGAGGATGGCTCGTGGGACAATCGCAGAAGCAATATGGCTCTTGTTAATTCGTCTATCAAATGGATGGTGAGCAAGGGCAACACTTGGGTAAGCATTGCTGAAGACAGCAACTGGACTGGCAAATATGAGATTGACCTTACAGAGACTACCGTCAAGGGAACGCTCTATATAAAGCGTAATATCGCAGCCAACGACAAACAGCAGATATACTTCGAGGCGCAACTGCTCGATTATCGTACAAATACGCTTATTCAGATTCATACCGAGCCTGTTACGCTCTATACTGTTAAGAAGGGCGATGACACCTACGGTATAGGAATAGGTGTGGAGACTAACATCTCCTACAATCCTGTATTAGATAAGCTATCGTTGTATGAATATCTCGTTGCCAACAATCTCAAGACAGCTTCTGATGCGGAGCGCAACAAGTGTTTGGATGGCAACGAATATCTGAAGGTGATACCTATTGATGTCTATCTATCGAAGAAGAAAGTCAGCACAGGCTATACACTACAGGTGTTCCGAGTTGACGAGAAGGGAAAGGCTACACAGATAGCGGTATCGTCTAAGACGGCTCCTAACGAGCTTCTTGCTCTCTCGCTAACTTCCATGACGCTCGACCTCAGACTGATAATGAAGAATGACTATATCATCAAGGTTGTGGTAAACGATAAGGTTGTGGCGCAATTTCAGTTCAACGTGAAGCGCATGTTCCCTGCTTATCGCTTCGACTTCTTGAATCAGTCAAGTATTAGTTATGGAGAACTTCCTCGTGAAGATAAGGTCATGGTGCAATGCCTTAACAATCAGGTTGAATATCCGCAGCGTTTATTGAGCATCAATTGGTTTACTATTGCTCATAATAACGACCTTACAGAAGTTACTAAGCAATGGCAGCAAGGCGACTCTTGCAGATACGATATTGGCGAGACAGGCTTAGGAATAAGCGAAGAGTGCGAGTTGGAGGAAAAGGTGGAATACGACCATAAGCCACCACTCGACTATGCGGTTACAGCCGAAGGTGATTATCTCACAGATAGTGAAGGTAATCCTTATTTGATAGGATAATAAACATAAATAATAACAATAAAAAGCATAAAAAACATGACAAAAAAATTATCTGAAGTTGACAAGGTTAGCTCAATGCTACCTTCACAAAACTTTTTAATCGAGGCAGGAGGTAGCGAAAGACGTATCTCGCTCGAAGATGTGGAAAATCAGCTTGCGAAATCTTTCTTATTTCCTTCTACTGAGTACACCCTCGAAAAGAATAGCAATCCAGCTTTCGATGTGTCGCAGAGATGGGCGGTAGACCAATACTTGGCAAAGGTAGGTGGCTACATGCTTAAAACGGTAGGTGGAAAAACGTATGCTGCAAAGCTTAATTCAGAAGACTGGAACTATTTTGCTGATGGCACTAAGGTCGATGATGCTTCTAAATACGAAACAATGGTTCACTTCCCTAAATGTTATTTTAAGGGAGAAGGCAAGACTATGCACTTCGGAGGTCTAAACCCTATAAGTGGTGGTCATTCGTTCGATTCGCCTGAATGGATTGGTGCTTACAAGATGTATGTTGACGAAAATGGCGTAGGTCATTCTCGCCCTGGAGTTTCGCCATCGCATTCTAAAACTATGTCGCAGTTTTGGGCATGCGCACAGAAACTCTCAAACGACTACGGTTTGACTGGTTATCCTTTCCAATGTCTCATCAATGCTTTGTTTCAAGCTGACTATGGCAACCTTGATGTGCAGACTACGATAGGTTCGGGATTTCAGAACTCTAATTGGGAAGCGTGTCGTGATGTGCCAATGGGTAAGTGTATTAATCTGGGTGATGGTAGTGGCAAGGTGCTTTATACCGATGAAACTATTGGCAATCAGTATTCAGTTAAGCTATATGGAGTTGAAGACCTGTGGGCTAAATTATGGGAGTTCCGTCCTAACATACGTTTCTATTCTTCTGAAGGTAAGCGTCATGCCGTAATCTATGCAGGCAACAGAGTTAGCAATACCGCTACAGGTAGAGATATTGTTATTTCTGTACTAAATGCAAGTGGCAGTTATATCAGTAGCATGTTGCTTGGCGAATATTGGGATATGATACCTACTGCCATATCGGGACAAGCTACGACATATTACTGCGATGGTTACTGGGATAACGCTACAGGGGAGCTGCTGAACGTTGGTGCTAGCGCTGCCTCCTGGTCGCTATGCGGTCTCGGTTGTGCGCTCTCGTACCGCGGTTTCTCGGACTCGGGGCCGAGCATCGGCGCTCGTCTGGCTTTCTATAGCTCGGTTATCGAAATTAGTGGCTCGGAGCTCGTGGCGATGTGAGACGTAGCGTAAGCTACGGCTGCACATCTGCCAGCGAGCTGGCGCAATGGTTTAAAAAAATATAAACAAAGAGTTAATTAACATAATTATTAATATTCATAGGTTAAGCCTTTCGCAAAGCTTAAAGCAAAGGTCGTTTAGTTCCTATAGGATTTCGCAGAAGACACAAAAAAACAAGAGTCCAAAGTATGGTTAATGTTTATTTCTACCGCCATATTTTTTTGGATGTAAAAAGGTGATACATCGTGGAGCTGCTGAACGTTGGTGCTAACGCTGACAACAGGTCGCAATGCGGTCTCAGTTGTGCGAACTCGAACAACGGTTTCTCGAACTCGAGGACGAACATCGGCGCTCGTCTGAATTTCTATACTAAAATAAAACATTCCTATCAAAGGAATATACTAAACACTGTTCCTTGGAGTCAACAGATTACGTGATAATCAAAGACGAAAAGAGCACACGGTTGAACCTGTCTCGATGGAGGGTAGTTGTTGTAAGACAGCGTAATTCCCGACAGAGCGAAGATAAAAGGCGTAGGGTATGAAAAAGAGTCCCCTCTCGCAAGTAAGTGGTGCAGTTGTACGCACGTGCCGAAAGCCAGTGAGCCAAGAGTGTAGAAAGCCTATAGTATGAATAGCAATAGAAAGACAATCATGACAACAGAATTGGCTTACAAGCGTAAAGCAAAATTAAGAAAGAAACACCGTAAGGTTCGTTTGGAGCAGGTTAGCGATATGGCTAACTTGCAACGTGCCGTGCTTGAAGCCAGACGCAAGAAGGAGAAGAATAAAGGAGTGAGAATCTACGACCGCAAGGCTACGCAGAATTTGATTGCTTTGAAAGCGAGTATCGAAGATGGAACTTATCACACAAGCGAAGGACACTCGTGTTATCGTAGATGCCCTTGTGGTAAAGTAAGAAAACTCTTCAAACTTCCATTCTATCCTGACCATATCGAACATCATGCTCTGATGCAAGTATTGATGCCATACCTAAATAAAGCTCTATACATAGAAAGTGGAGCAAGTATGAAAGGACGTGGAACAATATATGCTAAGCGCAGAACGGAGAGGTGGATAGACGAGAACAAGTCGTGTGGCAGAATATATTTCTGTAAGCTCGATTATGTGAAGTTTTATGAGAATGTAGACAGGCAGGCAATTTATGAATGTTTGTGCGACTTCTTTACTAATAAGGGTATAAGATATTTACTCCACGAAGTGATATTTGCACAGGAGAAAGGTCTTGGCATAGGGCTGTATCCTATTCAAACACTCACCAACTTTTATCTCAGCATTCTTTGTCGTAAGGTTTGTAGCCAATTTGATGTCAAGATTGAGATATATTGTGATGATATTGTTGTGCTGGGTAGAAGCAAAAAGGAAGTATGGAAGGCAGTAAACTATATTAAAAAGTATTCTGCTGAAAATCTTCATCAATCTTTGCACACAGGCTACAACGTACAGATAATCGACCATACGTATAGTCTTGACTATGTAGGTGACCGCTTCTATTTCAATCATACTTTGCTTAGAAAACGTATGAAGGAACGATTTAAGAAGAAGGCTCACAATCTTGTAAATCTTATGATTCGTCATCAAGCTTTGGCGAGTTATAAAGGGTGGTTGGAGAATTGCAATGGTTTTAACCTATGGCGAAAAATCACAAAGATGAATAGTTTTGACGATTTTGATATGCCCTCGTTTGAAGATAAAGACGATGAAGGCAAAAGAATATTCGATGGTCAAAGAATGAGTGCAAGCTACTTCGTTGAAAGACCAATCGCTTTTCTCAATGTTGAATTTGATGTAAAGAGTAAAGTTCATAAATCGGGAAGAAGCAATGTCGTGCAAGTAGAAGAGAATGGGCAGAAGTATAAGTTCTTCACTAATAACAAGAAGCTCGTTGAACAACTGCAATGGTGTGTGGACAATAATAAATTTCCATTTCTCGGCAAGCTACGCAGAATGAACGTAAGCGGAAATCCTGACTACAGAATAGTCGGAACTAAACAATAATATAAACTTATAAAAAAATAGGAAGTTATGAATAAATTAGAGCAAATTTTCAAGGAGCGTCCTGAGATGCTCAATTTCGAGGGTAATGTAATTCGTATCTGTTTTAACATTAAGGAAACAGAACAACCTGTTAGCGACTCCATGTTGGCGAATAAAGACAAAGCATCTAAAGCTGACGAAGAGACAGAGGTAGTATATAGTGTTTGTCAAGTCCGCATTCCTCAGCCTATCGGCTATGATACCATCGTCAACGCCATTATCTCGGCAGCCTATCCTGCCGACAAGATGCAGGCTATCATCAACAACCATCTGCTAGAATCCGACAACGCAGAGCACGAGCAGGAGTTTGCGGAGATGCAGGAATGGCGCAAGACAGCCAAGAGTGTAGCTAAGGAGGCTATGGCTTACTATATTGAACGCTTTAATTAATTGTTGCTTATGGTAAAGAATGTAAAGCTGTCTGCTTCTATAGGCATTCCTCGTGCTGCAAGAGACGGAACAGACGGAAAACCTGGAGCAGACGGCAAAAGCGCAATCGAGATAGAGGTGCAAGGCGCACCTCTGGTCTTCGATACTGATAAAAATGGTGTTGTGCCTAACAATGCCGTTAAATTAGCTAAAGTCATTATTAGAAAAGGGGATGTCGATGTAGTTGCCAAACTTAAGGACAAAGATTATGGCATTGCGGAGTATTCAGAACTTATGAACGCTAAGGGTGCTGATGCAGCCATCAAGACTGACTTAGGCTTTGGCAACTATATAGAAGTGAAGATGACTGGTTCGCAGATTATATCTGATTCTTATACAGATATTAGTGGCAACCTTACTACTATCAGTCGTTCTTATGGTTATGTAGTTTTATGGTTCAAGTATGAAGGTGTAACCTATCGGAAACAGATAGAGTTCGCAGTCAATGTTGCTAAATTTAGCAAGGATGTGATTTCTAAGCAGAACGAGCAGACCATCAAACTTCGTGAGATAAGCAAAAAATACGACAATCTGCCAGCCGAGGTGAGGGATAAAAACAGCTTTACTATCTACAATAGCGAGATGAAGCAGACCGCAAGAGAAATCTCTCTTAGCGTAACTGAGGAAGCTGCAAAGAAGCGCAATCTCTTGGTAAACTCTGACTTTGCACGGAATGGTGGTTTTTATATCTATCTAAACTCTTATGCTACAATAGAGCGTATTGATAGACACAACGATGAAAACACTTTTTATACCTATCCTTTAAACCAAGATATGTATTCCAAGCTGACGTGGGAGGGCAGTAAGGCGAATGAAACAGACCGTGGCAGCAAGAATATCCCTATCGTAGTGGGAAAGAAATATACTCTTTCTTGTTGGGCTAAGGTTTCTGATACTTCAGCGCATCTTACTCTACAGGTTTTTGGTCAGTCGGCATTAACTGGCAACAGCGCAACTTCTACAAAAGGCGACATGCTAAACCAAGAAGTTACGCTCGATTCCGCAAACGTATGGCAGCTCATCTCCTATACCTTCGAGGCTAAAGGCGACTATTCGTATTGCTCTGTGCGACTATTCTTCCGTCCGTCTTCGACTACTCGCATCAAAGGCTACATATCGCAACCTATGTTGGAGCAAGCAGAAGGCTTCAATGGTTGGTCTCTTGCCGAGGAAGATTATGTGTACCGCAACGGCAATCTGCTCGACAACACACGTTATCTTAATACAGGAGGCAATCTTACAAGTGTGGGTACTATAATCAATAATGCTAAGGATAATTGCAGTATGAGCGAAGCGAGCGTGACTACGGCTAATAAGACTGCAACTCTTCTTCGATGTAAGCTACCACTTGAAGCCCATATCGACTATGTGTTATCGTTTTACATTCGCAGTAAAGACCTTGAGAGCAAGCAAAACGTTATCTGTACTTTGAATCTCAACAGCGGTGTCTTCTTTGCCGAGAATGGCATGCTGACAGAGAAAGAAAGTGTAGGGTCTATATCCAATTACATCTCTATACACGGCAACACACCAACATCTGGCTATATACAGTTTTCTTCCATTCCTACCGAATGGACTAAGGTGTACTATCACTTCTCGCTCAATGCTAAAAATACTGCACAGCCTATCTCCATCCTTGCTTATGCGCAAAATGGCGTAGGCTCATTACAGATATGCCAGCCGAAGCTCGAAAAGGCGGTCACAAACACAGCATGGACGGAAGCAAAGCAAGACGTAGCCTTCAAGGATAAGTATAAGCGAGCAGGCATAGACCTCGATTCAGAAACTATCCGACTGAGTGCCGAACGTACTATAATCGATGGCGACTTGCACTTGAAAGGAATCCTCGTTGAGAATACTGCCGAGCCTGTTAAAGCCGACTTCTTCCCTATCGTGTGCGACTTGAAGCAGAATAAGTCTATAGCTGTAGGTACATACACAGGTACGGAGTCGTATAGTACAGGTAGTGCCATGCAATTTGTCCTGTTACCAATGGTCTACGATGTTCCTTGCACTAACGTAGATGGTAGCGAAACTACCGTACAAGGGTTAATAGAATCGGGTGTGAAGCTGTCTATCTTCTCTAAGTATAACCCTGTAGTATCGAAGTGGGCAACAGCAAGCAGAATGAGATACCGAGATACGGAAGCTAATTCAGGTTGGGGTAACCTAAAGCCATATCAGATATTGCATGAAGCTATAACCGTTGTTTATGCTGACCCTCGTATCGCATTTCAGAAAAACTACGAAAGCAATGTTAATTCCAAGGTATTTCCTGAAGGCTCACTATCGCCATCGTATAAGGACGGTAGATACAAACATGGTTGCTTTGTCTGTAATGGTCGCAGAGGTCGTATTCTTCTCCTCATGCCTGGGCAGACGCTCCACCTCACTTCCTCGGTAGAAAGATGGGATAATGAAGATGTATTGATGTGGTATGTTGACAATGCGAGCGAATTTGAGCCGACAAGTAAGAATGTTCAATTTGGCGACTCGATTCATACTTACAACTGGGAGCATGCTGCTTATAGCGATACACACGACAATTCATTCCCTGGTGATACAATTGACGCTACAGAAAGTTATCGCTACGAAGACGTGCTCTTTGCTCCTCCTCAACTCTCTAACGATTATCCTGCCAATGATAATCTTGGCTACGAGATTGTAAAATCAGAAGTCCCTTTAGTAATTCCTTTGTTCTAAACATTAAAACATTAAACATTATGTGGAGAAAAATCAACAGTCGTGACATCCTCGGCTTATGCCTGTGGTTCATGGTAGCCCTCGTAATCGGTTGGGTAGCCTACACCATTATGATTGCGAGAGAGCTATATCAGTTTTTTCGCTATCGTCTTGAGCGATTTGAGTGGGAGGATGTGGTGAGGTATAGCATCGTGATAGCCCTTGGTTGGCTCGTAAAGAGTTGGATGGAGTAAGACAAATGGCAGGGAATTAAGCTGTTCCTTGCCATTTGTTTTTGCTTAATGTGCGAGAAATGTAAAAATAAGCATTATTTTATCTGCTTAATTTACTA
>CAKVIM010000008.1 GCA_934754775.1 uncultured Candidatus Melainabacteria bacterium | reverse complement strand
TTCAGTCTTAGCATTGATTTCTTGGTTCTTTTTATCATATTCATACTTAGAATATTCATATTCGTTGTATGCATCTTTATAAGCATTGTTATCAGTAACTGTTTTTGCTGAAACATCAATTGTTGAATAAGAAACAATATTTCCTTTTGTATCAGTTGAAGGAATATCTATAGAAGTGATTCTTCCGCTTGATGGGTCAAAATGAAGTTTTGAACCTTTGTATTCTTTGTTCTTTGTATAAGAACCATTTGAAATGAAGTCATAAGTAATACAAGTATTTGATTGTTCTGTATTAGCTTTTTCAACTTCATTTTTCAATGCAAAGTGAATCTTATTTTCTGAGTCGTAGTAAATAAAGAAATGTTCTGCAGTATAAGGATCTCCATTTGCTTGTTTTAAGCCAGAGTTTTTTATTGCTTCACAATATCCATCAAATTCAGCTTGGTCACCGACATTTTCTGCAGTTAATGCATAAGCATTATAACCACCAATTATGTAACCGCTTTTATTTGGGATTGTTAATTCTTTTGTACTACCTGCCGGATTAATTTTCCAAACATTTTTAAGAATTTTTGTATCAATTGTATAAGAATCAGACCCGTCTTCTGCCGGAACAATACCTTTCATATCTAATGTACAAGGAACAGCATTGCCGTCACCGTCGTCTACATAAAAGCTTTGTATTTGAGCTGCTGTAAATGTATTAGTAGTTGTTGTTTCTTTTTTATCACCTTTTACCGCAATATAATTATCAGTGCCAGTTGGTTTTGTTGTTGTATGAGTGTAGTATCCACCTTTGTATGTTTCATCCTCATCACCGCCCTTTACATAAAAACCATCACTATCTAATATGTAATAAACACCTGAAGTCGGCTTTGCATCAACTTTTACCAAGAAATCTTTTGCATCAGCACTTTCTTTTTCACCCAATGCTGTATAACCTGTTTTCGTAGTAGTCGTCGAAGTAGCAACTGCACTTACATTGATTTTTTGTTCACCAACGCTTGTTGTCTTATAACCATTATTTTTAGTCAAAGAGCTGCCGTATTCAGTGTAGCCCAAAGTAACAATATAATTTCCGTCACTATCAGGTTTAACATTGCTTGCATCGAAAGTATATGTTACAGTACCGCTTTTACCTGTATATTGAACAGTTGTATAGTCGGTAGTTGATGGAGGAGTCGGAACAGTCATTGAGTTCAATGTTTCATACAAAGCAGTCGCCTGTTGTGATAAAACAGAACGTTCTTGGTTAATCTGTTGACCTTGATATTCAAGGTTAGACTGTCTTGCTTCCAGACTTAATAATCTTGCTTGTGATGCTGACATACCCATGACGGTGTCTCCTTTTTCCTTTTCCGATTATTTTTGGTTCCATTGATTTGGCTTTTTTAGCCTCTGTATCATGTATTACGGCATTTTTTTGAAAAACTTTAGGATTTTAAGAAAAATCGTTACAATTGTTTACATTTGGACGGTGTGTGGAGGGGGGGGGTAAATGGAAAGTTGTTTTACATCACCCTCTCCAACTGGAGAGGGTAGTTTTTCAATGTGAAAGCTGTGCTTGAACATTAGAAAAACGGGTGAGGGAGAGATTTATTACCCTTACGGGGTAACACCTCACCCTTTTACACCACACTTCCATACTTGTAAGCAAAACTACAGGCTTAAAAGTGAAGCGAAAAATCTCCTGTAAGGAGAGGGGATGTGCTAAAGAGGTTCTTTGGTTGAACATCGACCTCTACTTAGAGGAGAGGTCGCAGCTGTTTGCGAGACCTTGGCGAGCATTACAGATGCGGGTGAGGGGTTTATTGTGTCCCCTACGGGCTAACACCCATCCTAACCTTCCCTTGCTAGGGAAGGAGTGCGGAACTCGATTATTAAGCGAAAAGCTCTCCAACGGAAAAGGGAATATATCAAGATATTGACGCAAGAGTTTGTTGTCTGTACACTGGAAGAAAGAAGTTTAATCTAGGGGGAGATATATGGAAGACAATATTTTAAAACGTTTTTCGACCGCAAAATTTCTTAGTTTTGCTCTCGGATTTTTTGGTCTGCAATTTGCGTGGCAGATGAGAATTATTCTGTCAGGTCCGGTTACCGAAAATCTCGGTGCTTCACCATTTTTATTCGGGCTAATTTGGCTTGCAGGCCCATTTACAGGCATGGTAGTTCAACCTATAATCGGAGCTTTAAGCGACAAGACAACTTCTCCATTTGGAAGAAGAAGACCATATCTTTTAGGCGGTGCCCTATTATCAGCATTAGCACTTTGGGCTCTACCGAATTCAGAACTAATCACTAATTGGCTATCATCAGCTTTACACATCAAGTTCCCAGCTCTGGCAGCTCTATGTTTCGCAGCTGTCATGATTTGGATACTTGACGCTTGCGTTAACATCGCCCAAGGGCCATACAGAGCTCTTGTTCCTGATGTTGTTCCACCTGAACAACACTCAATTGCAAACTCATACATCAGCCTCGCAATCGGATTAGGTTCAGTATTTGCAGCAGGTACAGCACCATTTTTAAAATGGGCATTCAATTACCAAATGTCAATTAACGCTCAATTTATAATGGCAGCTCTTGCATTCTCTCTTGGTATGGCTTGGACTTGCTTAATGATTAAAGAACGCAGATACCAACCAAAAGAAGACGAAAAGAAAGAAAAATTCGATTTAATTAAATCTCTAAAAGAATTCTTCGCACTTTCTCCGGAAGTTGGTAAAATCTGCTGGATGCAATTCTTCACTTGGATTGGAAATATGTGCATGATGATTTACTTCACACAATATGCAATCCACACAGTATACGGAGTCCCTGATTTATCAAACGTATCAGAAGTTGTAAAAGCAAGCTACGACTCAGCAGTTCTTGCCGGCACAAACTTTTCTTCAATCTGTTTTGCAATATTCAACCTAGTTTGCTTCGTTGTTGCAATTCCGATTGGCGTACTATCAGTTAAATTCGGGAACAAAAAAGTTCACATCATATCTATGCTATCTATGGCATTAGCATTCATAGGTATGGCATTTATAAAAGATGTAAAAATAGTTGCAGCATTAATGGCTCTATCAGGTATCGGCTGGGCAAGCATTTGTGCACTTCCGTTTGCGATGCTTTCTCAATACATTAAACCTGGCACAGAAGGGTCTGTAATGGGTATCTTCAATATCTTCATCGCAGGTCCTCAAGTATTTGTCTGCACACTCGTATCCTGGATTATCAACAGATGTGAATTCAATGTAATCGGCGGAGTTAACTACCACTGGGAATACACATTCCTAATCGGAGCATTCTGTTTAATCTCAGCTTCTATAATCGCATCAAGAGTAAAGGATAAAGCTAAAGTTGCATAACACAGAGTCTAATAATCTAAAGAAGGGGCGGGTTTTATTTATATACCCGCCTTCTCCTGTAATTAACAGAGAAGACAGGTGCCAGCAGCCTACAGAAGAACTATTGGTTATCCCTCCGCTTCCACCTACCGATTTGATGTACTTAGCATCAATTGCAGAAAGCTGCGGCTATGAAGCTATGATTAGAGATTACAGTCAAGGCGGAAATTACGAAAAAGACTTAGACGAATTCGCCCCGAATTATCTTGTTGCCAATATTGCAACTCCAACCTTTATATCAGATATGGATGCAATAAAGTTTGCAAAAGAGAAAGATCCTGCTTTATGCACAATAGTAAAAGGAGCACCATTTCTCACCTATAACACAAATTGTATTTATGAAAACAATTTTATTGACTACATCATAATCGGCGAGCCTGAATTAACCCTCAAAGATATTCTGGATGGTGTTCCAAATGAAGAAATTAACGGAATCTGCTTCCGTGAAAATTTTCAACCCATAAAAACGGACCCTAGAGCTTTTAACGAAAACCTAGACGAGCTTCCTTACCCGGCACGACATCTTGTAGACAACTCAATTTACACCAGACCCGACAACGGCAAGGTTCAAGCAGTAATAAAAGTTGCTCGTGGCTGTCCATACCACTGTTTTTTCTGTCTGGCAACACCGGTTTCCGGAGCAAAAGTCAGAGTACGTTCCAGCGAAAATATAATAGGTGAAATTAAAGAATGCGTCGATAAATACAACATTCGTAACTTCGTTTTCTGGTCAGATATTTTCAACCTCAACCGAGATTGGGCGATAGATTTATGTAAAAAAATAATTGAAAGCGGACTCAAAATAACTTGGTCATCAAACACGAGAGCCGATACAATGGATGACGAGCTCGCTTCTATAATGTACAAATCCGGCTGCAGACTCGTAAGTATAGGAGTAGAAAGCGGCTCACAAGAGGTTTTGGATAAAATAGGAAAACGAATAAACTTAGACCAAATTCGCAACACAGTAAAGGTTCTAAAAAAACACAAAATCAAAATCTACAACTATTTTGTAATAGGTCTGCCGTGGGAAACCGAGGAAACTGTCGAAGAAACAATCAAATTTGCAATAGAGCTCGACAGCAACTTCATAAGCTTCTACACAGCAACTCCGCTTCCTGGTACAAGGTATTTTGATTACGCAATCGCAAACAGGCTTGTTGACGGGAATCTCGATTTCCATAGGGCATACTATGAACCTGTTGTAAGGGCTCATAAGCTAAGCAAAGAAAGAATTTTTGAGCTGCACAAGCAAGCCGTCAAACGGTTCTACTTAAGACCAATGTTCATAATAAAAACAATTTTATCTTTAAGAACATTTACAGAATTAAAGAATTATTTTATGGCAGGAATAAGCTTGTTAAAGAAAAAGTAGGTACAAACGAAAGTCGGCAGGGTGTTTACCCTGCCGACTTTCGTTAAATTAAAAAAACTAATTACTTAGCTAATTTTTTAACAGCAAGAACAAGTCTTGATTTCTTTCTTGCAGCTGTATTTTTGTGCAAAATACCTTTTGAAACAGCCTTATCGCAAAGTTGGTAAACTCTTGAGATAGCAGAATTCAAAGCTTCTTTATCTTCACCTGCTGCTAATTCTAAAGCTTTCTTTAGTGCAGTCTTGATTGATGATTTAAAAGCTACGTTCTTTTGTCTGTTTGCTTCTGCAATTAGAACTCTTTTTTTTGCTGACTTAATGTTTGCCATTGTATATTTCCTTTCCTATCTGACAAGCAATTGGCTTAATGACGTCCAACCACCCGTCGTTCACTTGAGGATAGTGAGTATAATCATTGTAATAATAAAGAAGTAATTTGTAAAGCTCTTTTTAACTTTTCTTAATCTCTGTCAAAGTAGGGTCAAGCAATCTTCTTCCGATATTATCAAAGTTTATTGAAAACAAAGTCTTGTTTCCATATTTAATCATCTTTTCAACGACACCATTCCCATATTTTGTGTGATATACAGAGTCACCTTGTTGAATTTCATCACTCATAACCATATCCTCTTGCGGGATATCAGCATCATATACAGGTACGATAGGAGTTGAAGAATTCTTTGTTTCTAAGATTTCTTGCTCTTCATTAATTTCTTCCAAAGGAGCTTCTTGCGGAAGCTCTTCCAATATTCCGTCATCAGCTTCTGCAAGTTCTTCTAATTCAGAATTACCACTATATTCTTCAAGTTCCTCTTCCGGTTCGCTATTTAATTCATCAATGAAATCCAAATCAGAATCAGAAATATTATCTTCTTTTCTTGTCGTAAATACTTTATCAACATCTTTAACGATTTGTTCATCAAGATTGTCCGCTAAAGGTTCTTCTTCTGCCATATCAACAACAATATCATTGTCATCAATCTCGTCCGGATTCAATTCCACAATTTCTTCGAAATCAGCATTATCATCAGCAGATACAGGAATTACATCCATTTGTGCAGGCTCATCCTCAATCGGCTGTTCTTCTACAGGCTCTTGCGGAAGTTCCATATCATCTTGTTCCGGCAATTCTTCAATACCTTCAGACAAATCTAAATCCAAATCGTCAGAAATTTCAATTGTTTCAGAGTCGTCGATTGTTTCTGCATCTTCAAGAATTTCAGGTTCTTCTACTGGAACATCAGAAATTTCCTCAATAGATTCAACATCTTCTTCCTCAAATTCCGTTAATCCTTCTTGTTCAATAGGTGCCAATTCTTCCGGCCCATCCTGCGGAATAATTTCTTCTTCTGAAATTTCTTCCATCAAACTATCTTCAACTTGCTCATCTTGAATTAATTCAACTGCTTCCGGCTGTTCTTGAGGGACATAATCCTCAATTACTACAGACGGATGAACTTCTGTTTCAAACGCTTCTGTTAAAGGGATTTCTTCTTCCTCTTGAGGTGTGAACTCTAAATCCTCTTCAGATACATCTTCAACCAAACTATCGGGTTCTTCCTCAGTTTGAACTTCTTCTGGCTCATCAGAGAAAATATTCTTAGGAGCTGCTTCTGAAACTTCAACTTCCGGAACCTTAATTTCCATACTTATCGGCTCTTCTGTTGAGATTCCAGTTTCTTCTTGTGAAGCTACTTCCTTAACTTCATCCCCTTCTGTTACCTCTTTTACAGGCAAATCCTCTAAGCCTGAATCCAAGTCCTCTACTTCATCAATCGGTTGAAGTTTTGAAACCAAAGGAATATAGTTTACAGCCTCTCCTGCGAGCAAGAAAGTATTTCTTTCCATCGCAGAAAGGAAAGTTGTAAAGATATCAAATATTGAATTATTGGCCATTGATGGCGTTACAATAAAATTGTCAAAAACGTTTTTGATATCATTCAAATACTTAAATCTTGAATGAGTAACAATTGTCGTTGGCACATTATCATTCAACAACACATTTTGAATGTTTTTCTTATTAATAACATTAGAAAGTTCCAAAAATACTTGAGTATTATCTAATTCGTTCAATTTTTCGTATATATAAGTTAAATATCTATTTTGGAACGCCGCATCCAATTTAGACAAGTCAATTATTACACATTTTGAATTCAAGACCTTGTTTATAGCGGCAACTTCTGCCTCTGACTTTGCAAAATATCCCAATCTGTCAAACTTCGCCAGTTTATTTTTAAGCACTAAAAGCTTGAATACATGGGATTTATCAACCATTTCATCAACAATTGATTTTAGAGCTTCAAACGGCACAAAAGGAACCGTCTTTGAATATTCAGCCAAATCTTTAAAAATTTCAACTATCAAAGATTTGCTATCTGCTGTCGCATCATTCAAGCAATCTTCGTACATAAAGTTCAAAGAGTCTGTATCAAGAGGAAGTTTAAAGTCAACTCCTGCAACAAATTTTCTGGCTTTTACAACACCCAATGTGTCAATTACAACAAATTTTCGTCCCAAATGCTCGAATTGTTTTGCAAAATTTCTTATCAGCAAATTATTCTGATTTGCGTCATCAACACTTATAAGCATTTTTCTGTCAAAAGCTGATTCATCAACCGTTATATTAATATCTTGTCCAAGGGTTTTACCCGCAATAATAGGGTTACAAACCTTGATTGAATTTTTCAAAATATCAAATGTGAATTCTTTTATTTCAGCATCCTTAGATGGCATAGTCTTGTCATAGCTTTGCAAGCCACTACCGTCAAACAAGAACAAAATTTTTGCATATGCAACCGCAATTCCAGCAGCACGTTTGATTTGCAAAACCTGTGCCACATAACATTTTTCAAGTCCTTGTATTTGGACAAAAGACGACAGGCAAGTATTCTTGTCTGCTTCAAATTTTATAAAACCATCTCTTACTTCTATAATTCTCATCACTGATTATACTAACATGAACATGCCTTTTTTTATATATATTTTTACAATTTGCAACCTTTTCCAATTACTATTTACATTTAGCTCATTTTTGTGTTTAATTAGGGTATGAAAGAAGTTGTTTTAAAAAATAAGATTAGAGCTTGCATTAAGCAAAATAAGAATACTCCAAGAGTCGCATTAACACTGAATTTATCGATTGCTCAGCCTGAAAAATACGCAGGCCAATATTCATTGATGAACAGATTACTCTTGAAAGGCACAAAGAAATACAATTCAGAAGAGCTATCATCAATTCTGGATGAGAACGCTATCGAATTGTACACAGAAATGAAATCAGATTACTTAAGATTTCGCTTCATCTGCCTTAACGAAGATTTTGAGCTCGCTTTATCAATTATGAGCGACATTATCAAGAATTCTACGTTTGAAGAATTCGAAAAAGAACGTGAAAAAATGAAGGGCGAACTTGTTGCAGAACTTGATTCCGCAAGAGTTAAAATTTCTGATTTGTTCACAAAAACGATTTACAAAGACCACTATTACGGTCACAGCTACACCAAGATTTTGGAAGAAATCGACAACGTAAAAAAAGAAGATGTTATAAGTGCCTACAATGAAATTTTGACAAAATCTACAAAAACGCTTGCTCTTGTAGGTGAAGCCGATGACTCCATCTTAGAAAAATATTTAGGAGATATTGCACCTTCGATTGAGAACACTTCTTCAATAGAACCGCCTGCAACACTTAAGCAAGAATGCGTTGAACTTATCCAAAACGACGCAAACCAAGCACAAATTCTTCAAGGTTGGATTGTTCCAACAATCGGAAGTGAAGATTATCCCGTAATGATGCTACTTAACATAATCCTCGGTGCTAGCGGCTTGAGTTCAAGATTATTCCTTGAACTAAGAGAGAAAAAGGGTTTAGCGTACACCGTTAGAACAGCTTACGAAATACACGCAAAATCAGCTGCATTCAGTATCTACATAGGAACAGAACCTTCTAACATTGAAACTTCTATTGCAGGATTCAAAGAAGAAATTCAGAAAATTAAAGATGTTCCGGTTAGTGAAGAAGAGCTGCATAACGCTAAAAATAACTGGATAGGGAAACAGCAATTTATCTGTGAAACCAACTCTCAGCAAGCAAATATGATGGCTTATTATTCTGTTATGGGTAGACCTTTTGATTACAAGCAAGAAGTTATTCAAAAAGTGAGAGAAGTAACTGCAAGTCAAATTCAAGAATGTGCAAGAAAATACTTCACAGAAGATTATGTACTTGCAATACTTAAACCATAAGGGGTTTTCCAAATGGTACAGACTACAGCCGGAAATTTGATTGAATTAATAATGAACAGAGAGCACAATTCTGTGCTTGTAATAGGCTGTATGCACGGTGATGAACCGCAAGGCGAGTATTTGATAAAAAAGTATTTAGAACTCAAAAAAAATACAAAGCTTATGTTTATTCCATCAGTAAATCCGGACGGAGTCGCTCTTAAAACAAGAGTTAACTCAAATGGAGTCGACATAAACAGAAATTTTCCGACTAAAAACTGGGAATTTACAAAAAAAGATAACTTCTGGGGCGGTTCAAAACCCGCAAGCGAAATTGAAACACAGTTCGTAATCGAGACAGTCGAAAAGTTCAAGCCGAGCTTAATTTTAACGCTTCATGCACCATACAAGGTTGTGAATTACGACGGAGATGCTAAAGACGTAGCTGAAAAGATTTCGGCAATAATAGATTATCCGGTCGAAGATTCTATAGGATACCCAACTCCGGGAAGCTTTGGCACCTGGGCAGGAATTGAGAAAAAAATACCTACGATTACACTGGAATTAGATGAAGAAATTGATATAAGAGAACTGGAAGAACCGATTTTTGAAATATTCAAAATGCTAGAGAAATATAATTAAGGATACAAAAATGGAAGATATAAAAAAGATTGTTGAAGAATGTGGTCTAAAACACATTGCAGTAATTATGGACGGAAACAGACGCTGGGCAAAAGAGCGTAATTTGCCGTCAGCACTGGGACATAAAAAAGGAGTTGACGCCCTAAAAGCAACTATGAGAGCGTGCGATGATTTTGGAATCAAATACCTTACTGTATACGCTTTTTCCACAGAAAACTGGAACAGAAAACCTGAAGAAGTTAACTTCTTGATGGATTTATTAGGTCAAACGCTTAAAAACGAGCTTAAAGAAATGCACGAAAACAATGTTGTAATCTCATTTATCGGCGATACAACAAAACTTAGCTCGAAGCTTCAAGAAATCCTAAAAAATTCTGTCGAAACAACAAAAAATAATACCGGAGTTCATTTGCAAATCGCATTTAATTACGGAGCAAGAGATGAAATTGTACACGCTGTAAAAGAAATGATTGCAGAAGGTGACACAAAAGATATCACAGAAGAAACAATAGCAAGACATCTTTATACAAAAAATATTCCAGATCCTGAACTATTAATCAGAACGGGCGGAGAAATGAGAGTATCAAATTACTTGCTTTGGCAGATTGCATACTCTGAATTCATCGTTATACCGGAATTCTGGCCAGAATTCAACAAAGAAACTCTCGCTAAATGCGTGCTTGAATACAAACGCAGAAACAGACGATTTGGGGCTTAATATTTTTTTCCGACTAAAGCATCATGTGCTAAATTTTCTATCGTATCATCAAGAGGTTCAGGTTTAGCACCAAGAGCCAATTCTATCAGATAATCCGTAAATTGCGGATTTTTTGGCAAGAACGAACCGTGCATATAAGTTCCGAACACATTTTTATAGCGTCCACCCTCAGTCTTATCTTTGCCGTTATTGCCATGTCCAATTTCTACCATACCAATTGGAGTCGTTTCACCTTGCAAATAAGTTAATCCACTATGGTTTTCAAACCCCACAAGAGTTTGAACCTCAACTAAATCTGTTTTTACAGTAACATTTCCTATAAATCTCTTATCACCGGCAACTGTATAAGCGTCCATAAGACTTATTCCAAGAAGTTTTTCGCCATTATGCGGTTGGTAATAATGCCCCATCAGCTGATATCCGCCGCAAATTCCTAGAAAAACGGCAAGTCTGTCACGCTCTGCAGTCAAAAACTCTTTATGTTTTTGAAGTTCTTTAGAAACCTCTATCTGCTGCAAATCTTGTCCGCCACCCATAAAATAAATATCGTGTTCACTGATTTCATCGCCAACATTGATTTCATCAACACGTACATCAATTCCACGCCATTCACAACGTTTCTTCAAAGCTAAAATATTGCCGCCGTCACCATAAATATTCAGCAATTTTGGATAAAGATGGGCTATTCTTATCATACCAATTCCAATTCTTTTATAACTTTTGCAGATTTTTGGCGTTTGTTTGTATGAGTTTTTATGTATTCGTCCAACAAATCAAAACAAACCTGACAAACTTTTTCATTCGCCTTCTTATCATAATCGCTTTCGAACTCAAAATCAAACTGAAGCATTGCCTGCAAAAAATCTCTAATCTTATGGTGCATTTTTAGTTTAACACCCAAATGTTCGTTGCACTCTTTGCAAACAATACCGCCCATTGCAGAAGAAAAATACATATCTTCATCCAGAACTTGTTCCCTACAGCATAGGCAGCTATCAAGTTCTACACAAAATCCCATAATCAAGAGCATCTTAAGCTGGAACTTAATTGCAGCTATCAGCATATCTTTTTTTGAAGCAGCATCAGAAATTCTATTCAATGCCTTATACAAAAGCTCGTAAATTTCTTTGGAAGCAGATTCAGAGCCTTCTCCAAAATTCATTACAACCTCTGAAATATAAGAAGAGAGCATCAGCTTATCAAAATCTTCTCTTGTCTTTCTAAAATGATTTACTGTCTGAGCTTGAACTATTGTATCCATAGAACGCCCCTTCAAAAGCTGAAGAGTGTTTGCTACAAGCAAATCCATTCTTGCTCCGAGTTTGCTTTTTGGTTTTTTAATCCCCTTCGCAACCCCTTTTATCAAGCCATTTTCTTTAGAATACATAACAATTATTTTGTCTGCATCATTAAGATTGTATGATTTCAAATTTATAGCTTCTGTCACATAATTATTCATAATATGCTTTTGTTCCCTGATATACGCCCCTAAACATTTTTTCTAATTCCGATTCGTCATTAGAATTCTTAAGGGCTTCTTCTTTGCTAATACAACCTCTATCCGTCAACAAAGCTAACGACGTATTCATTGAAATCATATCATCAATCGTATTATCTCTTAATAATTCGTATATCTCATCAGTATTATCTTTTGTGATGTAATCTTTGATTGTTGAAGTTACAACCATAATCTCGCATGCCGGAAATCTCTTTTTAGCCTGTTCAGAGTAAACAAGTTTTTGAGCAATTGTAGCCCTCAAAGTTTCTGCAAGTTGTTTTCTTATCAAATATCTATTTGATTCGTCAAACATGTTTACAATTCTGTTAATCGTCTGCACTGCATCATTTGTATGCAAAGTAGACAATACAAGGTGTCCGGTTTCAGACGCTTTTAATGCAGCTTCCATGGTTTCTTTATCACGAATTTCACCAATAAAAATAACATCCGGATCTTGTCTTAATGCGTATTTTATACCGTCTGAAAAGTTTCTTGTATCAACTCCCACCTGTCGTTGAGAAACAATACTTCTTTGACAATCAAAAACGTACTCTATCGGATCTTCAATCGTCACAATATGTTTCGAACTCTCTGTATTAATCTGATTAATCAAAGACGCAATGGTCGTAGACTTACCGCTTCCTGTCGGGCCTGTAACCAAGACAATACCATTTTGATATCCAACAATTGAGTGTAAAACATCCGGCAAAGATAAATCCTGCAACTTCGGAATCGTATAAGAAATATTTCTTATAACAAGTGCCGGCATGCCAAGCTGTCTATTATAGTTTACCCTAAAACGAGAACAGCCCTTTATTTGGAACATAAAATCCACATCGCAGCGTGTAAGAATTTCATCCCTGATAGCAGTAGGAGCAATTTCCAAAATCGCACTATCCAACTCTTCTTTTGTTAAAGGCGGTAAATTTGTTTTTTTAATAAATCCGTTTTTTCTGATATAGGGTGCGTGACCGACTTTGAGGTGTTCATCTGACGCCCCTGTAACAACCGCACTCTTTAAAAATTGTATGATATTAAAATTCTCTCCCATACATTAATCGTATCATTATGACAACATTTTGACAAGAAATTTACAAAAAAAATCCGATTACGAAAATCGGACTTAAATATATTGAATGAATTGATTGATTAGCAAGAATAACTGCAGCTACCGCCAGAAAAACCACCGGAGAAGCCGCCACCAACAGACACTGATGAAGATGCGATTGAACCGCTAGTCTCACCACCGCCTACATAAGCGATAGAACCTGAAGTTTCGCCGCCTGCGTAAGCAACAGTTCCTGTGGCTTCACAGCTTTCTCCAAATGCCATGATAGTTGCATCAGAAGGACCTGAATAGAAGCTGCATGTATCTTCACCGGCATGAGCTTCGCTTGTTGATATAATTAATGATGTATTATTAGAAATCAAATGAGTTGTTTTTGGAGTAGTATCTGCACCTATAAACTTAAAGCAAGTTGATTTTTCTTCTGATGAGTTTAGCGTTAGCATAACCTTAATCCTTACATTGTGTGTTTACATATATATAAAGTAAAAAAAATAAGCCGGATTTCACGACTTATTTTTTTCTTTACATTTGTTAATATTCGGTTAAGATTTAGAACTAGTCAACCTCTTCGTGGTGATGTTCGAAGTCATATACCCCAGGGAATGCGTCTACACCGGTAGTTTTTCTTGTTACATAGTATTGGATTTTTGGAATAAATGTTGACAAGAAGGCTGCTGCAACTGCAAAGCCTGCAACGAAGTTAAGTCCGTTATAGACAAGATTCTTTTTCTGAATCTTATCAAGAAGAGCTTTATCAATCTTTCCGCCTTTAGCTTCTTTACAGATTCTTTCTACATAATGTTCCATCTCTGATTTCAATTTATAAATCTTTTTGTTTGATACATACTTAAACTCGTTTGTATTAGCCCCTTCCGTAAATTCATCAAACACTTTCGCAAGAAGTTTCGGGTCATTTATTTCTGCAACATTATACGCATCAATCAATTGCTGTTTAGTAAGCACAGCTTCACCATTTCTTAAAGGTTGAAGCTTAGACATTTCTTTAGCTCTATCTAAAATTTCTGATGAAATATTATGTCCTTCTAAATCTTTCAACTTGATAACTTCAAGCGGTTTATTTTTCATCATTTTATCCCAAGTTGAAAGTTTATTTGATTCAAACTTAAGCCCTTCCGGCAGCTTAACATCAGGATTGCCCAGAACATTTTTTCTGAAATCTTCTACAGACATTGATTTGTCGTTCAAATATTTGGCTAAATGATCGTCCAATATCTTTGCAGTAGCAGGATTAAGTCTTGTTGTATGACCGATTTCTGCTAAATTCAAAAGATTTCTTACATGACCTTGAGCCCACATATAGAAATAGATTGAACCGATATCACGGATTGCAATTTCTGTTCTTTCCTCTTTTCTGCGGGCATTATACATACGACCGCCTGCGATACCAACGTCAGAAGACAACAATTTACCGGTATTAGTGTTTTCAATACAATTTGTAAACACGTTTATAGCGTTAATTGCTCCGCCTTTAAATGACGGATTTGCTGTTTTATTTTCGTTTTGCGGTTTCTGTGCTTGACGTTCATGACGAAGCTTTTTAGTCAATCCTTGGTTAACCTTTGGCACAACAAAACCGATTATCATATTCGCTAACACGATGCTTGAAAGGACTTTCGCACCTTTTATAAGAGCAACTTGTTTTGCAGTAAAATTCTTCGGCTTAACCGTGTTCATAAAGTTTTCAAACGGAGTTCTTAAAATTTTATCTGTTCCAACATCAAAGTTTTTTCCATTAGACTTAAATAATTTTACAAGAAGTTTATCGCCCAATTTATTAAAGCTCGCAACACCGCACAACCAAACGATTGAGCCCATAGATTCTTCAATAAATCTTTCTCTAGCTTCATCCCATTTACCACGCTTATATGCCTGATAAGTTCTCCCTGTAACAACGGTAGCTTCCAATGCCACAATCGGCTTCATAGCATCTGCCTTCGTCATACTTGTAATTACTTTAGATAAATTTCGGCTCGATATAGGATTCAAAATTATAAACCTTTCATGTTAACAGCTAGTATAGAGAAAAATCGTAAAGATTTATTTTTGTTAATTTTAAACAAAAATGTTACAAAAGTAAACATTTCTCATTCCTACTTGTATTTGGATTATGTTTTATTTATGATTAAATTAAAATGTATATGTTAGTCAGAATATAAGGAATAGCAAAATGAATCCTATTATTAAAAACTTAGAATCAGAATACACAACAAGAGAATTACCGGTTATGAACCCTGGTGACACTGTTAGAGTATCTGTTAAAATCGTAGAAGGTAACAAAGAAAGAATACAGGCTTACGAAGGTACTATTATTGCTGAACACGGTTCAGGCATTAACAAAACTATCACTGTAAGAAAAGTATTCCAAGGCGTTGGCGTTGAACGTGTATTCTTAGTATACTCACCACGTATTGAAAAAATCACTGTTCAAAGAAGAGGTGATGTAAAACGTGCTAAATTATATTACTTAAGAGAACGTTCTGGTAAAGCTACACGTATTAAGGAAAAAATTGAAAAAAAATAAGAGGTATTCGAATTGCACATTCACTGGTACCCTGGACACATTGCAAAAGCAGAGCGTCAATTAAAAGAAAAGCTTAATCTTGTTGATGTGATTATTGAGGTACGTGATAGCAGATTACCTTTGAGTAGCAGTTATGCAAACATAAAGAAGCTTTTGGGAGATAAACCAAGGCTTCTTTTGTTGAATAAAGCTGATTTGGTAGACAAAAACGAACTCAAACAATGGGTTAGCTACTTGAAAGAAACTACAGGCTGCCCAATTATTGTAACCGACGCAAAAGGTTCAAAAGACTTAACCGCTGTTGTAAAGTCTGCAGTCGAACTAAGCGAACCTAGAATTCAAGCTCTTATGGCAAAAGGACTACTTAGACGTCCTGCAAGAGCAATGGTCGTTGGCATGCCAAATGTTGGCAAATCTAGCGTCATAAACAAGCTTACACGCTCATCTAAAACTAAAATCGGAGCAAAGGCCGGAGTTACAAGACAACAACAGTGGGTTCGAATCAACCCGAAACTTGATTTACTGGACACCCCTGGGATTATTCCTACAAAACAAGATGACCAGATGCAGGCAGCTAAGTTGGCGTTCGTAAGCTCTGTTTCAGAAAATGCATACTCGCCGGAACCTGTAGCAAAGGCGTTGTTACAGCTGCTTAGCGAAAAACACGAAGAAGAACTTTGCAAACACTACAATGTAGAAAATTTGACATTAGAAGATATTGCAACAAAAAGAAATTGGATTATAAGAGGCGACTCTCCAGATACGGAAAGAACCGCAATATTCATCCTTAAAGACTTCAGAGAAGGTCGTTTGGGATTATTTATATTGGATGAATTACCGGAGCAGTAATATGCAAAGATGTCACTGGGTTGATGAGAAGTCTGAAATTTATGTAAAATACCATGACGAAGAGTGGGGTGTTCCAAAGCACGATGACAAAGAATTGTTTGAGCTGCTTATTTTGGAATCTTTTCAAGCCGGATTGTCTTGGATTACGGTTCTTAAGAAACGAGAAGCCTTTAGAGCAGCTTTTGATAATTTTGATGTGAATAAGGTCGCAAACTACACAGACTCTAAAATTGAAGAGCTGCTAAAGAATGAAAAAATTATCCGCTCAAGAGGAAAAATTAACGCAGCTATCGGAAATGCTAAAATATTTCTTAAAATACAAAAAGAATTTGGAAGTTTTTCAAATTATATTTGGGGCTTTACGAACAATAAAATCATCACAGACACAGGTTTTCCGGTAAGTTCACCACTTTCAGATAAAATCTCAAACGACTTAAAAAAGCGTGGCATGAAATACGTTGGAACAGTTATAATCTACTCATATTTGCAAGCAATTGGAGTAATTAACGACCACGAAGAAGGTTGCTTTAAGCGAGTATAATAGTTACCGCCCCAGCTATCATAATCAAAGAGCCAACAACTTTTGCCTTTATATTTTGCTCATTAAACATGCTTGCACCAAGAAATACACTTAACAAAGTTGAAAGCTGAAACAGAGCAAGAGCATAAGCAACATTCATCTTAGAAAAAACATAGTTAGTCGAATATTGCATTACACCAACAGCTGAAATCAGCAATAGCTGGTACTTGAGAGATACAATTTTAGGCTTATGCCTTGATACTGCTAGAAATATCAAAGCAAACAGAAGTCCGAAAAATGCCCACAAAAAGAAAGCTGCAGTTACATTTGTAAGCAAAATTATTTTTTTAATAAAAATTGCTTCTATTCCGGAGAAAAACAACGCAAGAACTCGATAGAAAATGGCTTGATGGGGAACTTCAACTTTTGCAAAACCTAAGAGAAAGTAAGTTCCAAGCACAATTAATCCAATACCGAAAATCGCCTGTATAGTCGGAATTTCATGTAACCACAAAAATCCAACAAACATTGCAACAATCGGTTTATAAGAATTTATAGGAGCAATTGATGATAAATCGCCCATTGACAAGGCTTTTATTATAAAATAATTTCCCAAACTCCCAAGAAGTCCCATAATTGAAGCATAAAATAATATTTCTTGAGTCAGATTAATTTTATCAAGAAAAAACAACCCCAGAACTGAAAGCCCCAAATATGTGTAAAAGTTAACCACAGAAGATTTTTGCCCTTTTGCAGTCAACACTTTTTGAAAAAGATTCAAATAAGAGTTTGAAAAAATCCTTGCTATTACACCGAATACAATAGAAATCATAATTTATATTATATACAAAAAGGCATAAAAAAAACCACCCGGTGTGTGTCGAGTGGGTTTTGTTTTCTGCATCCTAATGGTCTTTTTAGTGTTTATTATCTAGGAGTTTATATGATTTTTGGGGTTATTTACTATTTAGTGTTTCGGCTACACTTAAAGTGCATACCTATATTATTGCACATAAGAAAATTAAGTCAAGAGGGTTAAAGAATATTTTTGTATAATTTTAAACATTTGAGCATTTATGGCAATATCATTGATTTATAGCGTTTTACAAAACTTAACATTTAGGTAAAAAACAAAGGGCATTAATAATTGTAATTAATACCCTTTATCGTTAAATTTATTTTTCAGACTCTATTCATCCAATGATTGATAACCTGATTTATGAGATTTTAGCAACACACCTCTCTTTGAAGTTTGGATGAAATCTATCATCTTTTCGATATATTCATTCATCGGAATCTCAGCCTTAATTTTTTCAATAGCTTGAGTTGTATTATATTCTTCTGAAATCAATAGTTTAAACGCTTCATTGGTAGCAGTTCTAATTTCTTGAGAAACACCTCTACGTTTCATCGCAATAACATTCAATCCACGTGGAACAGGCGGACGTCCTTCACCTTTTGAATAAGGAAGAATGTCTTGACGAGAAGCAGAGAACCCGCTAATAATAGCCATATCACCGATTCTGATATTTTGGTGGAATACGCTCATGCCGCCAACAAACGCACCAAACCCAACGTGTACATGGCCACCAAGAGTTACCAAGTTAGCCAAGATTACTTGATCAGCCAAAACACAATTGTGAGCTACGTGAGAGCCAACCATCAACAAGCATTTGTTACCAATTCTTGTTGTAAAGTCGCCACATGCGGCACCTCTGTGAATTGTAACGTTTTCTTTGATGATTGTTTCATTACCGATAACAACTTTTGTTGCTTCACCTTTATAGCCCAAATCTTGAGGTTCTGAACCGATTGTTGAGAACGGAGAAATTGTACAGTTTTCACCAATTTCTGCAAACTCAATATACGCATTAGCAATAATTCTTGTACCTTTGCCTATCTTTACACCTTCGCCAATCACTACGTTAGGTCCGATGCTTACACCTTCTGCGATTTCTGCAGACGGATGTATAACTGCAGATGGGTGAATCAATGATTTTTCTAAAACTGTCATTCTCTTTCTCCATTTATAATTTTTAACTACCATTCAAGTATAGTATAAAAAAAACGATATTCTTAAAATATTTATATAATTTTAATCTCACGCCTTTTTTATCAATCCGGGTTCTGCATCAGAACCTGTAACTTTTTTACGCAAAATGAATGTCAACTTCGGAAGAGCGACAGCAAGCAAGAAACTGCTTATCCCAACATTCGCTAAAATATTTGCAGACTTAACCCAAAGTGCTTTTTTTGCAAATTTATTAACATCCACAGACTCGCCAGCCTGTTTTGCAAATTTTTCTATCTCTTTTTTAAACACTTCAATTTTCTTTTCGTTCACAAACTCTCTCGGATCACGGACTCGATTTTTCAAATATTTTACACCGCAATATTTTTCGGCAAGCTTAGCAAATTTCGAATCGGGATTATTATCCAAAAATCCGATAACGTCATCTTTTGGAAGTTCCAGAGAATTGTTCTTAACCTCAGCTAAAAACTCTTTATCGTTCAACAAGTTAGGGTCAAGGTTCACGTTTGTATTAAAAAGTTTGTTAGAAAGCGAGTCAAAACCTTTGGCAATCCAAATCGGAGCAACAAAGTTTAAAAACATCATCATAGACATCTTGAACCCATTTTCTAATTTTTCGTACTTATTTCTTGCAGTTCCGACTCTACCCACAGTCAAACCGCCATCAGTTAGAGCCATTTTGTGAACTGTCGGCATATTAGCTAAAGCCGCTGAAACACCTCTAAATGCCGGAAGGTTTTTGCCTTCAATCTTTTCTTCATCCTTTAAAATCGGCTCAACTACAGGCTTCAGAGCTTCTTGTTTTTTTCTTATCTTATCAGTTAAAGCAAAATTAAACTTAGGTAAAAAATAGCCCATTATAGCAACAGGAATGGCCGTCGACAAAACAAATTTACCCGCAAGCAGTTTCTGATAAGTTGACTTATTATTCAGAACCTTCTCCATTTCCTTAACTTCCTCTGGAGCAAGCTTCTTAAACTTTTCAATATTAAATTTTAATCCCTGTTTAGAGTCCTCTTTCAACAGCGAAGGATTGACTTTCGGGTTATAACCGCATTTTCTGATTCCCCAATTACAAATAGCATCCATCGCAGGAATTCCGCCCAACCAGACAAGAGAAGTCCCGTATTCGTCTATTAAACGTTCTCTTACCGCATTATTAGCCATTTGTTTTGAGTCTTTGAGGTTTTGATTATAAGTCATCACGACTTTTGAAGGCACCTCAATCCCGCAATCACGAACAATCAGCGGGTAAACGCTACTGTTATTTCCTATTGCTGATATTATATTTACTAATGACATTTTAAAAATTTTCTCCTTGTATCGTACTCTTTACCATCTCTCTTAGATATCCCGAAAGAGCCGATTTGAGGAGTCATTAGAGAAGCAGCATAACTCCAAGCCCTTTCGGGTTTGTATGAGCATGATGGAATTTTCTGCTTATAATAAATGTCATATTTACACTTCCTTCACCACTATGTTAACAGGTACAAGTTTTTTTGTAAAGTGATACACTTTAAGTAAACTAGGGGTATTTATTATATACCCCTAAATCTAAATTACTTAATTCTTTTCATTACAACAATACTATTTGCAGCCAAATTAAAGCTTTGGTTAAAATCGTTAAAAACTCTACCTTTATTCGTCTTACCGCCGCCACCGTATTTAATCTCATCGCTGTTAAGAATTTCTACCCAATCACCATCTTTTGGGAAACCTAAGCTTGAATAGTTCCCGTCAAAAAAGGTATCTGCAAAATTTTTGAACACTACGATATCATTACCACCCTTCGTAATCCTATGAATATGTACCAATTTGTCGTGTTCTTTATACCTTGCAGTGATTTCGCCATCTTGAAGTGCAGGATTTTCTTTAAAAATTTTAGCAAAGTCCTGATTGAAGGCAATCATCTGAGTTTGCATATCTTTAAAACTTCCGTTCGGTTTAATTTTATCTATAACAGAAACTGGCATTGCCTTTTCTACAAGAGTGTCATAACCCTTTTCACGAATAATTTTTGACGCAAAATCAGGATAGAATTCTCTATCATATTTTTCACCGGAAAACTCTCTGAAGAATTTAAAAGAAGCAACTTCTGCATTATCATCTCCTTGAAAGAACATCTTCGGCCCCGGGATTGTCATTATAGTTCCTTGAGCTAATCTTTGTTTTGCAAGAGCCACTTTTAAAGCCGTTTTTAGCACATCTTTATCATAAAAGTAACCACAACCAAAGTTTTGTTCAAGCCTTCTTAAATCTTCATTTGAAATATTTTCATTTGTAACAATCGTTTCAACAAGTTTTTGCGAAAGCTGAGCAGCTTTTTGTCCTCTATCGGCATCATCAATACCTTTGATATTAGAATAAAGGTTCAAATACTGTGCCACAACCTTTTGAATCAATCTTGTTCCATCAACATTACCAATCTCATCATGACTCATTGCATATTTAACACGTGGGCCGGAAGAAATTATATTCTCGTCGATTTCATTCAAAGAAGTCTGATTAGTTTGAATAACCGCACTCTTTAGAGAATGCATGAGCGGAAAGTCCCATTCACTGTCAAAGCCGATTGCGTGCGGAGTTGATTTCCAGTTCCTTGAATGTATGAACTCGATATTCATATCAATAAAGTCTAACTTATCATCGTGCGGATTAGTACTATCATCATATCTTGTAACAGAAAGCTTATTATTTCTACCATCCTCTGCAATAGTGAACACAAGTGGATTATGTTCATTCAATTCTTCTACGAACTGTTTCAACAGATAATCAGAAGCAGTTTCCTTAGTCATATCAAACCTTATCCCGTCGACTTTAAACTCATTTGCCCACCAAAGAGCGGCATTTGTCATCCAATCTCTTACATATCTGTTATCTTGACCTTCATAGTTTAATTTTGCACCGAATTGACCATCGCCGGCTTCATAAGGACCGGTTTGTTTCAGGTAATCACCGTCCGGCCCCATATGATTCGGAACCATATCCATAATTACATTCAACCCTTTTCCGTGAGCGTAGTCTATAAGCTCTTTAAGCTGTACAGCTCCACCCAATTTCTCGTTAACAGCAAACTTATCAACACCATCATAGCCCCATTGTTTTGAGAAAGTATTTTCAACAGGCATAAGCTCAATTGCTGTTGCAACACCACGATTAGCAATAACATCAATTCGTTTTTTCGCAGCTTCAAAAGTTCCCTCTTGCGTTAGAGTAGGAATATTGACCTCGTCAATAATAAGTTTATCCAACCCTCTTAGCGGTTCATTCGGTTTCCTTACAATTCTGCGTGAGTCTTTACCTTCCAACCAAGCAGTATTTTTCCACTCGTAATTATTTGAATCATATACTGAACTCCACCCGTTAATATTCTCTTGCCTCTTTGCGTACGGGTCTTTTACGATATTAATATTGTTATCTTTATCAACTATCACAAATCTATATTTGTCATCAGCTTTAGCATCTACATTATCCGCTTGGAAGACACCATCGCCCTTGTTTTCCATCGGGTAGACTTTTGACTCACCATCTTTTGCGATAATTTCTTTTATTGAAAAAGCGGTTCCCATTGTTGCCAGAACTTGAACAATTCTTTCTCTAATATTAGAAACACCGGCTACAGCCTTATCTGCAACCTCAACAAATACACCTTTTGCATCAGGGAAAGAAAACATTTTGAAGTTTGTCTTACCTGTTTCCTTCATATAATTAGCACCCCAACTTACGTGTTCAGACCAGTTCCTGCCAAAACTCGGTTTTTGTTGACGGCGACCAGTTAATCCATTAAAGCTATTTATACTTTGTACTTTCATCTACACACACTCCTGACAATTATTTTTCCGATTTGTACCCGAAATTTTCAAGTACCTTGTCTTTCTTTCTCCAGTCTTTCTCAACCTTTACTTCCAAGCCCAGAAATACTTTTTTCTCCACAATCTTTTCCAACTCTTCTCGTGCCTGAATACCTATTGTTTTCAAAAGACTTCCGCCTTTTCCAATAAGAATTCCTTTTTGGCTTTTGTGCTCACAATAAATTGTGGCATAAATTCTATCTATATCATCAGATTCTTGATATTTCTCAACCTTAACCGCAACTGAATGTGGGATTTCATCCTGCGTATTGATTAAAATTTTTTCTCTAATGATTTCTTCTGTAACATCTCGCATGTTTTCTTCTGTAACGACATCTTCAGGATACAAAAGTTCACCTTCCGGAAGTTTTTTGAAAATATTTGAAAGCAAAGTATCTTTGTTTCGTCCTGTTTTTGCTGAAATCCTCACAACAGGGACATTTTCATCAAATAAAGTCTTATAAGAAAGCAAATTTTCTTCGACTTTTCCCAGCTTTTTAACCTTGTCAACTTTATTAATAACCAAAATTACCGGACTTTTAATATTTTTAAGAATATTTTCTACAATCCACTTATCGCCCTTACCAGCAGGCTCAGAACCGTCTACAAGAAACAAAACTAAATCCGCATCAGGAACAGCAACCTTAGCTTCTTCCAACAAAAATTCACCAAGCTTATTGAGAGGTCGGTGTACCCCTGGGGTATCAACAAACACAACCTGTCCTTCTTTATCGGTGTAAATCCCTTTTATTCGTTTTCTAGTTGTTTGGGCTTTATCAGTGGTAATTACAATCTTTTGTCCTAAAATTTGGTTTAAAAGAGTTGACTTTCCAACATTAGGCCTTCCTAATATAGCTACAAAACCACATTTCATACTACTAGTTTAACAAAAACATAAGCTTATTACTAAATGTAAACAATTGTTACAATTTGTCAATTTTTGCAAAGAAAAAAACTTTATATAACTAAGGGATATAACTTTAGGGGATATTATGTTAAACACTTGCAACATGGGTCAACTTGACTACTCAAACTATAACAACTTGCCACCATTTAAGCTGAACAGCACAAGTTCTCCTGATACGAATTCTGCATTTGAAGAGAAAGAAACTACTAAGACTTTGAGTTATGAGGAACGTATCAAGATAGAAGAACTTAAAGAAAAAGCAGAAAAAGAATTAAAGTTACATTCTAAAATAGCAGAGCTTGAAAAACAACAAGCAGCTATAAATAAAAATATGAAACCTGACGGTTCAAGCACATATTCTGTACCAAGAAGCAAAAAAGACAGCTTCTGGAACAAGGCAGGAAGATGGCTTTCTAACGCAGGAACAGCCGTTGCCAATATAGGTAAAAGTTTTATCGGATACGATGAAGACGGATGGCATCCGGAAAAAATGCTTAAGAACGTAGCCATTGCAGCTGCTGCAGTCGGAGCAACATTCATTCCGGTTGTAGGGCCTGCAATCGGATATGGTCTTTTAGCTGCAGGTGCAATCGGTGGCGGTGTTGGAGTAGTTAAAGGATTTTGCGACCTAGACCACGCAAGAACTGACGCACAAAAAGATAAAGCTCAACAAGAAATTTGTGCAAACGCAATAACAACCGGACTTTCTATATTTGGTCTTAAAGGATTGGGTAAAGGTTTACGTACAAATCCAGACACATCTTCTTTAGCAAGTTCTGCGACAGAAAAGAGTACTATGCTTGGAAAAGCTGGCGAAAGTATGTCAAACTTCTTTAAAGATAGCACAGTAAACGCATTCAGAGCTACTAAGCAAGCCATTACGGCTGACAAAGCTCTTATTGCAAGAAGTGGCGGTTTCGGCAAAGCTTATAAAGCAAAATTTAGTGAGAGCTGGAAAGGCTTTAACGATAGAGAAACGATATATGCGAACAAAAAACAAGGGTTGGAAAATTCTCTTGAAACAAGACTTCAAAAAATCAATTCTCAACTCAGCACAGAAACAAACGCTGCAAAAAAAGCATTATTAAATGAAGAAAAACAAATGCTAGAAATGAACTTGCAAGAAGTTCGCTCACTCGGAACCAATATTAAATCTAAAGCTGAGTTTGACGCTCTTTTGAAAGACAACTCAGGCACATTTAATAGAGAATATTTGGAAACATATGGCAAATACGTTAACGATAATGCGATTGCACCAAAAAGAATGCAGCTATTCAAAAGCAGAATAGATTCTATGCAAAAGAGCTACGTAAAACAGCTTAAACAGTTAATAAAGGCTAAAGAAAACGAAATGCGAGCTTTGGCAAAACATCCTGACAAGCATTTGAGCAAATTAAATGATTACGTATCAACAAGAACTGCTGTAACAAAGAAATGGTATAAGCCTAAAACATACACTACAAACGAATATCAAGCAGCAATCGGCGGTAAGAATACTGCGTTTGGAGAAATTCTGACAAAAGGCTACACATTAGCTAAAACTCCGGCAGCAGTCGCAACATTTACGGCTGATAGATGGACGACACCTCTATATAGTGCACCATTCCTATACGGCAGTGATTTAACGCCGGATGAAACAACCGCTATGCTTGAATCTATCGAACAACAAATTGCATTTTATGACGAATGTAAAAAAGCAATTGGAGCTTGTACAAAAGAAGAAGAATTAAATGCGATTATAGCTCAAATAAATGGAATGGAAAGCGGAGCTGCGACACAACCGGAAGCTACAAGCGAAACTCCAGAGCAAAACAACAATCAAGAAGAAACTGTTACTGAAGAGGCGTCATAACACACATTTCGCACGCTTGGCAGTCAAAAACCAGCGGGTAGACTTTGCCAAACTCATCTCGTAATCGCAATTTCAGCGGACTTTTACACATATTGAGTGCATATTTTATACAATGTTTTGTTCGCATCAATTCAACCGAGCGTTCCGGCATGCGTTTTTCCAAAGCAGGTTCTCGAACCTTAGCTCCACAAAGGTTATAAAATTCTTCCGCTTCCTTATTATACACATTAGCCCTATAATCCAGTTCCTGTTTATAATAAGGCGTATAGTTCATCTTCTTTTGCGTCTGTCTTTTATACTCTAAAAGGCGTTTCTTCATAAGTTCTTCAAATGCATCTCTTCTGAGTTGGTTTATTGAAGAAACCGGCATGAATGGTAACTCTGAAGCGATTTTTACATCTTCGATGTAAAAATCGCTTTCTCCTGTTTTAGAAATCTGCTTAACGAATGTTTCCTGCATCTTTTGCGGATTTTTAGCGACTTCACCGACGATGGGAAGTAAAACCGATACACCATCTTCATCAACCAAAGTCAGCATGCCGGCATCATAACTAACCGATACCCCGATTTGCCTTTTTACAGGCTGCAAAAGCAGTTTTTCAAACTCAACATCCTGATTTCTAAAAACCTCATCCCCAAGTTTTAAATCCATTTTTTTATTTGGATAAATAAAAGTTTTATCGCCTCTAATATCGACTCTATTAACCAGACATCCATCGGCACCGACCATAACACCGTCTTGAGAATGAATTATTTTATCTGTTTTTAATGCAAAGCTACCATCTTTTAAAGACACAACCTTGCCCAAATACTCGCCTCTTGATTTTGGCGAAGTAAAATTGAAGCACTTATTTCTTTTTTTCAAGAAATAATCCGTAAATCCTCGATTAAAGCTCTTTTCTGGATTCGGTTCAAACGGATAGAAGCTTTTTCCGGAGCTGATTTTTTGAGAACATTTATCTAATTCTTTGCGATAATATGCCGTTATATTTTTTACATACCCAACATCCTTCAAACGCCCTTCAATCTTAAAAGAAAAGACTCCGGCATCAATCATATCCTTCAAAAGTTTTGAAGCATTAAAATCTTTTAAGCAAAGTGCGTGAATATCTTTTGCAATAATATTCCCGTCTGCATCCTCAACCGTGTACTTTTTTCTACAAGGCTGAGCACATTCTCCCCTGTTAGCCGAACGTCCACCGATAAACTGGCTCAAATAGCATTGTCCGCTATAAGAAACACAAAGGGCTCCATGCATAAAAGCTTCCAATTCCAAATCCGGATTTACAGCATGGATTTCACGAATCTTCTCTAAAGATAGCTCTCTTGCTAAAACTACCCTTGAAACACCAAGCTTATTAAAGAAGCTCACCTTCTCAACATCTCGGTTGTCGCACTGCGTACTCATATGAACCGCCAAATTAAGAGAGCCGGTGTGTTCCCTCCCATTATGGGGAGGGTTAGGGTGGGGTGCATTTTGCAGTTCCATTAATCTTTTTAACAGCCCCATATCTTGCACAATAACAGCATCAACCCCGATTTTATCCAGTTTTTTAACAAGTTCAACCGCCTCATCCAACTCTGAATCAGTCAAAATAGTATTAACCGTAATAAACACCTTTGCCCAAAATTTGTGGGCGTAATTTACCACTTCTTGAATATCTTCTAAAGAATTCGGAGCATTTCTTCTCGCCCCAAAAGAAGACGCCCCCATATAAACAGCGTCCGCACCACAATTAATCGCTTCAATTGCGGTTTGTTTGTCTTTTGCCGGTGATAAAAGTTCTGTTTTCATAACTATAAGTCAATCAGCGTTATTGACTTAATTATACCCCCATCCTCTTTCCGAAGATTTTTTTGAAGAATTCGCCCAAGCCGCCACCTTCAGAACCATTTTTATATTTTTCATAATTATCGGCAACAAACTGGTTTCTCGGGTCAATTTCTTTCAATCGGTCTAAATATTCGACAGCACCGTAATTATCCCCGATTGATTCTCTGAACTCAGCGAGTTTTTGTAACGCATTTTTGTTATTTGCGTCAATATCCACCAAGCGTTCGTAGAATTCGCTAGCCTTAGTTTTGTCACCTTCTGCTTCAAGAAGAGCCGCAATCGTTTCTATTAAATCAACATTCTTATCGTCAAATCTGTACGCAGTCAAATATTCATTAAGAGCAACATCTTTATCACCTCGAACAATATTGTATTTGCCCCAGTTTAAGTGTTCATTAAATCCATCGTCTTTCTTTTCGAAAATCAACGCTCTCATCTGATAAACAAGCGGTGAATTCGGGTCAAGCTTATCATACTCTTCAATTTCCTTAAACGCTTCTTCAAACATATCTTTCTGATAATAATATTGAGCAAGAAGTGCGTGGAAAGTCTTATTGTTTTGATTTTCATTCTTAATCTTCATCAAAATCTCATAACCTTCCTCGTTTCTGCCTAAATCAAACAAAGCTCTGGCTTTTGTAAGCTCGTTCTGTGTAAGCTCCAAAGCTTTATCCGGTTGAGAATTTCTGATATAGTACCCTGCTAAAATTTCTTCAAAATCCTTGAATCCTCTATCCTTGCGTCCTCTTTCCAATGTTTCGATTGCAGAAATCAAGCCTTCGGTCTTTTCATAGAGTTCTGCGAGCTTCAAGAACACAACCGGATTTTTTTCATCATAATCAGAAATCTTCAAATACTCGTCAATCGCTTCCGTTAATTTGCCTTGACCTTCACAAAGTCCAGCATACAAATATCTTGCGGGAAGAGCCTCTTGCGGGTCTTTTGCGTGGTCGATAGCTTTTTTGTAATCGTTTTTTGCGTGGCTCATTTGTTGCTGCAGGGCGTGCAAGTTTCCACGCAAAAGATAATACTTAAATCTATCTTCATTGCAGAAAATATCAATCAATTGCTCGTGTGCAAGGATATTAGAAGGATCCAATTCAAGAATCTTTGCGTAATAAATTTTCGCATCATCTTTTTTATCCAAAATCAAAGCAATATGAGCTAATTTTGTCAAAATTTCTATGTCATCAGACTTTGTTGCGTACATTTTTTTGTATTCTGCATAAGCCTCATCATATTTTTCATTCTGTTCAAGTCGTTCTGCAATATTCATAATATACTCCTAGTTAAATTTATTTTGTGCAACTTGTATCCCATCTTTGAAATAGCAAGCAATCCCTTCTTTTGCTCTGGCAAGTACGGGCTTTAGATTTTCTAGCTCCTCTTTTGAGAAGTTTTGAAGTACAAAAACTTCTGAAGGTATACTAGGTTGCGGCCCTATGCCTATTTTTAGGCGTGCAACATTTTTTGTGCCCAAATGTTGGATTACAGATTTAATCCCATTATGTCCGCCGTCAGAACCGTTAGGACGAAAACGGATTTTGCCGATTTCTAAAGACAAGTCATCATAAACTATCAACACATCCTCTATCGAGATTTTATAATAATCCATAACAGCACGAACCGCTTCCCCCGACAGGTTCATAAAGGTGGTTGGTTTTATCAAAAGATAATCCTCATATCCCGTTCGAAGATTTGTCATCAAACATTTTAACCTTGAATTCTCACGAAAATTAAGGTTAGCGTTGATTGCTATGCTGTCTATGAGCATAAACCCTGCGTTATGACGTGTAAAAACGTATTTTTCTCCGATATTCCCTAATCCTGCTATGAGTTTCATAAATTATTCCCTAATATTTTTTGAGGATTGACCCCTCACCCTAGCCCTCTCCCTTGGAGAGGGAATCTGTAACACTTGTTAGTTATATTATTATTTGAACCTTCTCATATTTTTCATCATCTGGTGTGCTGTTAGTTTTGCACCGGCAGAGCCCATTTTATCCATCATTGAGCCCATATTCTTTTTGACGTCAGAAAAACCTTTCATCATCTTACGCATTTGCTCAAATTGGTTTATGAACATATTCACATCATGCAATGGAAGTCCGGAGCCTTCTGCAATACGTTTTTTACGAGAAGAATTCATCAACTCCGGATGTTCTCTTTCTTCCGGCGTCATACTTTGGATAAACACCTCAATACGCTTAAACTGTTTTTCACCTTCATGAGAGATTTTTTGTCTGTCGTCTTTTGACATCTTAAGTCCCGGAATCATACCCAATAGTTGATCCATAGAGCCAAACATCTTCATCTGAGATTGCATCTTTAAGAAATCATTAAAAGAAAATTCAGCCTTCGCCATTTTCTTTTCCATTTCTTTGGCTGTCTTTTCGTCAAAAACCTCTTGAGCACGTTCGACAAGCGAAACGATATCGCCCATACCGAGAATTCTTGTTGCCATTCTCTCCGGATAAAAATCCTCTAATGCGTTCAACTTTTCGCCGGTACCGGTTAACTTAATCGGTTTATGTGTGCAATAAACAACGCTTAAAGCTGCACCACCACGAGAGTCGCCATCAAGTTTTGTAAGCACCAGACCGGTAATTCCGAGTTGTGCGTCAAAATTTTCTGCAACATTCACAGCTTCTTGACCTGTCATAGAATCGATTACAAGCAATTTTTCAGTCGGATGGAATACTCTATCAATCAACAAAAGTTCTGCCATCATATCCGTATCAATCTGCAAACGTCCTGCTGTATCCAGAATAAGCGTATTAAACCCATTTTCTTTTGCATAATTTATCGCATTATTGATTATTGCTTGAACATCCGTTGACTCTTCCGAATAAACTTCCGTCCCGATTTCTTGCCCCAATGTCTTTAACTGACTGATTGCAGCAGGTCTATATACGTCACAAGCCACGAGAAGCGGATTTCTGCCTTCTTTTTTTAGCTTAATTGCCAATTTAGCTGAAGATGTCGTTTTACCACTACCTTGAAGTCCAAGCATCATTATCATATTCGGATGACCCGAAAAATCAAGCGGTTTAACTTCTTTCCCTAAAAGTTCGACAAGTTCGTCATGTACAATTTTCACAAGTTGTTGAGAAGGATTAACACCTGACAAAACGTTTTCGCCCTCGGCTTTATCCTTGATATTAGAGATAAATGCCTTTACAACACGCAAGTTTACGTCAGCTTCTAAAAGAGCCCTTCTGATTTCTCTTAAAGCCTCTTGCATATTTTCCTGCGTTAATTCTTTTTGCCCCGCAGTTCTTGCAATTATATCCTGCAATTTATCCGATAATGAATCAAACATCTTATGAATTCCCCTGTAACAACAATACAAGGATATAATACCACAAACATAGGATTATGCAGTTATATTCATAGTTCGTTCGATATTATCGTTCTTAACCTGCTCAATACTTTCCATCATCTTTGTTACGGCTGATTGTTCAGTCTTTAAGTTATCCATTCTTGTATCAATTCTGGATTCTTTTTCATTAATGATACTCTTTTCGTATTCATACTGAACTTGAGCTTCTTCAATTGCATCATCATCGGTTACAGCAAAAACCTTATCGAAGTTAGACGCCAAAGATGAATCGTATTCAAAATAAGATTTTCCGTCATCATCCTCTTGAGCCGTCATCGTCGTAATATAATACTCGTTGTTTTGCAACATGTTGTTCAAATAATCATTATCACTGATTTGAGAATTATATTCCCAACCATTATCAGCTATTGCTTGGAAGAGTTGATCATAATATTGAATCATTCGTTCTTGGTCACTGTTCAATACTTGGTTATCAGTATCAGTTGCGGCATTTGCTTCTTCTATAGCAGCATCTAGTTGAGCTTTTAACTCGGTCTTTTCTTTGTTCCATTTTTGCCAACTAGCAGACTCTACTTCTCTTGTAAGATATCTGATGTTACCCTTGCTATCTTCTTTATAACCGGTATCACTGCCATTATAATCCAAATTTGTTTTATAAGAGCTCAAAATGATTTTCATCATTGTACCAACATCAAGAGTTTTGTTGTTGATACCAAATTGAGCTTGTTTTGCAGCATCAGTCTTTACTGTTACATAATCTTTTGCGGAATTATAATAATCTTCGCAAGCTTCTTTGAATGCTTTTGCATCATCAGGCAACAAATGCTTACTCATAGCATTTGCCATTGAATCAGTCAAGGCTTGCAATTCATCTTGTGAGTTTATTGTAGCAGTTCCATTACTTTTATAGTATGTAAAATTATAAGCATCTGTTTTGCCAATTTTCTTAGCGAATTCAGATTCAGTATTCGTACCTGGTTTCTCTGCTGCTATTTTTTTATCTAATTGCTCTTGCAACTCCTTAACTTTAGCATTCGCTGCATCTTTAGCTTCACTTGTTGCGTTAGCGTTATCAATAGTCTCTGCAGGAACCCCTGTCAAAGCAGATAGAATTGCAGTTCTATTGCTCGTCCAATCACCACCGGAAGCTCCGGAAGGAGAAATCATCTTAGCATATTCATAATACTGAGTATCAACCACAACCTTTCCGCTTGAATTGGTCAATAAGTATGGTGTATATTGGTTTGCAGTACTCGGCTTCATCAATGCAGAATAGCTCAAATCTATATAATTTACACCAGAGTTGTTTGACCATTTATAGCGTTTGGTATTCATTGCATCTCTATATTTTTTTGTAGCAGCACTCGTTTCCTTAGCCATTGATGTTTTTTGCATGCTAAGCTTTTGTAACTCACGCCCAATATCATTTTTACGTGAGGTAAGCTGTAAGAGTCTAACTTGTGATGCTGCCATTCCCATAAGGTTATCGCTTTCCTTTACAATTTTCCCTTGTTCATTATATATATCGGCATAATTAGAGCAAAACTTTAATTTTTTAAGAAAATTGTTACAAAAATTTACATTTATGGGCGGTGTGAGAGTGGGAACATTAATTTCAAGACTTTCTAATAAAATTCGGATTGTATAGACTAAAAATCATAGTTAATAATAAGCTGGATCCTTCACACTAATCGTGTTCAGGATGACGTGGAGTGAAACTACCAGCTTGGCGTCATTCTGAGGTTCGATTAGAACCGAGGAATCCAGCTAATTATTAACTGTTTTTTATTTTATCAAAATTATCATGGACAGTAGTGTCTAAGAAGGGTTAGGGTGAGGTGTCATCCCGCAAAGGCAAATTAAACAAGCACTTCTTTTTCGTTTCGATAAGTTACATACCCGAGAGGTGCTGCCGGAGGTTTTCGCAAATATTTAGCTTTAGTATAAATCACACCGACTTTAGAAGGTTGACTCGCCGAAGAATATTCTCTAGCCAGTTTACAGCACTCAAAAATCGTCGCCTCATCAGGTTCCGCATCATTTATTCGCAATAGCACGTGAGAGCCGGCACACAATCTTGTATGAAACCAATAATCCTCATCTCGAGCGAGTTTTGATACTATATAATCATTCTGGCGGTTATTTTTTCCCACATAAACATCAAATCCGTTAACACAAAGCTTCGTTATTTCAGCTTTGTCCTGTTTCTTAGGTTTAACTTCATTTTCTCCCAGTTCGGATTTTATTTCTTCCAAATCTTGCATGCCGGAAGCTGAATTTATGCTATACAAAATATTTTCCAAATATTCTCGCTCAATATTCAGCCCCTCAAGCATTTTTACAGATTTTTCCTTCGTAGTTTTTGATTTATTATAAAGTCTAAAATAGCGTTGAGCGTTCTCATTCAGAGTCATCGTCTCATCCAATTCAACAACAATATCTTTATTATTAACATAATCAAAAAGTTCAATTTGCTTTGAATAATCGCATTTTCTATAAAGATTAGCGGTCAAAAGTTCGCCATAAAGTTTATATTTTTCTGTATTATCACGCTTTTTTAAAAGTGCTGAAATTTTAGCAATTGAGCCGGTAACCTTTTTCAACTTCGGATTAACAATCGCTAAAAGTCTTGTTTTTTCGTTATGCAAATTTATAGATTCCTGAATCTTTGAATAATATCCATCCAACATCTCTGAAACAGAATTACAAGGCATTGAATTCGGCAACAATTCCTTAAAAAGAGTATATCTATCATCTAGAATAGCAGGCGTAAAGGTTTCAGCGTGCAAATATTTGTCAACTTCGGATGCTGACAATTTTTCAAATTGTTTCTTAAGTTCCATGCTTAAGCTGAACACGCCACTAGGCGGATATATGTACTTTAGTCCGCCTTGTAATTCCCGATATCGGCTCTTTTCAGCCCCAACATTATGTGCACACCCAATTATAAGATTAGTTTCTCTATCATAAAGAATCATATTAGAATGTTTGCCCATAAGTTCAACACACAAGCAAAGAGAACGTCTTTGGGAAAGCTCGTCCATAATCTCAAAATGGAATTCAATAATCCGCTCATTCTCAATAACTCGAGCATCCGTTAGTCTGCAACCTTCAAGATATTTGCGAAGCAGCATACAAAACATTGGCGGCTGCTTAGGAATTTTGATATTACGTCTGTTTTCGCCCTCGGGTGTCATAAAACAGATATGATAAACCTGCGGATTGATATTTATATAAAGCTTTCGCCCTTCACCATTATTCCTAAGCGAAAAAACAAAATCTCTTCTGGACGGCTGCTGAATTTTTTGCAACCTTGCACCTACAAAAAAATCGATATTTTCAAGAAAAAAAGCCTTAAGAGTTAGAAAGTCAATATTAATCACTTCCCACTCCTAACCGAATAATCATAATAGTTTGAATAAACTTTTCCTCTGGTAGAATAATTTGATTGTGCTTGCCAATAAGGTACCGTTCTCTGAACTTGTTGTTTTCTGTATCGATTTTGGTAAGCCTGTTGCTGCATCGTTCTGTAAGCTGCAGCATTAATTGACGCAGCATAAACTGCGTTCGCTAGAGCCAAAATTAAAAATAAAATTGCGTATTTTTTCATAATCATATTATACAATATAATAAAATTTGCGGTTATGTCATAAAAAAAAGGGGCGGCAATTAAAATTGCCGCCCCTTTTTAATATCTCTATTTCAAAGACTCTATCAAATCTTTGATAACGCCTTCTTGAACAGTAATTTCTTCAATTCTGGCATTTGTTTGTTCAACGAGTTCTTTCGGTGCATTTGCAACAAATTTTTCGTTCTTCATTCTGCCCATCAAAGAATTCTTTTCATTTGTTAATTTTTCCAATTTCTTTTCTTGACGTTTTACTTCTGCTTCTAAGTCAATCAAGTCAGCAAGCGGAACAATCAATTTAGAAGTTGAAACAACTGCAGTTGCAGATTTCGGCGGAACCGGAGCATCAAGATTTGCGTAAGTAATATTATTAACTTTTGCAAGTCTATGAATATAAGCTTCTATTTCTCCAAATATTTCTTTTTCTTTACCGTTTGCTCTGATTTCAACATCAACAGTAGCTGAAGTCGGAATATTGAAGCTTTGTCTTACGTTTCTTAATGACTTAATTGTTTCAAATACCAAGTTCATTTCTTCTGCTTCCTTTGAGAACGCCCATTCTTCTTTGTATGTAGGGAATTCTGCAATAATCAAAGCACTAGGAACATCTTCATCTGCTCCAAATCCGCTAATAGCCTTAATATCTTGCCAAATTTCTTCTGTAATATGCGGCATAATCGGATGAAGCATTCTTAATGACATATCAAGAACATATCTCAATACTCTTTGAGTGTTTGCTTTTAATTCAGGGTCTTGAAGTTGAATTTTAGCGATTTCTACGTACCAGTCACAGTATTCACTACGGAAGAAATCATAAAGTGTATGAGCGATTTCACCAATTCTGTATTCCTTCATATTTTCATTTACAATTTTAGCGGTTTCGTTCATTTGGTTCAAAATCCATTTGTCAACTAGAGTCAACTTAGATTTGTCTATCGCTTTATTATCAACACCTTCAAGGTTCATCATAACAAATCGAGAAGCATTCCAAATTTTGTTAGCGAAATTTCTGCCGTATTCAAATCTTTCGTCAGAAACCTTGATATCTTGACCGCCATAAGTACAAAGTGAAGTCATTGTAAATCTCAAAGCATCGCAACCATACTTATCAATAATTTGAACAGGGTCAATTGTGTTGCCTTTAGATTTTGACATCTTTTGACCTTTTTCATCTCTAATCAAACCGTGAATATATACTTTAGAGAACGGTGCTTTTCCTGTGAATTCCAAGCCCATTGTAATCATTCTTGCAACCCAGAAGAAAATAATATCAAAACCTGTTACAAGAACTGATGTTGGATAGAATTTTTTGAAATCATCAGTTTCAGCGTTCGGGAAACCCATTGTAGAAAATGGCCACAAACCTGAAGAGAACCAAGTATCAAGACAATCTGTATCTTGTACGTAATTTTCCGGATCCGGATTTTCCTTAGCTACAACCATTTCACCTGTTTGTTTATGATAATAAGCCGGAATTTGGTGTCCCCACCACAATTGACGAGAAATACACCAGTCACGAATATTTTCCATCCAGCCTAAGTAGTTCTTTTCCCAACGTTCAGGAATAAATGTAATTCTGCCGTCTTTAACCGCTGCAATAGCTTCCTTGGCTAAAGGTCCCATTTTTACGAACCATTGTTCAGAAAGTAGCGGTTCAATCGTTGTATTACATCTTTGGCATTTACCAACATTGTGTTCGTGATCTTTTATACGGAGCAAGAAATTGTTGTAGCTTAGCATATCAACAACCTTCTTACGAGCTTCATATCTGTCCAAACCTTGATAATCAAGAGGAACTTCCGCACAAGACTTCATTTTACCTTCTTCATCAATTACCCAAATTGGTTTAAAGTTGTGACGTTTGCCGACTTCGTAGTCGTTAGGGTCGTGAGCAGGAGTAATCTTAACCGCACCTGTACCAAATGATTTATCAACGTATTCATCCGCAATAATCGGAATTTGACGTCCTGAAAGCGGAATCATTACAGTTTTACCGATTAATTCAGAATATTTTTTATCAGAAGGATTTACAGCAATTGCAACATCACCGAACATAGTTTCCGGACGAGTTGTTGCAACGATAATTGCACCTGATTCACCTACAAGCGGATAAGAGATTTCCCACAAATGTCCTTGTTCTGTTTCGTATTCCGTTTCAATATCAGAAATTGCTGATTGGCAGCGAGGACACCAGTTTACTATATAAGCACCCTTATAAATCAAACCTTTGTTGTAAAGTGTTACGAAAACTTCTTTAACTGCATCTGAGCAGCCTTTATCAAAAGTAAATCTTTCTCTTGTACGGTCAAACGAAGCACCCAAGCGTTTGAATTGGTTCAAAATTGCAGATTTGTGTTCGTTCGCCCAAGCCCAAGTTCTTTTTAAGAATTCTTCACGTCCCAAATCGTGACGAGTCAAACCTTCTTTTCTCAACTGTTTTTCAACAACAGCTTGAGTTGCAATACCTGCGTGGTCAGTACCGGGAACCCAAAGAGCCTCATAACCGCTCATTCTGTGGTAACGAGTCAAAATATCTTGTAAAGTTCCGTCTAGTGCGTGTCCCATGTGCAAAACACCAGTTACGTTTGGTGGCGGAATTACAATTGTGAAAGGCGGTTTCTTTGAATGAGCATCTGCTTTAAAATATTCGCCGTCTTCCCAAAATTTATACATCTTTTCTTCTGTTGACTTTGCGTCATAAACAGTAGGTAAATCTTCTACCTTTATTTTTGTTTCTGTCATAAAAAATCCCTCGCTTGTATATATATTTATAGAATAGCATAAACAAGGTTATCTACAAAACCTGAGTGTTACACAAATTTATCCATTGCTTTTACAAAGCCGTCATTAAAGACCGTGTCAGTGATGTAATTTGCTACAGACTTGAGTTCTTCTGTTGCATTACCCATTGCAACCTTCACTCCGCCGGCTTTTAAAAGAGCTATGTCATTATTTTGGTCACCTATCGTAAGCGTTTCGGCTTCATCAATTCCCCAATATTTTTGCAAAAATCTTACTGCACAATATTTTGAAGCTTCTTTATTTGAGAACTCTAAAAAATACGGCGTAGATTTTATGATATAAAGTTCAGGAAAAATCTTTGGAAGCTCTTTTTCAAATAAGTCAATCTTCTCTGGGTGGTTATAATCAATCGCCAAAAGTTTGTTAACCTTATCTTTTTTGACGTCACAAAAAGATTTTACAGTATATTTGGTATGTAAATTATTGCAATATCTTTCGATTTCCGGACATTTCGTTTCAGAATACAAAATATCGTCATTATAAAGATTTAAGTGGATTTTTTCCTCTTTAGCCCACTCAATAATACGTTCTGCTTGCTCTTCCGTCAAACATCTTTCATAAAGAGTTTCACCGTTATATTTCACCAAACCGCCCTGATATGATATAACCGGAGTTTCAAGCCCTAAATCCTTTGCTATAAGCATAGCAGCTGCATTCATTCTACCTGTTACCAAAACTACTTTAATCCCTTTTTCGCAGAGTCCTTTTATACAGCGTTTTACGCCCTCTGTAAAATCACCTTCCGGAATCAAAATTGTACCATCTATATCTGTTGCAACAAGTTTAATCATAACAATTCCTCTTCAATCAAAATATCGTGTCCAATATCCTGCATTAGTTCCAAATAAGAATAAAAATGTCTGGACATCGCCGTCAAATACTGGCTCAAAACCTCTTGATGTCCGTTTTCATTAATTACTAAATCCGTATAAGAATTTTTGCCATTAATATACCCCTCTGTAGAAAGTTTCACAATTTTTTCGGAATCTTCAAGAATCTTTTTTGAATGTTCCATATTTTCTGCAGAGTACTTAAATGTATTAAAATCTTTTTTCAACTCATATTTAAGTTGATGCTCATACGCTTTTTTATTAGCCTTAGAGCGTTCCAAGAAAATTTGTGCCTTCTGAATATCCGGAGTGTAATTATATAAAATCGGCAAATCCATTCCAAACCCAACGAACGCACCACCAAAATCATTTGGAGCATTTCTGTGTGCCTGCCAAGCATAACCACCAGCAACGCTTACATCAGGAATTCTGTTTCGTTTTGCAATAGTGAGTTCAGCTTCTGATTTATCAATTGTCTTTTCAGAAATCTTAACCATATAACTGTATTGTAAGGCTATATTTTCCAAAAAATCATAATCCGGAAGTTTTATATTAAGAAACGCCCAATGACCCATAAGTGAGGATTCTTTTGTGTCATACATTATTTTATCATTACCTGTATTCAAAATTTTATTGAGTTCAAACTGCTTTGCCAAAAGATTTGATTTAGCTCTATTAACCTCAATCAGCTGTTGTGCATATTGAATATCAGCTTTTAAGTTATCAATCTCATAAGAAGGATATTTTGGTTTATCCGTTGTGATTTTTACCAAATTTTTAAACAGTTTCAGACGTTCTTCATGGATACTGTAAACTGATTTTGCATACAAAACATCAAAATACGCTTTCATTATCTGGAGCTTAAAATTATGCTCAAATTGTTTAAGCTCGGTTTCTTTAATAGAATATTCAAGCTCTGCAGCTTTTTTGCGAGGTCCACGTTTTAAAACCTCTATAGGGAGTGAGATTCCGGCTTGAGAAGAATTCCCGAGTGCAACATTACCCATAACAATATTTGACTGCAATTCAGGATTCTTCAAACGATTAGCAATCTTAATATCTTTTTCTGCAGCTTTTAATTCCATTCTCTTAATTTTGAGTTCGCAATTTTCACTCAAACCAATCTGAATCATTTTGTCTAAATCAACATTTACAACATTGGCTAGAGTACAGGTTTCACAAAGAAATATCGCTAGTATTGTTATAAGAAATCTTTTCATACAAAAATATTTTATCATAAAAAAAACGCCCTTATGGGCGTAAAAAATTTGGTTAATTAATAAGGTATTTTATAAGGTTATTTATGATTTATTTTTTCCAAAATTTAAGTTTATCTAAAAGTTTGTTTCCGAAATTAGCAGAAGCATTTTTCCCTTTTTTTAGACAATACATCAGAGTCCCGCCAAGAATTCCAACAGAAAGCAGACCTAGTGCCATAGTCGGAATTATACCACTGCTGCGTTTTGTACTGTCAGAGGAATTATTTTCTCCAAAGTCGTTAATTCCTAAAGCATTCAAGTGTGCGTTAGAAGAGTTTCCGACATCCGGCATACCAAAGCTGTTTACACCGGCTCTTGAATTAACTCCTACTCCCGGCATTCCCCAAGCGTTCCAACCGGCTCTTGAATAACTTCCAACCCCAGGCATTCCGGATGCATTCCAACCCGCTTGAAATTGATTTTCAGGATTATTCAAATTAACAGACGGAGTATATTTATCATCTCCAACCGTATAATTCTGGTACAATTCGCCTTGCATAGCATTTTGCATATAAGGATTCATAGCAGGTGTAAGTGCACTCACATTAACTCCGCTACACAAATCGGTAGGAACATAATCTAAAATGCCATTTTGATACAAATGATTTAATGTATATGGATTGACTGCCATACTATAAAACACCTTTCTACACTTACTTATATAAAGTTATTTTGTTTACAAAAATTGCTTTATTTGTAAAGCTTTGTTAAGATTGTTCTGATGATAAAGAATTTTCTGAACAAATATTGGCAAGTTTTGTTAATCAACATCCTCGTGCTCGTCGGTTTTATATTGGGATACGGGCATTTTGGCAATATAATCGTAGATTCTTTTAGAGAAATCTATATCCCATCACAAATGCTTGAAGGGCAAGCGTTATACAAAAACATTTTTTCTATATACGCACCGCTTTCATATTTTATTAACGCATTTTTGTTCATGATTTTTGGAGTAAAGCTCAAAATCGCATACTTTGCTGGATTTATAGCTGCAACGACGGTAATTAATCTTACGTACAAAATTGCAACAAAATTTTTACCAAAAAATTGTGCATTTGCACTTACACTGTTTTTCTTTTCAGTTTCAGCACTGACTCCGAGCGTATTTAACCTATATTTTCCATATTCTTTCGGAATTCTATACGGCTTAGCGTTCATCCTGGCATCAATTTATTTTGCTCTAAAAAAATCGTACCCGCTTGCATATTTATTCTATTCGCTTGCGATTTGCACAAAATACGAGTTCTTATTATTTTTACCTGTACTAATTTTTATGAGCGGGAAAAAAGATTTTTGGAAAAATCTCGGAGCTTTTTTAGCACCTATAGTTCTTGCTCTCGTAGCGTTACGCCTTAGCGGAAGTCGTATTTCAGACCTAATATTTTCGCTAAAATTGATTTCTGCAATGACTTCCTCAAAAACACTCTATTGGTTTTATTCCGTTACAGGTTTAACTTTCAGATGGGAACTTATTCCTATATATTTAGTAGATTTAATAAAAATTGCAGTTCCAGTTGCAATACTGTATTTTGTAAAAAAATATTGGATTATACCTATTGTATTTGTATACTTATACTATATAGCAAATCAAGAACTGCTTGTGTTTGCATTTCCGCTGATATTAATCCTGTTTGCAATCAAGTTTAAATCACTTACAAGAGACGAAAAACTAATCATCATAGCTTCGATTTTATTATCCGCAAAAGTATTTTTTGCAACAACACTGGAATCATATGGAGTATTTTTTATCCCGTTTGCACTGATTTCTATTTTCATTCTAACACCGGAAAAACTTAGAAAATCACTCTATATAACTTTAATTTTATGTTCAATCATATTTGGAATAAAAAATATTCAAGGGCTTTCCCATAAAAATATCAAGCTTAAAACCGAAGTCGGAACTGTTTACACAGAGCCATATTATGGTGAAACAATGAACGAACTTATAGCATTTGTTGAAAAGAATTCTTCTCCTAATGATGAAATCCTAGTGCTACCGGAAGGCTTATCAATCAATGTTTTAACGCAAAGAAAATCCGACAATAAATTCTACTCCCTAATTCCTCTATATACGGAAACTTTTGGCGAAGATTTGATTATAAAAAGATTAGAGTATAAAAAACCGAGATATATCGCAGTCAGCAACTACGACACATCATCTTATTATTACAGAGGATTTGGGTTTGATTACGCTATTGAAATTCAAAAGTTCATCAACAAAAACTACACAGTAAAAGCTCACCTAGGCAAAGATTTTCAAGTCTTAGTATTTGAAACTAATCATCCTTCTCCATAGCTCGCTTTATAATATTTTTATCAAGCTTCTTTTTACCGTATTTTTTGTGAGATTTCTCCATTAATTTTTCACTCGGGCTTTTTGCTTTATTAAGCTCTCTGTACCACATTGACCACAAAATTGAACGCAACGGCAAAGTATACTGTATCAAAATCTGAGCAACTATTGTTTTTAGAGTAAACAAAGCAATATCTGATTTATCAAAAGGACTAAACCCCGGGATTCCAATATCCGGTAAATCACTCAAAATCGGCAACATTACATTTGCAAGCCAGTTATCAACACCCGTAAGAGCAAGTAGTTTTATAAATACTTGAGGTATAAAAATGTAAGTCAAAACCCCAACAAGAGCCATTAGCATAAATGTTGACGCAAAATGTCCTTTAATAATCTCCAAACTTCTTTTTACACATCCAACCGGTGACAATTCAGGCTCGAACGTAAATACTTGAAAAATCAGTACAAAATAGACGGCAAGAATTCCACATACTACCCAAAATAAAGGACAAAATGCAATCAGAGAAAATACTCCAAACAAAAACCAAAGTCCGACAAACGGAATAGAACGTCTTTTGATTAATTCAGTATGTGCATCAAAATCATAAACCTTACCTGATTTTAGCATGTTATCAAGCATTGAATTTATTGCACCATAAGCAACAAGATATTCCCAAACAGCTTTCACCGCAATTGCAAGCCCCGGAAGTGTGATTAAAATTGAAAGTAAAATAAGAATATTAAAATTATTAAGTGAAGAAAATTTATCAATCAATGGCGGAAGATTTTTAGTATAGAAATAAGTAATTAAAAGCACAATTATTAAACCGCCGATTTGCCCGAGAACAGGGAATGTCATGTACTTTACAAACTTATCAAAATTTGAAAAATACAGCCCGATTGATTCCGTAAAAATTCCCAACGGTGATTGTGTTTTTTTTGCCATTCGCTCCTCACTTTTCTTTTTGTAATATGATTATTGTAGTATAAAGATATTGGTATGAAAAACATTAAAGATTTTATAAAAAATTTAAAAGAAGAAGATTTTGACAAAGTAAATTTGCACATCCACACCTCATACTCTGACGGCAAATCAGAATTCAAAGAAGTTGTAGAAAATGCAAAGGCTAAAGGATACAAACTTATTGCAATCACTGACCACAACACCGTTGAAGGACATAAAAAATATCAAGATGATATTCTACTTACCGGCGTAGAATTCGATTGCTGGTGCGGATACGTGTTCATACATCTTTTGGCATACGGAATTGATGTTAACAATGAAAAACTTGCTAAATTTATGGCAAAAAATAAAGCCGAAACAGAAGGCGATTTAATCAGACTATTTTCAAAGAGAAATGTTCCGGAATTAATCAAAACAATCCACGAAGCAGGCGGAATTGCAGTCCTTGCACATCCGGCATGCTATTGGGCAATAAGTTTAGAAAATCTTGTTAAAAAATTAATGTCCTATGGACTCGACGGCATAGAAGTTTATTATCCGTATCCGAGATTTAGAAAAATTGTAAAATTTCATTCTTCAAAAGATGTTCGTAAAATTGCAGAAAAATATCCGGAACTTTTAAAAACAGGCGGAACGGATTTTCACGGGGAACACTTTGCCTAATCAGGCTAGCCCGACTCGCTAATACAAAAAATCATGAACCCCCCAATCCGATAATTCTTTTTATAAATTGAGCATTTTAACATGTGCTTAAGAATTAAAAAGGAGGATTTATGGGCAACAGCATATACACAGCTCCAATCTACAAACTGGAAGAGCTGAATAATATCTTTATTGAACTTACTGCTAAGAACTGCAACCAAAGATGTTACGGGTGCTATATTGATTTTCCAATATCAAAAAAAGTCAAAGATTTTATTTCGATAGATAAAATCAAAGAAGCTCTTTTTGATACAAAATCAGAAAATATTTATTGCATTTATTTGACCGGAGCTGAGCCAATGACTCACCCTGATTTTAATTCAATTTTAAGGCTTTGTTTAAAACGTGCTAATATTTGCATTTGCACTAATGCCACTTGTTTAAACGAAAAAAAAATCAGATTTTTGAAAAAAGTTGAAGATGAAGGCTCTACTCAAATATTTTTCAAAGTTTCTCTCGCACATTATAACGAAATTGAAAGCGACAGAGTCAAATACCGTGGGAATTTCAGGCAAACAATTTTTGCTCTTAAAACCTTAAGCAGATACAATTTTACATCTGTTTTAACCATACAAAATTATTACAAACTCGATGAAAAAGAAATTTTGCAAACTTTTAATCAGATATTTAAAGAACAAGATATCTCAAATTGCGATGTTCAAATTACAAACTCTTATCCGGATTTTGATGACGAAAATTTTTCAAAACCGGCAAAAAAAACAGACTGCATGTTTGGAAGAATTTTAACCAAAAACGGAATATATGCATGCCCGTTTTTAAGCAACGATTATCGTGGAAGAGCAGGCAGTTCATTTAAAGATTTTTCAAAAAATGTAAGTGCTGAAACAGACTACTGTGCAACCTGTTCAAAGAATAATAATTACATTTTTACAATCGGATAAAATTATATAATCCATATATAACAAACTTTACAAGAAAATGTAGGTCAAAAGATAGTTAAATTTTGTAACATTATTCCGCTGAATTAATACTAAAGAGTTATTTTTTTGTTAAGATTATGTTATAAATAATAATGTAAAAATATATATTCAATCACGAGAAATGAACGGAGGCAAAAATGTCAGTAGGACAATTCGTATTTATGTTACACAGCCACCTGCCTTATTACAGAAAAGCAGGGATGTGGCCATTCGGTGAAGAAAATCTTTACGAATGTATGGCAGAAACTTATGTACCTCTACTTAACGCTATATCAGAATTATATGACGAAGGTATTAAAGCAAAATTGACAGTAGGTATCACACCGATTCTTGCAGAGCAGTTGAATGATGAACATTTGCAAAGCGGTTTTGTTGAATACATTGATTCTAGAATTAAAGCGGTATCTAAGGATTTGGAAAGATATCCTGATCCTAAAGTTGCTCATTCTCAACATTTGAAATACTTAGCAAAATATTATTTCGATTTGTGGAACAAATTACGTGATGATTTTGTTAACAAATATGAAAAGAACTTGATTAAATACTTCAAGAAATATCAAGACCTTGGTTGTATCGAAATTACAACATCAGGTGCCACTCACGGATTTTCACCTCTTCTTGCAACTGACAGCAACTTGAACGCACAATTCAAAGTTGGTCAAGATACAACAAAAAGATTATTTGGAAAGAAAGCAATGGGAGCATGGCTTCCTGAATGTGCTTACCGTCAAGGTTACGAATACGTTGGAAAAGATGGTAAAAAACATTGGCGTCCTGCTATTGAAGTTACTCTTCAAAACAATGATATTCACTACTTCTTCACTGAATCACACGTAATCGAAGGCGGTAATTCAATCGGTAACAGACGTGTAATCGGTATGTATGGAAACATTGAATACATTCCGCTTCCTGAAAGACCGGCTACAGGTTATGACACTTATTCTGCTTATTGGTTACCTGATGCACAAGTTGCAGTTATGGGACGTAATGATAGAGCCGGTTATCAAGTTTGGTCTGCTGCAGACGGTTACCCGGGTGACGGTTGCTTCAGAGAATTCCACAAAAAAGATGATAAATCAGGCATGCACTATTGGAGAATTACTTCTCCAACAACTGACTTGGGCGACAAAATGTTGTATGACCCGGTACTTGCAATGAACAAGATTAACGAAAATTCAGATCACTATACAACATTGATTTATCACTTGTTGAACGATTACAAACTTGCTCACAACGGAAAAGAAGGTTTAGTAATGGTTTCATTTGATACAGAATTATTCGGCCACTGGTGGTTCGAAGGTGTTGAATTCATCAAACAAGTTATCAAGAAATTTAACGACTATCTTCCGGAAGTTGAAAGACTTACTGCCGGTGAATATGTAACTAAATATCCGCCAAAAGAAGCAATCCAAATTCCTGAAAGTTCTTGGGGACAAGGTGGTCACTTCTACGTATGGATGAACCACTTAACAGAATGGATGTGGCCAATTATTCACTCTTGCGAAAAGAGAATTAACGCAATCGTTGATGCTCATTCTGAAATTCCTGAAGACAAGTTGATGCTAAGAGCATTGAACCAATTAGCTAGAGAAAACTTATTGCTTCAAAGTTCAGATTGGCCGTTCTTGATTACAACATGGCAGGCTAAAGATTATGCAACAGACAGATTCAATGAACACGTTGACAGATTTAGCTTAATTGCTGATATGATTGAAAGCGGAAATATTGACGAAGCTAAGTTGAAGGAAATTGAAGATATTGATAACTGCTTCCCTGAAATTGATTACAGAGTTTACCAATCAATTACAGAAGGCACAATTCCTCAACAAGAAAAGAAATTGGCTCCGTTATATAAATAATAGCGGTAGAGAGCTTTTTGAAAAAGGTGCGATTTATTCTAAATCGCACCTTTTTTATATCTGGACGAAAGTTAAAATAAATGTTATTATTAACATAGTTTAGATAAGAAAGAGGTTTATATTTATGCACAAAAAATCTGGTTTTACCCTTGCAGAAGTTTTGATAACAATGGCTATTATCGGCGTTGTTGCTGCATTAACTTCGCCTGCATTAGTAGGCTCATTCCAAAAATCAAAAGTCGGCCCGTCACTTAGAAGATTTGTCACAAATTTGGAAAACGCAAACGAACATATTATGGCGGACACTGACGCAGTAAGACTTTCTGATGTAGCAACCAGCAATCAAGAGTATTTAGAAACTTTAAGCAAATACTTAAACGGTGCTACTCAAAAGAAAAATGATTCAAATGAAATAATGAAGCTTTCTGATTTAACTCTTAGTGCAAAAAACTATTCCGGCAAGGCAGATGGAGCACCAACTGGCGATGCACTGATTTATACCTTTAACGGCGATGATGCTTTTGCTGTTAATTTCTACGCAGCTGACATAAGAACGACAAATCGAGCAAAAGCTAACAACAGAGGTGCTTATAAAGGTGATATCGGGACAGTATACTATGACTTGAATGGTTTCAACACAAAACCAAACCGCTTAGGTAAAGATATATTTGTATTCCACCTTGATGACACAGGTATGCTTATTCCAGAAGGCGGGAAACTACAGTGGAATGCATACACACAAACTGCAAATGAGCAGACTTGGAAAAGCGATAAAAAGAATCTGTGCGGAACAGAAGGAATTACAACCGGTGCTTCTTGTGCAGGATCTGTCGCAGATAACAACTGGAAAGTTATTTACAAATACTAAAAAAAAAAGAGGCTTTAAAAAGCCTCTTTTTTTTTACTAACTTTCTACGATTTCAACCCCATCATCCGTCACAAATTGTATCCCAAATTTTGCCCTAAACAAATATTTAACAGTGTTGCTTTGAATTTCATACATCATCTTATTGAATAAATCATAAGCTTCTTTCTTGTATTCTATCAACGGGTCTTTTTGACCGTAAGCACGCAATCCGATACCGTCTTTTAACATATCAATATTGTGCAAGTGGTCAATCCATTGATTATCAACTACTCTTAGTAGAATATCTCTTTCTAAAGAACGCATAATATTATCAGCTGCATACAACTCCTGTTTTTCAAAAGATGCGTCATATTGTTCAGAAATCGTATTATAAAAGTTTATAATCTCTTCTTCGTGTTCTTTATAAGCCTTTTGTGCAGCTTCTTTCAAAGAATCGTAGATTTTTGGGAAGCGATAACCTTTAATATCATTTACTGAAATGTATGTAAGTTGCGGAATTGTTGAATGTAATTCCTTAACCAAAGTTTCCAAATCTTCTTGGATATATTCTTCAGGATTCATCTCAGGTGCGATATAACTCTTAAGAAGCCTATCGATTTCTTTATCAATCATATACTCAATATCGCCTCTCAAGTCTTTACCTTCAAGAACTTTTCTTCTTTGAGCATAGAATTTTTCTCTCTGAATATTCATAACATCGTCATATTGAAGCACATTCTTACGGATATCAAAGTGATATGTTTCAACTTTTTTCTGTGCAGATTGGATTTGACGTGTAATCAAAGAAGATTCAATTGCCATATTTTCTTCTACATTAAGCATATTCATCAAGCCGGTAATCTTATCACCGCCGAAGATTCTCATCAAATTATCTTCCAATGACAAGAAAAATCTTGTAGACCCAGGATCACCTTGACGAGCGGCACGACCTCTTAACTGATTATCAATTCTTCTAGACTCGTGTCTTTCAGTACCGATTACGTGAAGTCCGCCCAGCTCAACTACTTTTGCGTGTTCTTCCGTCGTAATTGCTCGAGCTTTAGCGAGAGCATCATCTTTTAAAGCTTCGTAATTTTCATCTTCTGGAGAAACACCTCGTTTTTCCAAATCTTCTTTTGCTAAGAATTCAGCATTACCGCCCAAAAGAATATCTGTACCACGACCCGCCATGTTTGTTGCAATCGTAACGGCTCCGACACGACCAGCTTGAGCGATAATATAAGCTTCTCGTTCGTGTTGTTTTGCGTTCAATACATTATGTTTAATACCTTTTTTATTCAATAATGCGGAAATATATTCTGATTTTTCGATACTAACAGTACCAACCAAAACCGGACGTCCGATTTTATTTTGCTCAATAATATCCTCAACAACGGCATCATATTTTGCTCGTTCTGTTTTATAGATAACATCGGGATAATTGATTCTGATATCAGGTTTATTTGTCGGAATAACAGTTACTTCCAAATTATAAATTTTGCCAAACTCAGCTTCTTCTGTCATAGCAGTACCTGTCATACCTGATAATTTCGGATAAAGCCTAAACAAGTTCTGGAATGTAATACTTGCCAATGTTTGGGTTTCATCCTGAATTTCAACACCTTCTTTTGCCTCAATTGCTTGGTGTAAACCGTCTGACCAACGACGTCCCGGCATCAAACGACCGGTGAACTCATCAACAATCATAATCTCGCCGTCTTTTACAACATAATCCGTATCACGAGTAAATAATTCTTTAGCCTTAAGTGCGTTCAACAAATCGTGTGCATACTGATTATTAATATCAAATAAGTCTTTGCATCCAATGATTTCTTGAGCTCTATCAATACCGTCTTCTGTTAGAATAACGTTCTTATTCTTTTCGTCAACTTCGTAATCGGTATTTTTTTCTAATTGAGGAGCCACTTTTGCCATCAAAGTATAAGTGTCTGCTGATTTTTCAACACGACCACTTATAATAAGCGGAGTTCTCGCTTCGTCAATCAAGATACTGTCGACTTCATCGATAATTGCATAATTGAATGGTCTTTGAACAAGCATTTCTTTTGAAGCCGCCATATTATCACGCAAATAATCAAACCCGAATTCGTTATTTGTACCATACGTAATATCACAATTATAAGCTGCACGTTTGCGATTGAATTCTTCTGCATCATGTTGATTAGAAAGAATTACACCAACAGACAAACCTAAGAATTTGTAAATCTTACCCATCCACTCACTGTCACGTTTTGCTAAATAATCGTTAACAGTTACAACGTGGACACCTTTTCCTGTTAGTGCATTTAAGTAAGCTGCAAGAGTCGCAACAAGAGTTTTACCTTCACCGGTTCTCATCTCGGCAATATGACCGTTATGTAAGAAATACGCACCAATCAACTGAACATCAAAGTGACGCATATTCAAAACACGTTTACCTGCTTCTCTTACGACGGCAAATGCATCCGGCAAAATTTTATCCAGAGCTTCTTTTTCTAAGATTTTATCAGCTTTTTCATTATCCGAAGTAGGACGCTTAGCAAGAATTGCCCTAAACTCGTCCGTCTTAGCTCTGAGTTCATCATCCGTAAGTTTTTCGTACTCAGGTTCCAATGCATTTATATGGTCAATTACACCTAATATTTTTTTAACTTTTTTCTCGTTTGGGTCCCCCAATAGTTTTAATAAAAAATTAATCATAATAATCCTCTCCAATTACAATAATAATAGCATAAACACTCAAAATTTAAAAACCTGCCGAGTCGTCTAGCTTAATATATGCTTAACAAAATTTATGTTGCTTGCATTTGTATATTGGTTTTTGATATATTGTATTATATGAGAGATATCAGTTCTATAAACAGTGAGAGAAAAGACAGAGCGAATCTGGCAAAGTATAAAGATATAATCGAAACTATCTCAAAAGTCGAATACAAGAAATTTTCGACATTGGGTTTAATTGAGCTATCTGAAGTTATAAGCCTTGCTAATTACACTGTTTATTATCTATTGAACAACTCTAATAACACAGAATTATACAACACGGCATATATCACAAAAGCCATCAAGTGGGCAATCAGAAACGAGATGCGTCGTCGTTACAAGTGGTATGTAATGAAGAACCAAGAGTCTTCTGAGCAAGAAAAAATTAAAGATGCCGTATACAAAACAATTTTATCAATAGAAGAAATGGCTGATGCCGATAACCCTACCCTAATCAAAGACTCAGATAGAACTCCTGAAGAAAAAGCCGAAATAGTTGAACTTAAACACAGAATTTGCGAAGTTATGAAAAAGCTTCCGCAAAGAGAACAAGATTTGATTGAAGCTAAATATTTTTATGACAAAAAGCTTAAAGATATCTCGGCAGAATTTAATATTTCACAATCACGCATTTCGAGAATCATTCAAAATGCTCTGGAAAAGATTAAAAAAGAATTATTAAAACAGGAAGAAGTAGATGAAAACAATATTTGAAAAAAGCAACGGGGTTGATGGTATCGGGTTTGAAGAAATGGAGCTTGGAGATTTTTTGCCTCGAGAAATGTTAAGAGAAGGCAAAATCGGGTTTCCGCAACTAAGCGAACTTGAGGTTATGAGACATTATAAAGAACTGAGTGACCGCAATTTCTGCATCGAAAAAGGATTCTACCCTCTCGGTTCTTGCACGATGAAATATAACCCTAAAGTTAACGAGTTTTTGGCATCATTAGAAGGGTTTACAAACCTTCATCCGCTTCAATCTGACGAAGATTCACAAGGTGCATTAGAACTTATGTTCAACCTTCAAGAAGCTCTAAAAAAAATTACAGGCATGGATGCGGTTACACTTCAGCCGGCAGCAGGTGCCCATGGCGAATTAACCGGCATGATGATTATAAAAAAATACTTTGAAACAAAAGGCGAACTAAACCGCAAAAAAGTAATTGTTCCTGATTCTGCACACGGTACAAACCCTGCCAGTGCAAAGATGTGCGGATTCGAAATTATCGAAGTTAAGTCTAATTCAAAAGGACAAGTCGATATAGATGCTTTAAAAGGGCTTCTGGATAGCGATGTAGCTGCAATTATGATGACAAACCCTAACACATTAGGGATTTTTGAAGAAAATGTATTAGAGATTTCTAAGCTTTTGCATGAAAATGGTTCTCTGCTTTATTATGACGGAGCGAACTTCAACGCAATCATGGGCTGGACAAATCCGGCACTTATGGGATTTGACGTTGTTCACTTAAATCTTCACAAAACGTTTGCAACTCCACACGGAGGTGGAGGCCCTGGAGCAGGACCGGTTTGTGTCGTTGAAAAACTAAAAGAATTCTTACCGTCACCTGTAATTGAATTTTCAAATGGCAAATACACAAGAAACTACAATATTGCACATTCAATAGGCAAAGTAAGAAGCTTCTACGGAAATTTTGGCATACTTGTCAGAGCTTACGCATACATTCTTATGATGGGCAAAAACCTTAAGCTTGCCAGTGCCGATGCAGTATTGAACGCAAACTATCTGAAAGAAAAATTAAAAGGCGTGTATGAACTTCCTTATGATGAACCTTGCATGCACGAATTTGTCTTATCAGGTGAAAAACAGCATCACCAAGGAGTTTCAACACTTGGAATTGCAAAACGACTAATGGATTCAAATTATCATCCGCCAACAGTTTATTTCCCTCTTATTGTGCATGAAGCCATTATGATTGAACCGACAGAATCTGAATCAAAAGAAGTACTGGATAATTTTATCAAAACAATGCTCAAAATTGCAAAGGAAATCGAAGAGAATCCGGAAGAAGTCTTAAAATCACCGCAGACAACTCCGATAAAAAAAGTTGATGAAACTCTTGCGGCAAGACATCCTGATTTAACGTTTAAAGAATAAATATATAAAAACCGGCTTCGTAAGTCGGTTTTTAATTTAGGTAACAAAAAGTTAAAACTATACTTTTATTTGTGTATTTGTGATAAAATGATTAGTATAATGCTGTGGAGTGGATAGTTGACTAATCTATCAGGTATATATAAAAATTTCATAACATTCTTGATACTTGCAGGAGCTTTGGCGTTGCCTTGCACGGTTTATTCTGCTGAAGCTGCGGACGACGAACTTGATTACATGGAAGAATCCAGTTATGACAGCAACACAGCCTACATTAATGATATTGAAATTTTAGGTTCCAACATAATCAGACCTGAATATATCCTGTCTAAAATGTCACTACAAAAAGGTGATTTGTATGACAAAGACGCCATGCAGCAGGATTTGAAAACCATTTACCGCTTGGGATACTTCACAGAAAAAATGAAAGCTATTCCGGTCAAAAACTCTAACGGCACAATTTCACTCAAAATTATACTTGAAGAAAATATCCCTGTTACAGATTTCACAATAGAAGGTAACACCGTCGTTTCAGGTGATGAAATTATGCAATACTTATTGCCGCTTAAGGGTAAGCCGCAAAACATTACCGCTATCAACAAGGCAATGGAGCAAATCAACGAATGTTACTATTCAAAGGGTTACATTCTATCTAAAATTGACTCAATCTACGATGATCCGGACGGAACGCTTAACTTGAGTATTACAGAAGGCAAAATCAACAAAATTGTTATCACAGGAAACGAAAAAACAAAAGAATACGTCATCGAACGTAACATTATGACTGAACCTGGGACTGTTTATAACGAAAACCAAGTTAAGCAAGATTTAGTCAGATTGTATTCAACTCAAGCATTCAAAGATGTTAACAGAACTATAGAAGTTTCTGAAGATGATCCGGATATGTTTGACGTTACAATTGAACTTAAAGAACAAAGAACCGCTTCTGTTTCAATCGGTGGTGGTTTAGATTCCGCAACAGGTGCATTCGGTTCTGTCGGGATTTCTGACAACAACTTTAGAGGAATGAATCAAAGGGTTTCTCTTACCGGCATGGTCGGTTCTGGTATCTTGATGAGTGATTCATCAATCAAAAACCACATGAACTACCAAGCTGAATTGAGTTTCTTTGAACCGCATTTCTTAAACGCAGATAACTCGCTTATGAGCAGAGTTTACTTTAGAGATTTAGGCAGCTACCAAATTCCGCTAGCCTTAGAACGAAGAATCGGTATAGAAGGAACTATCGCTCACAAGCTTAGATACAACAGAAATCTATCAACAACCCTTACAACAGGTCTTGAATATATCAAGCTTCAAGAAGGTGACGCAAACAGCATTGCAGGATTGTACCAAGCTCACGGACTTAATATCGCAGACAGAGCTAAGCAACTTCAAGGCGGATATTTCTTAAGAATAGCTCCCGGTCTTGCTTACGATTCAAGAGATTCCGCTGTTAACCCTCGCCACGGTGCATTAGCATCCGTAAGATATGAAGAAGCCTTCGGACTTGACGGTTTTGGAAAAACAAACGGACGTGTAACCGGTATGGCTAAAAAGTTCATCCCGATTGCAAAGAAATCTTCTTTGACATTCACGGGACGTGGCGGGATCAAAGTTCACGGGACAGATATGCCTGAAGTTATGGCTTATCGTTTAGGTGGCCCATATACTGTAAGAGGTTACAAAGTTAATGGTGTTGGTACTGGTACAGCATTCGTAATGGGTTCTGCAGAACTTGCAACTCCAATCCCATTCGTAGACAGGCTAAGAGTTAATTTCTTACAGAACTTGAGACTAACCTTCTGGGTTGACGCAGGTAAAGTATTCAGCCCAACAATCTCAAGCACACTGTATGACAGACCAAATCAAGCAATCACAGCCGGTATTGGTTTGAAGATAAATATGCCGGGTATCGGACCGCTATCTGTTGATTACGGTTTCCCACTTACAAACTCCGGACCAAACGGCTCTCCTCACGGATACTTCACATTCGGTGTGGGTGACATGATGTACTAAAATAATGTATAATAAAATATAGGAGGACTCTAGTATGAAAAAACTTAAATTAGGTATTGTGGCTTTGGCTATGATTGCATTCGCAGGAATCGCTAATGCAGGCGGAGTCGGATATATTGACTATGCAAAAGTAATCGATAACTATGATTATGCAAAACAAGTTACAAAAGAAGTTGATGCCAAAGGTTTGGAAATGCAACAATTCTTAGTTGACAAAGAAAAAGAATACAAATCTCTTGATACCCCACTAAAAAAACAAACTTTCGAAGAAAAAGTAGCAGCTGAATTCAAAACAAAAGAATCAGCTTACGTTACACTAAAAAATAAAAGAGAACAAGAAGTTTTCACAAAAATTAAAGACGCAGCTAAAGCCGTTATGGTTGAACAAAAACTTGACGCAGTTATGGACGTAAGAGGCGTATTCGTTGGTGGCGTTGATATTACAGACAGCGTAATCGCTAAATTGAAAACAGTAAAAAAATAGTTCTCAATATTATTTAACGTAAAGGATAGCTATGTTTAACAAAAAAATGCAGTACGTAATAAAGTCAGTTCCGACTGATGACAAGCAGGCTTTAGAAAATCTTCTAAACGAAATGTCCGAGGAAGGTTGGGATTTATACACGATGCACGAGGTAGAAACCGACTCATCAATAGACTTTAACTGCATTTTTATGCGTGAAAAGCAAGAAGATGAAACTCCGGATCTGGACGACATCGTTAACATCACAAGTTTTAAATACCGTATGGAAAAGATGTTAGCTGCACCGTCCAGTCCTTACGCATCTTGCAAAGAAATCCAGTTAAAGATAGCGAACCAAAAAGAACGCATCAAGAAAATCAAATCTCAACTGGAAAGTGATAATCTTTCACCTGATGAAAAGAACCAACTCAACAACCAGATGTCAGATGAACTAAAACAACTTGATACACTTAAGCAGTCACTAGTAAACGAAATTTCTCCTGAAACAATGTTCTCTGCAATCAAAGAAGAAAAGTTTGTAGTAAATCTTTCTGAAGAAATCTTGGAAGTAGTGTCAATGGACGAAGCCGACAATCTTCTTGCAGAAACAGTTAAAATAAGACAAAATCTGACTGAAAAACTGGGCTACGTCATTCCGCACATACATTTTCACAACAGTGACGAGCTCTCTCAAAATGAGTTCTGCATAAAAATCCACGACATAGAAGTTTTCCGCTCCGTAGTATTCCCGAACTACATCGCTTTCTACAAGGATGAACTAAAAGGATACAAACTGACAGAAGAAGATTTCCAACTCGTGGATGATATCACCGGCAGAAAACTCGTTTGGATTCAAAAAGATAAAGTCAAAGATTTTTGGCTCCAAGGCCTAACAGCAGCTGAATACATCGGAAAAGCAATTGAATACATTGCAATAAGAGAAGTATCAGATATTATGGACTACAATGATGTTAACAAGTACGTTGAAATCGTGCTCGAAAACAACTCGTTCCTCGTTGACAACATTATCCCTGATTTTATCACAGCATCAGATTTAAAATACCTGCTGACTTGTCTTATAAGAGAAGGTGTTTCTGTAAAAAACATTATCTACATATTCGAAAAAATCAACGATTATGCGAACGAACCAACAAAAGAAGATCTCCTAGATAAAGTAAGATTGGCTCTATCAAAGCAAATAATAAAAGATTTAGCAGAAAACGGAGAACTTAAAGTAATAGAGCTTTCAGACGAAACTCTTGACACGGTCTACTCATTCTTCAAAGAAGATGAAGATGAAGCCATAGTCCGAATTCAAGCGGATGATGTGCAAAATATTGCTGAAAAAATCATCAAGTTCGCTAAATCTAAAAAAATTACAAAACCTATAATAGTAGCTCCACTAGATATTCGTCACATGATCTTCGTTATCTTAAACGAATTCGTTAGAGATTTAACCGTACTCGCTCACGAAGAACTGGTTAGTGACGTCAACATAAAATTCATTGGCAAAATCTAGGGGTAGGGGTAAAGGGGTAAATGTACTTTAGCCCAGATAAGAACTACTAGTTTGGCGTGATGATTTGGTTTGAATAGGAACTACCAGACTCAAGTAACATAGGGGTGGGGGTAAAGGGGTAAATGTACTTTAGCCCAGATAGAGACTACTAGTTTGGCGTAGTTGGGTTTAGATAAATTTATCTATAATATAAAAAGGTAGTCATTACAAGACTTTCTAATAAAATCTGCATTGTATAGATTTAAAATAATAGTTAATAAAAAGCTGGATTCTTCGAAACACAGTTTCTCAGAATGACGTAGCGTGAAACTATCGGTTTGACGTCATTTTGAGGTAGGATATATCAAATTTTTCTCAAACACTGTAAAAAAAAGCAAAAAAATGCGGATGGAATGCTAAAAGCATTCCATCCGCATTAATTATATCTGATTCCTACTTGCCTTCAACAACAGCTTGAGCCGCTGCAAGTTTTGCTTGCGGAATTCTGAATGGTGAGCAAGATACATAGTTCAAGCCAATTCTGTGACAGAATTTAACTGAGTCAGGATCGCCACCGTGTTCACCACAAACACCACCAACAAGTTTAGAATTAACCTTGTGTCCTAATTTCATAGACATTTCGATTAATTGTCCAACACCCTTCTGGTCTAATGTTGCAAACGGATTTGCAGGAAGAATTTTTTGATCAACATATCTGTTCAAGAATTTTCCTTCTGCGTCATCTCTTGAATAGCCGAATGTCATCTGAGTTAAGTCATTTGTACCGAATGAGAAAAATTCAGCGTATTCAGCAATTTCATCAGCTGTAAGTGCTGCACGAGGAATTTCAATCATTGTACCAAACTTGTATTCAACCTTAATGCCTTTTTCAAGCATTACGATTTCAGCAACTTTTTCCAAGATTTCCTTCGCAACTTTCAATTCATTTACATGACCGATTAGAGGAATCATAACCCAAGGTTTAACATCAATTCCTTCTTTTTTAACATCACAAGCTGCTTCAAAAATAGCTCTTACTTGCATTTCGTTAATTTCAGGATAAGTTAAACCAAGTCTGCAACCTCTCAAGCCCATCATAGGGTTAGATTCAGAAAGACCTTCAACAACATGAAGAAGTTCTTCTTTTTCAGTTGCGTCTTGGTTAAGTGCTTTAAGAGTTGCAACTTCCTTAATCAATTCTTCCTTAGAAGGTAAGAATTCGTGAAGAGGCGGGTCAAGAAGTCTAACTGTCATTGGTTTGTCACCAATTGCCTTGAACATAGCATAGAAGTCAGAATATTGCATTGGCAATAATTTGTCTAAAGCTTCACGTCTTGCTTCAGAAGTTCCTGCAATAATCATCTTTTGAACCCAAGGAAGTCTGTCCGGATCCATGAACATGTGTTCTGTTCTGCAAAGACCAACACCTTCAGCACCAAACTTCAAAGCGTTTTCTATATCTTTTGGAGTATCAGCGTTAGCTTCTACGTGGATTTCTCTGATTTCATCAACCCAGTTGAAGAATGTATTCCAGTTATCATCAATCTTAGCATCAACTAATTTAACAGCACCTGCCATAACAATACCTTTACCACCGTCTAAAGAAATTACTTCATCTTTGTGATAAACAGTACCGTCAGCACCTGTTAATGTTTCGTTAGCAAGGTCAATTTTCATATCTTCGCAACCGGATACGCAAGGTTTACCCATACCTTTAGCAACTACTGCTGCGTGAGATGTTGCACCGCCTCTTAGTGTTAAAACACCTTGAGCAACTGCCATACCGTGAATATCATCAGGACAAGTTTCTACACGAACCAAGATAACTTTTTCACCTGCTTCACCTCTTTGAGCAGCTTCTTCTGTATCAAATACAATCTTACCAACAGCTGCACCAGGAGATGCATTTACACCATGAGCAATCTTAGTTGCTTCTTCCATAGCTTTAGCATCAAAGCAAGGAAGCAAGATTTGGTTTACTGAATATGGGTCAACCAATTGAATTGCACGTTCTTTAGAGATAATGCCTTCTTTGCACATATCAACGGCAATTTTTACAGCAGCTGCTGCAGTTCTTTTACCGTTACGAGTTTGAAGGATGTACAATTTACCTTTTTCGATTGTGAATTCCATATCTTGAACATCTTTGTAACCAAGTTCCAATTTCTTTGCAATATCAACATATTGTCTGTACAAGTCAGGCATTTCTGTTTCTAATTCAGAAATAGGTTTTGGAGTTCTGATACCGGCTACAACGTCTTCACCTTGAGCGTTTGTCAAGTATTCGCCGTAAAATTTGTTTTCACCGGTTGCAGGGTTACGAGTGAATGAAACACCTGTAGCACAATCATCACCCATGTTACCGAATACCATTGTTTGAACGTTAACCGCTGTACCGAAGTTATGGTCGATTTTGTTCATGTTTCTGTAAGCTACTGCACGAGGAATGTTCCAAGAACGGAATACAGCTTCAATTGCTTCTTGAAGTTGTACGTATGGATCTTGAGGGAAGTCTTTACCTGTAACTTCTTTGATAACGTTTTTATAAACAGGAATAAGAGATTTCCAGCCTTCAGCAGAAATTTCTGTATCTGATTTAACGCCTTCTCTTTCCTTAACTTTTTCAACTTCTGATTCAAAATATTTTTGTCTGTCCATTTCCCAAGCTACAGAACCGAACATTGTCAAAAATCTTCTGTATGAATCGTAGCAGAATCTAGGATTGTTAGTTAATTTAATCATAGCTTCTACTGTTTCGTCGTTCAAACCTAAGTTCAAAATAGTTTCCATCATACCAGGCATTGAAACTCTTGCACCTGAACGAACAGAAACTAAAAGTGGGTTTTGAGTATCACCAAACTTTTTACCGGTTTGAGTCTCAACATCAGCCAAAGCCTTTTTAACTTCGTCCATAAGACCTTCCGGCATCTTGTTACCGTTATTGATGTAATCCATACAAGTTTCAGTTGTGATAGTAAGTCCCGGTGGAACTGGCAAACCTAAGTTTGTCATTTCAGCAAGGTTAGCTCCCTTACCGCCTAATAGGTTACGCATATCAGCATTACCTTCACGGAACAGCCATACTCTCTTTTGAGTCATTAGTTTCTCCTTTTTTAAATAAGTAATACGCTCTTTTTTTTAATTCTTTTAAGTAATATAAGCGTAACATGAAGAAAGCTTGATGTATATATATGAGTGTTAAGTTTTATTACAGAGTTTTTTATGGACAAAATTTTTATGCACATTTCTTCTTGATAATTTTATTGTAAAATATTCCCATGGCATTGATTGAAATAAAAAATATCGTAAAAACTTACACAACAGGAGAAGATAGCTTTAATGCCTTAAATGGGGTATCTTTTTCTGTTGAAAAAGGCGAATTTGTTGCGATTATGGGAACATCCGGTTCCGGCAAATCAACCTGTATGAACACTCTGGGTACGCTTGACAGACCAACAAGCGGAAGTTATCACCTTGACGGAGTTGATGTTTTTTCGCTTAATCAAGAAGAGTTGTCAGAAATCAGAAACAACAAAATAGGCTTCGTTTTTCAAGGATTTAACCTGATATCAAGAACTTCCGCACTAGAAAATGTTGAGCTCCCAATGATTTACAAAGGAATTCCCGAAGAAGAACGACATAGAAGAGCAAAAGAAGCTTTAGAAATAGTCGGGCTAAAAAACCGAGAATCTCATATGCCAAACCAGATGTCAGGCGGTCAACAACAGCGTGTAGCAATCGCAAGAGCATTAGTAAATGATGCACCGCTCATTTTAGCAGACGAGCCGACAGGAAACCTTGATACAAAAACAAGTATCGAGGTTATGGAATTTTTTGTGCGGCTCAACAAAGGTTTTGGAGATAAAGAAGGTAAGACAATTGTTCTGGTTACTCACGAGCCTGATATTGCAGAATATTGCTCAAGAATAATAAGATTCAAAGACGGAAATATTGTTTCAGATTTACCAAAAGATGAATGGATGAAAATACGTAACAGAGAGACGTAGTCTCTCTGTTACGGAATAAATTAGTTCTTCATTTTCTTTTCTTTATTGCGAACAAAGAAAAGAAAACGAAGCAAAAGAAAAGAAATGACGCATTGTTTTCTACAACCTTACGGTTGTGGACTGAATGGATGCAGCCGGTGAACCGGCACTTTGACACTCGCTAAGGGACGCTCGTGGTGCTAAAGATTATTACTTATATTTGTTGGGCAGGTATGCCCAACCTACTTTCTCGCTATAGCAGCTAGACGCTGCACGCTCGTGGTGCGAATGATGTTCTGTTCCCTTACGGGATAACACCTCACCCGTTTTTCTAATGTTCAAGCATAGCTTTCACATTGAAAACCTACCCTCTCCGTCTGGAGAGGGTAGGTTTGTTTACAAAACTTTACATTCTTACTCTAAAAAAGGCAATTTTTGGAAATAGATATACTTTATATATATGTAAGAGATATTTAGAGAGAGTTTTAATTATGGCTACTACATACGACGCTATCGAAAGAAATAAAAAACCGGCTGGGGCTTTAGAAATCCCTAAAAACTTCCACTGCTACTACTTGAATAAACAAGACAGACAAATGAGATTCAACAACGGCGGTGATCCTATCTACGCTATCTTCGATAAAATCGACAGCAGACCGCTTTCTAAAATCGCTAAAGACTTCGTTAGAGAATTGGCTGACGACTCTATCAGATTTATCTCTACATTAATTAAATAATTTACTTAAACTCTTCTTCTAACCACTCTACAAGAGGTTTATCCTCTCCAAAAAAGATATTAAACTCTCGCTCAATTTTTGCACTACGCAAAAATTTTCTATCCGTATTAAAAGCGACGGGCTCAGTTCCATCTTCTGCACAGGAAACCATTTTACCCACTTTCGGGTCATAAACATTCGCATAATTAAGTCCTAAATCTACGCAGAAAGGCATACGTTTTTTGTTTTTATCATCATATGAAATAAGCCCAAAAGCTCTGCAAATAATTGCCCTTGCAGGATAAACGGAACATTTTTCATCCACAAGAAATGGGCATTCATACATTCGCTCTCTTGATTTTTCCAGCAAAGCCGAGATATTTTCATTAACTCTATCCTTAATAGAATCCTCTAAATCATTGTAACAGAGCATCAAATTTACGTACTCGAGTTCTGAAATCGGGTATTCGCCTTCCCTACAGCAATAAGCACAACCTTCCCTACATTTGATAAAAGGTTTTTGAGAGTCAAACATCTTAGATAATTCTTTGTCTAAAAAAGCCAAATATTCTCTATATCTTGTTATCACCGCTTGCACCATTTCTTTTTGCTTTTATACACTCACAGCGTTCCAATTTGTTGAACAACTGTGAATTTATTTCACCACCAATTAGTATCAAAATTGAAGTGTAATACAACCAGACCATCAGCACCGCAAAGCCGCCGATAGTACCATATACAAAGTTATAGGTATGTAAATTATTGATATATAGAGAAAAACCCCAAGAACCAAGCAACCAAGAAACACAGAAGAAAATCGTCCCCGGAAGAGCACTTTTTCTTCTTAGTCTTTCATTACTTCCCAAATCCGGAAGAATATAATAATGCAAATACGCCATTATAAACAAAGCAACAAAAGCAATCGGCCATCTTAAAACTAACATAGTGTTTCCTAGATGAGCCGTCATTCCAATATACGTCATAAGGAATTTTATGATAACTTTACCGAATACAATCAGGTTGATACTCAGAAACAACACAAGAGCGTTCACAAACACCATAATCAGTGAAAGCAATCTTGTATACAAAAATGAGCGGGTCTCTTCAACTTTATAAGCTCTATTCAAGCCTTTAAGCACAATTGCAAGAGCATTAGTTGAAAGCATCAGAGTAACACAGAACCCGAAAGTCGCAACCAAGCCGCCTTTTGTGAAGAACCAAACCTCATTCAACACAGTTTCAATAAGGTTAATAACATCATTTGGCATCACTTGTTGCAAAAACAAGATTAGCGGGTTCATAAAAGAATGTTTTCCCAGCCAACCGAAAAGTGCTGTCAAAAACAGCATAAAAGGAAAGATACCAATAACGAGCATAAAGCCCATTTCGGAAGCCATTCCGAAAAAATCGTGTTCTATTACAGATTTAATTATATTTCTTAGTGTTCTAAATCTCACAGCTTAATTTCTCTCAATATTTTTACTACAGCGTCCTTTACACTTGCTTTAATTGTACATCCGGCAGCAAAAGTATGACCGCCGCCACCGAATCTCGAGCAGATTTCTGCAACATCTGTTTTTTTACTACGCATAGAAATCTTCGTAAGCTTTGAATCAACTTCTTTTGCCACAAAAGAAACTTCCGTAGTATCGATTGCACGAAGAGTTTCTGCAATTCCGTCCGTAAAATCATCTCCTGCAGAAAATTTTTCCAAATCTTTTTTGTATACAGTTGTATAAACAATTTTGTTATCTTGCAAAAATTCGGCTTTATTAACACAATAATTTTGGAACATCACGAAGTTTTTTGTTTTTGTTTCGTAACATTTTTTGTACACATAATTCGGTACAACGCCTTTTTCAACAAGTTCTGCAGCAGCTCTAAAAGTATTCGAGGAAGTATTTTCGAACCTAAAATTGCCCGTATCAGTCATTATCGCCGTATACAAGCAAATAGCAGCATCTTTATCGATTTCCCAATTATTCTCTTTGAAATAATCAAACAAGACTTCACCACAAGAGCTTGCCTCAGGGTTGATTATCTGATAATCGCCAAACTTCGGATTAGTCTTGTGGTGGTCAATATTAACAGTACATTTTGCTTTCTCAAAAAGAATCTGAGAATCAAGTACTCTATCAATTGCAGCCACATCAAGAGTAATCACCATATCATAGACCAAAGATTTATCAAAATAACGTTCTGCAAGAGCTACATTTGGCAAAAATTTGTAATTATACGGAACATTTGAAACCACGTTCATATCAGCTTTTATCTTAAATCTGTGATAAATCATGCTATAAAGAGCACACATTGAACCTAAAGTATCGCCATCCGGATTCATGTGAGATAAAAGTAGTATCTTTCTTGACTGTTTTATGATATCATCTAAATTACAATTCATACTAAGATGATACCATAAAGATAGGGATTTGATGAAAAAAGTTCTTTACACAGATTTTGAAGGAGTTGACGACGTCATTGGTTCAATGATGGATAATCCGCAGCTCAAAAAAGCTGTTACACGCACAAATCTCTACAGTTTTTGGGACAAGATTTTACCTCAAAAGTTCAAAAACAAATCAAGACCGTATTCTATGATTCAGGGCGGAGTTATGGTTATCGCCTGCGAAAACCCTGTTGTGGCACAAGAGCTTTCTTTATATAAAGTCATTTTGCTAAAGAAATTTGAACCATACTTAAAGTCACTTAAAATGCGAGTTACAGACTTTAAGTTTGACCCTAAAAAATGGCAGATTCTCTAATTCTGTAATCAAACCCAACTCAAGATTACAATTGCCCAATCAGCAAAATTTACAATTAAATTAAAACATGCTACAATGTCATCAAAGAAGAGGGCAATTAAATGAAATATTTGAAATATATTAAATCTGTGATGCTTGTTGCGTTGTCAGCAGGTATTTTGACTACAAGTGCTGTTTGCATGGATAAGGTTTCTGCACAGCCTATAACTACACTTCCGGCTAAAAATTCGAAACCGGTTGTTGTAACTCAGCCCGCTGCTACCACTCAGGTTTTTCAAGTAGCACCGCTTAGCGTAGTTAACAATCCATCAAGCTATTTGAACAAAACAGTTTTGATGAAAGCTAAGTTTGATAAGTTTTCTACTCTCGGACTAGATTACAAACCTGCTTTCAAATCATCAGAAGATTATATTTCATTCTTAATTAGGCGTGATGATTCTGCACACGACATCCCGCTTTCAGAGATGAAACTATTCATAAAACGTACCGAAGCAGAAAAATTTATCGACCTAAAAACAGACGATGAAATAGAAATAAAGGGCGTTGTTTTTTCTGATGCGTTAGGTGACGCTTGGATTGACGTACAACAACTTACAGTAACAAAGAAAGCCCCAGATAAAGACGGAGTTAAGTAATTATGGCAGATAATAAAACGGAATTAAAGCAGAGCAAAGAGAAGTTGGAAAAGAAGCCTGTGTATCTTACTGTACACGGCCATTTTTATCAACCGCCACGTGAAAATCCGTGGTTAGAAGCAATTGAGCAACAAGACAGTGCTGCTCCTTATCACGATTGGAACGAGCGAATTAACGCAGAATGCTACAATCCTAATTCCGTTTCAAAAATTGTCGATTCTAAAAATCAGATTTTAAATGTTGTAAACAACTACGAATACATAAGCTACAACTTCGGTCCAACCCTACTTTCTTGGATGGAAGAGTTTGCACCGTTAGCTTACGAAAGAGTTATCAAGGCTGACATCAACTCCAGACGTATGCATTCCGGTCACGGAAACGCCATTGCACAGGTTTACAATCACATGATTATGCCGCTTGCCAACGAAAGAGATAAACAAACTCAAGTTAAATGGGGCATTAAAGACTTTGAATACCGTTTTGGCCGTAAACCGGAAGGTATTTGGCTTGCTGAAACCGCTGTGGACGATGACACATTAAGAGTTTTAGTAGAAAACGGAATCAAATTCACAATTCTTTCTCCATATCAAGCTCAAAAAATCAGAAAGCAAGGAGAAACTAATTGGCAGGACGTAAGTTGGGGAAACATTGACCCTGCACGTTCTTACAGATACAATATCAAATCTGCTCCGGGAAAATTCATAGACCTGTTCTTCTATGATGGTGCAATTTCACGTTCTGTAGCTTTCGATGAATTATTAACAGACGGAAACAAATTCGTAAACAGATTAAAAGACGGGATTTCTGATTTAAGAAACTACCCTCAATTGGTTAACATTGCAACTGATGGCGAAAGCTACGGTCACCACACAAAATTCGGTGACATGGCACTAGCTTACGCAATGAAAATCAAAGTAAAAGACGAAGGATTTATCGTAACAAATTACGCTGAATACCTTGAAAAACACAGAAGCAACTGGGAAGTTGAATTAAAACCGGTTTCTTCTTGGAGTTGTTTCCACGGTGTTGGCAGATGGTGCGATGATTGCGGATGTTCAACCGGTGGACACCCGGGTTGGAACCAAAAATGGAGAAAACCGCTCAGAAACGCATTAGATTTCTTGCGTGATGAGATGGCTAATCTCTATCACAAGCAGGGCAAAAAATTCTTCAAAGATTCTAAAGAAGCTCGTGAAAACTACATTTCAGTAATAATGGACAGAAGTGACATCAGCGTAAAAAATTATCAAGAAGAATATTTCCTTGAAGGTTTAACTGATGAACAAAAAGTCAAAGCTATGGAACTTTTGGAAATCCAAAGACAGGCAATGCTTATGTACACAAGTTGCGGCTGGTTCTTCTCTGAAATTTCAGGAATTGAAACCGTACAGATAATGAAATATGCCGCACGTGTTATGCAGTTAGCTAAATCATTTATGAAAAAAGATTTAGAGACTCCATTCCTGGAAATCTTAAAAGAAGCAAAAAGTAACATTCCGGAATTCGGTACAGGAAAAGATGTTTACGAAAAATTCGTCAAACCATCTGTTGTTACACCAAAACAAATAGTAAGCCTTTGGGCAATTTCTTCTCTTTATACAGACGTTGAAGACGAAGAAAACGTCTATTGCTACCAAATCAAAAAACATTCGTACAAAAGTGTAACTAAAGGCAATTCAAAGCTTGTTATCGGGCATATCGAAGTAGAATCAAAGGTTACACTGGAAAAATCAAACATGATTTTTGCATTACTGCAATTCTCCGGCGGCGATTTCCATTGTGCAATCAAAGAATACTCAGACAACTTCGAAGACATTCAAAAAGAATTAATCAGAACATATCTTGTTTCTCCGCTTACTGAAATAATCAGAAGCATTGATAACTACTTTGGTTCGGAATACTTCACGCTTAAAGATATCTTTATCGAAGAAAGAAGAAAAATTCTTCAAACAATGCTTAAAGGCAAGTTGAGAATATTCGCTAACACATACGAATCTATGTACAACGAGGGTAAAGGTTCAATTTATCAAATGCAAACATTAGGGCTTGAAATTCCAAAAGAATTCAAAATTTCGGCTCAGTATGTCTTAACGAAACAATTTAACGACCTATTCGTAGATTCTCGTGGATTTTTGGATAATGACATCATTCAACAAGCTTCAGACATAAATTTTGAAGCAAAAAGAATAGGTATCGAAATCGACAAGACTCCGACTTCAAAAATCTTCAGCAAAAAGATTGCACAAAACATAAACAGGCTGTCTTACGCACTAGACCTGCAACAAGTCGAAGCAACTTTAGAAATTTTGGACTGCATATCTAAGCTTGAAATAAAAGTCGATATTGCTGAAGCTCAAAGCTACTACTTCTCTAAAATAGTTGCAAATATCGAATATTTAATCGGACAAATAGCTTGCCAAGCAGATAGAGATTTGCTTGTAATGCTTTTTGAAATCGGCGAAGATTTGAACATAAACATGCAATATTACAAACAAATGTTCGATAGAGCATTGGTCGGAAAAGCTTAATCCAAATATTTTTTCCCAACAAGTTCATCCGGCATGAATTGTTGCTTGATATCCGGTGCTGCGTGGGTATAGATATACCCTTCGCCAAAACCGTATTTAGCAGCATCTTTGTAGTGTGCATCTCTTAAATGCATTGGTGGCGGGAAGTCTAGCCCTGATTCTATATCAGCAAGAGCTTTATCAATAGCCATAATGACTTTATTCGATTTTGGAGCATTTGCGACATACACAACCGCATTCGCAAGCGGTATTCGGCCTTCCGGAAGTCCTATAATTTCGACAGCACGGTAAGCATTCACAGCTATATTCATAGCATTCGGATCAGCAAGCCCCACATCTTCTGCCGCACAAACGATAAGTCGTCTTGCAATAAATCTCGGATCCTCACCCGCTTCAATCATCTTTGCCAAATAATAAATTGCAGCATCAGCGTCCGAACCACGCAAACTCTTTTGGAAAGCCGAAGCACAGTCATAATGTTCTTGCGTAGAATATCTGGTGTTGCGTTTTTGGGTAATACTTTCCAAAATATCCACACTCAAAAGTCTTGTATCATTCGAAAAATTGCTTGCGAAATAAGAGTTTTCAACCAAATTGAGAGCACACCTTGCGTCCCCTCTTGCATTATTTACAATAAATTTCGTAACCTCTTCATCAAACTGAATAGGCTGATAATTCTTTTCCAAATACTCAAACCCACGATTAACAATCTTTGCCATACTAACATCATTAATCGGATTCAATCTTATAACCTGAACCCTTGAAAGCAGTGCAGGAACAACCTGAAATGAAGGATTTTCAGTTGTCGAACCTATTAAAAATATCGTACCATTTTCAACATGCGGTAAAAGTGCATCCTGCTGAGTCTTCGAATAACGGTGGATTTCATCAATAAACAAAATAGTCTTTTGCCCTGCTCGCAAAGCTTGGCGTGCCTGCTCTACAGTTTCTTTTATCTCCTTAATTCCGGATGTCACCGCAGAAAGTTCAATAAACTGAGCGTTAACCTTTGTAGCAATCAATCTTGCAAGCGTAGTTTTTCCGCACCCCGGAGTTCCCCACAAAATAAGAGAAAACAAACGTTGTGTCTTCAATAAATTCAAAAGCGGAGAATTCGGAGCCACAACATTAGATTGTCCCAAAAACTCGTCCAAAGTCTTTGGTCGCAAAATTTCCGCAAGCGGAGTCTGTTTATTCATATCCTCTAACTGTGAAAATAAATCCATAGCAACATTCTATCACGGAATTAATTATTTTGCTTTTGTGCATTCTGATATCGTTTTTTGGTAAAATAGTTCGTCATGCCAGCTACAAAAAATCCCATTACTCCAATTGAAAATACATACGGAAGCCCTGAAATCAAAACTTTTTGCTTGACAAGAGATTTGTACTCGTCCTTAATGGCTGTATTCTTCTTTTCCGCAAGTTTTTTAGCTAAATCATCTAATTTATCAAACTCAGGCACTGAATAATCCTTGCCAATCAAATCTTTACACTTGCCAAACTTGTAAAGCAGTTTTCTGAACCCTTTTTCCACAAGTTCACTACCGGTTATGACATACAAAGCAACAAGCGGAAATCTCGTTGCAGTCTCTTTTAAATTTTCCTTCCCTCTATCAGCCGAAGCTCCAAAATATCCCGCACCGCCTACCAAAACACAAGTTGTTAGCTGCCCCTTGCTCAAACAAAGTTTTCCATTCTGGCTATTAAAATCCATACACAAATACTTGTTCACAAAGTTTTTAGCCTTAGGCAAATTCTTAAACAATTTATTCCCCGGAGCCACAATAAATTCTGACACTTTTTGCAAAGCCTTAGAATTCTTACCCTTAGTCGCCAAAAGACCGGCTAATCCCAAACACCCCGCATAAAGTCCTGCTGCAAACCCAATATGTCTTTTCGCACTTTTTCTAACTTTTTCCTGATGCCTTAAATCTTCCTGACTATTCTCCAAAGACGCAATATTTTTGAAATCACTCTTCTTGAAGAGTTTCAATGTCATCAAATTTTTTATATAATTCAAAGAAAATTCTGTCAACGGAATTGCCATAGCAGCCAACGAAATCGCCGCTTTAACAGGCAAAATCTTCTTATTCTTAGACTTATTACCCCTCTCTAAAAGTTCAACACCAGTAGTCGCAACTTCCTTCTTCAAGTTTTTATCAAGTCCCTTTGAAAAAATCTTCCTAGCAACTCTTTCACCCAAAATCGTCGGAACAAAATAAATCAACGTCTCCTCAGAAGTTTCCAAAAAAGTGTTCTCCGTCAAATCCGCCAAGCTTCTTGAAAAAACAGCCTTCGGTATCAAGCAAGTAGTTACATCTTGAATGAACCTTGAAGTAGAAAGTCCGCTCGCCTGCTCTTGATGACGAACAAATTTTGCTGCCGGCTTAATCGTTTTCGGTAATGTGTCTATTAAATTTGAGTTGTTTACTTTTGTCATAATCCTTTTTTCCTAAAACTTGTGAAACTTAAAATTTGCTCTATCCACGAGGTTTTGTTTACAAACTTTCACAAGAAATAGCGGCAGACAAAACCCTCAGGCTTTACTACCCGTTAATCAAAATAAAACAGTGAAAATTGGGTAGTCTAAACTAACCCGCACCACCAATTTTTATTTAGATTTATTTTAATGTTTTTCATAAAAATAATAACCTTGTTTCGATATATCGATACAAGGTTATTATAAAACTTAGAATTTTTATTGTCAAGCAATAAGCAATTTAATAGCTTCTACCGCTGTCTTAATAGCTGAATCAGTATCATGTACAACCGGATTTTCCAAACCTTGTTTTTCTCTTTCTTGATTAGTCACAACCAAGAAAATTGAGCCGACCTTTACTCTCAAATAACTTGCGACAGTGAACAACGCTGCAGACTCCATCTCAGACGCCAAGCAACCAAGTTTAAGCCAAGCATTCCATTTATTTTCCAATTCATAATTTACAGGCATCAATTGCGGACTGTGTTGACCATAAAAAGAATCTTTGCACTCAACAACCCCGACATGATAATGCTCTTTAAGATTTTTAGCCGCATTAATTAATGCAGTCACAATATCATAATTAGCTACAGCAGGAAACTCAATCGGAGCATATTCTTTAGATGTTCCTTCCATTCTGATAGCACCTGTTGCAATTACCAAATCTCCACTCTTAACATCCAAATCCATACCACCGCAAGTACCCACACGGATAAATTGCTTTGCTCCAACCTTAACAAGTTCCTCAAGAGCAATTGCCGCAGAAGGCCCACCAATACCAGTCGAAGTCACACTTACCTTAACCCCGTTCAAATAACCGGTATAAGTTGTGAACTCTCTTCTATCTGCAACGAGTTTGGCATCATCAAAATATGCCGCAATCTTCTCGCATCTCTTCGGGTCCCCGGGCAAGATTACATACTCACCCACATCACCCGTTTTTAACCCGATATGGTACTGTGTTCCGTCTGTTGAATATTTCATATAAATCTCCTTTTTTTAGAAAACTAAATCCTAGCACAAACTTAAATCAAATACAACGGGGGGGGGTAAAGGGGTAAATGTATGGGGTTGAGCGAGGGATTACGGGTTGGGTGTGATAAGGGTGGGGGGGATGTATGGCGTGGGACTACAGGTTGGGTGTAGGGAGTGAATGGAAAATGGAAAATGGAAAGTGGAAAATGATTTTAGAAAGATTTACCCTTGCGGGCTGAGACCTCACCCGCATTCGTAACGTTCGCAAAGCTCACTAACGACTGCACCCTCTCCAGATGGAGCGACTAGCGAACAGAGAGCCGAAGCGTGAGCGTGCTCGTTTAACGTGAGCTGGTCAAGAGAGAGGGTGGTTTTTCAATGTGAAAGCTTTGCTTGAACATTAGAAAAACGGGTGAGGGTTCACCCCGGAGGGTAAAATATTTTAAAACAATTTTCCATTTTCAATTTTCCATTTACTATTCACCCCAACAAAAACCAATTCAACATCACTCGAGCCACAAGGAGAAAGAACAGGATGGGCGTGGCTAAAGCCACGCCCATCCTATTAAAATAAATATCAATATTCATACTAGGTTAAAAATCTTAACCAAATATATGCTGTACTCATTACCAATGAAACTGCTGTTACCAAAACACCATATTTCAAGAAGTACATGAATTTAATCGGATGCCCTGTAGAAGCTGCTGTTTCAGATACAATAACGTTTGCCGCAGCACCAATAATTGTCATGTTACCGCCCAAACAAGCACCCAATGACAAGCACCACCAAAGTGGGAACGTATAATCGCCGCCCATAACTTTTTGAACTTCAACCAAAAGTGGTGACATTGTTGCCGTATAAGGAATATTATCAATAATACCTGATAAAATACCTGAAGCCCAAAGAATAATCATTGCAGTAGCTTTTTGTGAACCGTGAGTTACATTAAGCAACCATTCTGACATCAACTTAATACCACCGGCATGTTCCAAACCACCGATAATAATGAACAAACCTATAAAGAAGAAGATTGTATTCCATTCAACTTCATTAAAGATTTTTTGCGGTTTTTCAAACAATAACAAGAATGCAGCACCTGCCATTGCGGTTACACAAGTTTGAATATGTGTAATATCGTGAAGCATAAACCCGATAATTACAAGCAATAACACAATGCCTGAGCGAATCATCAAAGCTTTGTCAGTAATTGTATGTGAATTATCCAAGCTTGCAACTTTATCCATCTTATCTTGAGAAGCTACAAGCTGTTTTCTGAATATAAAAGTCAAAAGACCAACATTCACAACCAAAATTGCCAATACAATACCTGTCAACTCCCAGATAAAGTCCATGAATGAAAGTCCAGCAGCACTTCCGATAATAATATTCGGCGGATCACCGATTAATGTTGCCGTACCACCGATATTTGATGCCAAAATTTCTGTAATCAAAAACGGAATTGGGTTGATATCCAATTCTTTTGCAATAACAAATGTTACCGGCATAATCAAAATAACTGTTGTAACATTGTCCAAAAATGCTGAAACGATTGCTGTAAAAAACGCCAAAGAAATCAAAATCAATTTTGGTTTTCCCTTTGTCATTTTCAACATTTCATTCGCAATCCAGTTAAACATACCACTTCTTGTTGCAATTGATACAATTATCATCATTGAAACAAGCAAGAATATTACGTTAAAATCAACGAAATTGATAAAGTAGCCCAAATTGAATTCGCCGTTTACCAATTTGTCTTGACCCAATAATCCTAAAATCAATGTCAAAGCAGCACCCAGAAGTGCAACCGTAACTTTAGGAATTTTTTCCGTCGCAATAAATACATAAGCGACAAGAAGTATAGCTGCTGATACAGGAATAGCATTCGCATGTACCAAGCTCAATAAACCTTCCATCTTTCCTCCTTATCTAATGAAGCGTTTTCCGCTATTTACATTTCTTATTAAAATAATAATATAAACAGGATTTATTTAGGGTTAATAAATGTAACAATTTTACTTTTGTATTAGAATAGAAACATCAGACAATTAGCGAGGAAACATGAAAAAAGTATATATAGAAACATTAGGTTGCCAAATGAATAAATCCGATGCGGAACGTATGTTCGGGATGTTGGAGCATTGCGGCTATACTCAAACTTTAGAGCCCAAAGAAGCCGATATGCTTATCATCAACACTTGTTCAATAAGACAGCTTTCTGAGGACAAAGCCTACAGTGCAATAGGAGTTTGGGGAAAATGGAAAAAGAGAAAGCCGGATTTAAAAATCGTTTTTGCAGGCTGCGTTGCACAACAAGCTGGCAAAGATTTATTCAGACGAGCTCCTTATGTTGATTTAGTTTTAGGCACACAAAGATTGTACGAGCTTCCAAACTTAGTAAAAAGAATTGAAGCCGGAGAAAGAATAGTTTCTACAGAAGAAAAACCTTTTGAAGAAAGCGACATTCAAATCAACCGTGTCAAAAGCATTAATGCGTGGATTCCGATTATGGAAGGGTGTAACAATTTCTGCACATATTGTATTGTTCCATACACAAGAGGTCGTGAACGCTCCAGAAAGCCTGAATTAATCCTCAATGAAGCAAAAAAAGCTTTGAGCGAAGGATTTAAGGAAATTACACTCCTCGGACAAAATGTAGACTCTTACGGAAAAGATTTAGAGCCGCATCAGAACCTTTCATGGCTTTTAAGACAGGTTAACGCACTTGAAGGGAATTTCAGAATAAGATTTGTAACCTCATATCCTACTGATATAACGGAAGAACTTATCAGCACAGTAATTGAGTTGGATAAAGTTTGCGAATACTTCCACATTCCAATGCAATCCGGCGATGATTATATCCTGAAGAAAATGAACAGAAGATATGATTACGCAACCTACAAAAAGATTTGCGACAATTTAAGAAGCCGTATTCCGGACGTAACAATCACAAGCGACTTCATCGCAGGTTTCCCCGGTGAAACAGAAGAACAATTCCAAAACACTTTGAAAGCAATGACAGAGTTGGAATTAGACTATTCAAACACTGCAGCTTATTCTCCTAGGGAAAGAACCGTTGCTGCCAAATGGGTTGATTTATATGTACCGGAAGATGTCAAAACCGAAAGACTTGCAAGACTAAACGAACACAACAGAGAGTGCTGTTTAAAATCTAATCAAAAATACGTCGGAAGAGAATTAGAAGTTTTGATTGAAAAATTTGAAACAAGAAACGGCAAAAATGTTATCACAGGTAGAACCCGTAACAATAAAATTGTCCACATTCCTTACGACAAAGATATTACGGGCGAGTTCGTCAACGTCAAAATCACAAGAGCAAGAACTTGGTACTTAAACGGTGAAATGATTCAAAAATAAATGTTGGGCAGGAATGCCCAACCTACTAGAACAAAGAAGCAGAAGGCAGCATGAAAAACGTAAGACAATCAAATGTTAATATTCACAAAGACGCATGGGTTGAAATAAACTTAGAATCTTTGGCACAAAATATTATCGAAATCAAAAAGGGAATCCCTACAGATAAGAAGTTTTTAGCTATAGTAAAAGCTGATGCATACGGGCATGGTGCTTCTATGATAGCTCAAACAATGTTAGCTTCAGGCGTTGACGCACTCGGAGTCTCATCCGTAGACGAAGGTTTAGACTTGAGAGCAGTTAATATAAAATGTCCTATACTTGTTGTCGGTGCGATTCCTCTTTGGGCAATCGAATCCGCCGCACAAAATGATATTGCGTTCTCTATTTTCAACCAAGACCACTTAAAAGCTTGCAAAGAAGTCTTTGAACGCACAGGAATTCGTCCAAAGGTTCATGTCAAAATCGATACCGGCATGAACAGAATTGGTGTACGTTCTGAGGATGCAGTCGAATACATAAATCAGGTACAAAAAGCTGATTATCTAAAGTTTGACGGAGTATTTACTCATCTTGCTTCCGCAGAAGAAGAAACCGAAGCCCAAAAGCAAATTGACCGTTGGCATAGTGTTATTGATAACATTGACAAAAAAAACTTGTTACTGCACATCCAAAACACAGCAGCAACTTTTGCCTACAATATTGAATCAAACATGGTTCGTGTAGGAATTTCACTTTACGGGCTTTATCCTGACCTTCCGCCACATTACAACTACAAGCCAAAAGTTAAACAGATAATGGGTTTGAAAGGACGTATCACTAATATTCACGAGGTCAAAGAAGGCGAAGGAGTAAGTTATTCGCACAAATTTGTTGCCTACGAACCAACAAGAGTTGCAACAATTCCAATAGGTTACGCTGACGGAGTTTCAAGAGGTTTGTCTAACAAGATTTGGGGTAAAGTCAACGGGCAAAAAATCAGACAAATCGGAAACATCACAATGGATCAAATGATGTTTGATTTAGGTGACATAGATGCAAAAGTCGGCGATGTTGTTACATTATTGGACGATTCAGACTTGACACTTGATAGTTGGGCTGAAATATTAGATACTATTAATTACGAGTTAACTTGCAGACTAAAAGTAAGATTACCGAGAGTTTACGTACGATAGGAACAAAATCATGAAAAAGTTTTTTGTATTTTTAAGTTTATTACTTATACCTGCTGCAATAGCAGAAGAAGCTACCATCCAAAATTTGAACCAATATTTTGAATATCTTCCGAATGCTGTACACAAAAACTGGATTCCGTACAAAGCAAATGCCGATTATGAAGTAACTGTCCAATTCAAAGTAAAAAAGAACGGTGAAATAAGCGAACCGTTTATCGTCAACTCAACAAACAAAAATGCTGACGCATCCGTACTTAACGCAGTAAAAGCAGGGGCTCCGTACAAGCCTTTACCTGCGAAATTTCCGGGGGACGGAGTCAACACACAAGTTGTATTAAAGTTTATGAAGTAAATAGCGGATGACTTTTTCTCAATAATTGTTATAATTATTTTATGAAGAAATTTTTAATCCTATTAATATCATTTTTCACAATTTTATCCGCTTCCGCAGAAGAATTTACGCTTAATGCAGGTGTTTCCATCAACGAGATTCCAAAAACATTTTACGGGAGTTGGAGAGTCAGTGCAAAATTAGATAACACCAACAGTTACGGAACCTTTAAACCTGCAAGCACGGATTTTTGGACGCTTTCTCGAGAAGGTGACAAAATTACACTCTCAAATCCTTTTAGCGGTGCAACGGCAAATATATCAATCCGTTCGGTAGAAGGAAACTTAATTGTGTTCTCAAAAAAATCTCCATATGATAACAAGGTTTTAACAGACACAGTAACGCTAAGGCTTTCAGAAAGCAGCTTTTCGGGAATCAACGACCTTACCTTAGAGTCTTTTTCACTCGTTGACAATCATTTGATGAAATCTGAACATGCAAAATACATAATCAAAGGTGAAAAAATTTCTGGAGAAAATATATTAGGCAAATAATCTTAGAGGTTTAACCTGATTGACTTTTGCCCCTAAAAATAGTAGAATAATTGAGTTATATAAGTATATGAGAGGATTTTATATGAAATTTCACATGCAGGTGTTAATCGCACTTGGGCTGGGTTTAAAAAGAAATTGGCACATTTTTGCCGGACTTGTTCTCGGTGTGCTGGTCGGAATTTGGCTTCACAGAGAACCTAGTCCGTTTCTGATGACAACATTGACCTTCATTGGACAAGTGTTCATTAGGCTTATTCAAATGGTAGTTATACCGCTCGTTATTTCGGCTATAGTAATCGGAATTACAAGCATTGGCGACAGCAAGCAGCTCGGCAAACTCGGCACCAAAATGATTTTTTACTACACAATAATCACTGTAATGGCAGTTACAATCGGTGGAGCATTAGCTCTATTGCTTAAACCGGGACTTGGAGCAGCTCATTACATAAATATTGACACAGCAGCAGACATTCAAGCTCAAGTCGCTGCTACAATTGAAGCTCAAAAAGGCAACCTGCTTAATATAATATTAGGGTTTATCCCTAAAAATCCTCTATCATCAATTGCTAGCGGTGATATGGTTCCAATCATTGTATTCGCACTGATTTTCTCAGTTGCTCTTGCAAAAGTCGGTGACATCAACAGACCATTCGTAAGCTTCTTCGAATCAATATTCGCAGCTACAATGAAGATTACAGATTGGATTATGTGCTTTGCGGCCCCTGGTGTATTTGCCCTAACTGCAGTCGCTGTTTCATCTTTCGGTATTGATATATTTATGAGTATCTCAAAATACTTAGGAGTTCTGGCTCTCGGGTTTGCAATCCAATTCTTTGTCGTATATCCGATATTCCTAAAGATATTCTCCAAAGTACCTGTTATGATGCTTTATGCAGCTATGGCAGAAGCAATGATGGTCGCTTTCGGAACAGCAAGCTCTTCTGCAACACTTCCTCTAACAATCGCTTGCTGCGAAAAAAGAGGCATTTCTCACAAAGTTTCAAGCTTTGTTCTTCCGCTTGGTGCAACTCTAAACATGGACGGAACAGCAATGCTTCAAACTATCGCCGTAATATTCTTGGCACAAGCATACGGCGTTGCTCTAACTCCATTCCTTGTTATCCAAATTGCAGTGTTAGCAATCGTTGCATCTTCTACTTGTGCCGGTATCCCTGGAGCAGGCTTAATCACAATTGCCCTTGTTCTTAACGGCATGGGCTTGAGTCCTGAACAACTGGTTGCAGGTTTTGCATTCTTATTCACAATCGAAAGAATAACAGATATGATGAGGACTCTATTGAACGTAACTTCTGACGCAGTTGTAGCAGCAGCTATCGCTGATAACGAAAATGAAATCAACTACGATTTATTAAATAATCCGGAAAATTACGGAGATGTTATAGAATAAATTTTTCAATAAAAAGCGGTCGGTTTGGCTAAGCCAAACCGACCGCTTTTTTAATTCTTTAAATTTACGCAATCAACATAAGATTATAGTCTTTAGCATCCTTGTGAGCCAATCCGACACCATCTTGTCCTGTTGCAATCTTATTACCAGCTTCATCTGATGTATAAGAATGGTTTTGCGGAATTGAAATTCCATACTGGTTGTCAACGGAAGGGGTTGGGGTTACACGAGGCTGAACTGTTAACCCGCCAAAAGGAACCTTAGTGCCTTGACCATAATTGCCATATTGATAATTCTGTTCTAATCCTGGTATGTGCATAGTCATATCCTTTTCAACTTATATATATAATAACGTTTCAAAATTTAAAAAATTGCGTTGTATATAAAAACATTTACAAATATTAACAAAAATAATATAATTATTTTATGAAAACTATTAGCATAATCGCTCTTTCTGGAGTTTGCGAAAAAGAAAAAATTCTTAATGCTAAAGCTTATTTTGAAGCAAAAGGCTTCAATGTTAAGCTTTCTGAAAATATCTTTGATAAAGAACGTTATCTTGCTGGCTCTGATAAAAAGAAATTAGAAGAGTTAATCAAATTCTTTAATGACCCCGGAATTGATATTATTATGGCAGCAAGAGGCGGTTATGGTGCAATCAGATTAGTTAACGAAATTGATTATGATGTCATCAAGAACAACCAAAAAATTTTCTGCGGGTACTCTGATGTTACAGCACTTTTACTTATGATTTACAAAAAAACAGGGCTTGTTACATACCATGGACCAATGGCAACAAGCGATTTTGCACAAGAGCCATTAGAGAGCAATTATCAAAATTTCATGAAAGCCATTAATGGCGAAAAATTAGTTTTCTTTGGAGATAAAATTTATAAAGACGGCTCCGCAGAAGGAATTATCTGGGGCGGAAACCTCGCAACGGTAGTATCACTTTGCGGACTGGATTTTATTTCGCAGGAAGATTTTATATTCTTCACAGAAGATTTAAACGAGCCTGTTTATAAAATTGATAAAATGTTTCAGCAATTAATAAATATTGAGAAGTTTAAAAGTCACTGCAAAGGAATTATTCTCGGAGATTTTTTGGATTGCGGAAACGATTTTTGGTTGGATGAATATTTTAAAGAACTTGCAGGAAGACTAAATATACCTATTGCGAGCGGGTTTCAAATTACACACAATAAAGAGAAAGTCACAATTCCGATTGGAGCAAAATGTTCGCTTAGCGGCAAACAACTTGTAATCAGATAGTTTGTATGTTACAATAAGCATTGCCGTACTCCACGGGGACGTAGCGTTCTCTCGACTCGAAGTGATTGCGAGGTGCAGAGCCTACTGTGAGGGGTGCAGGATAATCGCCTATGTTTATAGGGTTGTTGATAGTTCAGATTATGGTGGCGTAAGATATCGAACCGTGTCAGGATGGAGACATAGCAGCACTAAGGTAACCCTTGCGGGTATTATAATTCTGAAAGGGAGATTCTCTAAGCAAAATCGATTTGAATGTGTTTCGATAGGTAGTGGTACGGTATAATAAACGGGCGAAATCGGAAACCGATTTCGCCCGTTTATTATGAAAAATTTCCCTTTGCGGGCTGAACCTCACCCTTTTACACCACACTTCCATACTTGTAGGCTTAACTACTGGTTGGGAAGTGAAGCGAAAATCTCCAACTGGAGAGGGAACGCAGGATATGTTAATTCAAATAGGCATAAACCTCATTTTAGAGAAGAGCTAAGATTAATACCAATTAACAACTTTAGCAGACTCCCTCTCTAAACGGAGAGGGGTGGGGTGAGGTTCAGCCCGTAAGGGAAAAGAAAATCCACCCTTTACTTTTTATCCTTTTTGTAGTAATTTCAAGGGTATAAATCAATATAAAAACACATATTAAAATAGGGAGCTTAAGAGGGAGAAAACCTTTAAGCAGGCAAGACTTAAGAGCTTCCACATGTTATAGAAAAGGAGAACTCAAATGAGTGAAAGAAAATTAGTTGGAACAAGCGAAATGTTCAAAAAAGCATTAGAAGGCGGTTACGCTATTGGTGCTTACAACGTTAACAACATGGAAATTTTGCAAGGTATTGCAGAAGCTGCTGAAGAAACACAATCACCAATCATTCTTCAAGTTTCAGCTGGTGCTAGAAAATACGCTAACCAAACTTACCTTATCAAGTTGGTAGAAGCTGCTTTAGCTACAACTACTGTACCTATCGCTTTACACCTAGATCACGGTGCTGATTTTGAAATTTGTAAAGCTTGTATCGACGGTGGTTTCTCATCTGTTATGATCGACGGTAGCAGATTCCCATTGGAAGAAAACATTGCTTTAACTAAGAAAGTTGTTG
>CAKVIM010000007.1 GCA_934754775.1 uncultured Candidatus Melainabacteria bacterium | reverse complement strand
GGCTGAACCCTCACCCGCATCCGTAACGTTCGCACAGCTCACTAACGGCTGCTCCCTCTCCTGTTGGAGAGGGGGAAACTTGAGTTTTATTGAATGCAATTTGCATACCCTCTCCTTGCAGGAGAGGGTAGTTTTTCAATGTGAAAGCTTTGCTTGAACATTAGAAAAACGGGTGAGGTGTCATCCCGTTAGGGTAAATATTTTAAAACCATTTCCCACTTTCAACTTTCAATTGTCCATTCGCTATTAACTCCTCACTCTCTTTGCATTCAATCAGTAGTCGCACGTCAAGCTAAATTCATTTACCCCTTTACCCCCCCCCTCACCTGATGCTTCTGGAGTGGCAAATTGCGATTGCGATTGCGTCAACTGTATCATCAAGTTTTGGCAAATTTTCTTGCTCAAGTGCGATTTTAACCATTTGTTCAACTTCTTTTTTCTCTGCTCTGCCGTAGCCAGTCAAAACCTGTTTTACGACCATAGGGGTGTAGCCAAAAGTTGGAATGTTGAATTTTTCTAATACAGTCAAAATGACTCCACGAGCTTCTGCTACTGGAATAATAGTTTTCTGGTTTTTGAAGAAAAATAATTCTTCTACAGACGCACAATCGGGTTTGTATTTTTCAACGACTGTTGTTAAATCGTTGTAAATTTCTAACAACCTCTTTGAGTCCGGTAGGCTCTTGTCTGTTTGTATAGAGCCGGAAGTAAGTAGCTCTATATTATCTCCGTCTGCTTCTATAAGTCCATACCCGACGATTGCCATGCCGGGGTCAATTCCCAAAATTTTCATATTAGTATTATATCATATTAAATTTCTACTAAAAACAGCTTAACATTTACACATACTTTGGTGACAAATACTTTTCTTCGCTGTATTATAACAATTGTACGTATATTAAAAAAGGTTTTTTTTCATGGAAAAAGAAAAAGTTATCGGTATTCCGAGAGGAATGTCATTTTACAATAATTATCCGTTTTGGTATGGTTTTTTCTCCGCTTTGGGAATAAAAATTGTGCTTTCTGATCCGACTACAAAGCAGACTATGTCTGACGGTTCGGCTCTTGTCGTAACGGAAACTTGTTTGCCAATAAAGATTTATTTGGGGCATATTCTGAATCTTATGTCAAAGGGCGTGAAGAATATTTTTGTGCCTTCACTTCAATCTGTTGCACCAAAGATTTACAACTGCTCAAAAATCAGAGGGTTGCCGGATTTGGTCAGAAATGTTATCAAGGGCGAAATCAATATCATAGAACCGACTTTGGATAAATCTGCTAAGAATCAAGGTTTGTATACATTCTTGGAAGAAGCTGTAAAACCATTCGGAATTACTGATTTTGAAGAAATTAAATCAGCTTCAAAGCAAGGTTGGAAGGTTTACAATAACTTCTTGGTAATGATGCGTTCGGGAATGAGCTACAAAAAAGCAATGAATTACGCTTTACAAGGTAAAGTGTTTATCGAAAATCCTTCAAGCTCAGCTCCGATAAATGTTGCACTTGTTTCTCACGGTTATAATATTTATGACGAACGTGCTTGCATGAAGATTTTTGAAAAGCTAGAAAAAATGGATGTAAAAGTATTTACATCGCTTCAACTTACGGACGAACAAATGGACGAAGGTATCGCATCTTTAGGACAAAAACGTTATTGGGCGAATGAATACGAGATGACAGGTACTGCCGGACATTATCTGAAAGACAATAAAATCGACGGTATTATTACGCTAAACGCTTTTGGCTGCGGTCCGGATTCGTTGATGATAGAAAGAATTACAAGAAAAGCAAAAGAAGCAGGCAAACCGATTTTGTCATTAACGATAGACGAACACACCGGTGAAGCAGGCTTTATTACTCGTTTGGAAGCGTTTATTGATATGTTGTTCCGCAAAAAACGTTCAAAGATTATTAACAAAATCTCTATGAACAGCGAATATGACTATGTACCGCAAACGAATATTTGTGATTCTTTATTCGTTGAAAAGAATTAGGTAGTAGGATTGACACCTCACCCTAGCCCTCTCCTGTAAGGAGAGGGAATGACCAAGATTTACTTACTTCTAACAACTTAGCATTGAATTAACAAGTGGTAGTTATCCCCTCTCCTTACAGGAGAGGGCTAGGGTGAGGTCTTTATAGAAAAGGATGTAGGGGTGAAAGCCCAACAATAACTAACCAAAGAGAGTATCATGCTAGATTTCAAATCCACTTTAAAAATGGCTGTAAATTCACTGCGTGTAAATATGCTTCGCTCGGCACTCACGAGTTTGGGCGTAATTATTGGCGTAAGTGCGGTTATTATTATGCTTGCTGTTGGCTCCGGTGCAAGTAAAAAGGTTACACAGAATATGGAATCAATGGGGACAAACCTTTTGACTGTGCGTTCTGCTTCTGCAAAATCTGGCGGGGTTCATATGGGGATTGGTACAAAACCGACTTTGACCTCAAAAGATGCGTTGGCGATTGAGAAAAACGCACGCAATGTTCTTGCAATTTCGACTTTATCTTCTGAATCTAAACAATTAACTTACGGTAACCAAAACTGGTCAACAACGGTTTATGGAATCCAGCCTGCGTATTTGTATATCAAAAATTACGAAGTCGCTTCAGGGCGTGGGTTTGTTCAAGAGGATTTGCAAAATAGTGCGAAAGTTGCCCTGATGGGGGCGACGGTTGCGACGGAACTTTTTGGTGATGTTGACCCTGTCGGTAAGGTTATTAGGGTTGGCAATATCCCGTTTAAAGTAATCGGGCTTTTGGAAGAAAAAGGCCAGTCAGGCCCGTTTGATCAGGATGACTTGATTTTTATACCGATTACGACTGCACAGAAAAAAGTCTTTGGTACTGATTTCCCTGGAACAGTCGGACAAATTGTTGTAAAAGGACAAGATGCCGATATGCTTGATGCGACAATGGAAGATATTGATGAAATTTTGACCAACCGCCACAATATCGGAAAAAATCAAGAAAAAGATTTTGAGATAAGGAACTCAGCTGAATTCCAAGAAAAAATGAAATCGACGGTTCAGACTTTTGCAATATTATTAGCATCGATTGCGTCCGTATCGCTTTTGGTCGGCGGAATTGGGATTATGAATATAATGTTGGTATCGGTTACTGAAAGAACCAAGGAAATCGGTATAAGAATGGCGATTGGGGCAAGAGTTAGTGATATAAGATGGCAATTCTTGATAGAATCGTTCCTGCTTTCGATGATTGGGGGGTTAATTGGTGTTGTTATCGGGGTTTTGGGCTCTTATTTGATAACGGTATTTGCTCCATCTATGACGATTTCAATCTCATTGTTCTCAATATTATTGGCATTAGGTTTTTCTGGGCTTGTTGGTGTCGGGTTCGGCTACTATCCTGCTTACAAAGCGTCATTGCTAAATCCGATTGACGCTCTAAGATACGAATAGGGGTAAATATATTTACCCCCCCTCTTTCCAAGAGGTGCCGTAGTTGATGTCAATGTCGAGTGGAACTTTTAGGTTCTGGTCTTTTAATGCCATGCAATCAAGGATAATTTCTTTGAGTTTCTCAAGTTCTGTTTTCGGAAGCTCAAACACAAGTTCATCGTGTACTTGCATAATCATTTTTGCTTCCATTTTTTCGATTGCTTTATCGACACGAATCATTGCAATTTTGATAAGGTCTGCAGCGGTACCTTGCAGTGGCTGGTTTATTGCTGCACGCTGAGCAAATTCTCTGATTTGGTAGTTTGAACTCTGGAGTTCTGAAGACAGGTATCTTTTTCTGCCAAACTCCGTTTCAACGTACCCGTTTTGAGTAACAAACTCAATCTCACGGTTCATGTATTCTTTAACCCGAGGGTAGGTCGCAAAATATTTGTCAATAAATTCTTGAGCTTCAGCATTTGTTATTCCGAGGTTTTTTGCAAGCCCGTATTTTGATTGACCGTAGACGATACCGAAGTTAACTGCTTTTGCCTTTCTTCTCATATCTTTGGTAACATCTTTTAACTCAACTCCAAAGACTTTCGCAGCGGTCATTGCGTGTACATCTTCTCCTGAGGTGAAAGCGTGGATGAGATGCTCGTCACCTGACACGTGAGCAAGTAATCTTAATTCAATTTGTGAATAATCGGCGGATAGAATAATTGAGTTTTCTTTATCCATGGCACAGAAGGCTGCACGGATTTTGTTTCCTTCTTCGCTTCTAATCGGAATGTTTTGCAGATTTGGATTAGATGATGAAAGCCTGCCTGTCACGGTTAGAGCTTGATTGTAAGTAGTGTGAATTCTGTTATCACGCTTGCTAATCAAAGCCGGCAATGCGTCTGTGTAAGTTGATTTTAGCTTTGCAAATTTTCTGTGCTGAAGAATGTATTCGCAAATTTCATATTCTTGAGCGAGTTCTTCTAAAACCTCTGCACTTGTTGAGCGTGATTTCTTTTTCTTTGTTTTTAACTCCAGTTTGTCGAATAAAACTTCTGCTACTTGTTTTGGCGAGTTAATATTAAAAGGTTCGCCTGCAAGTTGGTAGATTAAATCCTCTAATTCAGCGAGTTTTTCGGTCATGTACGCAGAAAGCTCTTTTAAATATTCACAATCAATTGCAACGCCGGTGTGCTCCATTTTTGCTAAAACAACAGTAAGCGGCAATTCTATTTCAGTGACAATTTTTTGCTCTCTTTCGTCAAGATTCTTTTGCCAGTATTCGTACAGATTAAATATTGTGTACGCTTCATCACACATTCCAAGCTCGCTATCGTTTTGTGCGATTATATGGTTTAGAAAATCGAGTGCTTGAGCTTCCAATGTGTGCTTGCGGTTTGGGTCTTTGACGTAACTTGCGAGCAATACATCGTAATCAAGTCCTTTTGGAGTTATACCATTATTTAACAACAAGTGGTAATCAGATTTTGCGTCAAATCCGATTTTCTTAATATTCGGACTCTCGATTATTGGCTTAAGTCTGCTGATTTCTTCTTGCGGGAACAGGTAATTCTCACCGTTAGAAACAGAAGCCGCAACTATTTCGCCCTCTTTTGCGTAAAATTTCATTGCAATTCTGCCGGAACTTAGCTTGTTTATTATCTCATCAGCATTGTTTTTATCTACAACCGTGTACTCAAGCTCTTTTTCCTCAACCGTTTCTTTTATAGCCTGCGTAAACAAATTCTGCTGAACATTTTCCTGCGGAGCTTGTGCAAAAAGGCTCAGTGTTACGTTTTCTTCCGCTTCTGCGTTAGGATTAAATGATGTCAAAATCTTATCAATATTTTTTATAAAGGTATAGAACTGCATTTTTCTTAAAAATGCTGACACATCCTCAATCTTAGGGAGTGTAACAGTTGCTGTATCTATATTAAAACCTAAATCAACATTTCTGATAATAGTAGCCAATTCTTTTGAAAGTATGGCAATATCTTTTTGCTCACAAATCTTTTTCTGAACCGCTTTTTCAGGAATATTGTCGCAGTCTGCCAAAACATCTTCAAGGTGTTTGTATCTGTTAAGTAATTTCTGAGCCGTTTTTTCACCAATACCACGAATCCCCGGAATGTTATCAGACGTATCACCCCTTAGCCCTTTGTAATCAATAACTTGATTAGGATAAACACCCAGCTTTTCGTAAACTTTGTTCCAATCATATTCTATCAATTCGCCCTTAGACGGGATTAGAACTTTCACAAACCCATCTTGGTCAATTAGTTGAAAACTGTCTTGGTCACCTGTTAAAATAAGAGTTTTATGCCCCTTCTCCGAAGCGGTTTTTGAGATTGTGCCGATAACATCATCAGCCTCAAACCCTTCTTTGGTAATAATCGGGATGTCAAAAGCCTTCAATCCTTCACAAATTACTCCGATTTGGCTTCTCAAAGCATCCGGCATGGCCTCTCTATTAGCTTTGTATTCCTCAAATTTCTCTGTACGGAAAGTTCTTCTACCAACGTCAAACGCTACTGCGATATAGTCCGGGTGTATTTTTGCAAGCAAATCAAAAATAGCTTTAAAGAATCCGTAAACAGCCCAAGTCGGCTGGTTCTCCGTATTTTTCATGCCGGTTCGTTCCAATGCAAAATATTGGCGATAAGCAAGTGCGTGTCCGTCGATAAGAATTAGTGTTTTTGACATAAAATACTCCCCAGTTTACAAAAATTATACCACAAAGGGGGGGTAAATGTATATTTAGTTTGGCGAGGGATTACTGGTTTGGCGTGGTTGCAAATGGAAAATGGAAAGTGGAAAATGGAAAATTGTTTAACCTCACCCTCTCCAGTTGGAGAGGGAGCAGTCGTTCGTGAGCTTTGCGAACGTTACGAATGCGGGTGAGGTTTAATCTAATTTACCCTAGCGGGCTGAACCCTCACCCGTTTTTCTAATGTTCAAGCATAGCTTTCACATTGAAAAACTACCCTCTCCAGATGGAGAGGGTACTACTTGGTTGAACGCTATTTGCGTACCCTCGCCTTACAGGAGAGGGAACAGTCGTTTGTGAGCTTTGCGAACTTTACGAATGCGGGTGAGGTTTCAGCCCGTTAGGGTATCAAAAACATTGCAACCCACCCGCAGCTGTACGGCTCGCTTTCGCTCGCCTACACCTGCGACCTCCCTATCTAGGGAGGTCTATGCCAAAGCTAGTAGGTTGGGGTTTCACCCCAACAACAACTAATTGAACATCTTTAGCATCACGAGCGTGCAGCGTTTAGCTGCGATAGCGAGTGCAAAAGTGCAGGCTCTGCCTGCGTCTTGGATTATTCGGGCGAGCATAACATTCCAATGCCAACAAATCCTAGCGGATTTTTCTAGGCATTTCCATGTTATATGCTCTTACGGGCTAGCTCGCTTACGCTCACGTCGCCCTACCGAAAATCCGCAACAGCCTTTCCAACCTCGCCCGAAGGGCGTAGAAAACAATGCGTCATTTCTTTTCTTTTGCTTCGTTTTCTTTTCTTTTTTCGCAATAAAGAAAAGAAAATGAAGAACTATTTTGAAATAAAAAAGTTTTCCTAAAAATCTTCAATAATTTCTTCTATATCAAAATATTGTTCAATTCCCATTTGCATGCTCTTAATCGCAGCCTGAACCCTATTTGTAACCCCTAATTTTTTATAAATAGAAGCAACATGTGCTTTGGTTGTATGATTAGATATGAAAAGTTTTTTAGATATTTCCTTGTTGTTCAACCCCTTTAATAGCAGGTATAAGACCTCTTTTTCTCTATCCGTAAAATTTTCCATAAAGATACGCTTCCTTTGCTTCTAAATCTCTTGCCTATTATCTTTGTACAATATCCCTACGGATGTGTCTATAAGCTCGGTGGCTACAATTTTAACAAAACACTATAAATTTTGTTAACTTTTGTAACATTTTTAGACGCTATCGAAATTAGCTACTTTTTAAATACTTTATATATATAAGATGGTATTATAGGAAGCAGTAAGATGAGCAACAACAGTATAGATTTACAATCAATATTGAACAGTGCAAAAAGCCAACTTTCATCATTAGAAGGTTTGGGTAGCTCAAATGGCACTACTTCTTCTAATAACTATGTAAACAGCGTTTGGGGGTTGGTTCAAAATGGTCAAACTGCAATAGAAGGTAATGACTCTCAAAAAGCAAAATCTATTGTGAAAATCGTTAAAAATTTATTGTCTACGTTTTCTAGTATTGGAGCTAATGAAAATGCTCAAGCAACAACAGATGTAAAAGCTAACGATGATAAAGCTACAGAATTATCAAATGACGCTGAAAATACTACTAAATCTACAGAAGAACAAGTAAATGATTTGATAGCACAAATCTCTGACGGTAGAGAAACAGTTTCAGATGCAATTTCTAAGCTTGAAGAATTGGGTGGTGACAAAGGTCAACTTGCAGAAGTTCAGCAAAAACTTGATGAGCAAATTGCAATTATTGAGCAAAATAAGCAAATCTTAAATGATGACTCTGCAAATGCTGAAACAAAGAAGGCTGCATTGGCTAATCTTCAAACAGCTGCTGGTGCTATTGACGAATTGGTTGCAAATGTATCTAGTATTCAAGAAGCAATTCAAGAACAAAATACAACAGTAGAAGAAGCTACAAATAATATTGCTGGCTTTATTGAACAATCAGCAAGTGTTATTTCAAACGGTGTTGAAACTCTTCAAAAATACATTCAACAAGGTGCTGCTCAAACTGTAACTAATACTGTAGCAGCTGCTGACGGTGCTACTAATATTGCTGTTGGTACAACTGCAGAATCAATGGGAACTGTAGGTACAATTACAGGGTTTGGTGCCGGAGCAGGTGCTAAATTGTTAAAAATCGGTGCTGACCAAATCGCAGCCGGAGGTACAAGAATTGCAGGCTCTACTAAAACTCTAGCTTCTTTGACAACTTCTTTAGGCAAAATGGGGGCTGATATCCAAAATATTGCAAACTTTACAAACTCTGTAGGTAGCGTTGCAGATGGCGTTATTTCTCTTGTCGGTGCATACCAATCTAATTCTGAATCACTTATAACTGCAGTAGGTTCTGTAGAAGTTGCTAATGTAAATGAAGAATTTAAAACTTTAATCGCTGATTATCAATTAAACAACGAATTGGAAAACGCTGATAAAACAGAAAAAACATCTTCAACTCAAGATAACAGTTCTAACAAATTTGAATTTGATCCACAAAAATTTAAGGCGGCATTCGGTATTTAATTTTTAATCCATATAAAGAATTTATAAAGCTTTTTTAGCGAGTGTATAACTTACACTCGCTACATTCTTTTTAGCGTGCGGTTTTTGGCTTTTAGTATATATTTTATATCCTCAAAGCCGTTTGTTGCCTTGCGTTGACATTAATTTTAATTTGTGTTGCAATATTGTTATAGCCGTACTAAAAAAAGGAGATTCAAAATGACAACTAAGACTAAAAAGAACGTTGAATCCTTGGAGAAGAGTCTTGAAGCATCAAATGTTGTTGAAACACTTGATCAGTTAGAAGGCTTGATTTCAAGAGTTCACAAGGCACAGAGAATTTTCGCAACTTTCTCTCAAGAAAAAGTTGACGCAATTTTCAAAGCTGCTGCTACAGCTGCTGACAAAGCTCGTATTCCTCTTGCTAGAATGGCAATCGAAGAAACTGGAATGGGCGTATTAGAAGACAAAATTATTAAAAACCACTTTGCTTCTGAATATATTTACAACAAACATAAACACGCAAAAACTTGCGGTATTATTAAAGAAGATAAAGTTAACGGTATCAAAATCGTTGCAGAACCTCTTGGTGTTTTAGCAGGTATTGTTCCTACAACAAACCCAACTTCAACTGCTATTTTCAAATCTTTAATTTCATTAAAGACTAGAAACGGTATTATCTTCTCACCACACCCTAGAGCTAAAAAATCAACTATCGCAGCTGCTAAAATCGTTTTAGACGCTGCAGTTAAGGCTGGTGCTCCGGAAGATATTATCGGTTGGATTGATGTTCCTTCAATTGAACTTTCAAGTGCATTGATGAAACACCCTAATATTGATTGTATCTTAGCTACAGGTGGTCCTGGCATGGTTAAGGCTGCTTATTCATCAGGTAACCCTGCATTAGGTGTTGGCCCTGGTAATACACCGGCTGTTATTGATGAAACTGCTGATATTAAAATGGCTGTTTCATACATTCTTATGTCAAAATCTTTCGACAATGGTATGATTTGTGCTTCTGAACAATCAGTTGTTGTTGTTGACAGCGTATATGAAGAAGTAAAAAAAGAATTCATCTACAGAGGTGCTTACCTTGTAAATGAAGAACAAAAACAAAAATTAATCGACCTTCCTCTTATCGATCCAAACAGAGGAACTGCTCACCCTGACGTAGTTGGTCAAAAACCACACAGAATTGCAGAATTAGCAGGTTTCGGTAACGAAGTTCCTGAAGATGCAAAAATCTTGTTGGTTGAAAGACCAGAGGTTGATTGGAACGACCCATTCTCAAGAGAAAAATTGTCACCAGTTCTTACATTATATAGAGCAAGCGACTTTGAAGATGCTGCAGAAAAAGCTTACCACTTGGTAAGCAAAGGTGGTGCAGGTCACACTTCAGTTCTTTACACAGACGAACGTAAAAAAGATAGAATCAACATGTTTGGCGAAAAAATGCCAACTTGCAGAGTTCTAATCAACTCTCCATCATCTCAAGGTGGTATCGGTGATTTGTTCAACTTCAGACTTGAACCATCATTGACACTTGGTTGCGGTTCTTGGGGCGGCAACGCTGTTTCAGGTAACGTAGGTGTTGAAAACTTATTGAACTACAAAACTGTTGCTGAAAGGAGAGAAAATATGCTATGGTTTAAAGTTCCTTCTAAAGTTTACTTCAAGAGAGGTGCTACAGACTTAGCTCTTCGTGAATTAGAAGGTAAAAAACGTGCATTTATCGTAACTGATAGATTCTTATTCAACTCAGGTGCTGTTAATGCAATTACTAACGTTCTTGACGAAATTGGTATTGAACACGAAGTATTCTTCGATGTTAAACCGGATCCAACATTGTCAACAATTGACCAAGCTATGGCTATTATGAAACCATTCGAACCTGATGTAATTATTTCATTAGGTGGTGGTTCTCCAATGGACGCAGCTAAGATTATGTGGTTATTGTATGAACAACCTGATACAAACTTCGAAGATATCGCTATGAGATTTATGGATATCAGAAAGAGAATTTGCAGAATTCCTGAATTAGGTAAGAAGGCTACTATGGTTGCTATTCCTACAACTTCTGGTACAGGTTCTGAAGTTACTCCATTCGCTATCATTACTGATGACGAAACTCACGTAAAATACGCTATTGCTGATTACGCTTTGACTCCAAACATGGCAATCGTTGACCCTAACTTCGTTGATGGTATGCCAAAAGGCTTAACAGCTGCTTCTGGTATCGACGCATTAGTTCACGCATTTGAAGCTTACGTATCTTGTATGGCGACTAACTTCACTAACTCAAATGCTTTAGAAGCATCTAAGTTAGTATTCAGATACTTAGAACGTTCTTACAAGGAAGGTGCTAACGATCCTATCGCTAGAGAAAAAATGCACTACGCTGCAACTATCGCAGGTATGGCATTTGCTAACTCATTCTTAGGATTGTGCCACTCTATGGCTCACAAACTTGGTGCTATGTACCACGTTCCACACGGTGTAGCTAACGCATTGTTATTCAGACAAATCATCAAATACAATGCTGCAGACGCTCCGCACAAACAAGCAATCTTCCCTCAATACAAATTCCCTAACGCTAAGGCTAAATATGGTCAAATCGCTGACGAATTAGGTTTGGGCGGTAAGAATGATGATGAAAAGGTTGAATTGTTAATCAAGGCAGTTGATGAATTGATGGACAAAATTGAACTTCCTAAGTCAATTAAAGACTTCGGCGTAGATGAAAAAACATTCATGGATAACTTGGATGAACTTGTTGAATTGGCATTCGATGACCAATGTACAGGTGCTAACCCTGCTTACCCATTGATGTCTGATATCAAACAAATCTACATCGATGCTTACTATGGTAATGTTTAATTAATAGTTAAACGATAACAATAAAAAAGGTGCGTTCGAAGAACGCACCTTTTTTATGCTTTATATATTTGTCGTGTTCAATGAAAATGTTGAACACGACCTACAACTAGTGTGGCGTCATTTTGAGGTGCGATTAGCACCGAGAAATCCAGCCTTTTAATAACTATTTTCATTTGTTTCAAAATTATCTCGAACAGTACGTAGGGTGGGAAAAGCGGAAGCGGTTCCCACCTATTAAAAACCCCGCACTTTACCCATATCTTTATTTCTGGTATTCTATAATGTATAGGAACAAAAGAAAGAGGATAAAGATGGTAGACATTAGACAAGAATTCATTGATCAAGCGATGCAATTGACAAGAAATGCAGAAGTGCTTCCGGGCGGGATTGAAGAGTTAGCGGTTAAATTACAACACGCAGCTGATACAAACACTCCGCTTAGAATAAAATTAGGTATGGATCCTACAAGACCTGATTTACATCTAGGACACACAGTTGTTATGAGAAAGCTTAAAGAGTTTCAAAAACTTGGACATAAGATTGTGCTTCTTGTTGGTGGTGCAACTGCTATGATTGGCGATCCTTCAGGTAAATCAGAAACAAGACCTGCTTTAACAAAAGAACAGGTTGAAGAGAATGCTAAGACTTATTTTGCTCAAATGTCTAAAGTTATTGATATTTCACAAGCAGAGGTTGTAAACAATGCGGATTGGCTTCACAAGCTTACTTTTACTGAGTTGTTACAACTTGCGGGTAAAGTTACTGTTGCTCAAATGATGACAAGAGATGATTTTGCAAAAAGATATGCAGAAGGTAAGCCAATAGCTATTCACGAATTTTTCTATCCTCTAATGCAAGCTTATGACTCTGTTGCGATTGATGCTGATATTGAATTGGGCGGTACTGACCAAAGGTTTAACACGCTTTTAGGTCGTGATATCCAAGCTGCTTATGGCAAAAAATATCCTCAGCTTGTTATGATGTTACCACTTCTTGAAGGAACTGACGGAGTTGTTAAGATGTCAAAAACTTATCCGGAACACTGCATATCACTTACGGACAGTGCAAAAGATATGTTCGGCAAATTAATGAGCATTCCTGATACTTTGATAACTCGTTATTACTCATTATTAACAGATGTTCCGCAATCAGAATTGGTTAACATGGATGAAGAAATTGCTTCTAATTCAATCAATCCACGTGATATCAAAATGGCATTAGCACATATGATTACGGAAGAATATCACGGAAAAGAAGGTGCTGATAAAGCTCAAGAAGATTTCATTAATGTGGTATCAAATAAAGGTATTCCTGATGATATCCAAAGTGTTAAAATCGATGCTGAAAAAAGTATTTTGGATTTGTTGGTTGAATTATCTTTTGTTCAATCAAAAGGCGAAGCTAAGCGTCTTATTCAAGGCGGCGGAGTTAAGATTGATGGCGAAAAGATTTCTGATATGGGATTTGTTGTTAAGCCTCAGATGGACGTTGTTTTGCAGGCCGGTAAGAGAAAATTCGCTAAATTGGTTTAACTTGTGCGAGATTAGCACGGCAGAGAATGGAAAATTGAAAATGGAAAGTGGAAAATTGTATTAACATTTTCAATTAATAAGAGTAGGGTGGGAAAAGCGTAAGCGGTTCCCACCGACAATAAGAAAGTAGGTTGGGCTTTCAGCCCAACAATAACTAACAAGAAAGAGTAGTTAAAATGATATACGAAAATGTTCTTGAGCTAATAGGTAATACACCGCTTGTTAAATACAATGATAATATTTGTTTGAAGCTAGAATATTTTAACCCTTCAAGTTCAGTAAAAGACAGAGCTTCGTATTCAATGCTAAAAGGTGCGATGGAGCGTGGCGAGATTGATAAAGATACTGTTGTTATTGAACCGACCAGCGGAAACACCGGCATAGGTTTAGCTATGTGTTGTGCTGTTCTTGGCTTAAAACTTATCATATGTATGCCGGAAAGTATGTCTGTTGAGCGTCGCAAGAATATTGCTGCTTATGGTGCAGAACTTGTTTTGACTCCGAAAGAAAAAGGTATGCAGGGGGCTGTTGACAAAGCCAATGAACTTAAGTCTGTTTATCTTAACAGTTTTATTCCTATGCAGTTCGCTAATCCTGATAACCCAAAAGCACACGAAAAAACTGCTCGTGAAATAAAAGAGGCTGTTGATGGTAGAGAAGTTGTTGTTGTAGCCGGAATCGGCACTGGTGGAACAGCTACAGGTATCAAGAAGTATTTACCGGAAGCAGCTGTATATGGTGTAGAACCTGCTGAAAGTCCTCTGTTTACGGAAGGTCATGCCGGCCCTCATGCTATTCAGGGTATCGGGGCAAACTTTGTTCCTGAAATTTGTAAAGACAATAATTTAGATGGGATTTTGACGGTAAAAGGTGAAGACGCTAAATCTCAAGCAATAGAGCTTGCTAAAAAACATGGAGTATTTTGTGGAATTTCAGCAGGAGCAAATGTCTGTGCCGCAAAAGCTTTAGCAGAAAAATATCCAGAAAAATTGGTTGTTGCAATTATACCTGACAGTGGAGAAAGATATTTGTCGGTTTGGTAGTTTTTGGGTTTAATGGAAAATTGAAAGTGGAAAATGGAAAATTGTATTAGTTATTTTTTATAATAAATGACGTTAATTTAACGAATATTAATAAGAAGAATATTTAAAATAATTTTCCATTTTCAATTAAATTATTTCTACCTTACCGGCTATTTATTAAACTTTCTGTTTGAATTATAATTGCATAAAGGAAGGTAATTTAATGTTAGGGCGTGCGATTAGAAAAATAAAAGAGGATATCAAAGTTATTTACGAAAAAGATCCTGCAGCTAGAAATCTTGCAGAAGTTTTGTTTTGCTATCCCGGATTGCAAGCTTTGATTTCTCATAGAATTGCACACAAACTCGCTTATTGGGGAGTTCCTTTTTTGCCGAGATTTCTTTCCTATTTGACAAGAATTATAACCGGTATAGAGATTCACCCTCGGGCTCAAATCGGGAACAGATTTTTTATTGACCACGGAGAAGGTGTTGTTATCGGTGAAACGACGATTATTGGTGACGATGTTTTAATTTATCAACAAGTTACATTAGGCGGAACCGGTAATGAGCACGGAAAACGTCACCCAACGATAGGTAATGGAGTTATTATTGGAGCCGGAGCAAAGATTTTGGGTAATATTACCATCGGTGATAACACTCGTGTCGGTGCAGGTTCTGTAGTTGTTGAAGATGTTCCCGAACACTGTACTGTTGTTGGTGTTCCTGGGAGGATTGTGCAGCAGAAATTTGTTAATTCAGAAGGTGTTTTGATGCACAATAGAATCCCAGATCCTGTTAAATGCGAACTAAATCGCTTGAAATATGAGGTTCAGGATTTGAAAAAGCGTCTTGAACAAAATGAGTCCTTATAACAACCTTATAACCCAGCCATGTAGCCGAATAGTTGACTTATTATGAGATGTGTATTATAATGCATGAGTAGAGTTGATTTTCAACTCTAAGTTTTTTGATTAAATCTCATATTATTTTTATTGATAGGATTATTTTAAAGTAGTGAAATTTTTATTTTAATTGGTTAAGAGGCTTTTATTATGTATGTAAACAAGTGCATTAAGTGTGGTGCGGAATTTGAAACAAAGAACCCCAAAAGAGTGATATGTCCTAACTGTCTGTATGCTGATAAGGGAAGTGATTCGACTGAAGAAAAACCAATGCAAAGCTATAGCTCTTATAGCTCATATTCGGCAGAGTCAAGACCAAGAAGTTATGACAGACCACAACAAGGCGGATACCATAATAACAATTACAATCGTAACCAAGATGGCGGATATCAAAGACGTGAAGGCGGTTATAACCGTGATAACAGAGGATATTCTCAACAAGGCGGGTATCGAAACCAAGATGGCGGGTACCAAAGACGTGAAGGCGGATACAACCGTGATAACAGAGGTGGCGGATATCAACAACGTCGTCCGAATAATCAAGGCGGATTTAGAAATAATTATGCAAGCGGTCGTCCGCAACAAAACAGACGTCCACAACAAAGAAGACCTCAAAAACCTGCGAGACCATTACTTATTAGCAAGGAACAATTAGAACAAATTGAAGTTCTATATAAAGCAATGTTACCGTTGCCAAACCCAGATTGTCATGAAGTAATCGGTGCAAAATTGGGTATTGAACCTCAAAAAGTATTTTTCGGTATAAATTTGGTTCGTCAAAAAATGATGTTACCAAAATTACCGTTCCCGAAACGTAAATTGGCGATTTCACCGGATCAGATGATGGCAATTAAAGCTCTTTACGAACCATTGTTACCATTACCTCCAATCGGTTGTCACAAGATTATTGCAGCACAGCTAAAAATGGATGAATGGCGTGTTCACGTTGGTATTAAACTAATCCGTGCTCAATTAGGTTTGGATAGATGGAACGAGGATAGAGCTGATAAGCCGGCTGATTATATGGTAGCTAAGCACACAAAACCTTCTGACGCTGAAAAAACTCCTGTAGCGGTTCCGGAAGTTAAAACCGAAGAAGTAGCAGAAGAAGCCGTTGTTGAAAAGCCGAAACGAGGAAGAAAACCTAAGAAGAAAGAAGATGAAGAGTAATTTTGTTTCTATAGGTAAAATTCTAAATTTTCATGGAGTGCAAGGTGAGGCAAAGCTCGGGTATTCAAAGAATAGAGAAGAGTTTTTGTCTAACTTAAAAATTGTTTATGTTTTAAAAAATGGTGAGTATAAGCCGTTAGAAATATCTAATGTTCGTTTTACGCCAAAATGTGGGATAATAAAATTTAAGGGTATTAATTCTTTAAACGATATTTTGGAATACAAAAACCAACTTTTATTCGTTGAAGAAGGCACTGTAAGAGAATTCTTGGAAGAGGATGAGTTCTTGATTGATGAACTTGTCGGTCTTGATGTTTACGATGGTGAAAAGAAAGTCGGAGCTGTTGTGGGCGTTTCTAATAATGGGGCAAGTGATTTACTTTCAGTAAAAACTTTGAGCAAGAAAATTTCTTTGATTCCGTTTGTGAAGGCAATTGTGCTTTCTGTTGATATTAAATCAAGACGAATTCAAATAAATAATATGGAAGGGCTTTTGGAATGAAGTTTGATGTTTTGACTTTGTTTCCTGAGCTTATTCAGTCGCATCTGGATTTCAGCATAATGAAACGTGCGGTAGATGATGGCATTATAAGCGTTAATGCGGTTAATCCAAGAGATTTTACATTGGATAAACATAAAAAAGTGGACGATACCCCTTATGGTGGTGGTGCGGGTATGGTTTTGATGCCGCAGCCGTACGTGGACGCTTATAATAGTGTTGAAAAACTAGAAAATTCTATTACTCTGATGATGACACCTCAAGGTGAACCTTTTAGTGATGCTATTTCAAACGAGCTGGCAGGATATGAGCAGATTATAATCCTTTGCGGGCATTATGAAGGGTATGATGAAAGAATTCGAGAAATTATTAAACCTAGAGAAATATCAATCGGTGATTTTGTGCTGACGGGCGGTGAATTGCCGGCTCTTTGTGTTATAGATAGTGTTTCAAGGAAAATCGAAGGTACGCTGGGAAAGATTGAATCTGCACACGATGATAGTTTTTCTGACGGGTTATTAGAATATCCGCAATATACAAAGCCTCGTGAGTATATGGGATACAAGGTTCCGGAAGTTCTTTTGAACGGAAATCACAAATTGATTGAAGAGTTTCGTCAGGAGCAAAAAATTTTGAGAACGAAAAACAAACGCCCTGATTTGTACGAAAAATGGCTTCGGGATAAAAAGAATTAATTTAAAATTATTTTAAGCTTCTGTATAATATAATTCTTGGATAATTCCAATAATTTTGTTTAAGAAGTTTTTGTATTTAATTCTGTCTGCAGAGCCTGATAGAACAATGTCTGCGTACTTTTTACAAGGTCTGATGTGAACTTCAGCTTTATCGTTAGCGTTTTTGTAAATAAAGTCTGCAGAATCCCCCAAATCACGTTCTTTAGCTCTAATATAGAATCGTTCTTTCTTAATCTTTTCATCAATATCTACGTAGATTTTGAAGTTGAATGCATCTTTGATTTTTTCAGTAAGTGTAAATAAACCTTCTGAAATAATAATTTTAGAAGGTTTCGCCAATGTATAATTATCGTGCCTGATAGCAGTTCCACTCATGTCATATTTCGGAAGATAAGTTTCTTTTCCTGATAATAATTCCATGATGTGCTTGCTCATCAATTCTAATTCTAATGCTTCCGGAATATCCAAGTCATAGTTTTTTGCGAATTCAGAGAAGCTTCCGGCAGCTTTAACCATTTCTGAACGGTCGTAATAGTAATCATCTGTGTTAACACGTGTAATTGCATTATTAATATTAAATTCTGTTGCAAATGATTCAATTGTATCAATCAAATCCATTGTAATCGTTGATTTGCCGCTTGCAGTTTCACCGGCAATCCCGATTGAAGCAGGCATTTTAATTCTACCTGATAAGTATCCTGCAATTTTTTTGATGACAAATGGATTATAACTAACAAGGATTGAGCCCTCGGCTTTCATCTCAGCCTGAAAAACTTTTTCTAAATAACGCTCTATCTCATCATGTACGGATGTTGGTTTCGTTGTTATATTTTGTGAAGTTGTCTGTATCATAAATCTTCTTCCTTGTTCTATTATACACAACTTAAAACAAATGAAAAGTTTTTTTTGACCGAATAGTTACGAATATTTACAATTTGTCACAATGAATGTAATGTTTGCAGTTATTTGAATGTTCTGTAGTCTTGCATTTCATTTATGGCAAGCATATCCGCAACTCTTGAAGCTTTTTTCTGTTCTTTTGTGTTATAAGCATTAATTAGGATTGTCGGCACTGTGCTTAAAAGAACTATTCCCATATATTTTGCAAAATTTTGTACTTGTTGTACAGAATTTTTTGTTTTTCTGGCGATTATCGGTAGCCCTATTGCCATACCAATGCCACTGCTGATAAGGCTTATCGGATACATTATTGCTTGACCGAGGGCTTCAATGTTTTCAGAATATTTTTGTGAATTCTCGTCAACCTTGTTAAATGTCCTAAATGCATTTCTTTGCAATACCTTTGCATCCTTAAGTTGTTCATCTGATAACTTAAGCGTTTCTACTGCTTTATAGAAGCGTTTTTCATCTTTTGCGGTTGTTTTTTTGTATTTTTCGAATTCTTTGTTGTTTTTATAAGCATTTTTTAGGAATGAAAATATCCCTTCTTTTTTCTTTTGAGTTAGTTTAAAATCTTTTATGTTAGCAATTTTTTCATCATCAACATAGACAAAATTTTCCGGATTTTTCATTAATTCTTGTTTTACCTTGAACCTTCCGACTCTTGAGGCTTGTTTTGAAACCTGTGCTCCAATTATTGCAGTACCTAAACTCAACAATAGTCCGGCAATTTTTGTCGCAGCCGAAATCTTATCTGCTGATTTAACTTTGCAAGCTGACATTAATTTTGTTATAGCAAAATCGACTAAAAATGAAGCCCCTAGTACTACTGATGTTGCTGTGTCAGCTGCAAGTTCAGCATTTTCTGCGTAATCTTGTGATGCAATATCGATTTTTTCTACAAGTTTGGTTAAAAGTTGTTGATCTTTTTTTGCGTTTTCAATTTCTTTTTCACTCATTTTGTCATTAAGATGTGATTGAGTTTCTAGTAATTCTGCTTCAAATGCTCTTTTTTGCTGCTTATATTTTTTGCTTTCTCCTGCTAAAGCTTTAAGAGATTCTATGCCCAATATATCTTTTAATTTTGATTTAAGTTGATTTTTGCTCTTATCTTCCTCTAGCTGAATTTGTTTTGATTTTTCTTTTGCTTCCTTAATTTGTTCTTCCGTTAAAATCGCAAATCCGTTAGGATTGTTTAACTCTTTACGCATAGCTTCAAAACGTCCTTTTCTTGAAGCACTGACTTCAGCTTTAGCCGCCCAAGCTTGAAGCGGAAAAGATGCAACTGTACCTAATATGCCGCCAAAGATAGTTGGAATTATTGAAAGAATAAATGCAGGCGTCTTTTTGTTAGTTTGATTCTTTAAAATTTTAGAAAGGAATTGTTTTACAGGCTTTAAGTTCCCTAAAAAGAAGCCCAAACCGGCACCTGTTAATGTAAGGAATTCTAACGCTAATCCCATTGCACTCTGGGTTGCAACTTCCATGTCCTCAGCTCGCTTTTGAGAGTATTCATCCATAATATCGATTGCACGAATAATCGTTTGACCTCTTTGGATATCCTCTTTAGAAATTTCATTTGGATGTCGTTTTAAATATTCAAGCCGCTTAGCTTCTTTTATATCACGACGGTTTTTCCAGCTTGCGTAAGCCGGCTCGTAAGTTTTATAAGCTTTATAATCGCCAAACATTGACATACAATTGCATTCCTTCTGTTTATAATAAGAAATATAATAAAAAAAATTGCTATTTTTGGGGAAAATTTTTATAAAAGTTTACAAAAGATAATATGTGTACAAAAAATAGGGCTGGTGCTTTGCACCAGCCCTATTTTTATAGATTGTAAATTAAGCATTTAATTTAGCTTTGTCTTCTTCGGTTACACCCTTGATGGTAAGGTTGATTCTGCCCTTATCATCAATCTTGATAACCTTAACAACAACTTCGTCGCCAATATTAACGTGTGGTTCGATTGTTTCAATTCTTTCTTGGCAAATTTGAGAAATGTGAACCATACCATCTTTGCCACCACCAAGTTCAACAAACGCACCGATAGGAATGATTCTTACAACTTTACCTTTAATAACCATACCAACTTCAGGTTTGAATGTAAGATCTTTAATCATCTTCTTAGCAATTGCTGCACCTTCTTGGTCGTTAGAAGTAATTGTTACAACACCGCTGTCTTGAATATCAATTTCAGCACCTGATGCGTCAATAATTGCTCTGATTTGTTTACCACCAGGTCCGATAACTGTTCCGATATCTTCAGTAGGAATTGTCATTGTAGAAATGCTTGGTGCAAATGGTGAAAGCTGTTTTGCAGGTTCAGTAATAACTTTTCTCATTTCACCCAAGATATGCAATCTGCCTTCTTTTGCTTGAGCCAAAGCTCTTCTCAAAGTTTCGTTTGCAATACCTTTAGCCTTCATATCCATTTGAAGAGCTGTGATACCGTCATCATTACCGGTAACTTTGAAGTCCATATCGCCAAGGAAGTCCTCAATACCTTGGATATCTGTTAATACAACAGGCTCTTTACCTTCTTCGGTAATCATACCCATTGCAACACCGCCAATCATGCATTTTACAGGAACACCTGCATTCATCAATGCCATTGAAGAACCGCAAGTTGAACCCATTGAAGTAGAACCGTTTGATTCCAATACATCAGAAGTTACACGAATTGTATAACCGAATTCTTCTTGAGAAGGAAGTGCAGGAACATTAGCTCTTTCAGCCAAGTTGCCGTGACCAACTTCACGTCTGCCAGGACCTCTTAGAGGTTTAACTTCACCAACTGAAAAACCAGGGAAGATGTATTTGTGCATGTAAGTTTTTTCAGTTTCAGGATCAACACCGTCTAATTCTTGTTTCATGCCAGGGCCAGCAAGTGTTGCAACTGACAAAATTTGAGTTTGACCTCTTGTGAACACTGCTGAACCGTGAGCGCGAGGAATAACACCAACTTCACACCAAATAGGACGAACTTCGGTCGGTTTTCTACCGTCAGCTCTAACTCCTTCATCAAGAATCATTGCACGCATAATTTTCTTTTCAGCAGCTTTGAATTCTTCTGCAACAAAGTCAATACCTGTTTCTTCAATGATTTTGTGGATGTAATGATCTTCAGGAAGTGCTTCAACTCTTTCTTTAACAAGTTTTTTAGCTTCTTCCAGTTTTTCTTGTCTGTATTTTCTGTCGAAGTTGTGGTATGCATCAAAAATCATATCGTGAGCAACTTCGTTAATGATGTTTTTAAGTTCTGTTGTGTCGTAAGGGTTTACGAATTCTTCTTTAACTACGCCACAAGCCTTTGCGAATTCAACTTGAGCTTCGCATTGTTTTCTGATTTCGCCTTGAGCAAATTCAACCGCTTCCATAATGTCGTCTTCTGTAACGAATTTACAACCTGCTTCAACCATGATTACAGAATCGTGAGTACCTGCAACAACGATGTCTAAGTTTGATTTATCAGCTTGTTGGTGAGTTGGGTTTGCAATAAGTTGACCGTCAACTTTTGAAACTCTAACAGCACCGATAGGGCCTTCAAAAGGTGCACCTGAAAGCATTAAGGCACAAGAAGCACCTAGCATCGCTAATGTATCAGGTTGGTTTTGTTGGTCATAGCTGAATAATTGAGCTACGATTTGAATATCGTTTCTATATCCTTTTGGGAATAGAGGTCTGATAGGTCTATCAATTAAACGTGAAACAAGGATTGCTTTATCGCTTGCTTTACCTTCTGAACGGTTGTAACCGCCAGGGATACGTCCAATTGAAGACATTCTTTCTTCATAATCAATAAGTAAAGGGAAAAAGTCGATTCCGACTCTTGGTTCTTTACTAACAACGCAGTGTACAAATAACATTGTGTCACCGCAACGAACAGTAACGCTGCCATTAGTTGACTGAGCGTATTTACCTGTTTCAACAGTAACGGTTTTACCGCCGATTTCTAATTGAAAACTTTTCGTTTCAGGTACCATTTTTCCTTCTTTCTCCGGCTACTCGAAAGCCGGATGCTTCCATTAAGTTCTACTAAAATTTTTCCATACTAATTATATTATAAACATGGTTTTTACGCAAAAGGGGTAAATAGAAGGGGGGTAAATAGAAGGGGGGGTAAATATAAGGGGGATTTATCTTATTCTTTGCCCGCAGGTTAAATCTCGTTTAATGTAGTTGGATGTGAATGGTCGGTCGTATTTTTTATAAAGACTTGTTTGGAAGGTCAAAATCTTGTTGTTGCCGCATAGAATACTTACGGTTTTCTTTTTGTAATCAGACTCTACGACAGTTCCGGACGCAGTGTATTCAGTTTCATTTTCTCTAATTTCTATTGAGTTTGGGTGAGCAGCAAGGCAAATGTTATCATTGAAAAAATATGCTTCGCACCATGGATAGCAGGCTCTTATTAGTGCGGAATTTTCTTCTGCAGTGTTATTGAAGTCCAACTCTAAATCCTTAGGGTGTGAATAATAGCTTGCCCTGTCTTCCCTTTGCTGTAGTGGGATAATAATATCTTCTCTTAGGGCTTTTAATAGCTCGCAAACAACTCCTCTTGCTGTTAAAACCGTGCGTTCTTTTAATGATTTTCCTGTATCGGACGGGAAAATTTTAACTTCTTCTTGAGCTAATATTGCACCTGTATCTAAACCTTTATCTACAAGGTGAAAAGTTACTCCGCTAGTTTGTTCTTGATTTCTTATTGTCCAGAAATACGGATTTGGACCTCTATAAGTCGGAAGTAACGACGGGTGTGCGTTTATTGTAGCAATTTTAGGAATGTCAAAAATCTCTTTGGTTATTATTTCGCCCCAAGAGCCGACTAGTATTATATCCGGATTAAGCTTCAATAGAGTATTCTTAAACTCTTTCGAATTTACACTTTTTGCATTAATTTCAGGCAAGTTGTAGCTCTTTATGTAGTTGTAATCCAGTGATGGATTGATTACATCCTTGATTTTTCTAATAATTGGCGGATAACTAATCATTTCTTTTCTTAAAACACCGCAAATCTCGCAATTCGCATCAAGCGTTCCTGCAATGAGGTTTGTAAACATTTCTCCGTATCCTATGATAACTACTTTAAGCATGCCTCTACATCCTTTTTTATTTGAGCTTTCAGTTCTTCTAATGAGTTAAATTTTTGTTCGTCCCTAATCTTATCAAGGACTTCTATTCTTATATTTTTGCCGTACAAATTCTCTGCAAAATCTAAAATGTGCAATTCTGCTATCGGTTCTTTTGTGTTGTGTACCGTCGGTTTCATCCCCCAGTTTAAAACAGATGGTAAACCATTAAATTGGGCTTTGTACACTCCAAACGGAATCTTGATTATTCCTTGCGGGTAATTGATGTTAGCGGTTGGAAACCCGATTGTTCTTCCAAGCTGAGCACCTCTAATAACATTGCCTTCAAGAATAAAATTACTCTTCAATAAGGCATTTGCCTCTTTGATATGACCTTCCTGAAGCAAACTTTTGATAAGCGTAGAGCTAACAATTTTCCCGTTGTATTCTAATGGTGGCGTGCAAATGTATTTGTAACCGTATTTTTCTTGATTTAAGGTTAACAAATTTGTGTCACCGCTTCTTTTGTAGCCGAATGTGTAATTAAATCCGCTTGATATTGATATAGGTGAATATTTTTTTACCAGAAACTCAAGAAATTCTTCTGCCGGCATGGTCGAAATTTCTCTGAAATCAAGCTCTTCAATAGAATTGACTCCGAGCGATTTTATTTTTTTGAAAGACTCTTCTCTTGTCAGTATGTAGTTAGAATTCTTGTGAAAATTCTTAAGTGAAATCAATACTGTTTTATCTGCAAAATCTTTCGCTGAACGAATCACAGCCTGATGTGCAACATGTACGCCGTCAAAGAATCCTAAAATTAAACCGATACCCATATTAAAACTAAGCTATTGTATTAAGCTTCCTGCCTAAGATTTGTTCGTGACAAAAGTTTTGCCACTCGTTAATATTGTCATATAGTTGAGGTAATTTGTCTGTTGAAACAGACTTTTTGCTGATATAAGGAGTCAAAGAATTGAATGATGTATCACCGATAGTTTCATTGCTGCGGCTGTTATAAGAAGGCATGTTACTACTAACATTGTAACCTTTGCGATTATTAACAGATATGGCAGAAACTAGCATTTTCACCCCTTTTTCTTCTATTTGGGAGCACTTAACATTTTGTGTTTATAGACCCCTAGTAAAAATCATTCTATCACACTCTAAGATTTTACGCAATAACTAAGTTGGACAAATTTTTTGCTGCTTAAATATTGCTAAACTTTGATTTTGCCGTAAATCTTGCCTTGTTTAGAGTGTTTGATAATATCCATAATCATGTCGCTTAGAATTTCAAATTCTTCTTTAATGCCATTTGGTTGTGCTTGTTTCCATTTAGCCAAAATTGCTCTAAAGTCATCTCCATCAATCATACAGTCATCGGTTCCGATTAGCTTAGAGTATTTGTCTGTAAACCATTTGTTGAAGCCTTTGTATACGTCTGTGATTAAATCAGAGGCGATTTGTGCGTTCGTTAAAATTACATCCATATCTTTGAATACGTTTTCGTTGTATCTTCCAGAATTGATTTTTGCGGCATTAGAAATTTTGCCCGTGTTGTGACCAAAACCAAAGTACTCAATGCCACGTTTTGCAGAACTTGTAGCTTGTGCCAAATCTTGTGAAATTCCGGCAGAGCCGTCCATGTCGAAGAACATTTTTTCGCAAGAGTAACCGCCGTATGCACAGACTAAACCTGTGAACATTGCTTCAAACGGATAATCTGAGTTTTCGCCTTTGCCTTCGAATACTGCACCGAGGAATGTTCCACGAGGGTCAAGTGTAATGAAATTAACATTTTCTGCTTCGTGCCAAGGTTTACCTTTTGATTTTAAAATCTCTTCCATAATTTCAAGGTTCAAGGCATGCCCGCATTCGTGAGAAGTTGTTGCACGCTTGTTGTATTCAGGCATTTCCGGTCGAGAAGTTCTTCCTGTTGCCAGTTGTAAGTATGCTTCAATAAAGTCGCCGATAGTCGCTTTTGATTTGTCTCGTTCAATCATTATCTGCTTAGCTTTTTCGACCATTGTTTTAATTTCGACAAATGACATGTATTCTGTCAATTTGACAAGTTTGTTAATCATATATTCTCTGTCTTTAGCCGTTTTGCCATGCAATTTTATTTCTTCGTGTTTGATTCTGTTTTCAAGAATTTCTTTTCTTGATTTTTTGTTGTAAGCAGGTGTATCAATTACGATATTTTGATTGAAACCTCTTGCCACAAGCGGAATTGCATCTGCATAATAACTGTCGGTTGAGCCTATCACAATAATATTAAGTTTTTCGGCTTCAGCCTTTGCCATTTCTTTTTCCATTTGAGCCATTGCTTGTTTGTAACCTGCAAGATATGGGCCGGAGAAGGCAAAGTCTTCAAAATTGTTTACAAAGAGGATTGCTGTTTTGTTTTCGTTTTGTTGAGCAGCTTTTTTTACTTCTGAAAATATTCTGCTCATAACGGTGCTAGGAGCTGTCTTAACCCCGTCGCTGCCTTCTGCACTCATTGCAAAATCAGAAGAAGCTATTTCCATATAAGGCACCTTGGCTTCTCCTGCAATTGCTTGTGCTGTAAAACGTCTGCCGGAGCCGGCTTCTTCGTCTTGAGAATACATAATATATCCTCTTGTGCCTATTTTGCCGGTTTTAATTTGTCTTACGATAGCTTCAATATCTTTTTTAGTTGTGTCTTTACCATACAAAGAATTTAAGTTTTTACCTGTATCATAGATTATATTTGAGTTGTTATCTTGTTTGAATAAATCGCTTGCTATAGCAGCGAATTCATCAACATCTTTTGGTGTAATTCTTTTTTTGTCATCGCCGTAATAAATTGCAATTCTTTTCATTAAATCAATTGCTTTATCTGGAAATATGCCGTCAATTTTGTCTGCATAAGCAATTGTTTTATTCTTAGCTTCTTTTGAAAATGGTGTTGTTATTCCTTTAAGCAGTTTTCTGTTGTTGTTTAGAACTTCTTGTGCTTCAAAAGTATGCATTGGAGGTATTGAGTATTGGATAAAATTAGATAAACCTCGCTTCAACATAGGCTGTTGCATAATGTCGTAGTATGAATTGTTGTGCTGGAAGAATATAAATTTAGTATTTTCTTTTACGGCACTTAATAGTCCTAAAACTTCAAGCGGATAGCTGACTTCGCCATTTTCGTCTACGCTTTTAGCCATTAGACTGTCGATATTCACCATAAATATCCTTTGTTTGTCAGGTTCGCCTTCTTCTATTTCTTGCACTTCTTGAAATAGTTCTGCTGGAGAAATCTCTTCGGAAATTGCGTAAATAACAGTGTCTTCACCACTAAAATTACCGTGTTTAGGAGCGTTTTTTGTGTTAACTAAACTTGCTTCAATTCTGTCGGCTTCTTTTCTGTCGTTGTAAGTTATGTACAAGTTAGAGCCGAGTGCAAGTTTGTTCCAAGCATCAATTGCTCTGGAATCATAAGCTTTCATGTAGTTATCAGTTAGTTCTGAAGGGGTTTTATAGTAAGTTATGCTCTTGAAGTTCTTCAAATAGTCGCTTGTAAAGCCTAGCCCCGAAGCAGCTATTGCGTTAAATGCATTACCAAGAAGCATGTATGCGTCCATAGTATGAATTTGATCAACGTGTTTTTCAAGCATGCTACGGAAGCTTTGAGTAATTGGTATGTCACGTTCCTTGCCTTTTAGTTCTTCTTTAGCAGGTAGTGCTTCAAGATAAGAGGCGTTTTCGGTTTCCAAATCGGAAGTGCATCCGATAAAATAGTCAAAATCTCTTTGATTAAGTAGCATGTTTTTATTGGAGTAGTTATTTGCGAGTTTGTTTAGTGTAGATATTGACTCGATTGTACCGCTTGCAAGAACTTCGGGGTCTTGTGCGTTAAGATTTTCTTCTGTTTCGGCAATAGCAGCTTCAATTATATGATAAGGTGTTATTTCTTCGTTACCTAATTGTTTTGCGATATCCTCTGCTCTTTTGAATAAAGCTTTTGCACCGTCTGTCATCAATAAGTCATCGTTTTTCGATACGCCACGGAAAGTTATGTAACTCTTTGGCACTCCGCTTATTTCCTGTGTTTGGTTAGGTTCAACCTCTTTTTCTTTTATAGGATTTGTAACATTTTTGTTTTGTTTGTAGATACTATAGTTCGCAATATTGCTGATATTATCGATTTTTAACACTAATTTACTCCTTAATTTATGCTATTTGAAAACTTCTAAAAAATATTGTTGCTAGTTTGCTTTATATAAATTTACAATTGTTCATAACTTTTCTCTCAAAAAAGGAATTATGCTATAATTTGATTATATTTTATTAAAAGGAGAAATTGATGAATACAGCAACTATCATTGGAAGAGCAGGACAGGATGCGGAGATAAAGTATTTTGAGTCAGGAAAAGTTAAGACAACATTTTCTTTAGCAGTAGGTCGTTGGGATTCTAAAACAAAAGAAGAAGTTACAGACTGGTATAATATCGAAGTTTGGGATAAGCAAGCAGAATTTGCCGGCGAATACATCAAAAAGGGACGTCAGGTTGTTGTAGATGGAAGAATTTCTATTAGCAAATGGACAGATCAAACCGGTGAAGAGAGAGAAAGATTTCTTATTGTTGCAAATAATGTAAGATTATTAGGTTCAAAAAGAGACGCTGAGTAATGATATTTTCTGATTTAGTTGGAATAATTGCAGATGACTTAACCGGTGCAAATGACACAGCACTTCAATTTCGCTTAAAAGGTGCGAATACAAAGATATTGCTTGATAGCGAATGTGTTCCGCAGGAAAAAGAAGCGACTGAAGTCTGGGCATTATCTACCGAATCCAGAAATTGCGAGGCTTGGGAAGCTGTTTCTAGGGTAGAAAAAGCGGTTTGCTCTTTTGTTGAGAACTTTTCTTTTGATTATTATTACAAAAAAATTGATTCAACATTAAGAGGACATATTGCCCTCGAAACGCTTACTATGCTTGATATTTTGGGATATGATGCTGCAATAATAATTCCGGCGTTTCCGCAAGAAGGCAGGATTACGGTTGGCGGATATCATCTTCTGAAAGGTGTACCGATTGGAAGAACAGAGATTGCGATGGATCCGCACTCACCGATTTTGGAGTCACATGTTCCGACTTTGTTAAAATCTCAACTTGATGAAAAACAAAAAGAGCTTGTTGGAACAGTTGATCTTAAAACCGTTATGAATGGTGCGGGACCAATCTTGATAAAGATTAACGAGCTTATAAAAGAAGGGAAAAAGCTTATTGTTGCTGATTCTACTTCAATTACTGATATAGAGCAGCTTGCTCTTGCAATTAAAAAATGTGATAAAAAATTGCTCCCGACGGGAACTGCTGCGGGGGCACAGGTTCTGGCTAAGTACTGGCTTGCAGGAATTGAAAGAGAAAAAGAAACGCTTAAGCTTGAAAAATTACCTAAGTTTATTGTATCCGGCACTGCGACTCATATTACAGCTGAGCAGATTGCAAAACTTGAACAATCAGATGATATAGACAATGTTAATTTTATCCCGCTTGAAACCAAGGATATCGTTGCCGGTGTTTCAAATGAGCTTGTAGAAAGAATTTTGACAAATCTGAAAGCGAATGTTACGGTTGTTGTTCACACATCTCATTTGATAGCTAATTTTGACGGTTTTTCAGATGATTCATTTAATGCAGAATTGACCAAAAACAAACTTGCGTCAATGATTACGGATTATTTGGCAGAGCTTACAGAGCGAGTTTTAGCAGAAGTAAATGCGGTTTTGATAACTTTGGGCGGAGAAACTTCTTACAAATGCTGTAAGGCGATTAATTCAAATGAATTGAAACTTTTGGATGAAGTTGTTCCTGCAATCTCAATTTGCTCAGATATTCATAAGCGTTGGATCGTTACAAAATCCGGAAATCTGGGTAATACAAAGACTTTGATAGATATATTGGATTATTTTAAACACCATGAACAAATATGCGAATAAAATTGCGATAACAACGGGCGATCCGAATGGTATTGGAGCTGAGATTACGATTAAAGCTCTCAATATGCTGAATTTGCCATCCAAAGATATTGTAGTTATTTCTAATTCAAAGGTCTTGAACACTTATGGGCATATCAATAATAACTATGAAGTTATCGAAATTGATTATCCGCATAAAGTGCTCCCTGGTGAAGTTTTACCGGAAGCCGGAAATTTTGCGTTCAAGTTGTTGGAAAAAGCTTGCGAAATTAAGCCAAAATTTATTGTAACTGCTCCAACTTCAAAAGAGGCAATGAATTTAGCCGGACATAAGTTTAACGGTCAAACAGAAGTTTTGGAGCATTTTCTGGCTCATAACGGTCAAAAAGCTGAAATGCTTTTTGTGTCAAAAGATTTTCGAGTTCTGCTTTTAACCAGACATTGTGCTTTGAAAGATGTTAGTACAATTTTGACGAAGGAAGTTATTATTGAAAAAGTTGAACGTTTGAGAAGCTATTTTCAAAACAAATTGTTTATTAAGAAACCGTCATTTGCACTGTGTGCCTTGAATCCGCATGCCGGCGAAAACGGACTTATAGGCTCTGAAGAGGAGCAGGTTATTATCCCTGCTGTGGAAGCAGTAAGGAATAGAGGAATTAATATTACTAATCCTTTACCTGCGGATACACTCTTTATTGGTGGAGTTCAGAGTTATTTAAAGAATGAAAAATCACCGTATGATTGTTATATAGCTTGTTATCACGACCAAGGCTTGATTCCGATTAAGTCTGTCGCTTCTGAAAAAACGGTTAATATGACGATTGGACTTGATATAATAAGAACTTCTCCAAGTCACGGTACAGCTTTTGATATTGCGGGTAAAAATATCGCTAATCCCGATTCAATGATGGAAGCGATTAAGTATTGTTTGTATTAAAAAATAAGGCGGGAAATTTTCCCACCTTATCTAACTTTTATTTCTTAAAAGCTTCTGCGATTGATTTATTGTAATCAGGTCTTAGAATGCCTTTTTCTGTAATTATACCGGCGATTAGCTCGTGCGGAGTTACGTCAAACCCAGGGTTTATGATGTTAACGCCTTCTGCACAGATTCGTTTCCCGTTGATGTGCGTAACTTCTTCGTGCGAACGTTCTTCAATCGGGATTTCTGCTCCGGATTTGATTGAGGTATCGATTGTAGAAAGCGGTGCTGCTATGTAGAATGGAATGTTGTGGTACTTAGCTGCGATTGCTACTGTGTAGGTCCCGATTTTGTTTGCTGTATCACCGTTTGCGGCGATTCTGTCGGCACCCACGACAACCATATCAATCATACCTTTGCTCATAAAATATGAACACATGCCGTCGGTAATCAAGGTTACAGGGATTCCGTCCATTGCAAGTTCAAATGTCGTAATTCTTGCACCTTGTTGGCGAGGACGAGTTTCGTCGGCAAAAACTTGAACAGTGTTATCTTTAGCGTAAGCTGAACGAACTACGCCGAGAGCTGTACCGTAACCAACTGTTGCTAATGCTCCTGCGTTGCAGTGCGTAAGAATTGTAGCTCCTTTTGGAACAACTTCTGCACCATAATCACCAATTTTTTTGTTGATTTCAATATCTTCGTTTTCCAATTTTATTGCGTTGGCTTTCAATTCTGCAATAATTCCGTTAATATCGGATTTTGAATTCTTGATAATTTCTTCTTGTTTTTCAACCGCCCACATTAAATTAACTGCAGTTGGACGTGATGTCTTCATATACTCTGCTTTTTCGAGAAGCCAAGTAATGAATTCTTCTCTTGAAGAAATTTCTTTTGCTCCCTCTTGAGCAAAAAGTATTACGCCGTGTGCTCCGGCAATTCCGATAGCAGGTGCACCTCTAACAATCATGTTTCTGATTGCGTTGAACATATCTTCGCCTGTTGTAATATTTACGAACTTGTATTCGTAAGGCACAACTGTCTGGTCAACCATTTTTGAATATGTATCAACCCATTCGATTGTTTTTATTTTTGATTTGAATTCCATTATTTTCTCCTGTTTTTGCCATTGGCATGTTGAATGTAGGGTGCAATTTTTTGCACCAATAAATTTTTATTTTATTTCAAAATCTACGCTTGTATTTTCGTTGTTTTCTTTTTTTACACCGGTTATAAGCTCGTATACATAAGCGGTTACAAGTCCTGCAAAGCCGTTAAACAATGCACTTATACCTGCCATAAGAATCATAAGAAGAATCATAACTATGAATGAGCCGAAACTTCCCATAAAGAATCTTAAAAACCCTTGTGTATATGATGGAATAAGCCATCCGAGCAGCATGCTTATAGGAGTGTAAACTACTGCGAAAGCTAAAAACGATACAAATCCGATAACTGCACCAAATATACACCCTTCACGTATACTTATAATTCCGATTAAGTCATTTTGCTTAAGATAAGTGAGTACGAAAGCTGATAAACAGAGAATCAAAATCATGAAACTCAAAAAGCTTACGTAAGGCACAATCGTGATGAAACCCAAAATTGCTCCTGCAAATGCACTTAGAATTGATAATTGTTTTAAAAGTAGTAAGTTCATAGTTTTATCCTTTTTGCTTAAGACCTCACCCTAACCCTCTTCTATAAGGTGAGGGAATGACCAAGTCTTGTTTTTTTAAGCCTTATTCTGCTGAAATATATCCTCTTAAAGCCGTATAAGCTGCGACATAAGGGGATGCAAGATAGATGAAGCCCTTTGTATTGCCCATTCTACCTTGGAAATTTCTGTTTTGAGTTGCTAAGCAAACTTCTCCGTCACCTAATATTCCTGCGTGAACTCCGACACAAGGACCGCAACCGGGTGCCAAAATTGCAGCGTTAGCTTCTACAAATATATCTATCAAACCTTCTTTCAGGGCTTGCTTAAAGACATCCTTAGATGCCGGTGAAATCAACATTCTTACGTCAGGATGAACTGTTTTGCCTTTAAGAATATTGGCAACAATTCTCAAATCTTCAATTCTTCCGTTTGTGCAAGTTCCGACGTAAACCTGATTTACTTTCACATCCTTTAATTCTTCAACACGCTTCGTGTTATCAACAGTGTGCGGGCATGAAACCGTATGCGGAACATCTTCTGCGTTAATATTGATAATTCTTTCGTAGACTGCATCACTATCCGGCAAAATCTGTCTAAATTTGTCTTCACGTCCACGTTCTTTCAAGAATGCTTTTGTTTTTTCATCAGCTATAAACAAACCGCACTTCGCACCTGCTTCTACAGCCATATTCGCAAGCGTAAATCTTTCTGACATAGACATATTATCAATTGTGTCGCCTGTGAATTCCAGTGCTTTATATGTAGCACCGTCTGCCCCAATCATACCGATAAGATGAAGCATCAAATCCTTTGAGCAGATACCTTCTCTAAATTCTCCGCTTACTACAATTTTGAATGTAGCAGGAACTTTTAGCCAAGTTTTACCTAAAGCCATAGCGACAGCAATATCGGTTGAACCCATGCCTGTAGCAAACGCACCCAACGCACCTGAAGTACAAGTATGAGAATCTGCTCCAACCAGGACTTCTCCTGGGTTAACAAATGTTTCAATTAGTCTTTGGTGGCAAACCCCTGCCCCAACATCGGATAAAACCGCTCCGTACTCTTTGTGGAATTCTCTTAATACCATATGCGTGTTAGAAAGCTCTTTTCGAGGGCTCGGAGCTGCGTGGTCGATAAACAATATTGTTCTCTTAGGATTGTTTAACTTGCTTTTCCCGAGTTTTTTGAACTCTTGTACCGTTAAAGGACCTGTACCATCCTGAACCGCTGACACATCAACTTTTGATATAACAAGTTCGCCTGCGTGTACTTGTTTTCCGGCATGTTCGGAAATTATTTTTTCAACCAACGTTAATCCCATAAATTACCTCTCAAATATCTTAACCTATTTTATCACAATAATGGTGTTTTTGATATAATTAAGAAAAGAAGATTAGGGGATTTTTATGATGACAAAAAAGAGGGCTTTCCTGTATATAGTACTGGCAATTTTAGCATTAACCCTGACTTGTCTTGCAAAAAACTATGATTTTGATTTTTTTGCAAGGCTGATTGTCGGTGAAAACTTTATAGAGCACGGAATTTTGCCGTTTAAAGATTTCCTTTCATACACACCTACTCATCCTTGGTATGACCATGAATGGGGCTCCGGAGTTGTGTTTTATTTTGTACTAAAATATTTTGGACCAATTGGGATAATTTTGTTGCAGACTTTGTTAGTGTTTGGAACCGGATTTTTCGTAATAAAAACTCAACAGCTTCAGAAACACGCATACCCTACAACACTGCTTTTTATGACCGTGTTTATATGGTTTTTTAATCACTTGAACAACTCCGGCATAAGATGTCACTTCTTTAGTTTCTTTTTCTTCAGTATGTTTTTGTATCTAATGGAGAGAATGCGAAAAAACTATGATACAAAACTTGTCTGGATAATTCCTCCAATTGTAATTCTGTGGAATAACCTTCATGGCGGTGTTGTTTCAGGATTAGGGCTGATTTTTATGTACTTAGTCGGTGCAATTTTGGAACGCAAACCTTGGAAAAAATATTTTGCACTGCTTGCGATTTCAACTCCACTTTTGATTATAAATCCTTACGGAGTCAACTATTTGAACTTTTTATTTTCAGCAACAACAAAAAATCGAAAATATATCATTGAATGGTTGAGCTTTCTAGCTGGCCGACATTTTTCTTATTATTTACCGTCGAGTGTTTTTGGTATTCTAGCGTTATTACTAAGTTTTGTTAATAACAAAAAGATTGATATTACGAAAACTATTGTGCTTGCAGTTACTCTTTATTCAGGATTAGCTCACGTAAAACTCCTTTCTTTAACACTGATAACCTCTGCTGCATTGTGTTATAACGATTTTATGCGAATACTTTATAAGCTTAAAAAATCTTTTATAATGTGCGAAAAAGCTCTTTATCCTGCAATAATTGTGTTGGCGTTGTATATCGTGCCGTTTTCATCACCTTGGTACCCGAGATGTGATTTGTACAAATATCCGTTATATGAAGCAGAGTTCTTGATGATAAATAATATTAAGGGAAATATTGTTGTGCCGTTCGGGTATGGAAGTTATCTTTCTTATAAACTTTATCCGGACAACTTGATTTATATGGACGGACGGTATGAAGAGGTTTATAACGATAAAGAGTTTTTGATGCTTAGAGATTTTAATTTAGCAGAGAAAAATTGGCGTGATATTGTTACAAATTATGATACAGATATTTTGATGCCTGCAAAGGATGTGGAGATATATTCTAAATTAATTAAAGATAAAGATTGGGTTCATATCTTTGACGGACGTGTTTGCGGTATATTTGTGAAGAAAGGGCAGGAAAAAGCTTCTTATCTTGAACCTGAATACGGGCTTGATTATTATAAGCGAACAATGTTCTGCGGCAAGACTTTTGGCAAAAAATTAGGGGTAAATATAAGGGGTAAATGTAAGGGGTAAATTTTAATGACTAATCCTTTGAAATACACATGTTTGTTCGGCGGTGGTGCTATTCGTGGAATGGCATATATTGGCACTATTAGGGCTTTAGAAGAATTGAATATTGAATATGATATAATCGGTGGCTCGTCGGTCGGGTCTATAATGGCTGCGTTGGTTGCTTGCGGTTATAAATCTTATGAACTTGAAAATCTTTTTATGAAGGTTAATTTCGACTTGTTCAAGGATATTCATTTAGGTTTCGGCAAACCTTTTGCACTTTCTAAAGGTGAAATTTTCTTGGATTGGCTCAATGAATTGCTTGCCAAAAAGATTAATGTTCACGGTAATAATATAACATTTAAAGACTTGGAACAGAAGCTTGTTATTATTACGACTGATTTAACCAAATTTGGCTCACAAGAATTTTCGGCTCTTACGACTCCGGATTTTGAAATCGCTCAAGCTATTAAGATTTCGTCCAGCATGCCGGGGCTTATGGCACCGTATGAATACAATGATTCATATTTGGTGGATGGAGATTTGCAAAAGGCTTCTCCGATGTGGCGTCTTTCCGATACATTGAATAATTCAGAAAGTCGTATTTTGGAATTCAGGTTGGAAGGCGATTATAGTAAAGATGAAAAAAGCCCGATTTCTTACATTAACACGATTTATAGCTGCGTAACGGATGTTGCGACAGGTTTTGTAACGGAACTTTATGGTAATAATGACAGATACGATTATATACGCATAAACACAGGCGATATATTCTTTGCGGATTTTAATTTGGATAAAGAATCAAGACGCAAGCTTATTAATATCGGCTATAATCAGACAATGGAATACTTTAAACAGGTTTTACCGAAGAAGAAAGAAAAGCTTGTTGATATTTATTCGCTCATTCTTTCGTACTTCAAAAAAGCTCTAAAAGGCTTAAAAGCGAATAATGTAGAAGAAGTTCAATGGTGGCTCGGACATATTTATATTACTCTTTGTGAAAATAAGGAGTGCGTTGACCCTCTTATTTACAACAAAATTGCGGAATTGAAGTCTGAACTCACAAAATCAACTTCTACAATTTTATTTTTTCATACATGTTTTAAAGGCGGAAAAAGGCTTGAAGCTCAGATGCGGGACGTAATTGCAACCATAAATACAAGAGTTGCAGATCTTAAATTGTGTGTTCAGCAATGTGAAGTTTTGTAACAATATGCTGAAAAATGGGTATTTTTTGTAATATTTCTTAACAAAAGTATTGAGAAGTATATACTTTTGATATATTATAAGTATATAAGAAATCCCCGTTATGTGTATTGTTAAAAAAAATTATATAGGAGCTTAAAAGTATGAAAGACGCATTTATCCCAATGAAAAAGACTACTAACCCTGCAAAAAACAATGTTGTTGCAAATGAATTTGGAGCTTATTTGAGAAAGGCTCAAAGTTTTAAATCATTAGATGCTGCTGAAGAAAAAGAAGTGGCATTGAGAGCAAAAAACGGCGACAAGGAAGCTAAAAAGATTTTGGTTCAATCTAATTTGAAATTAGTTTTGACAATTGCAAGAAAAGTTATCCATGTTGCAAAATTACCGATGGTTGATTTGATTCAAGAAGGAAACTTAGGTTTGATGATTGCGGTAGAAAAATTTAATCCGGAATTAGGTTACAGATTTTCAACTTATGCAAGCTGGTGGATTAAACAAGCTATGTTCAAGGCAATTTCTGAACAATCATATTGCATGAAAATCCCTGTTTATATTCAAGAAACCTTATCTAAGTTCTCTAAAGTTAAAGCAGAAATGGAAAGAGCATATAACTGCCAAGTAACAAACAAAGATGTTGCAGAAAAAATGAATATGGAACCTGAAAAAATTGATACATTTTTATCAGCATATTCAACCACAGTTTCTATAGAAGGCAGTTTTGACGGTAAAAACGGAAGCGAATTAAATGTGGCTGATGTTTTAGAAGACGTTAAAACAAATGTTGAAGAAAATATTGAATATGAACAATTGAAAAATGATTTAAGAAACGTTGTATCTACATTGAAAGAACGTGAACAAACTGTTATAAAAATGCGTTTCGGTTTGGAAAACTTCACAAAGACAACTTTAGAAGATATTGGTAAGTTATTTGGAGTTACCAAAGAATGCATAAGACAAACAGAAGCTAGAGCGTTAAACAAACTTAGAGGCAATTTGCTATTATCTTGTTACGCTGATTAATTCTGCTTAATATACCTTCATATTTTAGCAATTTATTGCGTTTAATTACGTTTATAAATATAATATATGTATAAGTGTGAAGGTGGTCTTATATGGTTAACGGTGTAAACTCAAATCCTTATGGTAACATTCAAAGAACGGGTACAATGCCTAACGGGCGTGCTGTTTACAGGGTAATAGATTCAAGCGGTAATGAAGCCGGAAAACTTACAGTGCCTGTTAATGAGGCGGATACATTTGAAAAAGCCTATATTGATATAATGGAGACGGCTCCGAAGATACAGAAGTTTGCACAAGAGAATTCTTCTGAAGCGGATATTAAACGCAGACGTAATCTTTCCCGAGGAATTGTAACTGCGGGCGGTATTCTAGGTGCAGTTGTTCCGATTGCTTTGACCAGAAAATCTTCAACATTGAAACAGATATTGACGACAGTTGGCGGTATCGTAACCGGTCTTTTTGCAGGTTTTGCAGCATCTTTAGCTGTAACGGCTCCTCCGGGGTCATTTAAGTTTGCAAAAGCTACCAGAACGTTTTCTAAATTAGACATTCAACCAATGGTAGAGAATAACAAATAACTTAGAAAAGGGCTTTTATTCCGAGCAGGATTAGAAGAATGCCGGAAGATATTTCGAGTGCCTTAGTCGGTAAATTTTTTAGTTTGCCGCCGAGTGAAAATCCCAAAGTTGAGTTGCAGAAAGTTACTGCTGCAATCAAGAGAGCAGGCTTAAGGATGTGGTTTTCGAATAGTGAAAGCGTGATTCCGGCTGAAAAGGCGTCAATACTAGTTGCAATTCCGACTAAAAGCAGGCATTTTAGGTCAATGCAAAGCTGTTTTTCTTTTTTTGTGTCAAAAGCTTCTATTATGAATTTAGAGCCAAGGTATGTGAAAATTAGAAATACGATTAATCCTGCATACGGCTCGATTATTGATTTAATAAAATTTGTAAGATAATACCCGATTGCCGGCATGAGACCTTGAAAAATCCCTGTGCAACTTGCAAGGAGCAATGCGTTTTTCAGTCGTTTCTGAGTGAAAGTCAGACCGTAAGAGAACGAAACAACGCAAGCGTCGATTGATAATGCGATTGCCAGTACGAAAATCGATAAATATGACATTAGAATACGTCCGTTTTGATAGGGTTTTTGAATTTCGTGATACTTCCTTGGAATAGAAGTTTAACCGTGCCAACCGGACCGTTTCTGTGTTTTGCGATAATAATTTCGGCTTCACCTTTGTTGGCAGCTTTTTCAGCTTCTTCCTCTTCATCGTTGGCGTTTTTGTAGTATTCGTCACGATAAATGAACATTACGATATCGGCGTCTTGTTCGATAGACCCTGATTCTCTCAAGTCTGAAAGCATCGGACGCTTATCAGTTCTACTTTCTACCGCACGAGATAATTGAGAAAGTGCAATAATCGGTACATTAAGTTCTTTTGCAAGGATTTTCAAACCTCTTGAAATACTTGAAATCTGCTGCATACGGTCTTCTCTTCCGGTTCCTTCAATAAGTTGAAGATAGTCTATTACGATTAGACCGAGATTTTTTTCAGCCATTGCAAGTCGTCTACATTTTGCACGAATATCAGTAATAGTACATCCGGCAGTATCATCAATATAAATCGTTGACTTTGATTCCGTAAAATTGCTCATTGCAAGAGCAAGTTTTTCCCAGTCTTTAGCCTGCATGTTACCGGTTTTAAGCCTTTGGGTATCAACTTCCGCTTCTGAACACAAAAGACGTTGAACTAACTGGTCCTTTGACATTTCTAAAGAGAATATCGCAACCGGAACGTTAGCTCTAAGTGCAACGTTTTGTGCGATGTTTAGTGCGAAAGCCGTTTTACCCATTGCAGGACGAGCTGCAAGGATAATTAAATCTGATTTTTGAAGCCCGTTCATCATGGAGTCAAGGTCATAGAACCCTGTTGCGGCACCTGTTAGCTGACCTTTGTTGTTGTAACGTTCTTCAATTTTTGCGTAAGTATCGTAAACCAAGTCCTTAATTGGAGCCAATGATTTTGATGCTTTTTGAGATGCGATATCAAAAATCAATTTTTCAGCGAGTTCAAGTGATTCTTCAATCGGGTTAAGGTCATATCCTGAAGATACGATTTCAGAGCCGGCGTTGATTAATGAACGCTTGATGGCTTTTTCTTGAACAATTTTTGCGTAGTATTCAACGTTCGTAGTGGTAATTGTTTTGTAACTCAAATCATTGATAAAAGCACGTCCGCCAACGAGTTCCAACTTTTGGTTAATGTTCAACACGTCAGAAACGGATACGATATCGATTTTGTCCTCTCCGTTATATAACTGCAACATTGCTTCATAAACGTATCTGTGAGCAGGTTTATAAAAAGATTCCGGTCTAAGATGTTCTACAACTTTGTTCATGCAGGCAGGGTTAACCAAAATTGCACCAAGAATAGCTTCTTCTGCATCTATATTTTGTGGCATAAGATTTGATAAATCTTCTACCTGACTTGATGATTTTCGTTTATTTGCATAAGATGTTGACATTGAATACTCCTTTGTTTCCTAGTTTATCAGCAATATTAAACATATTCAATGATTTTTTACGAAATGTGACTATAAAAAAGATGCCTTACTTTATAGTAAGACATCTTTTTATTAATAATATTATCTTATTTCAATTGAGTTACAGCTGTAACAACAATTTCTGCAGCTTCTTCGGGCTTAATTTTAGAGATTTCTTCTGTTTCCCTATTTTTGAATTCTACAAGCCCTTCTGAAATCGTTTTACCAACAGTTATTCTGTATGGGAAGCCGATTAAGTCTGCATCTTTGAACTTAACACCTGGACGTTCATCTCGGTCGTCGATTACTGCTTCGACTCCATGCTTTTTAAGTGTTATATAGATATCATTTGCGACTTTCATCTGTTCTTCATCTTTTGTGCTAACAGGAATTACTACTGCGTGGTATGGTGCAATAGCTAAAGGCCACTTGATACCGTGTTCATCATAATGAGCTTCAACTGCAGCAGCTGCTGTTCTTGAAATTCCGATACCGTAACATCCCATTACGAAAGGTTTTGCTTTGCCGTCTGTATCCAGATATACTGCGTTCATTGGTTTAGAATATTTTGTTCCCAATTGGAAAATATTACCAACTTCAATACCTCTTGTAACTTTTAGAGGTTTTCCACATTCTGGGCAAAGTTCTCCGGCTTCTACAAGACGAATATCTGTAATTGTTTCAGGAAGTTCTACATCAACGCCCCAGTTGCCGCCAACAAGGTGAACATCTTTTTTGTTTGTTCCGATAACGAAGTTCTTCATTTCTTTAACTGTTTCGTCTGCAACGATTTGAATATCGTATTCGCCGTATTTTTTCAGACCTTTTGGACCGATAAATCCACGTTCTGCGTCAAAACCGTTTTCTGCCATCATTTCTTCGATTTCGCCTGCGGTTGCAATTCTAATATCCATACCGCCAACAGCGTTCATAAGTTTTGTTTCTTCAACTTGCTTGTCCGCTCTAATTAGTGCTAAAACAGGCTTCTTGTCAACGATATAAAGAAGCGATTTAACAATAATTGTTGCAGGAATCTTCAAATATTCGCATAATTCTTCAATTGAATGTGTGTTTGGAGTATCTACTATTTCTGCTTTTTCAAATCTTCCAACTACTTCTGCCGGAGTAAGTTTTGAAACTGCATGGTTCGAGTTTGCTGAATAATCACAGTTATCACAATAGAATACATCGTTTTCGCCTGCGTCAGTATCTGTAATTACCATAAATTCGTGGCTTACGCTTCCGCCGATAGCCCCTGAATCTGATTGAACCATTTTGGTATTAAGTCCGCAACGCTTGAATATTCTTGTATAAGCTTGTGCCATATTTTCGTATTCTTTTTCCAAACCTTCTTGAGAAGTGTCAAAGCTATAAGCATCTTTCATAATGAATTCACGGCCTCTCAATAAACCGAAGCGAGGACGAACTTCATCACGGAATTTTGATTGGATTTGGTATAAGTTTACAGGCAATTGTTTGTAAGATTTGATACCTTCACGAGCAATTGATGTGATGATTTCTTCGTGAGTTGGCCCGAGGCACATTTCACGATTATGTCTGTCTCTTAGACGCATAAGCTCTTTTCCGTAAGCGTTCCATCTGCCTGATTCTTCCCAAAGTTCTTTTGGTTGAACGAATGGCATAAGAAGCTCTTGAGCTCCTGCTTTATCCATTTCTTCTCTAACAATGTTTTCAATTTTCTTTAAGACTCTCCACATTAGCGGCAAATAGTTGTAAACACCGCTGGTGAGCTTTCTTATATAACCTGCTCTTACGAGCATTTTGTGTGAAATTACTTCTGCATCAGACGGGAATTCTCTCAAAGTCTGAACAAACAATTTTGACATTTTCATTGTATTAAGTCCCCTTTACGTACTCCAATTCTATTTATAAGCTAATTTTATCATGAAAAAAGAAGAAAGGTATTAAAAAAGGGCTTTTAAAAAAAGCCCTTTAAAATTTTATTTCTTTATTTCCTTTGGAGTAACTTCTTTTACGACTCTTTTTGGATTGTAAGTATCATCCAAATATTCTATCTTCGCATTTTTCATTAAACCGTTTGTGAATTTTTTAAGCACTTCGATTTGTTTTTGAGTTTCTATGTAGAACTTGATTTCGTCTTTAACCTTAGCGTATGGTGTTGAACCTGCTTCCATTCTGTCTGTAACCTTGATTATGTGGAAACCGTAAGGAGTTTTAACCAATGTTTCGCTAACTGTGTTTGGCTTCATAGAGAATGCTGCTTTAGAAAATTCCGGAACCATTGCTTCTTTCGGGAAGAAACCTAATTCGCCGCCACGTTCAGCACTTGCTTTGTCGTCAGATTCTTTTTGAGCAATCTTTTCGAAGTTATCAGGATTTTGTTTAACTTGAGCTAAAACAGATTCTGCTTTTGCTTGTTGAGCTGCAATCTTTTCTTCAACTTTTGTGTTCAAATCCGTAGGGTTGATGTCCGGATTTTTAGCCTTGATTTGTTGAATAATTTCAATCGTATTTGCAGAAATAAGAATGTGAGAAGCTCTTACTTGTTCACCGTGAGTGAATTCTGACTTATGAGTGTCATAATATTTTTTTGCATCATTATCTGAAACGCTAATTTTTTCAAGAGAGTTTACTAGTTTCTTAATCTTGATTTGAGTCTTCAAATCTTCTGTAAATTGTGCATTAGAAACTCCTCTTTGTTTAAGAAGTTTGTTCAATTCTTCTTTTGAACCTACTTTGTCAATAATTGATTTTAACTCATTTTGAACATCGTCTTGAGTAGCTGTGATGCCACGTTTAGCGATTTCTTCATCAAGAAGAGTCTTAACTATCAACTCGTTTACGACTTTGTCCTTAAATATGTTGAACATAGGGTTGTCGTCTGATTTCAAAAAGTTTTTTGAGCCGCCGAAGGATTTCAAGAAAGATTGATCAACACTGTTATCAAATGCTTTATCAAAATCTTCTTGGGTAATAATGTCGTTGTTTACTTTGATGATGCCTTCAGATTTTTTCATAAAAGTGCAGCCTGAAAATAAAACAGCAGACACTGCTAAACAAGTTAATAGTTTTTTCATATATGATACTCCTTTTAAAAAACTCTCGCCTTTTACTTATGATAAAACAAATTAGCAATATTGTTAAACAATATTTACGCTTCTTAATATTTAGCAGCTGTTTCTTTAATGAAATAGAATAGATTGGTTAATATTTCGAACATTTCGTCAAAGCTTAAGTTTTGAATATTTACAAGCAGAATTGATTTGCCGTCTTGACAAGTTTTTGGAGCTACTGTAAATTTGATTCTTCTTAAAATATCTTTTGTTAAGCCTTGCTTAATGATATTCCATTCGTAAGGCGTAAACGGAGAGTATATGCGGATATCATTGCCGGCTTCTCTTATTATTGAAATTCCGCATTCTGTAGCGATTAATCTCAGCTTAATTAATTTAATTAAATTTTCGACTTCGTCCGGAATTCTTGAGAAGCGGTCTTTCCATTCTGAAACGATATAATTAAGTTCTGTTTCGTTTTTAACGTCAGAAAGTCGCTTGTATTCAATCATTTTTTGCTCGCCTGAGCCGACCCACTCGTCAGGGATAAACGCAGTGATGTTAATATCCACAACAGTTGGCTTGTTCGCTTTGATTGCTTCACCTTTTAACTCATTTACTGTTTCTTCAAGAAGTTGACAATATGTGTCAAATCCAACGTTAACCATATGTCCGTGTTGTTTTGTGCCTAAAATGTTTCCGACACCACGGATTTCAACGTCACGCATTGCAATTCTGTATCCGCTGCCAAGAGTCGTGAACTCTTTTATTGCCTTAAGTCTTTCAGAAGCTTCGTGAGAAAGCTCTTTGCTTTTTTTATAGAAACAGTAACAATATGCTTGTTTGTCGCTTCTTCCAACACGTCCACGTAATTGATAAAGCTGTGCCAGTCCGAGTTTGTCGGCTTCGTGGATAATCATTGTGTTGGCGTTTGGAATGTCAATACCGTTTTCAATAATTGTTGTGCAAAGCAATATATCGTAGTCGTGGTTGTCAAACCCTATAATAACATCCTCAAGCTGCTTCTCGCTCAATTGTCCGTGACCGATTGCAATGCGTGCATTTGGAACAAGTTTTTGAAGCTCGAGCTTGAATTCTTCAATGGTTTCGACTCTGTTATAAAGATAGAACACCTGTCCGTCCCTGTCTAATTCGTTTACGATGGCATTTTTAACTGTTTGCTCGTTGTATTCGCCGACAAAAGTCTTGATAGGTAGACGGTTTTGAGGCGGCGTATTAATTACGGAAATATCTTTTATTCCTGATAACGACATATAAAGCGTTCTAGGAATTGGAGTTGCTGACATTGAGATTATGTCGATGTTTTCCCTAAATTCCTTCAACTTTTCTTTGTGTCTAACGCCAAAACGGTGTTCTTCGTCGATTACTAATAAGCCCAAATCCTTGAAACTTACCTTGTCTTGAAGAAGGCTGTGGGTTGCAATTACGACATCGCATTTGCCTGTTGCAATGTTTTTGAGCGTTTCTTTGCGTTCTTTTGCACTTCTGAAACGGCAAAGCAGTTCTACATCTATTCCAAACGGTTTAAATCTTTCTGAAATTGTCTGGAAATGCTGAAGTGCGAGTACTGTAGTTGGAACAATTACTGCGACCTGCTTAAGTGAAGTTACTGCTTTAAACATTGCACGCATTGCAACTTCAGTTTTACCGAACCCGACATCTCCGCAAACTAGTCTGTCCATAGGGTTTGGGCTTTCCATGTCTGCTTTAATCTGATTGATTGATTTTAGCTGGTCTGGAGTTTCGATGTATTCAAAAGTGTCTTCCATTTCAAGTTGAAGCGGAGAATCAGGTGCAAATTCAATACCTGTTTTCATCTTACGTCTTGCATAAAGCCTTAGTAGGTCATAAGCAATTGTTTCAACTTCTTTCTTAACCTTTGTTTTTGTGTTTTCCCAGTCACTTCCGCCCATTCTGGAAAGCTTCGGCTTAATCTGACCGGAGCCACGATATCTGCAAAGCATATTTATTTGTTCTGCCGGAATATGTAATTTATCTTTATTTGCGTATTCTATTGTCAAATAATCTTTTAATTGTCCGTCAAGCTCTTGTTTAGTCAGCCCTTTGTAAATCCCAACCCCGTGAATTGAGTGAACTACATACTCTCCTTCTTTTATATCGTTTATGTTTTCAATATATTCAGCTTTTTCTTTGTAATGTCGTTTTCTGTTAGAAGGGATGTCTTTTTGACGTTTGTTGAAGAGTTCTCTGTCCGTAAGAAGCAGGATTCTACCGTCCCTTAGCTCTGTACCTTGAGAGGTTATATTTTTAACATATTCAATATCAAAAATATCGAATTCTGCCAAAAGTTCTTTAACACGTTCCTGAAAGTCGGTCGCAATCGTAATTTGAAACCCTTTATGTTCTTGGATAAATCTTGCTACAGCTTCCATATTTGCATCAAAAATTTGAACATTTCTTGCATCAATATCAATAACTTCGTTGTTTTCATCCGATAAGAAGTTGTTGAAATATATTTTTTGCATGCCGGCCGTTTTGCGTGTAATTTCTTCCCACGTAAAATGGTTAATTTCTTTTAGTGGGTATATTTGACTGGTTTTTAGGGCTTCGTTGTATGAATTTATATAAGCATCATCAATCTGTTGGTATTTTGCGGAAACTTCTGCAAACTCGTCGAATATTACGATGTAGTCGCTAAAATAGTCCAAAATGTTGACTAAATCGGTATTGAAGTAAGATTGGTAAACATTTATGCCTTCAAAATACCCTTCGTTTTCGAATTGTTCTTTTAGTTCTTTTGGAAAATCTATTGGTGGATTTTGAGGTAAAACGAATTTGTAAAGCGGACGTATGCTAACTGGCTCTGCTAATTTCTTGATAGATTTTTGGGTTTCGTTGTCAAAAAATCTTATGTCAACGATTTCGTCACCCCAAAATTCAAGTCTTATGGGATTTTCTTCCAGTGAATAAATGTCTGCAATATCTCCTCTTATGCTGAATTCACCGATATCAGAAACCATCGTAGAACGTTTGTAGCCCAGTTTTATAAGCTTGTTCAATAAATCTGTTTGAGAAATGCTATCACCTACTTTTAGGGAAAAAGAATTCTTTTCAAAAAAATCTTGTGATGGAAATTTTTCCAAAAGAGCTTTAACTGGTGTGAAAACAAGATTTGGTTGAGCTTCCAGTGTGTCAATTTGCTTTGCGTAATCATAGAGGTTGCCGACGACGACTTCGTAAGGCGAAATATTTTGGTATGGAATTGTTTCAGCACTTCTGTCAAATAATCGTTCAAGGTCTGCAGAATACTTGAGTGCTGTTTGCTCTGTTGAGGTTATGAAAAGAACCTTTTTGCCAGATAATTTGCAAATATAATCAAGCAATAAAAGTCGGCTGAAGGTTGTTAAGCCTGTCAGCGTAAAGCTAGTTTGCTTTTTTAGATTCTTTATTAGGTGGTCAAAAAATGATGCGTTCTCGAGTTTCATAATTATTCTTTTTGATGTGTTGAATGTCGATTGCTCAACACTTTTCTCTATACCAAACAAGATTTTAGCGTAAATAATGATGTTTTTCAATTTTTTAGATTTGCTAGCAAAAATATTTTTTAGGGGGTTTATATAATTGTATAAAATTATAAAAAGGAGTTTTTAATGCAAGTATTACCGGTAAAATTTAATACAAATTATAACCCAAAAGTCACAAAAAATGCGGCTTTAAACCCAACCGTAAGTTTTCAAGCTGATCCCAGATTATTAAAGGCTATAAATAAGAATTCTTTAAAAGAAGATTCAACAAAGAAATTGTACGAAAAGATTCAAAAATATATTGAAATAATTGGGAAAGAAGGAAACGTCGAAAATGTTCCTGTTGATAAGGAAAACGGATTTTTTTCTATCTATAAAAAAGAAAATAATTTTGAACTTCATGTGAAAGACAAGCAGTATAATGTTCTTATGAATGCATCATTTGATAAAGACGGGCAGATGATTGAGGGAGATTTGCATTCAAATCTTTTCTTTCATCGTTTGCATAAGAATATAAGAGTAATCACTGATGGTTTCAAAGTTTATCATCCTTGCGGCTATGATGATACTGTATGGCGAAATGGTGGAAAACGCATAGAATTGAATGGTCTTTATAATGATGTGGCTAATCTTTTTTTAGAACTAGCAAGACTTCACACTTCAATTTTGAAGTAACAAAGGGCTGTGTATGATTCATGCAGTTTCTGTAAACAATTTTGTTAACTATAGCGGACAACTGAAGAGTTCTGTAAATGATAATAAACCTAAAATAAAGGAATATCTTCCTCTTGCTTGTGCTGCAACGGTTATAGTGGGAATTGCAGGAATTGCGTTATATAAAAAATCAAAACCAAAAACTTTTGATATTGAGTTCAAAAAACAAATTATATCGGCTTTGGAAAACAATGGTATAAAAACTTCTGTAGACTCTTTGAATAGTGTAGTTGGACCGGAAGAATTTAAACATATCATTAATAAATTTAAACCGGAACAGTTTAGAGCCGGATTGCAGACTGCAAAATCGGATATCCCAGCAGAAAAGTTTTTTGCAAACTCCATTAATGGGGATTTTAGAGTCTCTTTGCACACTCATTCAAACTTTTCAGACGGAAAGGCTACTCCGGAAGAGTTTTTGGAATGTGCCAGAAGGTATGCTGATAAAGTAGCAAAGCTTAATAAAAACGACAATTTGCCTCCGTTTACAATTGCTCTCACTGATCATGATTGCGTAGATGGTACAAAAGAGATTATTAAGCTTATAGCCAAAAATCCGTCAAAATATAAAAATCTAAAATTTGTTGCAGGCTGTGAGTTTAGTGTTAAAAATGGAACAAAACATCACGATATTACAGGCTTAGCTCTGAATCCTTTTGAAGAAAATCTGAATAAAATGCTGAATGATTTAAAAGCCAGTAGAAGAAAAACTGTGCAGTATTTTCTTGATTCAGAATCTTCAAATATTACAATAAGTGATTTGAGTAATTATGAAAAACAACATTACATATCCAAAGGTAAAGATGGGAAACGTTCTATAGAAAATGGCTCCGGTGTCGTTTCCGTAAGGCATTCTATAAAATACTACTACAAAATGATTGATAAGCCTCTGGATAAAAATGTGTTGAACAGACTTGGTACAAAAGATGTTTTGCCAATTGAAACAGTTGTAAAAACAATTAATGATAATGGCGGACTTGCATCGCTTACACACCCGCTAAAGAGTTTTTGGTCGTATATTGGTGATACAGAACTCTTGAGGTTGAAAAATATGGGTGTTGCGGGAATTGAAGTTAATCATCAATACACTCCATCAAAGGTCAGAGAAATCGGGCAAAAGTCAGGTTATGGTGAAGCAAATGCTGATAAAGCATTAAAAGAGCTTTCTGAACAGTATAAAAAGTTTGCGAAAGCGAATGGAATGTTTTTGAGTGGTGGAACTGATTCGCACGAAAAACAAGTTTTTTCACGAGAGCCAAAAATCAAAAAAGATTTGCTTGAAAATAAAATACTTCAATAAACAAAAACGCCTTCGGACAAACCGAAGGCGTTTTGTTTTAATTCTTATTTGGGCTTTCGTATTCAATTCCCATTTCATTAAGTGCTGCAATAAATCTTTCTGCACATGCATTTTGGACTTCCGGCGGTACAACCCTCAAGATTTCTACCGTTTTTGATATAATTGGGTCTTTATCGTACCAACGGCTACCGTTAACCGGCTTAACCAAATCATAGAATCTATCAAGAGCTTCTTTTGAAACTTTTTGCTCTAATTTATCCAAGAATACAACGGCATGCTCTCTAAGTTCTCCTTGATAATTTTTCAATAGCTCTATAACTTCTAATAATTTCGGATCATGGTCGTACCATCTTTTGTACGCTGGACTCATTAAATACCTCCCTTTTGTATCTGTGGAGATACAGCTTGGTTAAGATTAGTTCCATCTATACCGTCATCATAACGATAGATTCTGCCGCCGAGGTTTCTTAGTTTGTATTCAAATTCCTCATAACCTCTGTCTATGTGGTGTAATTTTTCAACAATAGTTTCGCCGTCAGCCATCAAACCTGCAATAACAAGTGCAGCACCTGCTCTAAGGTCACTAGCTGCAACCGTAGCACCGGTAAGATTTTTTACACCTTTTACTATTGCATGGTTTCTGTCTTGATGAATATCAGCTCCCATTCTTCTCAAATCAGGAACTTGCATAAATCTGTTTTCGTACAAGCTTTCCGTAATAATTCCGACACCGTTTGAAGTTGTCAAAAGTGTCATTGCAATAGCCTGCAAATCTGTCGGGAAACCCGGATAAGGTTGCGTTACAAAATTAATTGATTGTAATCTGTTTTTGCAGCTGACTTCAATAGTGGTCGGTTCAACCAATTTAATGCTTGCACCCATTTTAATCAACTTGTCGTTGAAGAATGTCAAATGTGCAGGATAAACATTTCTTATGATTGCCTTGCCTCTTGTTGCAACAACAGCTGCCATAAATGTTCCGGCTTCAATTCTATCAGGAATAGTTGTGTATTCGGCAGAGTGTAAATTTTCTGCCTTAACTCCGTTAATCAAAATTTCAGAAGTTCCTGCACCGGTAACATCTGCACCAATTGTGTTCAAGAAGTTTGCTAAATCAATGATTTCAGGCTCTTGAGCAGCATTTTGGATTCTTGTAGCTCCTTCTGCTAAAACTGCAGCTAGCATCAAGTTTTCAGTTGCACCGACAGAAGGAATGTCTAAATAAATATCGGCACCGACTAATTTTGATGCTTTAGCGTGAACATAACCGTTTTCGATTTTGATTTTAGCACCGAGTGCTTCTAAACCTTTTATGTGGAAGTCAACTCGTCTTTCGCCGATAGCACATCCTCCAGGGAGAGCGACGATAGCTTCTTTGCAGCGTGACATAAGTGCTCCGAGGATAATGAATGATGCTCTCATTTTGCTAACGAGTTCATATTTTGCAGTTATTGAAGTGATGTCTGTAGCATCCACCATAACTGATTTTTCTTCCATGTCATATGTATATTTAGCACCCAAATCAGACAACACGTTAAGCATAATGTCAACGTCTGTCAAATGAGGGACATTGTATATTTTTGTTACACCTTTAACGAGGATAGTGGCTGCTAATAGCTTCAATACGGCATTTTTTGCACCGCCAATTGAAACTTCACCCTTGAGTGTTTCACCGCCCTGTATTCTGAATTTCTCTGCCAAAATTCCTCCAATCTATTACAATCATACAATTATTATAACTAAATGTAAAGGGATAAGCTTATATAAATGCTCCACCGAGCAAATGTCCGTCCTCAAAATCATATAAAACGCATGCCTGACCTTTTGCTGTTTTTGATACCAATTCGTCAAATGTAATTATTGCTGAGGTTTCGTCTATTTGAACATTTGCTGATACAGCTTTCATGTTATATCTTATTTTTACGAGAGCTTTGAAGTTCTTCTTTGTCTGAGGGTAACTCCAGTTTACATCTCTTAATATAATTTTATCCGTAAGGAGTTCATTTTTATATCCTACAAATACGGTATTTGATTTTGCATCAATTCCTACAACGTACAAAGCTTCCGGTGCAGCTAGTCCAATTCCTTTTCTCTGACCGATTGTGTATTGCCAAAAACCGTCATGTTCGCCAAGAACTTTACCTGTAGAGTTTTCGATAAATAAGCCTTTTCTCGGTCTAAATAGACTGTTTAAATACTTTTTAGTAGTATTTGGGGCTTTAATAAAGCAGATATCCTGACTCTCTTTTGATGACTTGCTCGGAAGGTTGTTGTCGAACGCTATTTTTCTGACTTCACCTTTTCTGTAATTCGATAGCGGAAACAAAGTTTTTTTCAATTGCTCTTGATTAAGCTGGAAAAGAAAATATAATTGATCTTTATGTTCATCTGATGCAGGATAAAATTTGTAAACACCATTGCATTCCTTTATATTGGCGTAATGTCCGGTTGCTATGTAGTCTGCACCAAGCTCTCGTGTTGCATAATCAAACAGTACGCCCCATTTCATGTATTTATTGCACATAATACATGGGTTGGGAGTCTCGCCATTTCTGTACGAATTCTCAAAATAATTAATGACTTTTTCTTTGAAAAGTTCGGTTACATCTAGCGGAAAGAAAGGTATATTAAGTTTTTTAGCAACTTCGTCTGCGTTTGCAATAACTTGTCGAGCGTCTTCGGTATCTGTTGTTAAAGCTGTAACTCCAATTACGTCAAAGCCTTGCTGCTTTAGTAATAAAGCGGTTACGCTACTATCAACACCGCCGGATAAAGCTACTGCAACTTTTTTACTCATCTAAAATAGCCTTTTCTCCATAGGCAGTAAGTCGGTATTCTGAAGCTCCGACCAAGCCGGTTAAATCAGGTAAGCATTCGATATAATCTCTATTGATAGCTTCTTGTAAAACGCTATGATCAATAATTACAGCGATATTTTGCATAAGTTTTGCATTCAACTGCTTAAGCGTAAATCTAGGTTTTTGCTCAAATTGAGTGAAGTAATATGCTGTAAGCAATAAATAGTCAATTTTTCTTTCGACTTTTCTGCTGTTGATATAGTTAATAAATGCGTTATCCTTTTTGATAGAAGGACTTGGTTTAAAAGACAATTCTGTCTGTGGGTTATGTATTGAATTTTCAAGGATGTTGTCAAAAGCTACCGGTGCTTCCGGCATATCCGTAATTGCCTTTTTCTCTTGAGGTGGAGCGTAAAAAATATCAAGGTTTTTGCTCGTTTCTTCCGGAGTAACTGTCTTAATTGGTTGTTCTTCTACCGGTTCCGGTTTTGGACGCCTTTGCAGTTGCTCGTCAATTTTTTTCTGCGTAATCTCTTTTTCTGCATTGATTTGTGTATTTACCATTTCTTTGCAAGTCTGGATTTTGTGCTTTTGAACGTATTCAGAAGCTTTTCTTACCCACAATGCAAACTGTTCAACTACGAGCTCTTTATCAGTAGTTGATAATGAAAGTTGGTATTTCCCTTTTGTAATTTTGAATGAATAAATTGACATAGATTACTTGTCCTGTAATAACTCTTCACGCCATTTGTTAAGCTGTTCTTCAACGAACTCTAAATCATCAGACTTAAGTTCAATCTCAATATCGCCTTTTTTCATTTTGAAAACGTATTCGTGCATATGTCCTCCTTAATGTAAAAAGTTTACCTTAAAATTTATTAACTTTCAAGTATGGTAACAATTGTAAAGTTATGTCAAATATTGTATAATTATAGGCAAAAAATAGTTTTACGGTTTTTTATGTATAATGTAAATGTAACAAAATAAAGTAAAGAGGTTTCTTAAAGCTATGAAAAAGACAATTATTTGTACTGTCCTAATTGCAGCAGGAGCGTTTTCGCTAATGAGTTTGAACAATGTTCCGACTCAGTCTCCTGAATTTTTACTAAAAAATTATTCCGCAATTACCCTTGGTTACGACAAATCAATGAGTGAAAAAACAATTAAAGCCGCTGTTATAGATAGCTATTTTCGTGAACTTGCCGCATCAGGTAAGATTATCAGATGGAACAGAGCATCTTTTCCGCTAAAAGTTTATGTACAGGATACGCCTGATGTTCCTGATTATTATAGAGAAATAGTTTTGAGTGCATACCAATCTTGGCAAAGAGCAAGCGAAGGCTTGGTAAGCTTCGAAATTGTTGAATCTCCGGAACAAGCTGATATGAAATGCTACTTCAAGGATGGATTTGATAAGACAACAGCAATCGGTTCTCAAGCATTTTCTGTTAATGGAAATTCAATTACAGGTTCTACAATCAATTTCAGAAAGAAAGATGCAAAAGGACATAGCTTAGATTCTAAACAGTTGTATTCTTCTGCATTGCAAGAAATCGGTCATTCTTTAGGTCTAAATGCAAAGAGCCCTAGTATTTATGACGTTATGTATCCGATTGGAACAAAATTTAATACAGAAATCACTCCGAGAGATTTGAAAACATTGGCATTGCTTTATTCTGTAGTGCCTGATGTAACTAACGAAGCTTATACTCCGGAAGAAAAATCTCAATTATTCACAGTTGCAGAAATTCTTTCAACATTGAATGTTCCTGTAACAAATGACACTAATCTGGATGAAGTAGTTGCAAATGATATTGAAACACATTTGGCTTTGGCAGAACAACTTAGACGTAGAGCCGAATACGATAAAGCCGCTCAAGAATATCAAGCAGTTGCTCAAATGAAGAGTGATAGAAGAAGTAAATCAGAAGTTTATTACGAAGTTGCGGTTATGTATCTGGATGCAGAAGAATTTGATAAAGCAAAAAGTTGTGCCGAAATTGCTTGTGCTACAGATATGAACGACAAGACAGAAATCTTGCCGGCATTGATTGATTATTATATGAAGCGTTCAAGCTCTGCAATCGATCAACTTGATACTATATTGAAGCAAAATCCATATAACAAACATGCTTACAAACTTCTATGTCAGATTTACAGAGATAAACACCAAGAAAATCTTTTGAATGCGACAATCAGAAGATATGGTAAAACAGCCGGCGAAATCGAAGACTAGTAAGATATAATTAAACCAAAAAGGGAATGTTGCAAACTGCAACATTCCCTTTTTGTCTAATGTAATACTTATAATTTAGCTTTATTATAAATATAAATCAGTATATAGGTATAAGCCACACCATCCCACGAGCTCTAAGTAGCGAGTTTACAGGAGGTGAGATATTCATTTCTCTTCAGAGGATGGTTTCGTGGTAAAGGGCAGCTTAGGTCTGCCCTTTTATTTTGATTTTATTTTTATACCTTCATTTCTTTTTCAAACCCGAACAATGAACTTACAGATTCATCATCATGGATTCTTGAAATTGCTTGTCCGAGAAGAGATGCCACTGACAATTGTTTAACGTTAGATGGCAAGTCTTCTTTTGCCCAAGGAATAGTGTTTGTAATAATGCATTCTTCGATTGGAGCATTTTTTAGTCTTTCTATTGCAGGGCCTGAAAATACAGCGTGTGTTGCACCAACGTAAACTGCTTTTGCACCTTTGCTCTTAAGTAGTTTTGAAGCTTCGCAAATAGTTCCTGCTGTATCGATAATGTCGTCGAACATCAAGCAAACTTTGTTTTCTACATCGCCGATAATGTGTGCGGCAATTGCTTCATTATGTTTGTCACGTCTTTTATCGATAATTGCCATTGGGCAATCAAGGTGCTTAGCAAAATATCTTGTTCTGTTTGCACCACCCATATCAGGGCTAACTGCAACCATATCATCAGGATTTATGCCTAAACCTTTAACGTAATCAACAAGGATTGGAGCTGCAAAAATATGGTCAACAAGGATATTGAAGAAACCTTGAATTTGACCTGTGTGCAAGTCCATTGCAAGAACTCTGTTTGCACCTGCTGTTGTCAATAAGTCTGCAACCAATTTTGCTGTAATAGCTTCTCTGCCGGAAGTTTTTCTGTCCTGACGAGCGTAACCATAGTATGGAATAACTGCTGTGATTGTTTTTGCACTAGCTCTTTTGAATGCATCAATCATAATCAACAGTTCCATAAGGTTTTCGTTTACTGGGTTGCAAAGTGGTTGAATAATAAATACGTCATCGCCTCTTATGCTTTCTTTGACTTGAACATAAATTTCACCATCTGCGAAATTTTTAATAACCATTGGTCCAACTGTTGTTCCAAGATAATCTGCGATTTCTTGAGCAAGTTTCGGGTTAGAACGTCCGGAGAACAATCTAATGTCGTGGGTAGGGTTAACAGCTCGTTCTAGTTGAGGATAAGTCATTTCAAGCACCATCGGAAAAATCCTTTCTTAATTCGTAATAGTTAAGTATAATTATTTTATAACTAAAATGCTTTTATAAAAAGGCTTTTTTACGAAATATTAAGGACTTTCTTAAAATTTTTTGAAGATTAACTTGCTCTTCTCATTAAATCTGAAAGTTTTACATTTTTATTTTTGATAGATGGCTCGGATTTTCTTTGTATAACCGGTTCTTTGAGTTGTGATAAGCCTATTTTTTGCGGTTCTTTTTCAAAAATTAATAGTCTGTGTATAATCGATTCTAATATATTCATGATAGTCTCCTTAAGGATTATTATACAGTGCTTTTTCTGTTTCATTATCATACATTAAAACTATTTTTATTTAAAATTACATTATGCCTTATGTTAGAATAATGTTATACAAAGAAGGGGATAAAAATTTGAATACAGATTTTTATGAAAATTTTGAGCAAGCATTGAGTCTTAGTGAAAAAGAGTTTTCACGAGAAGAATTGATAGAGATGTTAAAAAGTGATGATATAAAAAAGATGCAGATTGCAGCTTTGAAGTTTGATGAAGTAAAAGATAATAATGATGTTCAAGTACTTTTGAGCCGCTTAACCGGCTGTGATGGAAAAGTTAGAGAAGCTGTGGCACTAAAACTGAATCAAGCTATTTCAAGAGGACAGGTTCTTGATGTTTTTGCAAAATCTGCTCCTGAAATTTTTGCAGATGCAACGATAGATATAAATGCAAATATTTGCAGATGTGTTGTGGATAGTGCTGTTATATTAGAAAAATATCCCGACTTTTCAAAAAAATATACTGATAAAATTGTGAAATTCGCACAAGAAGCACTTTATGAGCTCGATAAATTTATTTTTAGAGATAAAAAATACGTAATAAACAAACAAATTTTTAAGTTATATTGGTGCTTGGAAGCTTTAAAATACTTTTATTCCTATGTGGATGAGGATGTTTTGCTGGATATTTTGACAAAATGTGCAAATCAAACTGAATACACGATAAGAGAAAAAACTGCTCAAATTCTTTATTCAAGCGGAAAATTCTCTGAACTTGCAAAAAAACTTGAAGCTGATGAAAATTATTATGTGCGTGCAGTTTTTGCTACATAGCAATTGCACGTTCAAGAACATCTAAATGATCATCAAGTAAAAAATTCGCAAAATCTTCTGTTTTAACTTGTGCCGCAACGATTGACATTAAATCGTCCGGAAGTTCTAAAATCATATTGACCAATGTTTCTTGTTCCAGTTCAATCATTGGTGCAATCATATCAGGTTTCATTAATTTCCCGAGCATTTCTGTGTATGCACGATTTTCAAACAATTGTAAGTATTCGTTGTTTGTTTTTGTAAGCTGGAATGTCAATTGTCTTTGGACATCAGGGTCAATAGATGACATAAAATCTCTATATTTATCAAGTGGCATTGCGTCAATTGATTTGAACAAGTTTTTCTGGTTTTCAAGTGAATATTCTTCTCCTGTAATCCCTTCGACGAACTTAATTAAAATTTCCGGTGGCATGCTTTTTAGCTGCTCCATAACGTCGTATCTTTCTAATTTATCGTTTTGGAAAAATTTAGCCAAATCGTCTTCTTTGAACATCAAAATAACCTGTTCTAGTGGAAATGTGCTCATTATAACTCGTACAATTTCTTCAGAACTGACGTCTTGCAACATTTCGAGCAATTTATCTTGCTTGAAGAAATACAGCCCCATAACCAAATCTTCCGAATTAAGCATCGGTAAAATTAATTCTCTTGTTTGTGAGTCCATATTGTTGATGATGACAAATTTGTTTTCTACATCATATAGCTTGAAAATATTTATCAATTTGTCAGGAGAAGTATACAGATCTCTGGCAAAAGTTAATGCTCTGGTATTTCCTTGAGCAGCTTCCGCTTCAATAATTTCGTCAACAGTTTTGAGCCCATAGTCCTTAACCATTCTGGAAGAAGATATGCTCATTCTATCGGCTAATAATTTCATATTTGTATCTAAAACTATTGGCATACTGCTCCTTAATTTTTCTTCTTATATATATAAAGTATATCTTTTATAAATAATTGCCTTTTTTATGAAGATTTGTAACGAATGTGATTTATATGTTATAATGAATTCGTATGAAGAGAGTTTTTTTAATTTTAACATTATTTTTGATTTTAATAAACCCGTGTTCTGCGGCGAAATTTGTTACTAAAGATGTAGCAGTGCAGGCAAATGACGGATTTGCACTGAAAGCTACGCTTACTTATCCGAAGATTCAGGCACAGAGAGAATTTCCAACAGTTGTGCTGCTTCATTCGCTCGGATATTCTTCAGAATGGTGGGAAAGCTTGCCGCAAGAATTGTTGTATAGCGGATATGCAGTCTTGAAAATTGATTTACGTGGACACGGAAAAAGTGTTTATAACGCACAATTGGTACGAACTTCGTGGAAAAGCATGACGAATAATGCTTATGCTAAATATCCGGATGATGTTATTAAGGTTATTGAAAGCGTTAAAGTTGATAACCCAAAGCGTGTATTCTTTAATAATTGGGCGATTGTAGGTTCTGATATCGGGGCAAGTACGGCAATTTTGGTCGCAGACAAGATTAAATATAAGCCAAAGACGCTCGTATTCTTATCTCCGGTTGTTAAAGCAAAAGGACTTTATGTTCCTGTAAAGCTTGCAAACCTTGATAAGATTGATATTTTTTCTATATCAGGCACAGGAGATTTTGCAGGGCAAAACGCACAAAATTACTTGAAAAAGTTTGCACAGGCAGAGTTTGCGACATATACGTCTGATTCTCGTTCTTGCGGCATGCTAATGTTGAAGAATGATAACAGTTTGATAAAAATTATTACAAGCTGGATTAAACAGTATATTTAGCTCTATAATTTAGCTCCGCCATCTGATTTGAGCTTAGAAAGAGCTTGTTTTGCTCCGTCATAATTTCTGCAAAGTTTGATTACGAATTCAATTGCGGCTTTGTCTAGCTTAATTGCATCTTTGAGTCTGTAAATATCGTCAAGTTGTAAACTGCTAAAATCGCCATTTCCATATAAATATTTTTTCAAAAGTTCTTGTGAGTCCGGTTCAAGTCCTGCAATATTGTGCTTGAAAGCGTACCAGTTGTAAAAATGGTACAAGAAGTAGTATTTGTTAATTTCACCTTTTGATAAAACGAACATAGCATCCGTTTTGAGTTTCATTTTTTTGTCTATTGCAAGCGAAAGATAAAGAGCCTTGCACCCTTTTGCAGGATAGATAAATCCCTCGTTTTCTCCGATTTGATTGAGAATTTTTTCGGCGTCGTCAAGATATTTGACCGGTGTTGTTTGCGAAATGTAGCTCAAAATTTCTTCCGGAGAATAGTTGTATTTTTTTAAAATAAGCGTCAATTCATCCTCTAGTGCTTGCTTTTCAGCATCTGCCATAGAATTCAAATCAAGAACGCAGCCATCAAGATATTGGCGTTTTCGCTTTGATTTGTGCTTGGAATTGAGTGTTTTTGAGAGTCTTAACCGCAGCAATTTTTCCTGCAGAGTCAAGATATTATACAATAGATTCTTTACGAGCTTCATTCTTCTTTTCCATCATTTCTAATTGTTTATTAGCACTATAGCATAAATGATTTCTGCTTTCTTTTAAATCTTCAACAAAGTCCGGATTTACAACACTGCAGATGTATACAAATGAACTGTCCGAACAGTTGTTTGTGATTTGCTTAAGAGCATTTACGTTATATGTTTTCAAATAACCTGAAAGTTGTGGACGTAAGTATTTAAGATTTTGGTTCTCAAGAATAGTTTTAATAACGTTTGCATGTCCGTATTCTTTAACTGCTTCGCTCAAGCCTAAGGATTTGACTTTATTTGCGACAACAACTTTGTTGGCTACTTTTTTTTGTAATGTATTGCTCGTGCCTTTTTTTGTTGCAATCTTGTTTGAAGAAGGAGTTTTGTTTTTTTGAATAGGAACAGTATTGTTTTGAGATGGCGTTTTAAGGCTTTGTGAAGTAACCGGAGTTTTTTTATTTTCAGTTTTTCTGCCACTCTTTGCTGTTCTTTGTTGTTGGATAATTTTTCTTTCTTCTTGAACTTTTTTGGCTAATTCCTTGTATTCAGGATTTGTTTCAAGTTCTTTTATTATTTTTTTAGTGACTTCTTTGTAATCTTTGTACTGTTTAGCGTCCTCAATCCACTTAGCGATGAATTTAGCTTTCTCATCGCTTGTCATGTTAACGTTATTCATAGCACCTTGACCGATACCTTTAGCCGTTGATTTGAATAATTTATCCATCAAAGGAGATTGTGCTTCACCACTTTCGTATTGTTGTCTTCTTTCGTTGTAAGCATTTTGGTATTCATTTACGCCTTCAGTGGATTTGTACATCACAATTGTGTTTGTGAACTCTTCAATAGTTTGTTCGTCAGGTTCGCAACCCCTTTCAGCGTAGCTTTTAACCAATTCTTCTGTTTTTTCGAACTTGATATAATCAGCAGTTCTGGTTCTTTCTGCTTTATCTACACGTGTTTCAAGAATTGTTCTTGCACCATACGCCATATCCTTACCATTAAGGATAACCATTGCATCTACTGCTGTTTCACTGTCTTCAGTTGCGGTTATATCAATGAATTCTGCTCTTGTTACTGCGTTTTGTTGTGCTTCAGCTTTTTTTATTTCAGCTTTTCTTTCTGCTTCCGGAAGATGTCCAAAACGTTTTTTTAGCTCGGCTCTGAATGCTTCTGCTCTTTTTTTTGCAAAAGCTTTGAATCTTTCACCTTTTTCTTGAGGGGAAAGTTTCTCAAAATCCTCGCCAAGTTGTTTCTTTATATCTTCTCTGTGTTTTTCAAAGTCATTTACATTTTTAAAATGTCCTTCGTGGACAGCTTCGTATGTGTTTTGTGCTCCGCTTCGAACCAATGCTTCTCTATCAGCGTGTTTTGATAGTTTATGCTCTCTTTTTAACATAATCAAATGGTCTAATTCGTGATCAATAACTTCAAGAATAAATGTCTGTTCTTCTTGTGGTAATTGTTTGAATTGTTCCATTGTGATGCCGGCAACATCACCAAAATATTTACTCAATTTTCTAAAATCTAAGCCGTTAGCCTGACATTTATTTTCGATAGAAGCTTTGATTTCTCTCATACCTCTCTTGTGTACTTGATTTTGAGCTTCGTTTTTTTGTATATTTTTGTTCTTGATTTCAATAGTGTCTACGTTTTTGTCTACATTTTTGCACTCAATAACCTTAATATTTGATTTCTTTTCTTCTTTTTTTGCAGGTTGGACTGTGCCGACACTTTTAGTATCAGTAATTTCGTTGATGAAATTTTTGATTGTAGACAATATGCCCATAATTTATCCTCGTTATATATATAAAGTATTTAAAGATTATAAAGTTGCTTAATTGTAACAAAATATAAAGGGGTAAATGAGGGGGGGGGTAAATAAGAGGGTAAATAGGGGGGAATGAAAGAGGGGAAAATATAGGGAAAATAAGGGGGGGGAGGGAAAGAGAATGACGGGAAGGCTGGATAATGAAAGAGGGGCGAAACTTCGTTTCGCCCCTCTTTGCTAAAAACCAAAATCCAAATTATGCCATTGCTTTTTCTTTTTGAGCGTTGTGTTTTTTAATCATATTCTTGAAACAACCTGCGATTGACAACTTTTGTAAATCATCGTTGTTGATTTCAAAAACTCTAGATGCTGCAAGAGTCAATTCTGAGTTGTTAATAGTTTGTAATAATGTAATTCTATTGTTCTTTTGAAGTGTTAAGAAGTTAAGAACTTTTTGTTGAAGAGGTTTTGCTAATGAAGAATAATTTTTGCCTGCTTCTTTCATAATTTTTGAGTATGAAAGAGAAGTGTTTTCTACGAATCTTTCAAAAGCAGCTGTGTTTCTGAATGTAAGTTGTAGTTTAGAAGTATTGTTGCTGAATTCTTTTTCAGTTTCTTCTTTTGTTTCAGGTTTAACGATTTCAAATTTGTCGTTTGTTTCTTGAGGTGCAATTTGATTTCTTAATGCTTCAAGTCTTGAAGTGTCAGGTGCTGTTGTTTGGCTGTAACCTACGCCGGAAGCGTCTGCACTGTCACCAGTGCTAGTTTTTGTACCAACAGGAGCCTTAAGAGGAGCATCACTACCTGAAGTAACTGTTGAATAATTGCCGTTAGTTGCCTTGTTTATATCTTTGATTACATCTTCAAGGCTACCGTTTGTGATAATTTCAGGGTGTTCATCAATAGTTGATTGAATTCTCTTAAGAACTTCTTTGTATTCGGATTCGCCTAATTGGTAAGCATTTTGGTTTAATTTTTCTAATTGTTCTGTTTTGAAAGCAGCTGATAAGCGTTCATTTTGTTGGGTACCAATGATGTTACCTGCATAACCACCTTCAACGAAGTTTTTTCTTATCAGTAATAATTCTTGTTCTTCTTTGGTTAATTCAGGTTCAACGCCTTTTTCTTGTGCTGCTTTGATTTTTTCATCAAGAACTTTCAAAGCATCAGCGTTATTTGTTTCCCATTGGTTAACATATTCAGTGAACTTTTGGATTGCTTCAGCTCTTTGAGATTCGTTTTGCATTTTTGCAATGCTAGCAGTGAAATAAGCTGCTTCTTCCGGTGTCATGTGGCTGCCATCAGGGTTCAAGGCTGTAAGAGTTTCTAACAAATACTCAGGATTTTTAGATCTATCAGCTATAACTTCTGACAAGTCCTTATCAGTTAATAAAATTTCTAAACCTTTAATTCTATTATCTGAATGCAAATCTTTAAGTACATTAGTAAACAACTTCTTTTCTTCCGGAGAAGAGTTGATAAACAATCTTCCGAATGTTTGCATTTGTAATCTGATTGCATCGGCAGTAACCGCTTTGCCGTTTTTAGGTGTAACTATCTTATAGTATAATTGTTTACAAGCTTTTTCAAAGTTTTCCGGTGTTGTATTTTCAATAGTAGCATTTTTTGGTAAGCAGCCTGCTGCGATTAATCTATCGAATATAGAATGTTTTGGGTGTTTAGGGTCATTGTTCCATTTTTTGAATTCGTCAATTGAACTCCATTCAGACATTAAGGCTACAAGGTAGTCGCCACTCAATTTGTTAGCTTTGTTGAAATCAACTTTTCCGTCAACAATAGAATCCTTGATAGCAGCTTCAATGCTTTCAATAACTCTCTTGTTCATTCTTTCTTGATTAGGTACTTTGTCCAAGTTTTCATCAGAGAAGTTCAATGCTCTTTGTACAATATTAAGTTTCTTTAAATCTTCTTTTGTGATTCCGTATTTTGCGAATTTAGCACAAATTTCTTCAAGAATTTTATCAACTTTTGCTTGAACTTCTGAGTTTGTAGTGTTTGTGTTTTTTTCATCAAATACTGAGTTGTTTTTGCTAGCGTCAGACTTGTTAACGTTTTGTGTGCTGCTAGTTTGAACAGGTACATTTGATGAATATTTAATATTGAAATCTGTAGTCATAATCTTTTACCATCTTAATAGCTTCACTTATATATAAAGTATATAAATAACACTTGATTTCACACTTTAAAATTTTTGTTACAAAACTTTATATTGTAAATAATTGTAACGATATACTCAAAAACTCTAAAGTTTTTAAAAAAAATGCCGTTATACAAAATGTAAGGTAAATGAAGGTTCATTTATTAATCACAAGAAAGGAGCAAACGTTATGTATGCAATGTGGCCAGGATGTTATAGTTTCAGAGATGAAATCAAAATGTTCGCATTATGGTTAAAAGAACAAACGGAAGCTCTGGTATTAAAAATTTATGAAGTTGACCGTTTAATAAACGGATAAAATAAATATTTCTCTTTCTCTCTTTCTCTCAAATATACGGCTTGTCTTTTAAAGACAAGCTTTATTTTTGTTTTCTCTTTATAAGTTTTGTGGTATAATTTTGTCGTGACTTGGTGGCGGATGCCTTATTTTATGAAGAGAATACTTTTTTTTATAATAACATTTATAATGCTGTTTTTAGAGACTTTTGCTGTATCTGCAGAGCCTGCAAAGGTTATGTCTTTGGACTATGATGATATGGCATCTCTTGTGTATATTGGGGTGCAGGATGCTGCAAATGCAGAAGCTCGAGAGCTGAAGCTTTCACGCTTAGAAAATCCTAATCGGATTTATTTTGATATAGATAACGCAGTATTGATTGGAGATAAACAACAACTTGTCTTTGAAAAGGCTAATATCAAAGAAATCAGACTTTCTCAATTTACGACAAATCCTGATGTTGTGCGAGCTGTAATCACTTTTGAAGAAGGTTTTGATACTACAAAAGCTAAATTATTTACTGTAAACGGGAATATTGTTCTTAAGGCAAACGGATTGCAGCTAAAGAACGATTATTTCAATGCTATATATGATGAAAATGCACCAAAACTTGCTTATTCAAGCATTGTAGCGAATTCTCAAGTGGTGCAGAAGGTGCCTATTTCTGTAAATAATGGTACAAAGAATGCAAGTTCTGTTGTTGCAGATATTCAAAAGGCTTTTGAAGCTTCTACGTTGAATAATTCTAATGGGCAGACGTATGATTCTGTTATTTCAATTGATTTATCATCTGCATTGAAACTTAGAACAAAGTATTATATTAACGGATACTATCTTAAAAATGGCGGTCTGTTGGTAAGTGGTTTAGGACAAATGACTGCGAGCAAGATGTTTTATCTCGATTCTCCCAAGAGAGTCGTGGTCGATATTCCAAACGCATTTGTGGATAAGAAAATCAGAAATCGTGAATTGAAACTTTGTCCTGACGGTTCTTGCAAAGATACTGCAAAAATCGGACAATTTGAGTATAATATAGCCAGAGTCGTTGTGACGTCTGATAAAGCTGATAAATATATTCCTGTTTTTTCAGCGGATAATCAGTCTATGTTGTTTATCAATTCTGATAAATTAAGACATACAGATTTGGTTAATACCGTTTCAAACCTAAATAAGGCGTATGTTCGGAAAATTAATAATCAAACAAATGAGCTTGTGCTTTCATTTACAGCACCTGTTGTTCATTCAATTATAAGAAATGACGATTCTTTGAATCTTTATATGTTTAACGTAAAAAGTTATAACGAGCAGGATTTGATAAAAACGCTTAATAATACAGCATTTAAAGATTTTACGCTTTCTTTGTTCCCGCAAATCGGTGTAAGAGCCGGCATGAAGATAAGTAAAACGGATGTGGTTAGAATAGAGCAGAGTATTGACGGTAAGGCAATTAAGATTACTGTAACTCAAGCTGTTAAAGAAAAATTGCAAGAAAAGCCGACAGCTGCAAAAGTTGTGACACCTGTTAAAAAGAATCCGACAAAAGGTAAAGTAGTGCTTGATGCGGGACATGGCGGAAGTGACTATGGTGCAATAAGAGAAGGTATAAACGAAAAAGATATAACACTTGATGTGACACAAAAAGTTGCGTCTATACTGAAATCAAAGGGATACAAGGTCGCATTAACCAGAACTGACGATACTTTCGTTTCATTACAAGATAGGGTTGAATTCTCTGAAAAAGAAGCTCCTGAAATTTTCGTAAGTATCCACGTAAATTCGGCAGTAGCGACAGAACCAAGGGGGATTGAAACCCATTATTATCACGACTACAGCACGGAATTAGCAAAAGTTGTTCACTCTCACCTTGTTAAAGAGATTGATTCTAAAGACCGTGGCTTGTTTAAGTCTAAGTTTTATGTTATAAATCATACGACAGTTCCGGCAATTCTTTGTGAAATCGGATTTATTTCAAACGAACAGGAACGTAACGAACTGGTTACGGATAGTAGAAAGCAAAAGACTGCGAAAGCAATAGCTGAGGGTATAATTGAGTACTGTAAATTACAATCTAAAAAATAATACTGCTCCGGTGGGTTTTTTCGATTCGGGAGTAGGCGGTTTGTCTGTTTATTCCAGATTTAAAAAACTTTTGCCTGCTGAAAATACTATCTATTATGGCGATTTGGCTCATTTGCCTTATGGAAATAAAACAAAAGATGAGCTTGTCGGGTTTGCAAGGGAAATCTTAGATTTTTATAAATCAAAATCGGTTAAAGCTGTCGTTATCGCTTGTAATACTTCGTCTGCTCAAGCTTATGATGTGGTTAAAGATGAATATGATTTCAAGATTTATCCTATTATTCAATGTTGTGCAAAAATTATTGCATCAATGAATCTTAATAAAATTGGTGTTTTTGCAACTCAAGCTACAGTTAATGCTCATGCATATCGTAGAGAACTTCAAAAATACAACCCGTCGTTAAAGGTTGAGGAAATTGCTTGCCCAAATTGGGTTCCGATAGTGGAAGAGGATAGGATTAATACTGAAGAAGCTTATTTGGATATAAGTTCACATTTGAATGAAATGCTCAAATTCAATCCCGATAAGGTAATTTTAGGGTGTACACATTATCCGTATTTGTTGAGCGTTTTGCAAAAGATGGCTCCGGATTTGTTTATCGACCCTGCGGAAATTTTTGTTGACTATATTAAGAACGATTTAGAACTTAATAGTAGTAATGAAGACGGCAGCGAACAAATATTTGTCAGTGCAAATCCTGACAAATTTATCCGAAACGCAAAGATTTTTTACGAAGTTAAAGAGTGCTCAATTCCGCTAATGCCGGCTTAAGCTCTTGAAAATACTTCTACATCAATGTTATCGAATGTGTTGTTGAAGAAAAATGCAGAGGACGCTACCATAGAGGCGTTATCTGTGCAGTATTTCATTATTGGGGCGTAGACTTCATATCCTTCATCTTTCAGGCTGAAAATCTTTTTTCTGATTTCAGAGTTTGCAGCAACACCACCGGCTAAAACAACTTGCTTGTAACCTGTTTCTTCCAGTGCGTGTTTAACTTTTTTAAACAAAGTTGAAGATACGCATTCTTGGAAACTTGCACAAATATCTTTTACTGGCATTTCTTGTCCGTCAAAGCTCTTGACTAAACGAAGTACAGCTGTTTTTAGGCCGCTGAAACTAAAATCATATCCGCCAACACGAGCTTCCGGAAGCTTAAATGCTTTCGGGTTTCCTTCTTGAGCGAGTTTATCGAGTTTTGGTCCCCCGGGATATGGTAAACCGATTAGTCTTGCAACTTTGTCGTAAGCTTCTCCTACTGCATCATCAATTGTTTCACCGATGATTTCAAGGTCGGAATAAGAGCTTGCTTTAATTATTTGTGTATGTCCGCCGCTTACTAACAGTGCGATAAACGGTGGTTTTAATTTTGTGTCAATAAAGTTTGCAGCTAAGTGTGCGTTAAGGTGATTTACGCCAATAAATGGCTTATCATAAGCTAATGCTAGTGTTTTTGCTGCATTAAGCCCGACTAAAAGGCATCCGACCAACCCAGGTCCAACGGTTCCAGCGAAAGCTGTAATGTCCTCACCTTTAAGGTTTGCTTGTTTAAAAGCTTCGTCTATAACAACGTTTATTGCTTCAAGGTGCTCACGAGCTGCAATTTCAGGGATTACACCGCCGAATTCTTCGTGAATCTTAATCTGAGAGGCTACAACGTTTGCTAATACCTCTCGTCCGCCTTTAACGATTGCACAAGCTGTTTCGTCGCAGCTTGATTCAATCGCCATAATTATTGAATTTTCATCTAATGTAACAGGTTTGTTACTAAATAATGTATTTTTAATCTTGTTCATAGTAGCATTATAGTACAAATATATTATATAGGTAAAGATTGATAAAAATTGGTCATTTCCTCTCTGGAACAAGAGGTGTAGACCTTGATTAAACTATAATTTGCATCAAGTGATGTTTTCACAAATCAAAGAAGGCGAAAAATGAAATTTTTAGATAAAGCAAAAATCAGAGTAATATCAGGTCATGGCGGAAACGGTATGGTCGCTTGGCGTCGTGAAAAATATGTAGATAAAGGTGGACCTGCAGGTGGTGACGGCGGTCGTGGCGGTGATATTTATTTTGTGGCAGATGAAAATATGTCTACACTATTGGACTTTAAGATTAAATCTGTTTTCAAAGCTCAATCAGGTGAAAATGGTGGAATTAAGGGAATGCACGGTGCTTGTGCAAAAGATTTGTATTTAAAAGTTCCGATGGGTACGATTGTTAGGGATACTAAAACCGGTAATATTATCGCTGATTTAACGGAACACGAACAAAAGGTGCTTATTGCAAAAGGTGGTCGTGGCGGAAGAGGTAATGCAAGATTTGCAACCGCTCAGAAACGAGCACCACAGTTTTGCGAACCTGGGGAACCTGGGATTGAACGTGTTTTGGAATTAGAGCTGAAACTTATTGCTGATATCGGGCTTTTGGGGATGCCAAATGCAGGCAAATCAACTTTTATAAGTGCAGTAAGTTCTGCAAAGCCTAAAATTGCGGATTATCCGTTTACGACTTTGGTTCCGCATTTGGGCGTTGTTAAAAAAGCTGATGCAGGTTCTTATGTAATAGCGGATATTCCGGGGCTTATCGAGGGTGCGTCTGAAGGTGTCGGTTTGGGACATGAATTTTTACGACACGTAGAAAGATGCCGTTTCTTGGTGCATATCGTGGATATTACGGCAGAAAATCCTGTTGAGAATTATAAGATTATTAATAATGAACTCAAGAAACATTCTCAAAAACTTGGTGAGTTGTATCAAATTCTTGTTCTAAATAAGATTGATGCTGTATCAGAAGAAGTTTTGGAAAAATACAAATCAGAGTTTAGCGAGTATGCGAAAGATATTTTTGCAATTTCAGCTGTAACGAAACAGAATCTGGCACCACTTTTGCACTTTATTGATAAGAAAGTTGATGAGATTCCAAAGCCTGAATTTGATATAGATGTGGAAGAGGATTTGGGTGCTTATGATAATGATGACAGTGCTTTTGAAGTAACAAAGGTTGCAAAAGACGTTTATATTATATCAGGCGGTAAGATTAACCGTTTGGCGAAAGTGACGGATGCAAGAAATACCGAACAGGTCGTAAGATTGCAGAATATTTTAAAGGGTATGGGAGTTTTTGAAAAATTGCATGAATACGGACTGAAAAATGGTGATACAGTGATTCTCGGACACTTAGAACTCGGATATTACGACGATGAAATCTGGGGCGAAGGCAGCAAAGTGTAAAATATGCAAAACGCAATAAATGAAGCTTTGAAATGTGAAATTGATGTGCCGGTCGGGTGCGTGATTAAGCTTGGCGATAGGATTGTTGCTGCGGCTCATAATAGGCGAGAAGTCGATTGCGACATTACGGCACATGCGGAAATGTTGGCAATAAAAGCGGCTCAGAAGGTGCTGAACTCATCAAGGTTAAATGAATGTGAATTGTATGTGACGCTGGAGCCTTGTCCGATGTGTGCGTGGGCGATTTTGCAATCCGGAATTAAGACGGTTTATTTTGGTTCATATAACTCTCAATACGGAGCGATGGGGAGTGTTCTTAATCTTGCCAAAATTAGTGGTACAAAGACTAAAATTTATGGTGGGATTGAAGAAGAAAAATGTGATAAAATATTGAAAGAGTTTTTTGACAGAATAAGAAGATAGAAAGTGTAGGTTGGGCTTTCAGCCCAACAAAAGATTATGATAACAAAAAACGAACTGGATGATTTAGTAAAAAAATACGAAACAAAATCGTTTATAAAGGACGATCCGATTCAGTTTCCGCATCGATTTAGAGATAAAAAGGACATTGAACTTGCGGGGTTTATTGCGTCTTTGTTTGCTTATGGTAATAGAAAATTGTTTATCGCAAAGCTTAATGACTTGTTTGAGCGTGCAGAAAATGATATTTCAAATTATGTTATAAATGGCGATTTTTCTAATCTTAAGGGACTGGAGTATCGGTTCTCAAAGGATTTTGACATAATTCCTGTCTTTGATATTTTGCATGAACTGTATACGAAATCGAATGGTTTGGAAGAGTTGTTTGAGTTTGGCTGGAAGAATAAAACTAACGCAAGTAAGGCTGATGGGGGTAATTGTTCAAACGACGGCGAGGATTACCAACAATTTTTTCAAACTGTAGTGGATTATTTTTATTCTAGAGCACCAAAAAGCGTTGGACAAGGATTTTATCATATGATTCCAAATCCAAAAAATGGCGGTGCTATGAAGCGAATGAACATGTTTTTGCGTTGGATGGTTCGCAAATCTCCTGTTGACTTAGGCGTTTGGAATTTCATGCCTGCAAGCGGTTTGCTTATTCCTTTGGATGTCCATGTCGCAAGAGTTTCTCGGAATATGGGATTGTTGAAAAGAAAAAGTAATGATTTTAAGGCTGTTATTGAACTTACACAAAAGCTTCGGGAACTTTGTCCGGAGGATCCTGTAAAATATGATTTTGCAATGTTTGCTTTTGGTGTAGAATTAAATAGTAAAAGTTTAGGAGTTAAAAATGGATAGAGAAATTAACAATAATTCAAAAAAGTTCTTGATTTTAATATTGATTGTGTGTGTCGCATTTTTGGTGCTTATAATAAAAGCGTTTGAATATTTGCCAAATAAGAGTGGCGATGAGATTCTTAACCGAACAAATGTAGAAGAAATCAATAAGGTTGCTGAACCTGAAACCGCAGAAGAAGCTCAAGAGCAGCCGAAGGAAGAGAAAGGTACTCTTAATATAAATTTAGATCAACCAGTAAAGCAAGATGAGCCTGAGAAATTGGAACCAATTGCTGTTGATGGTGATAATGCAGTTGCTGCGGAAGATGCTAAACCTGTTGAGTTAACTCCGGAGCAGAAGGCTGATGAAGCTTTTAGAGCTGCAAAGGCTTATAGACAGAGCAAACAGTATGTGAAAGCTTTGGAAGAGTACCAAAAGATTCCGATGATAACAAAGGATAATGATACAATTGCAAGAAGTTATGAAGAGATTGCGTTTATTTATGCAACTGTAAAAAGATATGGTACGGCGTTATCATTCGCACAGAAGGCTTATAATATGAGCCCTTCATCTTCAAGAGAGGTTTTGCTTGCAAGACTGTATTACAAAACCGGCGATATGGATAAGGCTACTACTAGAATAAATAATGTGTTGCAGAGAGATTTCTCTGCGGATAGATAAAACAAATCACCCTCTCCTTTTGACGAGGTTGATGCTTATTTTTACTAACGTATTCTGCGTCCCCTCTCCAGAAGGAGAGGGCAGGGTGAGGTTTAGCCCGTAGGGTAAAAATTATGAAACTTTAACCTCACCCGCATTCGTAACGTTCATAAAGCTCACGAACGACTGCGACCTGTCTTGGATTATATTTCATCAAATGAACGACATTTGTGCCGCGAGCGTTTTTAGCGAGCGTAAGAGTGCAAGCTCTGCTTGCTACATCCATTTAAACCACAACCGTTAGGTTGTAGAAAACAATTAAAGTTTCTTCTTTTTGCTTACTTTTTCTTCTTGCTTTTTCAAAGAAGAAAAAGTAAGAATTATTTTGAAATAAAAAGTTAGTAGGTTGGGCTTTCAGCCCAACAAAAACTTTACAAATGCGGGATGGGTGTTATCCCGCAAGGACAAATCAAACATTTGTTAAGATGGTTGAAGCTCCCTATTGATTTACGTTTCTTTTTGTATTATATTATGCCTTGTAGAGTGCTTACGCCAATATGTCACTCACACGGTTTAAAGAGACTTGTAGTCGATGACAAGGACTTGATAAGCCACAATTAAAGGAAATACAATAATGAACTTAAAGAACAAACAAGAAATTATTGAAAAATTCGGTGCTAATGCAAAAGATACAGGTTCTGCAGAAGTACAAATCGCTATGTTAACAAAGAAGATTTCTGAACTTACTGAACACATGAAATCAAACAAAAAAGACTTCGCTACAAAACGTGGTCTATTGATGATGGTTGGTAAGAGAAAAAGACTTCTTTCATTCTTGAAAGAAAGAAATCTTGAAGGTTACAGAAGCCTAATTAAAGAATTAGGAATCAGAGGTTAATCAAAAAGGTCCGCTTCATTGAAGCGGACCTTTTTAGTTATTTATTATCAGTGAGATGATATGTCAATGTATTAATAAAAGACCTTTTGGGTATATCTAAGATTTGTAGAATTACCAAGAGAGCTTATATCGTCAGGTTGGAGTAATATATCTTTAACTCTTTTCTCAATGCATTTATAACCATTTTTCACTGTTGGGTTATCTATATTTTTAACACAATCTTGTAGTGCTTTTGCATTGTCTTTCGTCGGACTTGCAATAAAAGCATCTCTTGCAGCGCAGAATTTTTGTATGTCACTAAGTTCTTGCTTTGCGTCGTATGCTGCTGTTGCATCGCTTCCATAAATGCTACTAATATCCCCCTTAGAGTCACTTGTAGCATTTAATTCTCTCAAACGAACAAATATTGCAGAGGCTCTTTCTGCTTTGCTGATATTGCTAATTTTTTGATCATTATAATCATCAGCCTTTAAGGATTCTATGTAATTATTTATTTCTTTTTCGCTATTCAATCCGAGTTCTTTTAATAACTTAGTTAATTCTTTGTTGAGCTCTTTGCGTTCTTTGTCATCATTTTCGCTTATATTGCTGCTGTCACTATCACCACTGCCGTCTTGGCTTGCGAGAGAATTAGCTATTTGAAATACTGTTGTAATTCCCCAATTTATCATATTAGCGGTTTTTGCACCGCCGTCATAGTTTCCGGATTGATACTTTTGAAGCAAACGTTGCTGTGCAACGTTTTTTGAATATTGATCTGTAGACATTTCAGTTAGTTTGCCCATCGTAATCTTTCCATCTTTGATATCTTACATATATATAAACGCTATAAAAAAGACTCGATTTCACAATCGAATCTTTTTGTTACAATTCTTAACATTTTGTCTCTTCTTGCTAATGTATCCTGCGTCCCCTCTCCTAACAGGAGAGGTAGAGATATATATTAAAACTTAACTCTCGCCCACAACATCCATTGAGTGGGAGAGATGTCACCTGCGGTGACAGAGAGGGGTGGGGTGAGGTTTAGCCCTTAGGGTAGAAATTCTGATTGAACCTCACCCGCATTCGTAACGTTCGCAGAGCTCACGAACGACTGCTCCCTCTCCTTCTGGCGAGGTTGATGCTTATTCCAATAAACGTATCCTGCGTTCCCTCTCCTAACAGGAGAGGGTTAGGGTGAGGTGTTAACCCGCAAGGGCAAATACGTTCTGATTATGCTCCTTGAGTCTCATTATCAGGCTTTTTGTGTTTGCGAATTTCTTCTTCTGCAATTTCTGCACATTTCTTGAGTCTGCTATTTTTATCAGTTTCAGGAAGTTTTTTGTAAATGTCGCTTACAAGTTGAGCATTTTTGTATCTTTCTTCACTGCCTCTTGTTGAAATCATAAGTCTATGTACTGCTGTGTTAAAATCAGTTACAGTATAAGTTTGCGTATCTATAACTTCTCCATTTTTAGTTAATTTGTTAGTTAAATCATCATCAGAACCTTTTTTAACTTTTTTGCTCAATTTGTCCAAATCTCTGTTGTTGATTTGGTTTTCAAGCTTAGCTCGTTTAGCGAGAAGTTCTGTTACTTTTCTTATGTTTGCATCAAGTTTTCTTTGTGCTTGTATTTTTGCGTCTTTTGCAGCTTGTAGCTCACGGTTAGCATTTTCTTGAGCTGCTTTAAGTGTACTTAGTTTGTTATTGCGTTTATCGTAATCTTCAATAAAATCTTTATCATCTTTTGTGCGTTCTGTTACGCTTTTTGCCTTTATTTCATTGTATTTACTTTTATTTTCCTTGAGGTAGTTTTCTTCTGTGTTATATGTATTTGTGGCGTCATTAGCTGTAGTTTGTTTTTCACTTATAGTTGTATCATACTTGCTGTCTAACGTTGCAGTTGTGTAATTATGTTCATCATATCCACTTCCGATTTCTTTTAAAGTGGAAGAAATTTGGTCGTCTATATTTTTATACTCATTATCCATATCGAGATCAGCTTGTTTTTCAGCAGTTTTTTCTGCTTGGTAAGCATTAGTAACTTGACCTAAAACTCCGGCAAAGATATTTGCAACTTGCATGCCGGTATATGCATTAGAGTAACCGCTATTAATGCCCAAAAGTGAAGCACCATTGAACATTGGAAAGCCTGACATCATACTGTTAAGGTTGAAAAAATTGTAGGTCATTTTTATTGCCTCGTCATCTTAGTCTTACAATTATATAAAGTATATATAAATGCCTTGATTTCAGCCGGCTTATTTATTGTTACAAAACTTAATAATCAAATTTAAAAGAATAATTTGACATTAGCTTATGCTCTTGGTATACTCAACTTGTTGGCTTTCTTGGAAGGTGGACTGAAAATTGAATAAGTATGGTCAGCAAGACCTTTGTCACATAGATGGGCATGTGGTACTCTGCCGAGGAAAAGGTGACTAAATGTCACGTTTTACGAGAGGGGTAGACACGCTCAAGGTCAAATAAGAAAACTGAAAATTGAATAAGTATGGTCAGTAAGACCTTTATCACATAGATGGGCATGTGGTGGAATGGTAGACACGCTAGTCTTAGGAACTAGTGCGAAAGCGTGGGAGTTCGAGTCTCTTCATGCCCAGTAATAAAAAAAAGGATGAACGTTGGTTCATCCTTTTTTATTGATAAATTGTCTAAATAAAGTAAATAACGACCTCTCCTAGCAGGAGAGGTCGTAGTCGTTCGTGAGCGGAGCGAGCGTTACGACTACGGGTGAGGTGTTACCCAGCAAGGGAACATCAATTCGTCCCCTCACCCGTTTTTCTAATGCTCAAGCAAAGCTTTCGCATTGAAAAACCACCCTCTCCCTTGGCGAGGGTGATGTCCGTGCCGTTCAATTAATGTACGAACTTTTATTTGTTTATAAAATTAATCCGGGGATGGCTTTAGGTTAAAACTCATATAATTCCACATTAGACTATTGTATTATTGCTTTAAATTTTATATAATATTTGCATTAGTGTTTTATTTTCAATATTGTTAGAAAAAGGAGAGAGTTATGCTAAAAAAACACGCAAAATCATTGTTTGCAGCTTTGTTTGCAATGATTTTATCAGCTCCTGCTTTTGCGGGAGAAGCTTCTCTTGTAGTTCCGAATATCAAATTGGAATGTCCAGATAGCTACAATTTGTTGCTAATCGGTTTGGCTGTTTCAGTTGTCGGTGTAATTTTCGGGCTTATAGAGTTCTTTAAGGTTAAGAAAGTTGAAGTTCATGAAGCAATGAACGCAGTAGGAAACACAATTTTCGAAACTTGCAAAACTTATCTTGTACAACAAGGTAAATTCTTGTTGGCATTAGAAGTTTTGATTGGTTTATGTATTGCGTTCTATTTCTGGTTCTTGCAAGGAATGCCTTTACAATCTGTTTTAATCATTTTAGGATGGTCTGTTTTAGGTATTTTGGGTTCATATTTGGTAGCTTGGTTTGGCATCAGAATGAACACTCTTGCAAACTCAAGAACTGCATTTACTGCCCTTAAAGGTAACCCGCTAAATATTATGAATATTCCGCTTCAAGCAGGTATGAGCATCGGTGTATTACTTGTGTCAATCGAATTGATTATGATGCTTGTAATTCTATTGTTTGTTCCTGGAGAACTTGCAGGGGCTTGCTTTATCGGTTTTGCAATCGGTGAATCTTTGGGTGCTTCTGCTCTTCGTGTTGCAGGCGGTATTTTTACAAAGATTGCAGATATTGGCTCTGACTTGATGAAAATTCAATTCGGTATCAAAGAAGATGACCCTCGTAACCCTGGGGTTATCGCTGATTGTACCGGTGATAACGCAGGCGATTCAATCGGACCTACTGCTGACGGGTTTGAAACTTATGGTGTAACAGGTGTTGCGTTAGTAAGCTTTATTCTTTTAGGCGTATTCAAAGATTTCCAAGTGCAATTACTTGCTTGGATTTTCACAATGAGATTTTTGATGATTATAACATCTGTAATCGCTTATTGGATTAACGGTGCTTTAACAAAAGCATTCACAGCAAAAGCTAAAAAGTTTGATTTTGAAGCTCCATTAACAAGCCTTGTTTGGATTACTTCAATTTTGTCAATTGTTATGACATTCTGCGTAAGTAATGTACTTTTGAAAGATATGGCAGGCAACTTGTGGTTGGTATTATCAATCATTATTTCTTGCGGTACTTTAGGTGCAGCACTTATTCCTGAAGCTACAAAAGTATTTACCAGCCCTAAAGCAAAACACACTCACGAAGTTGTTGTTGCTTCAAAAGAAGGTGGTGCTTCTCTTACAATCCTTTCAGGTATTGTATCAGGAAACTTCTCAGGGTTCTGGATTGGTGCAATTGTAGTTCTTTTGATGGGCTTGGCTTATTTTGCAAGCTTGTCTATTCCAAATGAGGTAATGATTTATCCGTCAGTATTCGCATTTGGTCTTGTAGCATTCGGTTTCTTAGGTATGGGACCTGTAACAATTGCAGTTGACAGCTATGGCCCTGTTACCGATAACGCTCAATCCGTTTACGAATTATCATTGATTGAAGAAATTCCGAATGTAGCAGAAGGTATTGAAAAATACTATGGTTTCAAACCTGACTTTGAAAATGCAAAGAGATATTTGGAAGAAAACGACGGTGCAGGTAACACATTCAAAGCTACTTCAAAACCGGTTCTTATCGGTACTGCTGTAGTTGGTGCTACTACAATGATTTTCTCATTGATTCTTGTAATCAAAGAAACATTGGGTATTCAGCCTGAAATGATTTTGAACTTGTTGAACCCATACACATTGCTCGGATTTATCGCCGGCGGTGCGGTAATCTATTGGTTCTCAGGTGCTTCAATGCAGGCTGTAACAACAGGTGCTTATTCTGCAACAGAATTCATTAAAAATAATATCAAATTGGGTGAAGCTGATGATAAGTGTGCAAATCTTTCTAACTCAAAAGAAGTTGTTAAGATTTGTACTCAATATGCTCAAAAAGGTATGTACAATATCTTCATCGCATTGTTCGGTTTTGCACTTGCACTTGCTTGCTTGTCAGCTCCGGTCGGTGACGATTCAGCTCCGGTTTCATTCTTCGTAAGTTATTTGATAGCAATTGCGGTATTTGGTTTGTTCCAAGCTGTATTCATGGCAAATGCCGGCGGTTGTTGGGATAACGCTAAGAAGATTGTTGAAGTTGATATGGCAGAAAAGGGTACTGAACTTCACGCAGCAACGGTTGTTGGTGATACTGTAGGTGACCCGTTCAAGGATACTTCTTCAGTTGCGATGAACCCGATTATCAAATTTACAACATTATTTGGCTTGTTGGCTATGGAAATCGCTATTAACCCAACATTCAAAGAACACGCAAAAATTGTTGGTGCAGTGATTTTAGTGATTGCATTAATCTTTGTAATCCGCTCATTCTACTCAATGAGAATACCTAGTAAAAAAGCTCAATAGAGATTTGATGGTATAGTTTAGTGGGTGCTCCTTTTCTAAGGAGTGCCCACTTTTTTTTATAAATTTTATTGGGCGAAAAATAAGTTAATGAAAAATTAATATTTCAAATATTGATTAAGATTTTTGTTTGAATTAACATAATCATGTTAAGAGAAAGTTACTACAAGATAAGAAGGAGTAAAACTTATGGTAAAAGTAGCAATTAACGGATTCGGTAGAATCGGACGTAACACATTAAGAGCAGCTATCAGAGAAGGTATCTTCAATGAAATTGATTACGTTGCTATTAACGACCCAGGTCTAAAACCTGAAGACGCAGCACGTATTTTTAAATATGACTCTGTAATGGGTAAATTTGATGGTACAGTAGAAGCTTACGAAGAAGGTATCATCGTAAACGGTAAGAAAATTAAATTCTTCGCAGAAAAAGATCCTGCACAATTACCTTGGAAAGATTTAGGTGTAGAAGTTGTTGTTGAATCAACTGGTTTCTTCACAGATGCAACTAAGGCTCACGCTCACATCGATGCTGGTGCTAAGAAAGTTATCATTTCAGCTCCTGCAACTAACGAAGACAAAACAATCGTTTTGGGCGTAAACGACAAAGAATATGATCCAGCAAAACACAATGTTATTTCAATGGCATCTTGCACAACAAACTGCTTAGCTCCAGTAGCTAAAGTTATCGATGAAAAATTCGGTATCGTTAAAGGTTTGATGACAACAGTTCACTCATACACTGGCGACCAAAGAATTCTTGATGCTGGTCACAAAGACCCTCGTAGAGCTAGAGCTGGTGCTTTGAACATCGTTCCTACAAAAACTGGTGCAGCTAAAGCTGTTGCTCTAGTATTACCTCAATTAAAAGGTAAATTGGATGGTTTCGCTATGAGAGTTCCTACTCCAGACGTTTCATTAGTAGACGTTGTATTTGAACTTAAAAAAGATGTAACAGTAGAAGAAGTAAACGCAGCTCTTAAAGAAGGTGCTGACGGACATGTTCTTTGCTACACTGAAGAACCATTGGTATCTTCTGACTACGTTGGTACTTCACAATCTTCAACTGTTGACGCTTTGTTAACAAGAGTTATGGGCGGCAACCAAGTTAAGATTATTTCTTGGTACGATAACGAAATGGGTTACTCAACTCGTTTAGCTGAAACTACTAAGATGGTTGCTTCTAAATTATAATTTTTAGAAAAAGCAAATTTTGGGAGTCTGTTCCGAAGGAACAGGCTCCTTTTTTAGAAATTAAAACTGCATCTTGCGTCAAAATTTTGTTCTAATTATAATTCTCATATAATGAGTATTGTCCAAAAATCACAAAAATCACTTGAATACGATAAAATATTGTCTGAATTGTCGAAGTTTGCTAAGACGGAGCAGTCAAGGGCGTTGTGCTTGGATTTGACACCTTTTGTTAAACCTGAGGATATAAAGGCTCAGCTTGTGTTTACTCGAGAGGCTAAAGATGTTTTGGATTTGGCGAGAGATATTCCGATTGATAAGATTCAAAACTTTGTAAAACTTCGAGAAAGAAACGAATATTTTGTCGAAGAGGAACTTGTTGATATAGCGAAAACGATGCGAACTTCGAGAGTTGTGAGAAACTTTTTGAAAGAAAACTTGCCGTTTGATGCTTCTATGCAAAATCTGACGAATGATTTGTATTCTAATAAGGAATTGGAAGATAGAATTCTGGATACTTTTGATGACAATATGACGGTCAAACAGAACGCTAATTCTGAATTAAAAGGACTTTATGCATCTTTAAGGGACACGGAAGCAAATTTGAAGCAAAGGGTTCAGGATCTGATGAATTCACCGGAGTTTCAGAAACATTTGCAGGAAAATATTTATACTTTAAGAGATGATAGAATTGTTTTTCAGGTCAAGGCATCTTCTAAGAGTAAGGTTGGCGGAATTGTCCATGACGTTTCTGCTACAAATAAGACTTTTTATATTGAGCCGGCTCAGATTGTGCCTATTAATAATAAGATACGTGAGCTAAAATCAAAGATTTATGCAGAGATTATCCGAATATTGACAGCGTTGAGCAATGAAGTTCGACGTGAGATGGACGCATTGCTTCTTACGGAAAAATTGTTAGCACAGATTGATTTTCATTTCGCAAAAGCAAGATATGCGGTAAAAATTCAGGCTATAGAGCCGGATGTTAGTGAAGATAAGCTTGTTAAGATTGATTTGATGCGACATCCGTTGTTGATTGGGCATGTTGAAAAAATCGTAGAGAATGATTTTGAGATAGGCGAAAATTATAAATCTGTTATCATTACTGGCTCGAATACAGGTGGTAAGACTGTTGCATTAAAGACAGTCGGGTTGTTTATTCTGATGATGAAGTCTGGGCTGTTTTTGCCGTGTGCCGAGGCTCATATTTATCCGTTTGAAAAGGTTTTGGCGGATATTGGGGATGAACAAAGTATTTTGCAGAATTTGTCAACTTTCTCATCTCATATGAAAAATGTTATTGATATTCTGGAAAACGCTGATTCTGATACGTTTATTCTGATTGACGAACTTTGTGCCGGTACTGATCCTCAAGAGGGTGCGACTTTGGCGGAAGTTATTTTGAAAGAGTTTGCTAAACGCCAAGCCCAGTCTATTATAACGACTCACTATGGGGAGCTTAAGACATTAGAATATACAGACCCGTATTTTAAGAATGCGTCAGTTGAGTTTGATACAGAATCGCTTTCTCCTACGTATAAGTTGATTATCGGTATTCCGGGGTTGAGTAATGCGATTTCTATTGCTTCAAATTTGGGCTTGCCTGAAAATCTTGTGTGGGAAGCTAAGGAACTTTTGATTACACAAAGGGATAGCTCTACGCTTGTGGTTGAAAGGCTTCAGGATACACAACAAAGACTGGATACAAACTTAAAAGAGGCTGAATCAAGAAACGCTGAAGCGGATGAGCTTAAGAAACATTATGAGAAAGAACTTTCTGAACATAAGAAGGAAAAGAAAAAGTCTTTGAAGATTATAAAAGATAGGTTTGAAGGTCAATTGGACGATGCTAAGGCTGAGATTAAGGAGATTTTAGCAGAATTGCGTCGTGAAAAATCAGAAAAGATTGCAAGACGTTCTTATGAAAGACTTGCTCTTTTGGAACAAGGCTTCCGCTCAGATTTACATGCTTTGGAAGAAAAAGAACAGTATTTAGAACTTGATTGGAGCAAGGTTCAGGTAGGCGATAAGGTTATGATTAAAGACTTGAACCAACCGGTTACGGTGCTATCTTTGCCGGACAAAAATGACGCTCTTTATATCCAGATGGGTATGATTAAGACTAAGGTTAAGAAGGACAAACTTGCGGTTTATAATCCTCAACTTGCAAAGAAGGTTAATTTGCCTTTGGGTGCAATGAAGAAGGACTCATCTTTCTCCGTAAGACGTTTGGATGTTTCAAATACATTGGATTTACGTGGTGAAAAAGTTGAGGAAGCTTTAGATAATTTAGAGATTTATTTGGATAAGGCTAGTCTTGCAAATCTTTCTCCTGTTTATATAATCCATGGTCATGGTACTGGGGCTTTAAAATCAGCTGTAAGGGAGTTTTTGTCAACTTCTCCGTATGTCGCAAAATTTCGTGTCGGCGAGGATGCAGAAGGTGGCGACGGAGTCAGTGTGGTTGATATTAAGTAAGTGAGGGGTAAATAGGTCGTTCTGCATTGCCTAACGAATGCTTTTTTTGTTGCGGAAATTGTCTGGAAAATTCTTTCCTGAATTAGACAATTTTTCTCCGTAACTATTTGATTTTTATAAGTGTTTGTAATACAGTTATTATGTATAAAAGAAGCTTTAAAAAAGGAGGAAGCTATATTATGGAAACATACGGAATTGAAAAATTTGGTATTATCGGACCAAAAGCAGTTCATAGAAACTGGACACCTGCTCAGTTAACAGAAGCTGCTTTAAGATTAGGTGAAGGCTCATTGAGCAACACCGGTGCTTTGGTTGTTACAACTGGTAAATACACTGGTCGTTCACCTAAGGATAAATTTATTGTTGATACAGAATCTATCCACAACGATATCGCTTGGGGTAAGGTAAACAGACCTATCAGCAGAGAAAGATTTAACTCAATTAAGGGTAAAATTGCATCTTACCTACAAAACAGAGAAGTATTTATTTTCGATGGTTTTGCTGGTGCTGACAAAACTTATACTCAAAAATTCAGAGTTATCAACGAATTAGCAAGCCAAAACATGTTTATTCATGAACTATTAATCAGACCAACTGCTGAAGAATTGGCTAGCTACGGTGAACCTGATTACACTATTCTTTGTGCTCCTGGTTTCAAATGTGATCCGGAAGTTGATGGTGTAAATTCAGAAGCTTGTATCGCTATTGACTACGAAGCTCACGAAATCATCATTTGCGGTTCTCAATACTCAGGCGAAATTAAAAAATCTGTATTCGCTACTATGAACTATGTTATGACTAAGAAAAACGTTCTTCCAATGCACTGTTCAGCTAACATGGACCCTGCAACCGGTGAAACTGCTGTATTCTTCGGTCTTTCAGGTACTGGTAAAACTACTTTGTCAGCTGATCCAAACCGTAAGTTAATCGGTGATGACGAACACGGTTGGTCACCAGATGGCGTATTCAACTTTGAAGGCGGCTGCTACGCAAAATGTATTCACCTTTCAGCTGAAAACGAACCAGATATCTTCAACGCTATCAAATTCGGTTCATTGGTTGAAAACGTTGTTATGGATCCTGAAACAAGAGAATTCGATTTTGAAGATGGTTCATTAACAGAAAACACTCGTGTTGGTTATCCAATCAACTACATCAACAATGCTCAAATCCCTTCTAAGGGTGGCATTCCTAAGGTTGTTATCTTCTTGACAGCTGATGCATTCGGCGTATTGCCTCCAATCTCTAGATTAGACAAGAATGCTGCTATGTACCACTTCGTAACTGGCTTCACTTCTAAGTTAGCTGGTACTGAAAGAGGCGTTACAGAACCTCAACCTACATTCTCAACATTGTTTGGCGAACCATTCATGCCAATGGATGCTTCAGTTTACGCTAAGATGTTAGGTGACAAACTTGACCAATACGGTACTAAGGTTTACTTGGTTAACACTGGTTGGGCAGGCGGTTCAGCTGCTTCAGGTGCTAAGAGAATGAAATTATCTTACACAAGAGCTATGGTAACTGCTGCATTGAACGGTTCATTTGATTCAATTGAATTCAAACACCATGATGTATTCAACGTAGATTACCCAACTTCTTGTCCTAACGTTCCAGACGAAATGCTTGATGCTCGTGGAATGTGGTCAGATAAGAGAGCTTATGACGAAGCTGCTAACAAGTTGGCTCAAATGTTTGCTGATAACTTCTCAGCTAAGTATCCAAACATGCCGGCTGAAATCGTTAACGCTGGTCCTAAGGCTGTTGCTAATGTATAGTTGATTTGAAAATTTTCATTTCATAATATAAAGGATAGTCGTTTGACTATCCTTTATATTTTTATATATTAAGGTTGATATTTAAGCATGTTTTTGAGCACTTTTGTTATTGAAGTGGTCGGTGATTTTACCCAAAATTAAACCGCCAATAGCAAATGCTACTGCATACGCACCAATAGATTTTGTTACCGCAGATTTTGTCAGCATTTCTGGTTTTGGTTTTTTGTTAGTTAGTGCCTTTGAATCTTTTTCAGAGGATTTTTTTAGATCACTTTTAATAGTAGGAATTGCAAGTCCACCGAATACAAGACCTAGTAGAGAACCGAGTTGCCAACCATGTTTTACACCGTCATTAGACCTGTAATATACCTTACCATTTCTAGCAGCTTCAGTTTGTTCATTTGTTTTGAAAACTTCTTCTTTACCATATTTTCTAACATCATCAGCAACATTTGCAGCTTTTTTGTTGCGAATACTATCAATTATAGCTCCACAGCCAATTGATGCTAATCCCAGTCCCAATCCTAATAAACTTGTCATTTTCATTCTTTTGAAATTAAAAGCAGAGTTCAGAAGGTATATACCCCCTACTATGCTACCGGTAACGACTCCTGCATTTGTCTTATAATAGGGTGTACCATTTTCGGTTCTTTTATAACTACCTTTAAATTTTGGTTTGGCAACTGTGTCTTGAGAATAATTTAAATTTACTTGCATACTATGCTTCCTTTTCCTTCACTTTATTATTAACTCTCCTAAAAGAAATTCTTGCCAAAATCTTAATATTTCTTTACAAAATGTCTAACGGATCAACATCAATAGCCAATCTTATGTCTTTAGGCATAGTGATTTTACCTAAGAATTTTGATATAAAATCGTGGCCTTTTTGTGAAAGTTTATTTTTGATAAGGATTTGGAATCTGTAAAATCCGTTTAGCTTTTCAATAACGCATGGTGTTGGCCCTAAGGTTTCTAAGTATTCGTCAAAACCAAATTTTTCAGTCATGGTATTAAGTCGCATGGCAATTTCCATCGCTGATTTTTCGGCTCGAAAATTATTTTCTGAAGATAAAATCAATCTGATGATTTGGCTAAACGGTGGATAATCAAATTCTTGGCGGGATTTGATTTCTGTTTCAAAGAATTTTTCATAGTCTTGTGCTTTTGCGGTTTGGAATGCGTAATAGTCAGGATTGTAGGTCTGAAATAGAACTTTGCCCTTGAATTCGCCTCTACCTGCACGTCCAGCAACCTGTGTAAGCAGTTGAAATCCTCTTTCAGATGCTCTATAGTCCGGAATATTGAAGCCTGAATCTGCACTCAAAACTCCAACCAGTGTGACATTTGGATTGTCTAAGCCTTTTGCAATCATTTGTGTTCCGACTAGGATATCGATTTCGCCCTTTTGAAATTTGTTTAGCAATTCAATATGTGCATTTTTTCTTGTTAAAATGTCGCTATCAATTCTTTCAACTCTTGCGTCCGGGTAAAGTTCTTTTATCAAGGTTTCGATTTTTTGGGTTCCGACGCCTGATGTTGATAATGCGTCGCTTCCGCATTGCGGACAGAAATCAGGGAAACTCATCTCACGATTGCAGTAATGACATTTAAGTTTTTTTACGCTCGTGTGCCAAATCATTGGGATTGAACAATCCGGGCATTCAATTACGGTTCCGCAGGCTTTGCATTGGGTGTAAGTCGAATATCCACGGCGATTCATTAATAAAATAACTTGCTGACCTCTCTCGAGCGTTTCTGTAATTTCTGTTTGGAGTGGCTTTGATATAATCCCACGATAAGAGGCTTTGCCGTATTCTTGCATGTTAATTACCTGTGGTTTTGCAAGCGGCGAATTATTAAACCGCTTACGCATCTCAAACAGATTATTGTTGTTGGTCGCAAAGTAGTACGTTGAAACGTCAGGTGTTGCAGACCCTAAGATTAGTGGTGCTTGATGAAATTGTGCTAATCTTCTTGCAACAACTCTTGCATCGTATCGGGGAGCAGGATTTGTTTGTTTGTATGCTCCTTCGTGTTCTTCGTCAATAATAATCAGTCCGATATCTTGAAGCGGTGCAAATACGGCAGAGCGTGCCCCTGCAAGTATTTTAATCTCGTTTTTGTAGAGTCTTTGCCAAACGTCGTATTTTTCACCTTCCGAAATACTGCTGTGCCAAATTGCTACATCACGGATTCCGAATTTTCTTGCAAGACGCTTTGTGAGCTGCGAAGCCAGTGCTATTTCAGGTGCAAGGAAAAGTACGTTTCTGCCTGAATCGATAACATCTTTAATGAGTTTAAAATAAACTTCAGTTTTGCCGGATGCGGTTACACCGTGCAGTAAAATGGGATTGGGTGATTTTAATTTAGCTTTGATTCCTTCGTAGGCTGTAATTTGTTCTCCTGAAAGTTCAAACAAAGGCTCTGTTTTAATATCTTTGAAGATTGAGAGCGGATTTCTGTAAATATATTCTTCTTCGATTTTTACACAACCCATTTCTGCCAGCTTTTTCATTGTGGCACGTGTAGTTTTGGCAATCTCTTCAAACTCAATCAGAGAACATTTCCCACGCTCTTTTAAAAGAATTAAAATTTCTTTTTGTCTTTTGGTTAGTTTTTCGTCATCTTCTTTTATAAAAGAAACTGCAAGTTCAACTTTTGCGTTCTTTTCTATCAATTTCATTGGAAGAGCAGCATTCAAAACTGTCACAAAGTCTGTGCAATAATAGTTTGCGACCCATTCTAACAGTTTTAGGTATTTAAGTGAAAATAAAGGCGTCTCATCCAGTATTCTGTTGATTTTTTTAGCTTTAAAATCTCCCGGAAGGTAGTCTGAAAATCCGACAATAAACGCATTAATCAATCCTTGACGTCCGAATGGTACAAGTACAGCCTGCCCGATTTGGATAATATTTTTCATCTCCTCGGGGATTAAATAACTGAAAGTCTTAACTCCCAACCCCTTAATATTTACGAGTACTAACGCATATTTCATATATTAATTATACAATAAATTATTTTTTAATACTTAAAACCGGTCTGCCATAAATGATTTTAGAAACGCTTATTTTGCCTTCTTCAACCATTTCATCAATCAATTTCCCGATAGCTTTTTGCCGCCAACCTTTTAGTGCTCCCAAATATTCTGATGAAGCAACATCACCGTTTTCTTTAACCTGCCTGCTTCCTGCAAGAATCTTTGCAAATCCGCTTTTGCCATATTGTCCGCTAAACTCTCGAATGCATTCTATGATAAGCTTTCTGGCTTCATCTTCGGTTGTTTTAACGGGCTCTTCTTCCAGCTCCAAATCTAATGAAAGATTATTAGGTTCGACATTTTCAACTTCTTTCAAGTTTTCATAAAATTCTGCAACCCTGTTATCTACTAGCACTTTTTCCGGCTCAAAGTTCTTTAGATATAGCCCTTCAAGGGTTCTAACACGACTCATCGCAACATAACTTTGCCCACGCTCAAAAATCCTTGCACAATCAACGACAAGTTTATCAAGCGTCATTCCTTGCGATTTGTGGATAGTGATACCGTAAGCTAATTTTAGCGGGTATTGAAGCCGTTCGGCAACAACCCGCTCATTGTAGTAATACTCAAATGTGTGCTTTGGTATAGCTGCCACAACACCATTATCAAATTTTATGCTGATTGTCTCTTGGTTAAATCCAATGATATTGCCGCAAGCTCCGTTGATAAGCCCTTTATTAAAATCCATATTAATGAGTAACATTACTCTTGCTCCGAGTTTGAGTGCGATTTCTCTCTCAGCACGGCAATTCTTAGAAAATATTTCTAAAATATAATTTTCACTCTCTGTGAAACCGTCTTTGACAAACTTTGTTCCTCTATAGACCCCATCTTCTGCTGCGAAAAGCTTTATCGGCTCATCAATCATGTTGAATTTCGCTAAATTGTATCGGTTTGCTTCTTCGTTTGTAGAAAAAATGTGTAAAATATCTGAATCTTCATTTTCTGTGCAACGAGTTTTGAGTAGCTCAATGTCTTCAATTTCAAGACAATTTTCTCTCATATGAGCAAGTGCTGTGATGAAGTTTGCTTCATTTTGACGATAGTTCTTTTTTAGTACAACATTCTTTAATCCGAGCTTATCCCAAACCGGTGAGTCAAAACAATAGTGCCTGATTTCACCTTCTTTTTCAACCGGTGGGAGTTGAAAAAAATCACCGATAAATATAACCTGAATGCCGCCAAACGGGTCGTTGCACTCCCTAACTTCTCTCAATACTTCATTTATGTATTCAAAAGCTTCAATATTTAACATTGAAATCTCATCAACCGCAAGAATTTTGCAGTTCATAATTTGTCGGTATTGAGTGGGGCGTTTCTTGATTTTTTCAACTGTATTATAAATGGAGTTTCTGCATAATCCGACTCCTGCCCAAGAATGCAGAGTTTGACCTTTTACATTAACAGCAGCTATACCGGTTGTGCTTGTGATAGTTAATTTCTTTTTAAAATACTCTTTAAGCTTGTTTAGAATGTAACTTTTCCCAGTGCCTGCAAATCCTGTCAAAAAAACATTTTCTCCGTTTATTAGCAAGGTTAAAACTTTTAGAAATGTTTCATCTTCTTCGCTTTTTTCTAATTTTTTTCTTTTTGGCTTTTTTACGACTTCATATTCATCAGCGAATTCCAGCTCTTTAGAAAAATCAATTTGGTCAAAATTTATCATTTTGTATAAACAAGTTTCGCCTTTGTTGTTTATTCTAGTGAAACTTATCGGCTCTTGAGTAGGATTTAATTCGTACCTGAGCTTATTTTCAGCGACCCATTCGCTAGATGAGAAGTTGTGAATTCTTTTCAGACAATCCAGTATGCACTGAGTGATTGACATATATTTCCGCCCGTCTTGGTTTACGTGCGTAGCAGAAAGTGATGGCATCAGAGATTCGGCTAATTCTAATAAATCAGGATAGCTGATTGTCTCAGAAGTCAATGTTTTCAGTAATTCGTCAGGATTTGAGAAGTCGTTCATAACTCAATTTTAGCATGAATATTTATTCAAAATTACTATTAATCACTCTATCAATACAAGCTTTTGGCGAATATTGCCATTCACGTTTTGAAATTCTTGAAACTTTCAAGCCTGAACGTTCGATGATTGCTTGTTTTTTCATATTTGTCACTTTGCTTGGGGTTTTATCTTCCACCCCATCGCATTCAATTACAAATTTGTTATCAACTACTAAATCAGCACTCAGACCTGCAATATCAACCCCGCAAGTAACTTCGTGTCCTAATTCTCTAAACGCTTGTGCAACTTCTTTTTCAAATGCATTTTTGTAAATATTTTCGTCAAAATCGTCAGAGTTAGCTAAAGCGTATCTGTCTTCGTATTCTTGTACAAAACCTAAATAGCTTCTTAATAGACCTTCAGGCAATTCTCTTGGGTCTTTTGATATGAAATTAATCATTTGATATCTGGCTCTTGTTATTGCTACATTGAATAAGTTCGGTTTTTGTAAGAATATCAAACTTTGTGGGAAACTATTGTTTGCGTAAGCCCAGCTTGTTAGAATTATGTCACGCTCATCCCCTTGGAATGTGTGTGCTGTACCGATTTCAATTTGGTGTTTCTCCATCATGTGCTCAGAAAGTACTTTGGCTACAGAAATTTTCAACTGTTCTACTTGTGCTCTAAATGGTGAAATAATACCGATTGAAACCGGATTTTCTGGGTTTTTGCGTTCATCTTCAACAACTATTTCGTGTAGACGCTTAACCAAAGCTTCAATTTCAGGCAAGTTTCTTGTAGCATCAAAATCTACTTTACCGTCGGGTACAACGACTGTTTCTAATACTTTTTTAGTATTGTCATTTCTTCTCATAACCTTGATTCTGCCACCGTAGAATTCTTTGTTAGAGAAATTAATAATTGGCGGCAGGCTTCTGAAATGTTCATCCAAAAGCACAGGGTGCATAGAATAATAATTTGCCAAATCAAACATTGAGTTGGTTCTAAAACGCCACATAAGTTGATATCTGTCATTGATTCCGTATTGTGAAAGGAATGATTGTTCTTTAGCTTTTTCTAAGAATGATAAGTGCGGTAACTGCTTGTCGTCGCCTACTACAACCGCTTTTTTTGCTCTGTATAAAATAGGGAAGCAGCTTGCAATGTCGCATTGTGAAGCTTCATCGATGATTACAACATCAAAAAGCCCCGGTTTCATAGGTAATGACCCTGAAACAGCATAAGTTGTGACGCACCAGCAAGGGAAAGCTTCCAGAAGCGGCTTGAAGTCTTCTGTTTCAAGAAGTCTATTCTGCAAGTTCTTTTTCTTTTCGACTAAGGATTTTGAGTGAACAAAAAGTCTTTGACGCTTAACAGGGTCTTGCATTAAGCCTTTTAGAGCTTGTCTGCGTTTAGTCTTAAGAATATCGATTGCAAGTCTTTTCTGCTTGCGTTTAAGATTTCTGATTTGTTCTGATAGTACGTGAATATTGCCTGTTGCTTGAATTTCTGTTTCTGTTTTACGTGCGGAGCAAACCAATTTTGCAAACTCAAGTTCTGTTCTTAGAATCTCAAGATTTTCGTTATTTACGTCAATACCGCTTATTTTAAGTGTCTTTTTGAGATTGCCGATTGCAGACATATTTTTAAGTCCGCTGAAGAATCCTGATTTCTCAATATTTTGAGAAAGTGAATTTATGCAATTTTCAACAAGGTTAATTTCGTCTTCCTTAAGTGCGTTTTTGATATACTGCGGGTTAGAGTGCATATGGCTTTGAAGCTTGATTTCGTTGTTAATGTTTGTCCACTGTTCTTCAAGCTTAATTATTTTTTCAGATTTTTTTTCTAATTCTGCGATTGCTTTGAGTAGATTTTCCATGTCAGAAACATCGCAAAGTATTGAATTTTCTGCACCTTCGTCTAAATCAACTTTGTTTGCGAGCAAATCTTGAAGTTGCATGCTCAATTCTCTTTGGTAATTTAATCTACCTGCTCTAAGAGCCAAGAATGGTGCTCCTAAATCGTTTAAGCGTTCTGCAACAACGTCAACAGCTTTGTCCATGCGTGAAGCAACCAGAACTGTTTTTCCGTTCGCAATAAGGTGTGCGGCAAGGTTTACGATAGTTTGAGATTTCCCTGTCCCAGGAGGGCCGAAAACTGATACTAATTTTGCATTCTCAACATTCTTGACTACGTTTAATTGTGCGTCAGATAGTGACAAAGGAGTCACCGGAAAAAAGTCTGCAAGCGTTTTTTGCTGAGTGTCAGTCGGTTTAGATTGAGTGTATTCTTCGTTAATCAAGTTTAAGACTGTTTCACGATAGATACCGCTCGGCTTTTCTGCTATTTGAGTCAATTCGTGTAAAACACCTGCTGTAACAGAGGGACGTTTTGTTAAAATTATTGCACACTGTTTTGTTAAGCTGATTTTATCAAGCTTAATCTGTGTCTTTTTATTGTTTTCTTCTTCCTCAATTATTTCATCGAGGTTTTCAGAATTAATTTTTTCGTTGTAGAAATCTTTTGAAATATTATCTTCTTTTACGACGTTTTCCGGATTGAGTGATACATCAATATCAGGCACAATTGATTTTAGGGTAGTTAAGAAAATATCCATTTTTTCTTGTGTAATCGGAACTGTAGGAACTACGTCCAATAAACCTTCTAGTAATTGTTCTGTTTCATCCTCGTCGTCAGATTTTTTCATTAGGGCAGTTAAAGCACCCGTGTTTAGTGACAAAAATTCGTCTGTTAACATGCAATTTATGTTAACCCCGTTCCTTTCAAGTCGGCAAGGAGCGTACAATAGCGGAGTCAAAAACTCATTGCGTTTTCCTGTTTTCGATTTACCTACAAGGAAAAGGTATCCGTATATCAAATATTTGTCTTTTTGGCTGGTTTCAGACTGAATCATCAATTCTGTTAACTTAGAATCAGACCCTTCCAGACGAATGTATTCCAGACCTTGCGTAAACAATGTATCTTCGTCGTCTAGAAATATCCACTTGTTGTCTTTATCTGCCTTTAAGTTTCTAAAAGTTGAGCTCTTTACTTCTTCTCTAACGCAGTCGTGAAGATATTGACTTAATTTCTTTATAAAACTATTATTGAACGCTGAATTAATAGCTCTCGTTGCTTCTTGTAACATGTACTCATTCTCCGTAAATACAACCTTTTGGTCTTGAGTTAATTATATCACATTACCCTCAAAACGCCAAATGTTAAGAAATTTAGCAATAATTAATCCTGTTAATGTATGAGTTATCAATATTTTAATTATGCTAAACTGATTTTAAAAAGGGAGAACTATGAAAAAAACGGTAGTAATTTTGAGTTTATTAATGTTATCTTGTGCGTTTGCAGCTGAGCAGCCGGCTGTTTATACGCCACAATCTCCTACTATAGCTCAGAATATTATGTTCTCAAATTGTACAAAGATTTTTGCCGTGAACAAGGAAAAGCTTTTCTATTTGACATTGGCGTCTTTGTCTGCAAACAGATTTTTGATAGATGAAGTTCAAACTTCAAACGGGTATGTAATATTTACGGTTAACAGAAACAAATATTTGGCTACGATTGCAGGTGTTGATAATTTAAACTCAATATTAAAGATTACGCCTTGCAATAATGTTTATAATTTCCCGCCGGGGATTATCTTGAATACGTTCAAGTATATTGATTTGAATCTAAATACGGAGATTAAAAGTTAACAAGTTTTGGTCATTTTCTCTCCTAATAGGAGGGGCTAGGGCGAGGTGTTTATACAATGAAAAAATTTTTTGCATTACTAATCGTAACATTGTCAATCTTGGGCTTAACTGCCTGCTCAATTAGAAAAGATAATGAGCAAAAGGTTGTAACTCTTTGGACTTTGCAGATGGGCGATTATTCGGATTATATGTACAAGATAATTCGTTCATACGAAGAAAAGCATCCAAATGTTCAGATTAAATGGGTCGATGTTCCGTTTTCTGAAGGTGAAAAACGAACTTTGGCAGCAGTTATGACTGATAATCCGCCGGATTTAATAAATTTAAACCCTGATTTTTCCGCTCTTTTGGCACAAAAAGGTACGTTGGAAGAGATTGATGAAGAAGCTGTTTTAAATTTCAATCCAGAGATAATCAAGGCTTTAAAATATAATGATAAACTTTATTCTATTCCTTGGTATGCGACAAGTGCGGTTACTATATATAATAAAGACTTGTTTCAAAAATCCGGCATAATTAGACTTCCAAAAACTTATAAGGAACTTGCTGCGATTTCTGAGAAGGTAAAACAAAATACGGGTGCTTATGCATTCTTGCCTACAATAACCGAAAACGATACTATGGTAAAAATTTTGAATAAGTATGGGATTTCTGAAGCGGAAGATTATCCTAAGGCACAAAAAGTTTTTGATATGTTCAAAACTCTTTATCAACAAGAACTAATACCTGCTGAAAGTATTACGTTTACGCATAGAGAAGCTTTGGAACAGTATATGGCTGGTAAAATTGTTTTCTTCCAGGGTGGAGCTAATTTTCTGACTATGATTAAAGAAAATGCACCGTCTGTTTATGAACAAACTGATGTAACAGAACAGATAAAAGGACCTGTCGGTCAAAATGATTTTTCAGTGATGAACTTTGTTATTCCTCTAAGAGCAAAACACAAAAAAGAAGCATTGGATTTCTGTCTGTATTTAACGAATGCAAAAAATCAACTTGAACTTGCTAAGATGACGAATGTCATTGCGACTAATTCGGTTGCACTCAGTGATAGCTTTTATAATGATAATACTACGCTAGAAGCTAAAGCTCGTTCTATAAGTGCAAAACAGATTGTAAAAATCACCCCTCAACTAAGGCAACGTCGAGGACAAAAAGAAATTAATACTCTTGTTAATGCTGCGGTTCAGTCAACTCTGTTGAACAAAGATTCCGTGGAAAATATTTTGAAAAATTTGCAGGCTTCGCTCGAACAAATCGAGGACTAGTTGCTTTAAGTCTGTATTTTTGATGTAGAATATTATTAAAAAGAGTTTACTTGAAGGAGAGTTATATATGAGACAAAGACCGCACGAACAGGATAAAATGGAACGCAGACATAATTTTCTTCCTGTAGAAGAAAATCTTACTGCTGAACAGGTTAAAGAAGAATCACACAGATGCTTAAGCTGTAAAAATCCAAGATGTGTGAAAGGATGTCCTGTAAATATCCAGATTCCGGATTTTATTAAAGCTCTAAAGGAAGATAATTTAGAAAAAGCTGGTGAAATCATTAGACAAACCAGTATGCTTCCTTCTGTTTGCGGTAGAGTTTGTCCTCAAGAAAGACAATGCGAAGGTAATTGTATTTTAGGTATAAAAGGCGAAGCTGTCGCAATTGGTGCGTTGGAAAGATATGTTGGTGATAATACAACTCCTGCAGAACCTGAAATTATTTCATCCGGTAAAAAAGTTGCGATAATCGGTTCCGGTTGTGCCGGCATGACTGCTGCTTGCGATTTAAGAAAAGCTGGTCACGAAGTTACTATATTTGAAGCCCTTCATGCATTTGGCGGTGTTTTAAGATACGGTATTCCACCGTTTAGACTTCCTCGAACTGTTCTGGATAGAGAAATAGAAGCTCTTAAAAAAATGGGCGTAAAATTCGTTAAAGACGTTGTTGTCGGCAAATCTATTACGCTTAAACAGCTTCAGGAAGACGGATATGACGCAATCTTTATTTGCTCAGGAGCAGGGCTTCCTAAAATGCTTAATATTAAAGGTGAAAATCTGAACGGTGTATTTTCAGCAAACGAATTTTTGACTCGTGTAAATTTGATGCACGCAAACGAAGAGGATGCAATTACTCCGTTAAAAGTCGGTAAATCAGTGGCCGTGATTGGTGGCGGTAACGTTGCTATGGATGCAGCAAGAACTGCTGTGAGAGTCGGGTTCGAAAAAGTTTACATTGTTTATAGAAGAACAGAGGCTGAACTTCCTGCCAGATTGGAAGAAATAAGACACGCAAAAGAAGAGGGTGTTATTTTTCAATTTTTACACGCTCCGACAGAAATCCTTGAAAAAGACGGTTATGTCGCAGGTATGAGATTTGAGGTTATGGAGCTTGGTGAACCTGATGAATCCGGCAGATGCAGGCCTGTAGGTACAGGACGTTTCACCGACTTGGATGTTGATACCGTAATTGTTGCTCTAGGCACAGGTCCAAACCCGATTATTCAGAAATCTGCACATCTAGACGGCTTTGATTTTGAAGTAGATAAGAAGGGATACTTTACAGTAAATCCTGACACAAGAGAAACATCAATTCCTGCTATTTTTGCCGGTGGTGATGTGGCTCCTGTTGGTGCTTCAAATGCAATCAATGCAATGGGTGCCGGTAAAAAAGCTGCGAAAGCGATTAACGAGTATTTGTCAAACTAAGTTTACAAAGGTTTGATTTTATGATATATTTTGTGATGAACATGAGGGCTTTTTAATGCTTATAGAAAAATATTTGGAAGTTGTTGTAAAACAAAGAGGTTCCGACTTACATATATCAGCTGGCTTACCACCGGTTGTTCGTATTGATGGTAATTTGCAGAGAATGGATGTACCTGCACTTAAACCGGAAGAAGTTGAATTACTTCTTTTCCCTATGTTGAATAAGGAACAACGACGTAAACTTGAACAAGACTGGGAACTTGACTTCTCATACGGTATTCAAGGACTTAGCCGTTTCAGGGTAAATATATATAAAGACAGAGGTAATTATGCGGCAGCTTTCCGTGTAATTGCATCTCAAGTGCCTTCGTTTAAGGAATTAGGTCTTTCAGATACAGTTAGAAAAATTGCAGAAAAGCCACGTGGATTGGTTCTCGTAACAGGTCCAACAGGTTCCGGTAAATCAACTACATTGGCAGCAATGATTAATTATATTAACGAAACTCGTTCTGAACATATTTTAACGATTGAGGACCCTATCGAATTTATTCACCCGTCAAAGCGTTCTATCATTCACCAAAGAGAGTTGGGACAAGATACCAGAAGTTTTGCTAATGCTTTAAAATCCGCACTTCGTGAAGATCCGGACATCATTCTTGTAGGTGAAATGCGTGACTTGGATACGATTAGATTAGCATTGACTGCAGCTGAAACCGGTCACTTAGTATTCGGTACTTTGCATACTTCATCAGCATCACAAACAATTGACCGTATCATCGACGTATTTCCGGAAGGTCAACAACAACAGGTTCGTGTACAGCTTTCTAACTCACTTGTTGCTGTATTTTCACAAACTTTGTTGCCTATGTTGCAAGCAGACGGAACAAAACAGGGTCGTGTAATGGCTCAAGAGGTTATGTTGGTAATTCCTGCGATTGCAAACTTGATTAGAGAAGCTAAAGCTGCTCAAATCTATTCAACTATGCAAACAAACTCAGGTTTCGGTATGCAAACTCTGGAAATGGCATTGAGAGATTTGTATATGAAAAAGAAAGTTACACTCGAAGATGCACTTGCTCGTTCAAGTCGTCCGGAAGAGTTCAAGAGAGGATTGCAAAACTCTTAAATTAAGATTAGTAGATAATAAAAACGGGCTGATTTTATCAGCCCGTTTTTATTATCTGTAACAATTGGTGAAGAGCGGATTTTTATTGTATAATAAAAACAATCAATATTAGGGAGAATTTTATGTACAAACTGGGAATAATCGGCTATCCTTTAGGACATTCAATTTCTGCAGTAATTCAAAAGGCGGGGCTTGAGAGTATTGGTGTAGAAGGCTCTTATGATGTTATGGAAACGCCGCCTGAGGATTTGATTAATAGAATTAAATACATAAAAGCAAACGGTTATGATGGTTTTAATGTGACAATACCGCTAAAAGTCCCGATGTCATTATTTCTAGAGGATATTGATGATTATGCAAATATTGCCGGCTGTGTAAATACGGTTAAAGTACGAGAAGACCGCTCTTTTTACGGCTATAATACTGATATTTACGGCTTTAAGACAGCAATCCCTGAAAGTGTTGATTTAACAGATAAAAGGGCCAGTGTTCTTGGTACGGGTGGAGCTTCAAGGGCAGCTGTAGTTGGACTTGCAGAGCGTGGTGTTAAGGAAATTGATTTTTATACGAGAAATATTATTAACTCTCGCCAAACTTTGGACTACGTTAGGGCAAAGTTTCCTAAAATAGATTTTAATGTTTATCAAATACAGAATATAAGAAGCTTAGCTGATTCTGCGATTGTTGTTAATGCGACTCCAATTGGAATGAAAGGATTTATGGCGGATCAAATGCCTTTAGAAAGAGCGGATTTGGATAAGCTTTCTCCTGATACGATTGTTTACGATATCGTTTACAATCCTGTGAAAACAGTTTTGATACAAGAAGCTCAAAAACGTGGGCTAAAAACAATTGGCGGCTTAGACATGCTTATTTATCAAGCACAAAGAGCAATTGAAATCTGGACGGGTGAAATCCCTGATTTTAAGGTTATGAAAATTGCTGCTCTTGAAGCTTTGTAAAATTGCGATAATCGCTTTTTTAATGTAGAATTATTTGATAAGGAGAGTTTGATTATGACTTCTGAAAAAGTTCTAAAATTTGAGGGGAACAAGTCCGGAAGAAAATCAACCGGCAGAAGAGTTAGAAAGATGGCGGCAGCGAATTTAGCTGATGGCGAACATTTGCGTTGCAGCTTCTGTGGACGTGGAGAAAATGAAGTCATAAAAATGGTAAAGGGTCCCGGAGTTAACATTTGCTCTGAATGTACAATGATTGCGGTACAGTATTTGATTCTTAAAGATAGAATGGTAACAGAGGAAGCTCAACAAATTTTGGACGCATTCTGGGGTGATAAGAAGTAGAGAGGTAGCGATGAATAAGATTCAGATAAAAGCAGAAATATTGGCAACTTTAACGGCTTTGACAACTTCGAGTAAGCCTGACGCTTCATTATTAACCGATTTGAAGAATATTGAGGATAAAAAGACTGTTTTAGAAGTCCTTGTAAGGGAACTTGTGCATGCTTCAGAACAGCGAGCTTTATTGATTTGCTGGTTGCTTACCGAACTTATTGATAAGGATACTTTGAACGACGAGCTTTGGAATGTAATTAAATCTCCTGAGTATGCTGACCATGTTAAGATGGTTGCTTTTAATATGCTTAAGGATTTGGGCAACCAGATTGACTATGACGTAATTAGCGGTTATTTTGAACAATTTAATGAGCTTATTAACAAAGAAACAAAGCAGCTTTTGGAAACTGCGATAATGAATCCAGAGGCACAAATTGATTTCATGGACTTTTTGAATGCGATAGCGGATTCAGATAAAATTTTGCTGATTAAATCATTGGAAGAAGATTATGCCTACGATGCATTGGCTAATATACTTATACCTGTTTTTATTCACTATATGAATTCAGAAGTTGGTGTCGTAGCTTTAGAAATCTTGGGTCGTTCAAAATCTCAACTTGCTTACCATGCTTTGAATCATGCAATGGAGCATGCAAATGAGGAGATGAAAGCTCGTATTAATAAAGCAATTTCTGAGCTCAAAATGGCCGGGATAAGATTTGATAATACAAAAGAATTCTATGAAGGTATTTTGAAGGAGTCAAAGCCTTATAAAACGTACATTTCATTCCCAGACGGACACGGTAATACGGCGATAATTTTTTCAAGAATAAGGGCTGATAAATCGCTCCAATTCTTAGCAATGGTAATTAATCCACGCTATGGTATTCTTGATGCGTTTGGCTTTAATTCAATGTATGAACGTGATTTCGTGAAAATTGTTGACAAATTTTATAACTATCAGGAAAAATATGAGATTCCTGCAAGTGTTGCAAAATACTTGATTAATCAAGCGGAAGAGAGTTCTTATTTGAATGACGAACCTATCCCTTACGAATATACTTGTTGGGAAAGCATTTTGCTTGATGTTGAGGCTGAAAAGCCGGAAATAAAACTTGAAAAAAGAGAGCTTAATCAAAAAGATATAGATAAACTTTGCTTGTCTGATTATGTTCAAAATTGGTTTTTTGATGAGATAACTTCTGAAGAATTTAAGAATTTTATAGACAAATTGTCGTTGGAGTTCAAGTCAAATAATTTTGATGTGGATTTGGATAAATTTATTGCCGATCATTATGATGAAATTTACACCGCTAAAGAGCTTGCATATAAGCTTGTAACGTTTAATACTGCAGCTTATTTAAGACTTTTAAAGGGTGATAAAGCGACAGCTGAATTGTTCTACTCTCTTGGCTCGAATTATTCATTTTTGACTAATATTATCAGAAAGAGTATTTACGAATATTACGTCGGAAAACGTTATATTCTGAAAAATCAGCGTAAAGCTGCGAATATTTTTGAAAAACGCATGCAGCCTCAAGTTGATGATTTTAAACTGCTTCAGCTTGATATGATAATTTCAAGCATAGAAGCAAGGTGGGTTGATAATGCATAAGGTTATGGCACTGGATGTTGGAACAAAGCGTATTGGTGTTGCTTTGAGCGATTATTTACAAGTAATTGCGACACCTTGTGTTTGTCTGCCAAGAGAACCTGAAATTAAGGCGATTGAAGAAATCAAAAAAATCGCTCGTGAAAACCGTGTAGAAAAAATTGTGGTGGGAGTTCCCGTTAACATGGATGGTTCTGTCGGCTTTCAGGCAGAGGATTGTATAAGTTTTTCACAAAAATTGGATGGTTTTGATATAATATTAGAAGATGAAAGATTGACTTCTGAAGAGGCTGAAAATAGGCTTCGTTCAAGGAAAGTTGATTTTCGCAAAAATAAGGGACTTGTAGATATCGAAAGTGCCTGTGTGATACTAGAACAATATTTGGGGAAATGATTATGACAGAAGAACAAAATTTTGTAGAAATAGTCGACGAAGATGGCGTTACGACTAAATGTGAAGTTTACGATGTGATTGACTTTGAAGATAAGACTTATGCTTTGTTGCTTCCATTTGATGAAGAAGGTAATGAAGAAGCTGAAGTTATCGTTATGGAATACGTTGAAGACGAAAACGAAGAAGGTTATTTCCAAAGCATAGATGATGAGGACGAATTCAATAGAGTTTGTGCTTATGTTGAGTCACTTGAAGACGAAGAAGAAGAGGAAGAATAATTTGTTTGAACGTTTTACGGAAAGAGCGGTAGACGCTGTAAGTGAAGCCCAAAATTTGGCAAAAGAAATGCATAGCGAAGAAGTTATGCCGGAACATCTTTTGCTTGCTCTTGTTGAAGAGGCGAAGGGCGTATCTTTAAAGCTGTTCAGAATGTACGGTGTAACGTCTGAAGCTGTAAAAATTCAGGTCCAAAAATACGTTAAACAGACGGAGAAGAAATCTGATACAATAGCTTTCAGCCACTCTTTTAAGGATATTCTTAAGCATACTCTTGATTTGGCAAGCAAATCCGGAAATATGAATATTTTGTTTGAACACTTGTTTCTTTCCGTAATAACAGACAAAGTTTCGCATGTACAAGATATTTTGGCTCAATTTGATTTTGATATTTATAATGCAAAAGATATTTTGACAAAGCTTGTGCAGAGAAAGATTAAACGTCTTGAACATCCGGAAGCCGTGGAAGAGGATGTTAAGAAGAATAGCTTTGAATCGGTTTATGAAGGCGAAGCTCTTTCTGAAGTGCTAGATAATGCAGTTTCAAAACTCTCTGCAGCCGGTTATGAAATCTTGGGCACAGAGCAGATTATGGCATCTATTTTGGAAACCGCAAATTCTGATTTGGTCAACACGATTAATAAATACGGGCTAAATTCAGAAATTTTTGAGCAAAAACTTGCTGAACAAAAGTCACGTCAATCCGAATATGAAGGTAAGAAAATTATTTTTACGCCGAA
>CAKVIM010000006.1 GCA_934754775.1 uncultured Candidatus Melainabacteria bacterium | reverse complement strand
GAACCTGTTGGACACAAAGGTCCTAGAGTTACAACCGAAATTTCACTTCCCGGAAGATTTTTGGTATTGATGCCAAATGAAGCAGGGATTAACGTAAGTAAAAAAATCACTTCTGCTAAAGAAAGAGCAAGATTAAAATCAATTGTAAACTTGCTAAAGCCGGTTGGAGTTGGTGTTATTGTTAGAACAGAGGCAGAAGGTCAAACCGAAGCTGATATTCAAGAAGATTTAGAAATTCTTTTGGAAAAATGGAATAATATTATTACGTCAGCAGAAAGTATGACTCCGCCTAGCTTATTGTACCGCGACCAAGATTTGCTTTACAGGGTAATTAGAGAAGCTTGTAATGAAGAAACTCAAGAAATTGTCGTTGATACAGCATTTGCTTTAAATAGAGTTCAAAACATTCTTCAAAACTGGCACATGAACAAAAATATCAATGTGACTTTGTATAAGGGTTCTGAACCTTTGCTTGTTGCAATGGATATCCATAAAGAAATCAAGGCAGCTTTACAGATGAAAGTTAATTTACCATCAGGTGGTTATTTGTTTATCCAAACTACGGAAGCACTTACTGTAATTGATGTTAACAGTGGTAAATTTACTAATTCAGCTACTCAAGATGAAACAATTCTTAAAACAAATATTGAAGCAGTTCATGAAATTGCACGTCAATTAAGACTTAGAAACATTGGCGGTATGATTATTATTGACTTTATTGATATGACTTCTCGTGTTGATAAACTTGCAATGATGGAAGAGTTGGAAATGGCTGTTGAGGCTGATAAAGCTAAACCGCAAGTCGGTCAGTTATCTGATTTGGGACTTGTTGAAATGACAAGACACAGACAAGGTCAAGCGATTAGTGAAATCTTTGCAAAACGTTGTCCGCACTGCCAAGGCAACGGCTATATTATGGAAGATATCAAATTTGCTTCTGCTACTTCTGAAGGCGAGTACAGAGCTAAGGCTGCTAAGATTAAGCTTCCGATGGGCGGAAAGAAGAAATTTAACAATAATAACAATAATAATAAATTTAATAACAATAAGCCTGAAGAGATTAAGGAACAGCAGGTTCAAGAAGAAAAACTTGAAGTTACGGAAAATCCTTCTGTAGAAGCTCAGGCAGAAGTTCAAGAAATTAAACAAGAAAAAGAAGTGAAAAAATCACGTGGCAGAGGCAGACGTAAGGTTAAAGAAGCTGAAGTTCAAGCTGAAAATATTGCACAAACAGTGATTAATGAAAATTCTGAAATAGTTCCTGTTATTGCGGAAAACGCAGGTAAAAAGACTAAAAAGTCTGCTGCAAAAGAGGAAGAAGTAGTTAAAGAAGCGGATGTTAAGGTGGAAGCGGAAGCTAAACCGGAAGTTGCAGAAGAAGCTCCGGCAGAAGAAAACGCTGAAGAAAAACCAAAAAGAACAAGACGTCCGAATAGAAACTCACAAAAAAGAACGAGAAGGACTACAAAAAAGAATGTTGAAGAATAGAATTCTTACGATTTTTATAGCGTTAATGCTTGTATCACCTGTGTTTGCAGAAACTCCTGCAACTGCAGGTGAGGGCTTGACGCCGATTGTGGAAAATACGCTTCCAGAAAATGCGGTTGCTACAACACAGGAAGAATTACCAAGTGTTGATGTAATCCCGCACAAACAGCCTGTGAGCAAGAAAAAAATTGCGAAGAAATTTTTGATGGCAATGGGTGGAGTTGCTCTTTCTTCAATCTTGTTGTTCTTGATTTTGACACTTTATAACAAAATTAGAGCTGGGTTTTTGGCTCCAAAAGCAGAACAGACTAATGGCGAAACTTCACTTGTGACTCCGGAAAATTTGACAGATGCGGTTCGAACATTTTTGGATAAGACAAAATATTAGAGTTTTATGTTAGAATAAGGCTATGTCACAAAGAAAATTCGATTTTTATATAGTCCCGACTCCGATTGGGAATATTAAAGATATCACTATGCGTGCGATTGAGGTTCTAAAGGACGTTGATTTGATTGCGTGTGAAGATACTCGTGTAACGCAAAAACTTTTGAACCATTATGAAATTCCGACAAAGTGCGTTTCTTATCATAAGTATAATGAACACGAGCGTATAGACTTTTTCTTGAACTTGATTAGAGAAGGAAAGTCTGTTGCTCTGGTGTCTGACGCAGGTACTCCGATGATTTGCGATCCTGGGGGAGTAATTGTTTCAGCTCTTTTGAAAGAAGGTTTTTCGGTGACTTCGCTTGCCGGTGCTTGTGCTGTGACGACGTTTCTTTCGCAGCTTCCGAGAGATGATGAACAGTTCTCTTTTGTCGGATTTATTCCGAGAACTGAGAGTCAAATTAAGGAGATTTGTAAAAAATATTCTGCACAAAATATGGTGTTTTATGATTCTCCTGAGCGAATTTTAAAGACACTTAAGATTGTTCAAAGTTTTCGTGGTGATGCGAAGATTTCTTTGGGACGAGAGATTACGAAGCTGTTTGAGGAGGTTGTGACCGGCAGTATTTCTGAGGTGCTTGAGCATTTTAGCGACGGAATTAAGGGTGAAATTGTGTGTATGGTTTATGCGGAAGAAGATACAGAAACTGCTGATATCAAGGATAAGATAGAGGTCTTGAAGTCAAAAGGGTATAAGGATAAGGATATTGCAGTAATTTTGTCCTCTTTATTCAAGTATAATAAGAATGATGTGTATAAACGCAGCTTAGAGATGTAAACATTTGTAACACTTTCTGTTAAAATCCTAAAGTTTTTCTAAAAAATGCCGATATGTATAATACAAGGACAAATACATTTATCGGAAAGGATAGGATATGTTAAAAAAGATTATTACCCCGACTAATAACACTTTTTCAGGTGTTGAATTTATATTAAGAGGAGCTAAAAAGCGACGCACGATGGCGATTTCGAACGCAATGCAGATTAATTCCGAAGCAGGAATTCAAACAAAACTGCAAGCTGTGAAATAACATACCTGTCTTGGAATAAGATAGTTGAGAGTATTTTAGAATCCCGAATAAAAATTTTTCGGGATTTTTATTTTGAAAAATAAAAGTTTTGTGTTATCATAGATATGTTGCCGAGGAGACGTGGCCGAGTAGGCTGAAGGCGGCACCCTGCTAAGGTGTTATATGGGGCAACCTGTATCGTGGGTTCGAATCCCACCGTCTCCGAATTTTAACCGACCTGTGCTACCACAGGTCGGTTTTTAATTATTATGGTGCGGTTAGAGTGTAAAGTTCAATTTGAAAATCATATTAGTTTATAACGATTTTATTAAAAAAATAATCCGACAATATTTGTCGGGTTAACCTTTTATTATAAAAATATAAAAGGAGATGACGTTATGAATGATTTGATTATTGATACAGTATTTAAAGAAATGACAAAAGTATCAAAAGAACCTATAAAAACACAATATGAATATTTAAACAATGAATTATCAAAATGTGATAAAGGCTCTATTATAACTTTTTCTGGTACTATGTGTGGCAGATTATTTTTAAATTTAGTAAAACAATTTGCAATAGACAATAAAAACTGTTTATATTTTAAAGATGATTTTTATGAAAAAAGATTTTTTATGGAATTAATTACACTCAATTCAAAAAATTGTGACTTTGAAAAATCAAAAAATGAAATAAAAAAATGGAATATAACATTATCTGATAGTAATATTAAGGATTTAACAGAATTAAAAAGACTTTTGGCAACCCAAAAGCCTGATTATGTTTTTATTGATAATTTGAAAAATTTTTCGTTAGGCAAATTGCCAGAGAACGAGCTACTAGCAGAATTAAAACAATTAATATATGAATATAAAGCAATATTATTTGTAAATTTAGGTAATACTGATTTTGTGAATGATGTTGTTATCTTTAAAACTGTAAAATATTTTTCAGATGTAATTATTGATATAAAGCATAGTGCCGATGATGTTTATTCGCTGTTGACACTGAAAAGTTTAAATCTTGATTATGGCGTTTTTAGCTTGAAATACAATTATAAACATTTTGAATTTGAAGAAATTGATTTGCCCGACAATATTTGACGGGTTTTGTGGTAAAATTTATTTGGAGATAACATTATGACAGACATTGATATTCAAAATTTAAAGAGCTTATTAAAGAGCAAAGAGGAAATAAATAAGCAGTACACAGATTCAAACGGACAACTTAAAAATCCTGATGAACTCAAGAAATATCCGACCTTTGATACAACAAGTGAAGAACTAAATAATGAAAATTTTGAACCACTAAATATAGACGGCAGAAAAAAAAGAATAACACTATATGTTAGCAATCTAGGTAGAATTAAATATAATGATGAAATTTTACACCAAGTTGAAGAAGTAAAAAATTCAGACAATGACAACAAAACAATAAAAGGATATCTTCAAATTGATAAAGAGAAACATAAAGAACTTTGGACAGAAATTCCTGATGAACAATACAAATACGTTTACCAATTAGTTGCAAAAGTTTGGTGCGAGAAGCCAAAACTATGCCCAAAATGTGAAAAATGTCCTATTGAGATTCATCATAAAGATAATGATGGATATAACAATAGTGCAGCTAACTTAACTTATTTGACCAAATGTGAACATAAAGAGGTGCATTCAAAATAGATGACAAGACCGGAAAAATTAAACGAATTATTAGATTTATTATTGGTTTTGCAAAATTCATATACCGGAAAAACTTATGATGAGTTGCAAGAAATGTATGGCTTCAATCGCAGAAGACTAGAACGCATGATGTCAGTTTTAGTCGAACAGTTTGGAGATAAAATTGAAGTTGTTGAAAATCCAACCGATAGAAAGAAACATTTTAGACTGAAAAAAGGCACAATTAATCCATTAATAAATTTTTCCAGCGATGATTTTTGTTTGTTAGAGCAATTAAAAGAATTAATTAATGATAATACAAGAAAAGATAAACTTGAAAAATTGATATCTAAAATTAAATCAATTAATCCAAAATCATCAAATTCTCTTGAAACAGATATTCAATATTTACTAGAATCACAAGGATGTGCTATAAGACAGTATTCAAAAGAAAATACTGAACCAAAAACTTACGAAATAATATCACAAGCTATTTTAGAACAAAAAAAATTACAATTTGATTACACAAATTCTAGTGGATACAAATTTAAAGCTACTATTCACCCTTATGGTATTCAATATTGGGAAAAGAACTATTTGGTAGGTTTTGATGAGTATTCAAAAGAAATTTTAAAATATTCAATTTCAAAGATTAAAAACTTAGAAAAACTTGATGAGTTTTTTGAAAAAGATGAAACCTTTGATTTAAAGCAATATTCGGAGCAATCTTTTGGAATATTTAATTCTAAACCGGAGAAAATTGAATTATTGTTTGATAAAAGTGTTAGGGATGATGTTCTGAATTATTATTTCCATCCAACTCAAAAACAAATAGAAAATAGCGATGGCTCTATAACAGTAAGATTTTTGGCAAGTGGTATGACAGAAATTTGTTGGAATCTATATAAATGGGAAGATAAAGTAAAAATCATATCTCCTAAAGAGTTAATTTGCGAGTACAAAAATAGCCTTACACAAATTCTAAATTTATATAAATAGCCAAATTTATACTCCGACAAAATATGTCGCAATTTGTTTGTATTATTAAGATACAAGCAAAGGAGAATATTTATGTTAAAAAAGGTAATCAAAAAAATAGAAGATAAAATATTGGCAGAAGCTAACACAAAAGCTAGCAAAATTATTGAAGAAGCTGAAATTCAAAAAGAAAATCTTTTAAAGGAATCTGCACTATTAAGAGCTATCAGACTTGAAGCTGAAGAAATAAAATATCAAACTCAAAAAGAATGTGAAAAAATAAGAGCGAAAAATTCATCTTTGACATCTATTTTTAAATATTTTAAAGTTTCATATTGGGGAAATGACTTGTGGCTTGTGGGTGATATTGAAACTCGTAAGTTTGGCATATTAAATAAAAATGGGAAATTAATTGTACCATTCGTTTATGATTTTATGGAACAATGCGAAGATGTTGGAACCGGCAAAAAATATATTTCGGTTTCTAAAAATTATAGATTTGGTGCATTGAATCAAGATTTTACAGATTGGATAGAGCCTAAGTACCAAGAACAATTTTTATTTTGGGACGGTTTAGCTTATGTAAAATTTAATAATAAATATGGATATATAAATCATGAAGGAAAAATTGTAATTCCAATAATTTATGATAAGGCAGATAATTTTTACGACGGAAAAGCAAAAGTTGTACTAAATGGTAAAAGTTTAACTATTGATAGAATTTAAAATGTATACATTTTTTTGAGATTAAAAGTATCGGGCATGAATTTATCCCTCACGATAGTTAAATCACCTGTAAAAAGGGGGCAAGCTGTATGTGTTTTTATGGTGCGGTGCGACTTTTTGGGGGGTGAATAACTTTTCCATGTCCACTTTTTCGTGTTCAAGTAGTTTTATCTTTGTTTTTATTCCGCCTGCGTAACCGGTTAGACTGCCGTTTTTCCCGACCACTCTGTGGCATGGAATAATAATAGAAATCGGATTATGCCCGACAGCTCCGCCTATAGCTTGTGCAGACATTTTTGTTTTGCCTTGTTCTTGAGCGATAATTTTTGCAATGTCACTATAAGTGCAAATTTCGCCGTACGGGATTTCGCAGAGTAACTGCCAAACTCTTTGTCTGAACGCATTTCCGATTGGTGCAAGTGGAAGCTCTGAAATTGCTGGCTTTTCCCCTTTAAAATACCTGTCGAGCCAATTTTTAGTCGTTTTAAATGTCTTAAGTTCGTTATTTTCTACGATTTCAGATTCAATTGTGCCGCCAAAATATTTTTGTCCGGCAAGCCAAAGCCCGACTATTTTTTCTTGTTCGTTGCACGCAATTGTAATCTCCCCAATCGGCGTGTAGCAAGTCGTTTTGTAATACATTCCGATAATCCTTTTTTATTATTATATGTCAAAGTAGGTTGGGGTTTCTACCCCAACGAAAATTATTGACATGACCTTTCTAATCGGCTAATATTGGTTTGAAAATGAGGTGTGTAGTGAAAAAATTTGCTCTAATCGTCTTAATTATTATTTGTGCATTTATTATCAACCCTTGGATTTATTGCTTCGATAATCTGAATTGTGCATCAAAAATTGCGGGATTTGGCTTTCCGTTAGTACTTTCTAACTATCAGGTGAAGGCTAAAAGAGGTATGCTAGCTGTTTTTTATCCGCTAGATGAAGTCAGAAATGTGGTTCTTACTAAATCCAGCTCAGAATTCAAAACCGATAACAGACCGGAATGGCAAGAAATATGCTTTGTTGATTGCGTTTCAGCTGAAGCTTTAATTAAGGACAATAAAATTTTCTTGTTCTATTTTGGTGCGGAATCAGGCTATTATTCAATACGATGCGACGAAGGTATGACTTTCGACGAGGCAGAAGGCGTTTACAAGATGATTGCGGACGTTGAAGCTCCGAAGATTCCTGATGGTGTTTAGAATTAAAATTCTAACAAAAATTATAAATAATATGTTATAATGAATAAGGCGAAAGTGTTTAACTTGAAGGAGCTTTTATGACTGTTTTACCAAAACCCGTTAATATAGTTGCTGATGCGTTGATTATAGCATTAATATCCGTGCTTGTGTTTATGGACATTACAGGCTCGTGGCTGAAGTTTGCGGTAACTGTGGTATGGTTTTTGGCAGTATTTATGTTCGTATTTTATGCCAAAGGATATTATAACGAGCGAACTTGCACCTTAAAAGAAATATACAAATTATTTGAATGCACGGCTGTAGCAACCATTTTGGCTGGGCTGCCGATTCTTTTAATCGATTATAACCCAATTACATTAATACTTTATTCCTTTATCGGTTTTACTGTTTTTGTATGCATTTTAGCGTTTAAAATTGTTGCTTGCCTTTATATTAAAGCATTCCACACAACAAAAAATGTTCTAATTGTTGGTGCGGGGCAAGATGGTAAACTTATAGCTGAAGAAATCCAGTCAAGACCTGAATTAGGCTTGAAAGTTGTTGGGTTCTTGGATGATAATATGAACTCAATTGAGGATGAAGATTCAACAATCCCGATATTGGGGCTTACTTGTGATTCAGAAGCCGTAATTAAGGATAATAACGTTAAACTTGTAATTGTGGCGGTTAAAACCAGAATGGATGCTGATACATTGACTGATTTGGTTAAGGGTATCCCTCTTGGTGTAAAGGTTTGGAGAATGCCGAAGTTTTACGAAAAAATCACTCACAGGTATTTTGTATCAAAAATGACCGTGAACTGGTTGTTCTATAATTGTGTACGCAAAAAAGCTTTGTTGTATGCGTATTTGAAGCGTTTTTGCGACATTGTTTGCTCGCTTTTGATAATGATAGTGACTTTGCCGCTTTCAATAATTGCAATGATTGGCATAAAGCTTTCTGATTTAGGTCCGATTTTCTTCTTCCAAACAAGAATAGGAAAATTCGGCAAACCGTTCAAGATGATTAAGTTTAGAACGATGTATCAAGATACTGTTGGTGAAAATTTTGACGATGATTTGGATGAAGTTCACGCTGATGACAAACGCATTATCCCGTTCTGCAAGGTTTTGCGTAAGTTTCATATTGATGAACTTCCTCAGATGATAAATGTTTTGCGTGGTGAGATGAGTATAATCGGTCCACGTCCTGTTAGAGAAGAAGTTTATTACAAGAATAAAGAAAAAATGGCGTTCTGGGAATGCAGAAACTGGGTTCACCCCGGTTGGTGCGGTTGGCAGCAGGTTAATGTCTGCGAACCTACTGCGGAAGAGCGTCTTGAATATGACTTGTACTATATTAAGCACAGACATATTGTTTGGGAATTCTTGATACTTGTCCAATATGTGGCAAAAGTATTCTGCGGCAAGTGTAAATAGTCTGCTATACATTTTGACCTGTTTATCCTATACTTAAATCAACGATAGAATAAGTGAGGATGATATGTTAAAAGATTTTTTTCTAAACGAAGTTAAAAACGGTATAGCAAAAGCTATTGAAGCTAAAGAGCTTGGGCAAATGAGCTCAAATGATGACTTTTCTCTTATTATGGAAAAACCGAAAAATCCTGAATTCGGTGATTTTGCGGTGAATGTTTCTTCTCTTGCTCGTTCTGCAAAAATTGCTCCACCGATGATTGCGAATGCAATTGTTAAGAATCTTTCTCAGAAAAACTACTCAGTGTCAGTGGTTGGCGGGTTTATTAACTTCAAGATAGAGAATGCACTTTTAGCAAATGTTATTTCAGAAATTTTGATAAAGAAGGAAAATTACGGACGTCCGGAAAATGTTTCGACAGAAAAAATCTTGCTTGAATATGTTTCAGCAAATCCGACCGGTCCTTTCCATATCGGTCACGGACGCTGGGCTGCAATGGGCAGTGCTTTGGCTAACTTGCTAAAATTCTATGGTCACGAAGTTTATCAAGAATTCTATATAAATGATGCAGGAAGCCAAATCAACAAGTTGGGCAACTCGCTTAAAATCAGAGTAAAACAGGAACTCGGCGAAAATGTTGACTTCCCGACAGACGAAATTGAAAGAAAAAATTTCTACCCCGGAGATTATTTGATTCCGGTTGCGAAGAAATTTTTAGCGGACAAAATTGCTGAAGTTAAGACTGGTGCTGATGTTGACGCACTTGATGTAAAAATATTTTCTGATTTTGCTAAAAAAGAGATGGAAGCTTGCCAGAAGAAGCTTCTTGAAGAGTTTAGAGTTCATTTTGACAACTTCTATTCAGAACTTGATTTGCATAAATCAGGCAAAGTCGAAGCTAGTTACAGAGAATTAACCGAAAAAGGTATGCTTTATGAAAAAGAAGGTGCGATGTGGTTCAAATCTTCTGAATTTGGTGACGACCAAGATAGAGTTATCAAAAAAGCTGATGGCTCAAATACATATTTAACTGCTGATATTGCTTATCATATCGACAAATTAAGACGTGGATATGATAGATTAATCAATATTTGGGGTGCTGACCACCACGGCTATGTAGCACGTGTTAAGGCTTCTATAGAAGCTTTAGGTTATGACCCTAATAAATTGGAAGTACTTTTGGGTCAGCTTGTAAATCTTGTTGTAAACGGCGAAGAAGTACGTATGGGTAAACGTAAAAACATGGTTACCTTGGATGACTTGATTGAAGAAGTTGGAATTGATGCAACTCGTTACTGGATGGAAATGCGTAATATTGATATGACACTTGATTTTGATATTGAGCTAGCGAAACGTTCAACAGATGAAAATCCTGTGTTTTATGTTCAATACGCTTATGCAAGAGTTTGCTCAATATTGAGAAATGCTGTAAATGAAAAACTTAACACTGAGACCGGCGAAAAAACTCCGGCTCCGATGACACAAAAAGAATTGGATGAGTTGATTGCAAACTTTGATAAGGATTTGGTTTTGAAAACGGCTGATACTGCAAAATCACTTATTCTTAAGTTGGAAGAGTTCAAGTCAGTAATCATTCTATCTGCTCAAAATAGAACGGTTTACACTATTTGCAGATATGTTCAAGAACTAGCTGCAGAATTCCATTCATTCTATAATTCAAACAGAGTTATCTGTGAAGATAAAGAATTGATGAAATCAAGACTTGCTTTGATGGTTGCTATAAAGACAACATTAAAGAACGCTCTTGATATTTTGGCAGTTTCCGCTCCAGAAAAAATGTAAATAGGGGTAAATTTTTTTAATACCCTCTCCTTGCAGGAGAGGGTTAGGGTGAGGTGTTATCCCGTAGGGACAAATACATAGCTTGGGGTTTATGCTCCAACAAAACAAAATTTTTGGTTGGGTGTATGTTAAAAAAAATCGTCACATTGTTATTTTTAATATTTTTTATAAGCCCAACTGTGCTTGCAGAAACGGATGAGCCAAATAATAGCGGGAGTATGATTATTCAGAACGATTTTTCTGAATATATGGCGAGGGTGCAAGCGAAGATTCAGAAAAACTGGAATCCGCCGGATTTTGTTGAAGGTGGTGAAGCTGTTGTCATGTTTAAAGTTTCACGACAGGGTGATGTTTTGTCGACGAGTATTGTCCAGAGTTCTAATAACGAGCTATTTGACGAATCGACTTTAGAGGCTCTTCGCAAGGCTTCTCCGTTTGATAGATTTCCTGCTAATTCAACAAGGAATATGCTTACGGTTAAGTATACCTTCCATACGACAATTGTTAAGACGGATAAGATGCAAGAATATGTTGATAATGCGGATAGATATTTTAAGGTTGATAATGAGCGGGCATTGAGCTCCATTAATAAGGCTATTGATGAAGTTGAGGGCGATTCAAGCTCGTATTTTCTATATTCAAAACGTGCAAATATAAGAAAGGCTTTAGGTGATTATAAAGGTGCTGATACGGATTTTGCTGAGTCTGAGAGGTTGAAAGCTCGATATGACCAGAAGCGTATCAATACTTGTAAACTTATTGCTGAGATGGACAAATCTCCGTTTTCGTATTTTTATTTAGCACATTCTTATGAGATAGCAGGTGATTACGAACACGCTCTAGAGGCTATTGATAAGGCGATTGAGCTTACAGAATTGAATAATCAGTATAAACGCTATCGACTTGAGCTGGAGCAAAAAAGCCACCACTAGTTAGCTTTGCGTTGTTGGGCAGGTATGCCCAACCTACTACTAGCTGTATTGGTGCAAAAAATTGCACCCTACTACTGGTTGAGCGTTGGGTTGAATGGAAAATGGAAAGTGGAAAATTGTTTTAAGAAGGTTGCCCTTGCGGGCTATCACCTCACCCCAACCCTCTCCTCTTAGGAGAGGGAGCAGTCGTTAGTGAGCTTTGCGAACGTTACGAATGCGGGTGAGGTGTCAGCCCGCAAGGGTATAAAAGTTTTTGTTGGGCTGAAAGCCCAACCTACAATTCTACATTTTATGAGCGAAGCGAATTTAATAATTTTCCACTTTCCATTTTCCATTTTCAATTGTTCGTTCACTCTTCCCCCCACCCCACCCATACGCCCAACCAGTAGTCCCACGCTTAACCAAATATATATTTACCCCCACCCCACCCAACGCCCAACCAGTAGTCCCACGCTTAACCAAATATATATTTACCCCCATTTACCCCCAGCAATGTACAAGAAAATCATTGCCATGCCGGTGATTAAGAAATTGACGCCTGCTAGTATTCCGATAACCCATAGTGCAGTTGATGGAAGTCCTAAGATTATAATAAGTGCAATGAGGAATTGCAGGACAGCAACAAAAATGCTTACCCACCAGAAATATATTGTGTTTCGGTTCTGGATAGCAAATGCGGTTGAGGCGATACTTTCTAGGAGAAAATAGACGCCGATTGCGGATGTGAGTAGAATTTGGTTAAACATTGGTGCCATAAACAGGAATATCCCGATTAAGAATAACAGGATTCCGAGTATGATGTTGAGCAAGAAATGTGGTGTGTAATTTCTTGTGAGGAATGCATTTATGGCTTTGTAGCCGCCATAGATTACGAATGACAGACACATCATTAGTCCGAGAGTCATTGTAGTGATTTTGGGTAACATCAGCATTCCGAGCCCGAGGATGGCTAAGAGAATGCCTTCGGTTAGTATGAAGCTTAGAAATTTTTTCTCAGTCATAGTATTCTCCTTTTTAGCTAATGATACTTGATTAAGAAAACTTCTCCAGCTCCTGTTGGGGTAGGTAATTTGGTAACGCAATGCATGAAAAAAGGAGTGCCGTATTTTCGCCCGACACTCCCCTTCAATCAATCATTCGATTAATATTAATGACGGCAATTTTTCGAAAAACTTTAATAAATTCTAAGTTTTTGTTACATAAATTTACATCTGTAATATGATAAATGTATTGTAAAACTTTTGTAACAATTTTTGCATGGAAGTCAATTTTATAGCTTCAGCTGTTTTATACTCGTAGGTAGAAGTGTTATGAACATACAGTCGAATTATAATAGCAATAACAATATTTCAATGCAGGGAAAACGCTGGAATAAGTTTACAAATTATGTAGCTCAGAAGGTTTTGGACTGCTCACCTAAAGTTACGATAAAAGAGACGAAGCGTGGCGTTGAGCGTTCCAAGGTAATAGTTGATAAAATCTCTAAACCTGCAGAAAACCGTTTGATTATGGGTGCGACTGCTATGCTAACTCAGCCTGCGATTGACTATTACAATCATAGGGTTGATGAGGATACCAGAAGAGTCGCCAGAAACAGAACTATTGCTAAAATTATAGCCGGAACTTGTGTCGGTATCTTGGTTAGAGGCTCTGCATACAAGGCTGTAGTTAAGATGACGGATGTTAAAGGGTGCTCAAAATTCAGTAAATCACTTCTTCCTAAAAAGTATATGAGCGAAATCGCTCAATGCGAAGAATTCCTGAAAAATAACAGAAACGCACTTTCAAACTTACTTGCAATTCTTGCAATGTGTGTGACAAATTTTGTCCTTGATGCTCCGCTGACTGTATTTTTGACAAACAAATTTAATGAAACAAAGAAGGAGGGAAAACATGAGTAATTCTCTTCTTCAAAAAGGACTTGAATGGGTTTATACAAAGTTCAAGAAGAATACCGCAACAATGCTTGTTGTAACAGGTACAATCGGTTGGGGGCTTTCTTCTCTTGCTCAAGCGGGTGCTGTATTGTTGAACCCGAAACTTTCCAATGAACAAAAAAGTTTCTTGTTCCCGCAAGAATTACTCGATGCTGCGGTTAATATTGGTTCGTTCTTCTTGATTACGCAATCTACAAAGAAGCTTATTTCTAAAATGGCGTCTACCGGTAAAATTGCACCGCAGTCTGTTAGAAAATTTTTGGATAAGAATAAGGCTTTGTATGGCGATAAGGTCGGAAAACTTTCTCTTGACTTGGATGAGGTGCTTAAAAATGAACCGAAGTTCCCTAAAGAATCATATTATGCTTATAAAAACCTTGTAACAACTGTCGGAACTGTCGGTGCAAGCGTTTTATCTTCTAATATCGTGACCCCGATTATAAGAAATTCGATTGCTTCTAATGTACATAAGAGCTATATGAATAATAGACCGCAACCATCAGGAAACATGAAAATCTAGAAATTTGTGCTAGAATGTTTGTATGGAATTATATGATTACGGAATAATAGGTGGTGGGCCTGCGGGCTATACGGCAGGTATGATGTTGGCTAATAGCGGACATTCTGTTGTTTTGTTTGAGAAGGATAAATTGGGCGGAACATGTCTAAATCGTGGCTGTATCCCGACAAAGTCATTTTTGCATTCTTCAGAAGTTTTTGCAGAGATTAAATCGGCTTCTAAGATTGGTGTTGAGATTGAGGACATGAGTTTCGATTTTTCGAAAGTCGTTGAGAAAAAAGATAATGCTGTCGAAAAAATCCGCAAATCCTTGGAATTGGCGGTTAAGAATTCCGGCGTTGTTGTGGTTAATGATGAAGCTTGCGTTAAAGAAGATTGCGTAATTTCGACTTTGAGTGGCGAGTATAAGGTCGGAAAAATTATTCTTGCGACAGGCTCTAAGCCTAGAGAAATAAAGGGGCTGGAGTTTGACGGTAAATTTATTTTAAGTTCGGACGATATTTTGAACCTAAAAGAGCTTCCAAAATCAGTTCTGATTGTAGGCTCTGGTGCGATTGGACTCGAATGGAGCAGAGTGCTTCACAATTTTGGTGTTGAAGTGACTTTGGTTGAGTTGGCAGAACACCTTGTTCCGCTTGCGGATGTTGAGGTTTCAAAGCGTGTTGAGCGGATATTTAAACAGAAGAAGTTGAAATTTTATACAAAAGATTTTGTTAAAGAGATTACCGAAGATAGGGTAGTGAAGCTGAATAGCGGGGCTGAAATTACTCCTGATTTTCTTCTTGTTGCAGCAGGACGTGAGGCTGTATGCCCAAAATGCTCTTGTGACGCCGTGATTGGGGATGCTTGCGGCGAGATTCAGTTGGCTCATTATGCAGTACATCAGGCTAAGGCTTTGGCTTTGGGTATTCCGTTTGATAAGACGCTTGTTCCTTCCGTAATTTATGGTGAGCCGGAAATTGCTTGGGTGGGCTTACGGGAGCAGGATTGTGATGAAACTTATACTAAGACGATGTTACCGATAACAGCACTCGGCAAAGCTTGGTGTGATGATGCAACCGACGGGTTTATTAAGCTGATAACTAAGGATAATTTGATTTGTGGTGCAAGTATTGTGTCAAAAGAGGCTTCATCACTTATTCATATAATTTTGAGTGCTATTCAGAACAAGATTCGTGTTGATGAGATGAAGAAGATGTGCTTTGCTCATCCGACTTATGCTGAAGGGATTTTCGAGCTTTTGATGCGTCTGTAATCTTTTTTTAGGGAAATTTTTATGACTTTGTTAAGTTTTGTAACAAAGTTAGCTTTTTGTGCAACTCTATAAAAGATAAATACTTTATATATATGTAAGTCGTAAATAAGAAAACGGCAGACATTAAATAAACACGAAACACATAACACAAACCTTTCATACAACCTACACACTAACCTTCTACACATGAGGAATTATTAAAAAAGATTCCAAATCCTTTCTTCGAGAAAGGATTTTTTTTGGCGTGTTAACTCCCTCTCCAGATGGAGCGACCGGCGAACAGAGAGTTGTAGGGTGCAATTTTTTGCACCAATAAAATTTTAAACTAACGACTGCTCCCTCTCCTAAGAGGAGAGGGTTGGGGTGAGGTGTCAGCCCGCTAGGGTAAAAATTATAAACAATTTTCCACTTTCCATTTTCAATTTTCCATTAAAAACGCCCAACCAGTAGTCCTACGCCACGTCATCCTGAACACGATTAGTGTGAAGGATCCAGCTTTTTATTAACTATTATTGTTTTAAACTTCACCCTATCGGGCTGACACCTCACCCGTTTTTCTAATGTTCAAGCATAGCTTTCACATTGAAAAACTACCCTCTCCATCTGGAGAGGGAGCAGTCGTTCGTGAGCTCTGCGAACGTTACGAATGCGGGTGAGGGGTCACCCCGCAAGGGAAAAATTAAAAACCATTTTCAACTTTCCATTTTCCATTTTCCATTAATAAAACGCCAATCTTGTAGTTCTTCGCCCAACCAAATATACATTTACCCCCCCCTTCTCAAACGCCCAACTTGTAACCTCACACCCAACCAAATATATTTACCCCCCCAATTGAGCGAATTAAATATTTGTGCTATGATAGTTTAGTAAAAAGAAGGGCTTTTCAAATGGGTTACAAAATATTATCAAAGACAGAGTTATGTCCGAATCAGTATGAGATAACTGTTGATGCTCCTTATGTTGTAAGAAACGCAAGGGCTGGACAATTTATTATATTCAGAGCTGAAGAGAATGGCGAACGTGTTCCGTTGACTATTGCAGATGTTGATAAAGAGAGCGGTGCTTTGACTCTTGTATTTATGGCTGTAGGTCATTCAACAAAGAAGCTTGCAGAGTTGAATGTTGGTGATGAGCTTGTTGATATTGTTGGGCCATTGGGACAGCCGACTCATATTGAGAAGTATGGCACAGTTGTTTGCTTGGCAGGCGGTTATGGTGCAGCTCCTTGCTATTTGATTGCTAAAGCTTTCAAGGAAGCAGGAAATAAGGTTTACATGATAATGGGTGCAAGAACAAAGGAACTCATTTTCTGGGAAGACAAGATGAAAAATGCTTGTGACGAGCTGTTTATTACGACTGATGATGGAACTTTGGGTGAGAAGGGTTTTGTTACTCAGGTTCTGGAACGAATTATGGGCAAGGAGAAGGTTGATTATGCGATTGCAGTAGGACCTATGCCTATGATGCGTGCGGTTGCGAATATGACAAGAGATAAAGGGATTTATACAGAAGCCAGTATGAACCCGATTATGGTAGATGGTACGGGAATGTGCGGTGCTTGCAGATTAACTGTGGGTGGCGAAACGAAATTTGCTTGTGTAGATGGGCCTGATTTTAATGCTCATGAGATAGATTTTGATGAAGTTATTAATAGAACCAAAATCTATAAGGATATTGAACGCAAGCGTGATGAGAATTGTAATTTATTAAAGAACAATAAGTAGGAGATAGTAATGGCACCAAGAGAACAAGAAAAATCAATACCTTTATGCCCTTTGATGAGTGTAGGCTCTCAGGTTGAGATTGTTTGTATGCAAGAAAATTGTGCGTGGTATCTTAAGAATTATAAGATTTGCTCTGTTTATATGATGGCACATAATTCTATGCTTGATGTTCAGGCAAAACAGGCTAGGGCAAGACAAGCACAGCAAAACAAGGATTAGACGGAGGAGACTCTCGCTTGCTGGGAGGGAAATGGGAGTTGTGATTAACTCCTCGTTTTTGATTGGAGAATGGACATGAAGAATACGGTTGTAATTGGTGCTCAGTGGGGCGATGAAGGCAAGGCTAAGATAACGGATTTGCTTGCTGAGAATGCGGATTTAATTATCAGATATCAAGGTGGCTGTAATGCAGGTCATACTGTTGTTACTGGCGGCAAAACTTATAAATTCCATTTGATACCTTCCGGGATATTGTACGATAATACGGTTTGCTTTATTGGTGCTGGCACGGTTATTCATCCGGAATCTTTTGAGAAAGAATTGAACGAATTAAAGGCTGAGGGGGTTAATTTTAAGAACTTGAAGATATCTCCTTTGGCTTCTATCACTATGCCTTATCATATAGAGGTTGACGGTTATAGCGAAGCACATGCCGGCAAGGGTAAAATCGGTACGACGAAGAAGGGGATTGGGCCTACTTATACTGATAAGATGGCGAGAATCGGTTTGAAGATACAGGACTTGTATTCTTATGAAGCATTGAACGAAAAATTGGAAATGATACTTCCGATTAAGAATAAGACTCTGAAGGGTGTTTACGGTTTGGAAGAGTATACGAGAGATTGTATAATTTCTTTGTGTGAAAAATATGCAGAGTTGTTCAAACCTTATGTTTGTTTTGATTGGCAGGATTTGTTAAATCGATATAAGGATAGAACTGTTTTGTTTGAGGGTGCTCAAGGGGTAATGCTGGACGTGGATTACGGTACTTATCCGTTTGTAACCAGCTCAAATCCGATAGGCGGCGGAGCTGCTACTGGAAGTGGTTACGGCCCTACTATGATTGGAGAGGTTGTAGGTGTTTCAAAAGCTTATGTAACACGAGTTGGCGAAGGGCCTTTTGTTAGTGAACTTACGGATGAAGTAGGTAAGAAGATTCAGGATATCGGGCATGAGTTTGGTGTTACGACCGGCAGACCTAGAAGATGTGGTTGGTTTGACTCTGTGATTATGAAATATGCAGTGTTGGTCGGTGGGATTACAAAGGTTGCTTTGACAAAGATTGATGTGTTTGATAGTTTTGATGAAATCAAGATTTGTACGGCGTATAAGGACTGTAGGAATGACAAAGTTTATACTTCTTATCCGACGGATGTGTTTATACACAAGTATTTGGAGCCGATTTATGAAACCATGCCTGGGTGGAAAACTTCTTTGAGCGGAATTCGTAAGTACGAAGATTTGCCGGAGAATGCTAAGAAGTATATTTCTAAGGTAGAGGACTTAATTGGAGCTCCTATCGGTATAATTAGTGTTGGACCTGATAGAGAGCAGACAATATTTTTGGACTAAGCTTCAAACTTTAGGTGTAGGTTTTTCATAATTTATGGTAATTCATATTTTCCAGTTAAAACTTTACAATGGAAATATGGAGATAAAGACTTCTGATAAGTATTGTATATTAACCCCGATGAGCCCAACTTTGGATGGGTATGAGAGCTTGCGTTTGTTTGATGAGATAAGCGAACACCAGAACTTGAACGTGGGGCTGGATTTGAGCTATGTGCAGGAATGTACGATTGATTTTTTGGAAATGCTGAGGAATATAAAAACAGTAAGTCTTTTCAATGTTCCATCGGATGTGTTTGCTCTTTTGAACTTTATGCACATGGATAAGTGTGTAAATTTGTTTGTGAGCGAGCTTGATTTCAAAGCTAATAGGCGTCGTATTTTAAACCGCAAATTTAGTATTGTTTAGATAGCCGTTTTGGGCTATTAAGTGTACAAAACACAATATTAGGGTTGAAATTTATTTATGTTTGTTTTAAAATGGGTTTGACATACATTCTGTATAGTTATTTATCCAAGCCGGAGTGCGGGGAATAACAAGGATAGTCGCCTAACAAGTTTTTTGCGGCATGAGACCAAGGGCACCGAAACAGAAATGTTAAGGGCAAAAAATTTAGGAAAGACGCCTTGCTAGGAATCAAACGAGAACATAGAGAAACCGAAGTAAGGATTTTTTATAGTAGCAATACAGAATCCAATTTACAAATATATAAGAGGATTTCAATGATTAGAAAAACAGTCTTAACAACTATTGCATTGCTAACTTTGCTGTGCGTTAGGGTTCAAGCTGCTCCTACCCCGGAAAGCGTAATTAAAGAAACCATAGTAAAGCATTCAATCGAGATGAATGTTGACCCTGCGTTAGCTTTAAGTATTGCAAAAAAAGAATCAGGTTTTAAACACGAACTAAGAAGCCCATATGGTGCTGTAGGCGTGTTCCAATTATTGCCTTCAACAGCAAATAGAATGGGATTTAACCCTTATTATTTAAGTGAAAACATTAAAGCCGGACTAACTTATTACAAGATGATGTATAAGATGTTTGGCTCAACAGAATTGGCTTTGGCAGCTTATAACGCAGGCCCAGGAAACGTGAAGAAATTTGGTGGTTCAATTCCTCCTTATGGAGAGACCAGAAGATTTGTAAACCAGATTATGCTGGAATACAATAGACAGAAGGTAAATCCGGATCCTGCGATTGCGAGGGTTAAGCAGGCAAAGGCTCAGCCGCCGGCAAGACATACGGAAGCTAAACAAGGTCCTAAGCCGATTGAATTACCTAATTTGAAGGAAATTCCAGAGGTTAAACATTCAGAACCTGTGATGGAAATTCTGTAGAAGTTGAAAAAGTTTAAAGATTAAAAAAAGAGGCGGCTCGCAAAGCGAGCCGCCTCTTTTTTAATTTATTTTTATGATTTAATCAATAAACTTGCACCGATAACACCGGCTGTGTTACCCAATTGAGCCGGAACAACTTCTACTTCTTTTTGGATAGTCATTGCACGCTTAGCGATAGTTTCTCTGATTGGATCAAGCAGAATGTCGCCTGCGTCAGCTACGCCACCACCGATGATGATTTTTTCAGGGTTAAGCAAGTTAACAACACTTGTTAATCCCATACCGATGTATTCACCCATGATTCTGAAGATTTGTTTTGCAACAGGGTCGCCTTCTTTAGCGGCAACAGCCACGATGTATGGAGTGATATCAGGGTTAGCAAGTTCTCTGTATTTTGTAGATTTGCCACCTTTGATGTATTCTTCTGCAAGAGCAACGATGCTAGGGCCTGAAGCGTAAGCTTCTAAACAGCCTCTGTCGCCACATCCGCAAAGTGGGCCGCCTTGCATGTTTAGTTTGATGTGTCCAAGTTCGCCGGCTGCATTGTTTGCACCACGAACAAGTTTGCCGTTGATAACAAGGCCTGAACCGATACCTGTACCAACTGTGATACAAACTAGGTTTTCGCAACCAACACCTGCACCGTAATTTAATTCGCCCAGAGCAGCTGTTCTAACGTCGTTATCTACACGAGTCGGGATGCCGAATTCTTTTTCCATAATTTCTGCAATCGGAACGTTTACCCAACCAGGGATATTTGGAGCAAGTCTTACAATACCTTTTTTGCAGTCAATTTGTCCAGGGAAACCAAAACCTATAGCTTCAATATCTGTTGCTTTTAGTTTTGTTTCTTTAAGTAAATCTCTTATAGCATCTTTCATGCTGTTAATTGTGTATTCGTAACCCATTTCTGCACGAGTTGGGATAGAATTAGAATAAATAATTTTACCTTTGTCACTGACGAGAGCGATTTTAACATTAGTACCGCCAACATCAACGCCTATTCTTTGTGCCATTTCAAAATCTCCTTCTTTTAGCAACTTGATTGTAACACAAACAATAAAAAGTTTTAAGCACTTTGTTCTTTGCTGGGATTGAAGATTGAGGTTGAGTAGAACGTTTTGATAGAGAATTTATTAATTTAATGATTTACAACTATTTAATTCTTAATAACGATGCACACGGCAAGAATTTTTCTATTTTTTCTCGATAAATAAGCTTGGCGTTTTCATGCTAAAATAGGTTTATGAGGTATAAGTGGCTTAATAAAAAGAGTAATGAAAGACTGATAGTCTTTTTTAACGGTTGGGGAATGGATGAGAGCGTTGTTTCGCATCTTGAGCCTGAAAATTATGATATTGTTATGATTTATGATTACAATGAGCTTGATTTTGACTGGGGCGAGATTGAGGCTTATAAAGAAAAATATCTCGTAGCTTGGTCTATGGGCGTTATGATTGCGACTAATTTTGATAAAGGTTATATCTCTAAGACGGCTGTGAATGGTACTCTCAAGCCGATTGATAATGAGTTTGGAATTCCGACTCGCATATATGATTTGACAATCAAGCATCTTAACCCTGCAAAATTTATGCAGAATATGTTTCAAGCAGGAGAAACTTTGCCAAATGTAGGGCGTGAATTTGAAAATCAAAAGTCTGAATTGTCTGCAATAAAAGGATATTCAGCGAATGAAGCGTTTAAATATGACAGGGTTATCTTAAGCTCGGAAGATAAAATTATTCCGACTGCCAATCAGGTTAAGTTCTGGGGAATTGAGCCGAATTTTGAGAGTGGACACTGTCCGTTTTTCAAGATGTCTAGCTGGAGTGAACTTTTATGAACAAGGATTTGATAAAAAAACGCTTTGCTAGGAATTTGGGCTCATACAACGATAACGCCAGAATCCAAAAACAAATGGCTGAAAAACTGGTTTCATTTCTTAAGGAAAAAGAGTACAATAATATCCTTGAAATTGGCTGTGGAACCGGCTTACTGACAGAACTTGCAGCTGAAAATTTGAAGTTTGAAAAATATGTTGCGAACGATATTGTGGAAGGTTGTTCTGAATATGTGAAAAATATTTGTCCGGAGATAAAATTTGTATCAGGAGATATAGAGGAACTTTTGGAACAATCTGATGCGAAGTATGATTTAATCATTTCAAATGCGGTTTTTCAGTGGTTTGATGATTTGTCGGATGTTATTAATAAATTGGTTCAGAAGCTTAATAAGGGCGGAACGCTTTTGTTTTCAACTTTTGGAGCAGAGAATTATCGTGAAATATTTTTCGTTTTAGGTAAAACTCTTCCTTATTTTTCTAAGCGTGAGATTGAGGAAATGATTAAGGATTATGCTTATGAAATCGAGGAAGAAAGTCGAATTTTGGCGTTCAATACCCCGAAGGATATTTTGAAACATATTAAACTTACCGGTGTAAATGCACTGGAGCCGACAACTTGGACAAAGTCCGATATGATTAAGTTTGAAAACGGATACAATAATTTTTGCTCAGGCGTGCCAACTCTAACATATAATCCAATTTATGTGAATATTCATAATAAATAGGCTATTTGGTTAGTGTAACATTCAAAAATTTTGATGTAGAATAAGATTACTAAGTAACAACCGACAGAGGTTTTATGGAATCATTTAATTTTAGTGGTCTAATTAATTCTGACGAGCAATCATTTTCTGAACACGAACAATTGGCGGCATTTTTGGAAAATATTCCAAAGATTATTTATATAAAGGATTCAAAAGGAAATTATGTTGCCGGAACAAAACATGCTAGCGAGTTTATGAACAATGGCTATGATGGTATTCGTAATATAAAATTTGATATCAAGGCTGTTCAATCTGAGAATATGAAGGAAGATAAATATGTTCTCGAAAACGACAATAAGATTGTTAAAGAGCGTGTTGTGTATGATGTTAACGGTATTGTTCATTGGTACACGGTTTATAAAGTTCCGGTGCACGATGAGAAAGCTAAGGTTGTAGGTCTTGTTGTTATGGTTGATAATAACGATGACGCTAGAATGCTTGAGGAACAACGTTCGACTTTTGTTGCATCTGTGGGACATGATTTAAAGAATCCGACTTTGGCTCAGATTAGAGCTATTGAGCTTTTACTTAAAGGTCAGTTTGGAGAAATTCCTGACGCTCAGCGTGAAATTTTGGAGATGGTGCTTGATTCTTGCAAATATATGAACGCAATGCTTGCATCTTTGCTTGCTACATACAGATATGAGCATGGAGTTGTAACCTTAAATTATGAGCAAATCTCACTAACGGATTTGGTAAAAGAATGTATTGGCGAGATGCTTTACTATGCAAAAGATAAAGAGGTTGCGGTTCGTTTTGATGATGACATTGATGAAATGGTCGTTTATGGAGATAAGGTTCAGATTAAGCGAGTAATAATGAACCTCCTATCAAACGGCATTAAGTATGCTTACAAAAACACGGAACTAAATGTTATTTCGTATTATAGTGGTGAGAATGTCGGGTTTAAGTTTGAAAACAGAAGTCCTTATATTCCGCCGGAAAAACAAAAACTTATTTTTGATCAATATGTTTCGTTCGCTGAACCTCATAATGAATTAGGCATAGGACTTGGGCTGTATACTTCGCAAAAAATTGTTGAAGCACACAACGGCAAAATCTTTGTGGAAAGTCATAAAGACGAGAAAAATGTCTTTGGCTTTGAGATTCCTTCAAATCCGAGTGATATGGATACGCCTCGAACAGTTACTTTTTAGACAATTCTTTGATTATTTCAAGAAGTCTGTTAACCATCGCATCTTCGTATTTTTGAGCGTTTTCTTTGCAATCAGCTTCAAATCTGAGCGTGAATACAGGTTCTGTGTTGCTTTGTCTGATTAGAGCAAATCCTTTGTTGAAAACAATTCTCATGCCATCAAGAGTGATGATGTCTTTAATTTCTGTGCCGAAGAAATTTGGTTCAGTTGCGATAACTTTCTTGAATGCTTCTAAAGTTGCTGCCTTGAGAGAGTTTGGACAAGGAAGACGAACTTCTGAAGAACAGTATAGTGCTTTGAATGGTGCTAACAAATCGCTGATTTTGAAGTTAGGATTTTCCTTCTTTTTCTTAGCAACGATTTCGATAATTCTGCAGCCTGCATAGATTGCGTCATCAAATCCGTAGTATTTATCTTTAAAGAAGGTGTGTCCGCTCATTTCACCGGCAAGTACCGCACCGGTTTCTCTCATTTTTGATTTAATGTATCCGTGACCGGTTTTGCACATAACTGCAACACCACCGGTTTCGTTGATTGTATCATATAATGCTTGAGAACACTTAACTTCGGATACGATTATCGGTTTGATGCCTTTTTCGTTGTATTCTTTGATAACTTCTTGAGCATAGATTAGAAGTAACTTGTCGCCAGTCATTGAGTTCCCTTCTGAATCAATAACACCGATTCTGTCGCTGTCACCGTCAAATGCAATACCTATGTCGGCTTTGTTAGCAACTACTGCTTTTTTGATGTCGTTAAGAGTCTTTTCATCACTTGGGTTTGGGTGGTGGTGCGGAAATCTTCCGTCAGGCATTGAGTAAAGTTCTACAACTTCACAACCTAATGCTCGATAAAGCTTTGGAGCAACAACACCGCCGGTTGCGTTTGCACTGTCAACTACAACTTTTATTCCTTCGCCTACTCTGCCGAAGCGTTTTGTCATTTCTTCGATGTAGTCAGGAATTAAATCGTATTCGTTCAAGATTCCGAACGGAACAGGAGGGATGCTAAGCTTGTATTCTTCCAGTGTGAGTTCTTTCACTGTTTTGATTTGTTCTTCGTTTAGTGACTGCTTAGCGTAAGTCATTTTCATGCCGTTGTATTGGCTAGGGTTGTGACTTGCAGTGATAATCATTGCACCGGTAACCGGCATGTACTTTGTTATATATGGCGGAAGCCCGACTACTTCTGAATAATAACCGAGAGGAGTTGGTGCTAAGCCCATGTCAACAACATTTGCTCCACAAGAGCGAACACCTTCTATTAAAGCTTTTGAAAGTGATGGAGAGTGAAGTCTGGCATCTCTGCATACACTAATCCAAATTTCTGATGTTTGTTTTTTTGTTTCATTTACCAAAAATTGAACGAAGCCTCTTCCTGTGTAGTAGAAAAGTTCTTCTGTTATATCGTCGCCGTAAATTCCACGGATATCATTTTTCCCAAAAGCTGATTCTTTTAACATTTTCTCCTCCTAATGCTTAAATATTAGCATAAACATATTTGTTAATAAACTTGCACGACTATTATTCTTTACTTATAATCAACTTATGGAAAAGAAGGGTTTATTATTTGTTTTGCCGGCACTTGTCGGAACATTTTTGTTTATCATAATTCCTATATTTTGCTCCTTTGGACTAAGTTTTACAGAGTGGGATTTGCTAAATGAGGTAAGTTTTGTCGGACTTGCGAACTATAAATCTGTTTTGACGGAGCCTGAATTCCTTCAGATTCTCGTAAATACGATTGTGTATGCTCTTTCTACAACTGTTTTTGCTGTAATAATTCCGCTTGTAATTGCAGCTATTATTAATACCAAAATCCGTGGAAGTGAGGTATTTAAGACTATTTACTTTTTGCCGTTTATAACTCCGGCGGTTGTAGTTGCGATAGTTTGGGCGTGGATTTTTGATCCGAATATCGGCTTGGTTAATACTCTTTTAAAAACTCATTATACTTGGTTGTTTAGCACGCATCTTGCTATGCCTGTTTTAATTTTTGTATCGGTTTGGAAACTTGTCGGATATAACGTTGTTCTCTTTTTGACGGGGTTTTCGACTATTGGGAACGGAGTTTATGAGGCAGCAAAAATTGATGGTGCAAATTCTCGCCAAACATTTTTTAATATAACAATTCCGCTTTTGAAGCCGACAATTTATTTTGTTACAACCGTTACGGCTATTTCATCATTTCAGGTATTTGATTTGATTTATGTAATGACACAGGGCGGACCGAATGATTCTACAAACGTGATTGTTTACTCAATTTACAAATATGCGTTTGAATATTTTGATATCGGCAAATCCTGTGCCCTTGCTTATATTTTGTTTGCAGTAATATTTGTTTTGGCACTTCTGCAGAAAAAGTTTGCAAAGGACTAGAGTAAATCGCAAATGTCTTGATAGGTTGTTAAAACTCTTGAGATAAAAATTTCATCATTTATAACACGATAAGCTATGATGTAGCGTTTTTTGATTGTGTAGAACCGATAATTCTTGTAAGTAAAATCGGGTCTGCTTGTCCCAATTTCAGGAAACAAAGCAATATCTTTGCATATTTTGTAAAGATACAAAGCCATTGCTTGAGCTGCACTCTTGTTGTCTTTTGCAATATATTCCACTATCAAATTAATATCAGCTTTAGCTTGTTCGGTAATATTTAATTTATTCATACTTTGTAATTAATTCATTAAAAAATGTATCACCGCTGCTGTAACGACCTGCTAATATATCATCTTCACCCTTTTGTATTTCTGTGTTAAATGCATTAATGCGTTCTTGGGGTATGGACTTTTTTAACATCAAAAGTGACATGGCTTCTTTTACAATGTCATTTACAGAGCTGTATAAGCCTGTAGACATTTGCTCTTTTATAAAATTTTCGTAGCCGTTTAATGATATATCCATAAAAATCACCTATTTATATTCCAATTATAGCATTGTTTTGCAATTTTTACAAAATGAGCTTTAGGTTTTTAACTTTTCTATTAATTCTTCAAACTCAGGAAAAGATATTTTTGTCCATTCAAATCCGTTGATTGCGATTTCATTTTTTGCGATAAGTCCTGCAATATAGTAGCTCATTGCAAGCCTATGGTCGTGGTAGCTTTCAAGTTCTGCTCCGCCTTCAATCGACTCTCTTCCACTTATAATGAACCCGTCTTGACGTTCTTCAATTTTAATCCCGATTTTGGAGAGCTCTTCTACCAGACATTTAATTCTGTCAGATTCTTTATTTCTCAAATCTTCTGCATTTCTAACAATCGTTTCGCCATCAACTTGTGACGCTAAAACTGCAATAACAGGCAATTCGTCGATTAGCCTTGGAATATCTTCACCTTCGATTACCGTTGATTTAAGATTTTCTGTGTATTTTACCCGAATATCTCCGACTTCTTCTCCTGAAACTGTTGTCTTGTTTAGAATTTCTATATTCCCGCCCATACGTTTTGCTATATCAATAATTCCTGAGCGAGTGTGGTTTAAGCCTACATTCTTGATTGTGAAATCAGAATTAGGCACAATCAACCCTGCAACGATGAAAAAGGCAGCTGACGAGATATCACCAACTATATCAATGTTTTTTGCGATTAATTTTGACGGCTCAACTGTAACACTTGTGCCGTCTATATGAATGTTTGCATCTAAATACTTGAATAAATTTTCTGTGTGGTTTCTTGAAGTATATGGCTCTGAAACCGTGGTTTTCCCTTCGGCATTCAGTCCCGCAAGCAGTATGCAAGATTTAACCTGTGCACTTGCAAGTTTTGAGGGGTAAACTATTCCGTGAAGCTTTTCTCCGACAATTTTTAGCGGGGCGTGGCCATTTTCTGAGGTTATATTTGCTCCCATAAGAGTCAAAGGCTCTATTATTCGCTTCATCGGACGTTTTGACAGGCTCAAATCACCGACAAGCATAGAATTGAAACTTTGTCCTGCGAGTATTCCTGAAACCAAACGCATTGTTGTGCCTGAATTTCCGCAATCATAAACGGAGTCCAAAGATGGGTGCAAAACCCCGCTTGAATTTATTTTAAGCGTTTTTTCGTCCAAAAACTCAATATTAACTCCGAGATTTTTGAATAGATTTAAAGTTGAGTGACAATCTGCACCACTTGAGAAATTGCGTATAATGCATTCTCCTTGTGCAATCGAGGAGAACATTACGGCTCTATGGGAAATCGATTTATCAGAAGGTATTGTGATAGAACCTTTTAGAGGATTGATGCGTGATACTTTTTTTAACATAATTATTCTCTCCTCTGCTTCCCTTTTTATAGGAAAGTGAACAAAACTATTCTCTTACTAAATCAAATATAGCCTTGCATTTTTTGAATACTTTTTTAGCGTCGCTTAGAGCCAGCATGTTAGCTCCGTCACAAAGTGCTTCGTCAGGATTTGGGTGGATTTCGAAGAATAACACGTCGGCTCCTGCTGCCATTGCTGCGTTTGCAAGAGTCGGTACAAATCTTCTGTCACCGCCGGTTGAATCACCGTTTGAGCCTGGCATTTGTACGCTATGTGTTGCATCAAATACTACAGGGTAACCGAATTCTTTCATAATCGGGATTGCTCTATAATCCACTACCAGATTGTTATAGCCAAAGGATACACCTCTATCGGTTAACATAATTCTTTGGTTCCCGCTATCTTCTACTTTTTTAACCAATGATTTCATTTGCTGCGGAGCTAAGAATTGTCCTTTTTTGATGTTAATAATTTTTCCGGTCTTTGCAGCCGCTACGAGTAAATCTGTTTGACGGCAAAGGAATGCAGGGATTTGTAAAATATCTGCGACTTCCGCAACCGGTGCGGCTTGTTCCGGTAAGTGAATATCAGTTACGATTGGAACTTCAAATTCGCTTTTGATTTTACTGAGCATTTCTAACCCTTTTTCCATTCCAACTCCACGGTAAGAATTGATAGAGGAACGGTTTGCCTTGTCAAAAGATGATTTGAATACATAATTTATGCCCAATTCTTCAGTAACGGCTTTAAGAGTTTCAGCCGTTTGCTTTAGAATGTCCATAGATTCAATTGCACAAGGTCCCGCAAGGATTGTTAATTTGTCAGAACCGATTTCAAAGTTGTTTAGTTTAATCATATTTAATCTCTTTGGTTATTGTTGGGCAGGTATGCCCAACCTACATTCCTTCTTCGGTCATTCCCTCGCCTTAGAGGAGCGAGGAAAAATTCGCCAAACTTGTAACCTCAACAATAGAGGTTGACCAGTTATATTATGTCAAGTTAGTAGTTATACTTATGTCAACCGACAAAATGTTCTTTTCTTTTTGGTTACTTTTTCTTTTTAGTAAAGAAAAAGTAACTAGGCGATATCCCATCTTCCGCAAGTTCCGCCCCAACGAGCGATTATGTTACCTTTTATGTCACCGATTTTTTCAACGTGGTGCATAGGTTCAGCACCTTCAAGGATGGTAATGACTTCGCAGTTGTTAGAGCAGCCTGTGCATTGACAAGTTACTGATTGGAAGTTCATGTTTCCGACTTCCCAACCTTTGAACTTAGTTTCAACTTCTGTGTATTGGTGGTTTTCCATTGCAAGGAGTGCAGCACCTATAGCACCCATTGTTTGGTGGTTTTCAGGAACAACAATTTTTGTATTAAGAGCTTCTTCAAAAGCTTTAACCATGCCGGAGTTTGTTGCAACGCCACCTTGGAAAGAGATTGTTGGCAACAGTTCTTTACCTAGAGCTAAGTTAGAAAGATAGTTTCTAACAAGAGCTTGACACAATCCGTATAATAAATCTTCTACCGGATAACCTAATTGTTGCTTGTGAATAAGGTCACTTTCTGCAAAAACACCGCAACGACCTGCGATACGAGCAGGGTTTTCTGATTTAAGTGCTGTTTCGCCGAACTTTTCAATTGGTACGTTTAATCTTTGAGCTTGGTGGTCAAGGAAACTTCCTGTTCCGGCAGCACAAACTGTGTTCATAGCGAAGTCTGTAACGATACCATCTCTCAAGATAATAATCTTGCTGTCTTGTCCGCCGATTTCAAGGATTGTTTGAACCCCAGGAATATTTGTGCTTGCAGCTACTGCGTGAGCGGTAATTTCGTTTTTAACAACGTCTGCACCGACTAATGCTCCGGCAAGATTTCTGCCAGAACCTGTTGTGCCAACGCCTTTTACTGAATATTCACACAAAGCTTGTGATATTATGTGCTTCAAACCGTTTTGAACAGCGTCAACAGGCTTACCTGCGGTTTTAAGCATGTATGAATCGATGTATTTTCCTTTTTCGTCAACCAAAGCCAATTTTGTAGTTACGGAACCTACGTCGATACCTAAATATACGTCTAAACTCATCTTTTACCTTCTTCCCTTTAATAGAATAAATTATACCATAAACAAAAATAATCGTTAAAAAGCATAAAAAAAAGCTATGAACTTTTTATCGTGCATAGCTGTTGATTAGGGATATGTGTATCGTCGTTTTTTAAGGAGTATAGTTATATATTAGCAGTATATTTTTTAAATAAAATCATGAGAACGTATGATATTTGTAATAAATCTTAACAATTATTTTCATGCTGTCTTAAATAGCCCCAATGGGCTAAAACCTTTTAGCTAGGCGTATTCGGTATTTGTGTTATTGAAAAAAGATTATTATATATTAGAATTAGTAGTATGAATCGGACGGGAGTAGGTTTTATGAAAATTGATAAGAAGAAATTAATTGTACAATTACTTGCTGTTGCGGGTTTGGCTTTGTCCATAAAACTTGCAATGATATATTATGTAGCGAATTATGAAAAATATGCTTTGTCCAGTTTTTGTTCAATCAATGATTTTGTTGATTGTGATGGGGCTGCAAGGTCTACTGTGTCACAATTCTGGGGAATTCCTCTCGCTTATTGGGGCATGATTTTTTATTTAATGGTTTTGTTTATGACGTTTGTGGACAAACTTAAACAGTGCAAGTTTTTGAAGTTTCTTGAAGTTTTCAAAAACCCGATGTCTTATGTCGCAATGCTTGGTTCTTTTGCGTTCGTATGTTCTATGATTTTGGCGGGTGTCAGCTTGTTTAAGATTCATAAATTATGTATTTTGTGCTTTATAACTTATTTTATAGATTTGTTTATTGCAGTTGTTGCCTTGGATGGCGGATTTAAGGCTTTGGTTGAAGCTTGTAAACAATCCTTCTTTGATTTTGTAGAAGGTGCGAAAAAATATCCGAAAACGCTTGCAGTGCTTTTGATTGCTGTTGTGTCATTTTTTGTTTACAGCGGTACGACGTATAATTTTGTTCCGCATGTAAAGAAGCAGAAAGCTATTTTAAAGTATAGAGATATGCGATTTAATCCTTATAGAGTTAAAGGAAATCTTTTGGGTAACGAAAATGGCGACGTTGTGATTGAACTCTATTCTGACTATGTTTGCCCGCTTTGCTATATACATAATATAATGTTGCATCAGGCGGTCAAGGAATTTTCTAATATCAAGATTATTCACCATAATTATCCGTTTGATAAGGAATGCAATCCTTATATCAGCGTAAATATGCACCCGAACGCTTGTTTTATGGCAAGAGGTGCGATTGCTGCAAGAAATCAGGGTAATTATTGGGAAATGAGTTCTCTTATGTATGAGAACCAACCGGTAAAAATGGAAGATATGCTTAAACTTGCTGATCAATTGGGGTTTGACAAGGATAAGTTCGTGGCTGATTTTAATTCTGCGGAAACAGAAAAAGAGATTGAGGCAGAAGTAAATCGTGCTAATAATTTGGATATAGACAGTACTCCGACTATGTATGTGAATGGTGATGAGATTGTCGGGGTTAAGCCGTATTATGAGTTAAGGGATTTGTTGATACAACATGGAGCAAAAAAATAAAATATTGGTGCATGCGTGCTGCGGAATATGTTCAGGGTATCCTATCTCACTTTTGAAGGAGATGGGATACGAGCCTGTTGTTTATTTTTGTAACCCTAACCTTGATACAAAAGACGAGTTTTTAAGACGTTTAGAGGCTCAAAAGATTGTTTGTATGTATCATTGGGTAAATTTGATTGTGGAAGAATACGACCATGAAAAGTATTTGGCTGTTGTTAAAGGGCTGGAAAACGAGCCGGAGCGTGGACGTAGATGTGATGCGTGTATAAAGTTACGATTGACTGAAGCGGCGAATAAGGCTCGAGAACTTGGTATCAGCAGATTTACGACTTCACTTGTAATAAGTCCTCATAAGAATTTTCAGCAGATTAGTGAAATCGGTGCCGAAGTTGCAGGGGATTTGGAGTTTGTAGCTATTGATTTTAAGAAAAAAGACGGATTTTTAAAGACGAATAAACTCTCTAAAGAATTGGGAATTTATCGTCAAAATTATTGCGGATGCGAGTTCGCAAAGTCACATTTGAAATAATTGGGAGAAAAGAATATGGAATGTAAAAGAGAAGAAAATTTAGTTGAATGCAGCTGTTCAGCTACAAAGTGTAAGAATAGAGGTATTTGCTGTGAATGCGTAAGACATCATAGAGAAGCGGGTCAAATCCCGGGGTGCTTTTTCCCAAAGAGTGCTGAATTGAAGCTTGATAGAAGTATCAAACATTTTGTCGAAGTTTATTCAAAATTGGGATTTAGTAAGTAAAATATCGGTCAAAATCCACATCTTCGAAGTTGCAGAGAAGGTGGAAAATTTCGTCATCATCGTCAAGACGCTGGAAGTTGTATTCATCAAATTTCCAGCATTTTGGATTGATGCCTTTAACTCGTACAATGTTTTTGTCTTTTAGGATTTGAAGTTTCTTTTTCACTTCATCAATTGGAAGATTAACGAGTTTTGCAAGTTCAACTGCAGTAATACCGTCGGCATTACTGTATTTTTCAGGGGTAAGGAACATGAGTTCCAGTCCAACCATTTTTAAATTTTTATCTTCAACTTCCGAACTCATAGACTCATTATAACACTATGGATTTGATTAATCAATTTGGGGAGAATATAATGTATGTTGACAGAGGTCAAAATCTAGCCGCTCTTTAACTGATTGTGTAGGGGTGCGTAGGAAAATCCCAGACTTTAATTGGATGAAGAAATGAATGGAAAAAGGAATTAAGAATACTCAATATGCAATTATATGGTTATGCTTGGCACATCTTGTAGCAGATGTGTATAGCGGATTTTTGAACCCGATTATGCCTTTTATTGCGGCAAAATTAGGGTTTACGATGGCTGTTGCGACAGTAATAATTAGTATTTCGCACATTTGTTCTTCTATGTTGCAGCCGATTTTCGGATTTTTTGCCGATAATATGCTGAAACGATTTTTCATATTTTGGGGCTTGATTTTAGGTTCTATTTTTATTCCACTGGCTCCATTAGCTCCAAATGTCTGGACTTTGCTTATATTTATGATATTTGGCAGTTTGGGCGGAAGCTTTTTTCACCCTCAGGCGATGGGGTTTATGAACCATTTTTCCGGCAAAGATTGTTCCAATAATATGGGCGTATTTATAAGTATGGGCTCTTTGGGATTTGCCTTTGGACCTCTTTTAGCAGCACTTATAACTCAATTCCACGGCTTGGATATGATTTCGTATACCTCAATTGCGGGTCTGATTCTTGCGGGTGTGATGTTTTTCTGTGTGCCGAAACTTTCTCTACTGGAGAAACGGCCGGAGCAGAAAGAATTTTCTAAATCATTTAAAGAAATCCTCGGAAATCGTCAGATGAATCTTCTTATGGTTGTTTCTATGATGAAATCTTTGATGACAAACAGCTCTTGCATTCTGCTGCCTTTCTTGTGGAAATCAATGGGTAAAACGCCTTTCTATATTGGTGCAGCACTCTTTTTGTTCGTATTTGCGGGTGCAATCGGTTCTTTCTTAAGTCCAAAAGCTGAAAAAATATTTGGCTCAAAACCTGTGATTTATTTTTCTATGTGGGCAACATTCCCGATGATGCTTTTGTTTGGCTTAATTTATCGAACTCATTCTGTATTGTCGCTTGTCGTATTTTTCATAATCGGGTTTACTACGATGTTGGCTCAGCCCGTTACAATGGTTTGGGCTCAAAGGATTTTGCCGCAGTATAAGAGTATTGTGGCAGGTTTTATTAACGGATTTTGTTGGGGAATCGTGGCTCTTTGCATGTCAATTTTAGGTGGAGTTGCTCAAAGATTTGGAATTATGAATGTGCTGATTCTGTTGAGTACTGTTCCTGCCGCTGTTTCGTATTTTGTTAAATATTTAAAAGAAGATTAATAATTAAGATACAAATTTTCTCATTTCTGCTATAATTAAATTTGAGCTTATGAAAAATTTAATTAACAATTTGATTTATAAATTAAAGAATATGAAACTTCTTGATAAATATATCTTGAAGCAGGTTATAGAGATGTTCATAATGGGTGTCCTCGTATTTACATCCATTATTTTTGCATCAGATACTTTTATTACGTTGATTAAACAGATTTCAATGTACGGAATCCCGTTTAAGATAGCGTTTTTAATTATTATTCTTCACTTGCCGGCAGTGTTTGTAATGACAATTCCTATGGGGATTCTGCTTGCAACAGTTATGACGCTTAACGGTTTGAGCTTAAGCTCTGAAATCACTGTAATGCGAGCTTGCGGTATTGGCTTAAACAGAATTGCCAAACCGATATTTATTTTTGCGATTTTTATGGCGTGCGTAAGTTTTGTTTTGAACGAAACTGTTGTTCCTGTGATGACAAAACAGTCTACAGATTTGGCTTTGTACGCTTTTAGTAAAAAAAATATTCCGGAAGGGAAACATAATTTTACTTTTAAGGAAACTCAAGAAAACGGACTTTTGAAACGCTTGTTCTATGTGGGTGATTGTACCGATAAACAATTGCATAATATTACTGTGCTTGATGCTTCGAAAGATGGTACAATTCAGATTTTGCAAGCAAAAGAAGGTGCAACTACACCTGAAGGATGGAAATTCCAAAAAGGTGCAATTTATACAATGACAGATAATGGTAAAACGTTGGATACGACGTTATTTGAAGATACTACAATAAACTTTGGCGTGGATTTATCAGCTGAAATGGATAGAAATTTGGCTAACGAACATAATTTTGTTCAACTTTGTCAATATCTTTCAAATCCGGATGTTCCGGAACGTAATATCTTGAAAATCAGCTTATTTGATAAAATTGCTTTGCCGCTAACTACTATTGTTCTTGTGCTTATTGGTGTTCCGCTTGCAATTACACCGCCAAGAGTACGGTATAACAGAGGTTTCTTGTTTAGTATTTTGATTATTTTTGCTTATTATTTGATTAGAGCCTTGTCTATATCTTTTGGTGAAGCTGGTTCATTAACACCTGTTCTTGCAGCATTTATGCCGAATATAATATTGGCTGTTGCAGGTGTTGCTCTATATTATAGAAAAGTTTATACAATTTGCTAAGACAAATTGTGTTTTTAACGGTTAGGGATTTTAACTTTTGTAAACTTTTTAGGGCTGAATTTTAAAATATAGCAAAAAATATTATTTTCACTTTTTAACTTTTTTAGAAGGAGAATATATTTTTATGGAAATTAGACCAATAAACAATAATAACGTGCAATTTAAAGGTAATATAATAAAAACAATCATAATGAGAAATGAAGTTCGCAGTAGAGCTGAATCAATTTTGGCGTTTGATAAAAAGGCCGTTAAATCAATGACGAGATACGCCGGCATGCAGCGTATGGGTTTTCTTGATAGCTTAATTGATGTGTATAATGTACGATATTTTGAAGGCAAAGCATTGCAAAAAGACGGTACGGATGTTGTAAAAAATATCTATAAAATGGTGAAAAACCCTAAATACGGGCACTATTATATTTTACGTAACATAAAAGAATCTATGCAAAATTTGGAACGTATTTTTGCAGGTGTGGATAACAAAAAGAGTAGATTAAATCTGGTAGAAAGCTTAAACAAAGATGTCTATAATGAATTAAAAACTGCTGATAAGAGCATGATTGTTGATGTTTTGGAATCAAAAAATGTCAAAAAATATGCCAAAAATTATAATAAGTATAAAGCTTATTTTATACTAAATAAAGATGATAAAGATGCAGTTAAGAAGTTGGATGAAATGGTTGAAAGCAAGACTTTCGATCCAAAAGAATACAATGAAAAATTAGCATTTGTAGAAAGAACCAAAACTTTTTGGTTTCCGGAAACTAAAGTTTTGAACAAAAAGGTCTTCAATAATAACTATTCTGAAGAAGGCAGTATTATGATGAGTAAAATTTACAAATATATGCCGCCTACGAAAGATATGATGGAAGCTGGCTGTGATAAGGATTTGCTCGAAATTTTGAAAACAACGAACGAAGACAATCTTTATGAACGTTTGAGTGTTTTGCGTTCATTCTATTATCAGGCAGGAATTTATAAGCCTGAAAACAGAGTGGAAGATGTAAATTGTTTGAAAAATGTTTATGAAAAAATTGATGAGGATAAAAATGCACGTAAATTTATTGAAAAATCAATTCATAATATAACTTATAGTGTAAAAACTTTAAAAGAACTTGATAATATCTTGAGATGTTGCTCGACAAAGGATTTGAATATATTCCATAAAAATGCCTTAAGAATTATAAGAACCACAGCTCCTGAAGAAAGATTACAAGCTTTGAAGGATGGAATTAGGGATCCGTTCTCTGAAACTCCGAGTGCAAGAAAACAGAGAAAACGTAATATTTATTATGGTTATGCAAGAGAATATTCTTCTTTGTTTAAATTTGCAAAAAATATTCAATATGGTTTTAAAGCTTTAAAGAGCAAATTGACAAGAGGCACAAATGTTATAGAGGATATCGCATTTGTTCAACCTGAGGTTAAAGAAGCTGTAGTAAGCAGTAAACCGATTGTTCAAGAAGCTCCAAAAATAGATGAAGTAGCGGCGGCAAAAGCTGCAAAAAAAGCGGCTAAAGCGGAACAAAAGAAAATTGTTCAAGATAGTATCTTGGATATTGCAAACGGCAAGTTGGGTGCAAAAACTTTTGAACGCCAAAAGGATAGCTATAAAACTAATGCAACAAAAATCAGATTGGCTTTGCTTCCTGAAATTTTTGCATCAATTACCGATACAAGAAATGCTGATAGAATGGTCGGAAAAGCAAGAATTAATTCTTCCAACAAAGATGCGTTGGCATTGTTCTTGAAAATCAACGGAAGCAATAGAAAATTTGTTAATTACTTGTTGAAGAAGCAAAACGTAGACGGTTCAAGAATGTTTGAAGTTAAGGATATTATTGGTATTGTAGATAGAGCAGAAAAGAAAATTGCTGCTGATAAAAAAGCTAATCCGCTTTATAGAGCAAATGATGCAAGAAAATATTACAACCATTTGTATGAAGCAAAAATTCAGCAATATGGTAAGTTGCCTAAAAAGCCTATAAATACAAAAGCCTAAGGTGTTCGAATTAAATATCGTACAAACGTATGAACTTACTGGATTTGCGTTTTTCGTCGTTGCACAACTAAAAAATTTATGCTACCATAGAACGAGATAAGAGAGAGGTTGTTCAATGAGCGAAGGACATTGGATAGTAAACAAAGTTATTGCCGGACACGCAATGGCTTTTAATATGGATACACTAGTGACTATGTGGGCAGCAATGTTGTTCCTTCTTGTAGTGTCATTTATTGCAACCAGAAAATTAACAATATTCCCGAATAAGCTTCAAGTAGTGCTTGAGGGTGTTTTGGGGTATTTTAGTGATTTGGTTAATAATATGATGCCGGGGGAAGGGAAAAAACATTTTCCGCTTATTGCGTCACTCTTTTTGTTTATTGTAACAGCAAACTTAATGGGGCAACTACCTCTTAAGATGATTGAATTAAAGACCGGAGAGATGGCTTCACCTACCAACGATATAAACTTGACGGCTGCTTTGGCTATAATCGTATTGGTTTATTATGTGGTAGCCGGTATTATGAAGAAGAAGTTCAAGTTTTTCTTGCACGGATTTTCACTTGTTGCAATAATTTCCGCATTGATAGAAATATTGGAATTCTTCACAAGACCTCTAACGCTTGCACTACGTTTATTTGGTAATATCTTGGCCGGAGAAATTTTGATTACGGCTTTGCTAGGTATTTGTGCGTGGGGCTTGCCGCTACCGATTATGTTTTTCGAAGTATTGGTAGCTTGCGTTCAAGCGTTGGTATTCACAATGCTTACAACAGTTTATATTGCATCAGCAGTAAATGAAGAACATTAGTATATAAAGGAGATTTAAAAATGGAAGACGTAAAAACAATTTCTGATTTGGCACAATTAGGTGCAGGTATTGCAATTGGTTTCGGTGCAATTGGTGCAGGTCTTGGTGTTGGTGTTGCAACAAAAGGTCTTTTGGACGGTATTTCAAGACAACCGGAAATCGCTGGTAAGGCTGTAGGTTTCTTCTTGGTTGGTGCAGCTATGGCAGAAGCTTGTGCAATTTATGCATTCGTTATTGCTATGAAATTATGCGGTATGATGGGTTAATTGACCATTAATGCATAAGGAAAGTAAGTTGGGCATATTTGCCCAACAATAACAAATGAGGTTAAACCCTCACCCGTATCCGTAAAGCTCGCTTACGCTTGCTAACGGCTACTCCCTCTCTTAAGGAGAGGGGATATAGAAATAACTAAAAGGTTGACTATGGAATTTAACGGAACATTTTTAGCGACAATAGTTTCTTTCATTGTATTTGTGTTTTTGATGAACAAAGTATTATATACGCCTATGGCAAATATAGTGGCTCAAAGACACGAATTCATTGACGGGAATTTGAATGCTGCAGAGGAAAACAATCAGAAAGCAGAAGAGTTATCTAATGAAAGAGAAGAAAAATTAGATGACGCTAAGAATGATGCTCGTGCAAAATATCTTGAGTCTGTGAATGATTTTAAGGAACAGAAGAATGAACTTGTTCAAAAGGCACAGGCAGAGTCTAACAATGATTTGGCTGAAGCTTACGAAAACTTGAATAACTTGTCCAATGAAACGAAGGCGGGTTTGAAGGGCAGAATGACAGATTTAGCCAATGATATTGTTGAAAAGGTATTGGGCTACAGAAGTGAAGTTCAAGGTTTTGACAATGATGCAGTTGATAAAATTTTGTATCATTAGAGTTTAGAGGAAAATTAAGGTGGAAATTTTTAGCACAATAATTGCTTATATTGGTAGAACAAATTTATTTAACTTTGCTATATTTTTAGCGGTAATCATTTGGGTGTGCAAAAAAATCAACCTGAACGTTAAACTAGAATCGGCTAAAAATGAAGTTAAAGAACAGATTGAAGCTTCTGAAAACACTAAGAGTGAATCAGAATCACATCTTCAAGATATTGAAGAAACGATTTCTCATATTGAAGAAGAAATTGATGGAATAATCAAAAAATCTGAAGAGAACGCTAAATTAGTCGGCGAAAAGATTATTGATGACGCAAATAAGGCTGTTGTCAGTATTAAGGATAATTCTAAAAAGGCTGTAGAAAACAGATCAGCTTTGTTGAAGAATGATATTTTAAGAAGAGCGTCTATTGCTTCAATTGATGTAGCAAAAAATCATATTATTAACGAGCTCCGTGATAATTACGATTTGCATAACAGATTAATTGATGAAAGTATAGATGCGATAAACGGTTAAAGGGCAGAAAATATGGGGACTACCGTAAAACAAAATTATGAACTTGTAGCAAGACGTTGGGCTAAGGCTTTGATGGAATTGGCTAACGAAGATGAAGGAATCTCTAAAGAGGATATTCTTGATGATTTGAGAGAAGTTGCTGAGTGTATCGATAATTCAGAGGAGCTTTCGAATGCGATTAATAATCCTTCAATCTCGACTGGAGAGAAACAGATTATAATGTGTAAGTTGTTCCAGAACAATGTTATGCCAATTGTTTACAATTTCTTATTTGCACTTAACCTAAAAAAAAGATTGAATATTATTGGCTCAATTGCAGATGAGTTCAGAAAAGAACTTGAGAAATTTAAGAACATTGTTAGGGTGAATGTTACTTCTGCAATTGAACTTAATGATGATAAAAAGAATGAAATCCGAAATAGGATTGCAGAAAAACTGCATAAAGATGTTGTAGTAGACTGGGGAATTGATGCAGACATTATTGCAGGTCTGATATTTAATATTGACGAAACAATTATTGATAACAGTATCAGACATAAACTTGATAATTTGAGTAAGAATATAATGAAAGGATAGGAAATGGCAGTAATAAATCCTGATGAAATTAGCTCTATATTAAAGGAGAATATCAGAAACTACGAAGCAAAAGCCGAAGTATCCAATATTGGTAGCGTGCTGGAAGTAGGTGACGGTATTGCGAGAATTTACGGTTTAAGAAACGTAATGTCAAATGAGCTTGTAGAATTCGAGGATGGAAAGGGTACTCTTGGTATCACTTTGAACCTTGAAGAAGACAACGTTGGTGTTGTAATTTTGGGTGAATATACTCATATTAAAGAAGGTATGACAGTTAAGACAACCGGAAGAATTGCTTCTGTTCCGGTAGGTGATGCTTTAATTGGTAGAATTGTTAACCCAACAGGTCGTCCGATTGACGGCAAGGGTGAAATCGTAACTGATAAAACTCGTCCGATTGAGAGAGTTGCTCCCGGTATTGTTGCAAGAAAATCAGTACACCAACCACTTCAAACTGGATTGACTGCGATTGATGCTTTGACTCCGATTGGTAGAGGTCAAAGAGAATTGATTATCGGTGACAGACAAACCGGTAAGACTGCTATTGCGATTGATACTATTTTGAACCAAAAGGGTGGCGACGTAATTTGTATTTATGTTGCGATTGGTCAAAAAGCTTCTACTGTTGCACAGTTGGCTAAGACTTTGGAAAAACATGGTGCAATGGATTATTCAATCATTGTATCAGCTACGGCAAATGAACCTGCTCCATTGCAATATATTGCTCCATTTGCAGGTGTTGCAATTGCAGAAGAATTTATGGAACAAGGCAAGCACGTTCTTATAGTTTATGATGATTTGACTAAACACGCTCAGGCTTATCGTGCGATGTCATTACTTCTAAAAAGACCACCTGGACGTGAAGCATATCCTGGAGATGTATTCTATCTTCACTCAAGACTTTTGGAAAGAGCTGTTAAACTTTCTGACGATTTGGGTGGTGGTAGTATTACAGCGTTGCCAATTATCGAAACACAAGCAGGCGACGTTTCTGCGTACATTCCGACTAACGTAATTTCAATTACAGACGGTCAGATATTCTTAGAAACAGCTTTGTTTAACTCAGGTGTAAGACCGGCTATTAACGCAGGTATTTCTGTATCCCGTGTAGGTGGTGCAGCTCAAACTAAGGGTATTAAACAGGTTGCCGGTAAACTTCGTTTGGACTTGGCTCAATTTAGAGAATTGGAAGCATTCGCACAATTCGCTTCTGATTTGGATGCAGCTACTAAGAAACAACTTTTGAGAGGTCAAAAGTTGACAGAAGTTCTAAAACAACCGCAATACAAACCACTTTCTGTAGCACAACAGGTAACAGTTTTGTTCGCTGCGAATGAAGGTTTCTTGGATGAGATTGATAACAAGAAAGTTAACGAATTCAAGAACGGTTGGTTTGAATACTTTGAAGCTAATATGCCTGAACTTAATAAATCTTTGAACGAAGGTGCGAAATTGTCAGAAGATGATATTAAGGCTCTGAAGGAAGCTTTGGAAGCTTATTCAAAAACATTATAAAATAATTTTATATCGTGAGTTGGGGGTTTACCCCAACTGCGGTATGAGAGATTGTAGGTTGGGCATACTTGCTCAACAATAATCTTTTTTCTCGGCGAGGGAGAAAGTAAAAAAGGATAAATCATGCCAAACTTAAAAGACATTAAAAGCAGAATATCAAGCGTACAGAATACAAAAAAAATTACAAAAGCAATGAAAATGGTTGCAGCGGCTAAGGTTAAGAAAGCTGAAAGCACGGTTAAAGCAGCCAGACCTTTTTCTGATGAGCTTTTGCATTTGTTTAGAAAAATGCTTGCGACAGTTGGTGAATATTCTGTTTCAGGTCTTAAAGTTGAGCGAGCTTTGGACAATTATCCTGAACTTTTGACAAGAAGGGAAGTTAAATCAGAAGGTTTGCTTGTAGTAACTTCTAATAAGGGATTGGCTGGAGCTTATAACGCAAATATTATTAAGACAGCTTTGCAAAGAATAAAATCTAATACTGAAAATGGTATAAAGACTGTTATTTATCCGGTCGGACAAAAGGCTGTTTCAGCATTTAAGCATAAAGCCGGTAATTATGAACTTAAAAACGGTTATATTGGTATAGCAAATGAGCCGACTGCAACAGGTGCAAACCTTGTTGCTGAAGATATTGCAGAGGATTTTGTTGCGGGTAATATTGATAGAGTTGAAATTATAACAACTCATTTCAATAATATGATGTCTTATAATGTAGTTTCTTGGGAAGTTTTGCCTGTTAAGGTTGAGAAAGCTGATTCTGCAGAACTTGACGCTTTGATGGAATTTGAACCATCTCCGCATTCCGTTTTGCAACAACTTGTTCCGATGTATGTTACTAATTCAATTTATCAAGCTCTGTTGGAAGCAAATGCGAGTGAATTGGCATCTAGAATGACTGCTATGTCAGCAGCTTCTAATAACGCAGAAGAAATGATTACGACTTTGACGATTGATTATAACAAGGCTCGTCAAGCTGCGATTACGCAAGAGTTGATTGAAATCGTTTCAGGTGCTCAAGGCTTGCAGAAATAGTTTAGGCGTTATAAGAAATCTCTTGTGCTCCGTGTTCTTGTAACATATTTTGCTTTTGGCTTGATAGCATATTACCAACTCCAAACATTGTTGCGATGCTGAAAGCTATGCCGCCAAGTGTGTTTACTGCGTATTTAGCGAATGCACTTTTGATAAACTTTTTAGTAAGAGCGTTGGTTAAAAAACATCCTGCAACACAAGAGAGTGCGAAGGACACGTTTGAAATCATTAGCGACTTTTGCTCTTGATTTTTATATGTTTTCATAAATGAATCAGCGGTTTTTGCCGGAACTTTGTAGTATTTAGGATTGGCATTTTTAGAAGTTATATCAACCTGAACAAAGTTGTTATCAAGTTGTTTCGATACAGTTGTTTCAACAGACATAATCTAACACTCCTTTTGTTTTAGTACAAAACAGCTGAATAACAATAATTGCGTTAGTTGCGTCATTGGTTTACAAAAATTAACATTATTTAATCTTGTATAACGTGTGTAAGTCGGATATAATCATTTCAAATGGTAAATGCAATTAATATGAGATATCCCTTATTAGAAAAAATGGACAGCTATCCGGAGTATGGTGACGCTGGCTTTTTCGAACCAATAATTAATAAAAGACACAAGGCAAAGCTTAGACGAATAAATCTTAATGATAGAGCAAAAGCCGCTGCAGGGGCTTTGTTGGGAACAACTTTACCTTTAGCCTGTATGATGAAAAAACAGCGAATTAAAAATCCGCTAAAGCTTAACTACGGTTTGTCAGATATGATTATGTTGTCAGCAACATCTGTTGTTGGCGGCGTTGCTTGCGGGATGATAGGAGAGAGCAAACCGGTTAAGAAAAATAAGTTACAAGAAGGACTATTTCAATTCTTGAATGCTGCTGTTCCGACTTGGATAGTTGGTGGTACTTTAAAATTAGCAGAGGGTAGTAAAATATTTAATAATACAATTGGGAAAATATTTTCTATGATTGGTGGACTTTTTGTTGGAATGTATGGGGCAGCAGCTTTAGCGAATATAGTTTGCGACCCTAAAGATAAATTTCCTGATAGAAAGCTAAAGCTTGCTGATTGTGTTGCAAATGTTGATGATGCAATTGGTGTTCTTGTTTTGGCTAAATTCCCTATCGCAGATAAGTTGCATATAGATAAAATGCTTCCGATAGTTTATTCTTATTGTGGTTATAGAGCCGGAAAAAGTAACTAAAAAATCGGTCGCAAACTTTTTATATAGCTTACGACCGATAGAATATTTTGTTAAATTTAATTAAATGTTAGCTAACTGCTTGAAGTAATCGTGAGATTGTTCAAACTTGTATGCAACATTAAATAATTTAGCTTCTTTCAACTGAGGAGTCATTATTTGAAGCCCGATTGGCATGCCATCTGTATCAAAACCTGCAGGGATTGAGATAGCAGGGATACCTGCAAGGTTAGCAGAGATTGTTGCAATATCGGTTAAGTACATTGCAAGCGGATCTTCTGTTCTCGCCCCAAGGTCAAATGCTGTTGTAGGACAAGTTGGAGCGATAAGTGCGTCCACTTGTTCAAATGCTTTCAAGAAATCATTTGTAACAACTCTTCTCATTTGTAGTGCTTTTTTGTAGTAAGCATCGTAGTATCCTGATGAAAGTGCGTATGTACCAAGCATTATACGACGCTTAACTTCAGGACCGAAGCCTTCTGCACGAGTTTTGCAGTACATTTCAAGAAGGTTTTTAGCGTCAGCGGTTCTGTGACCGTATTTAACACCGTCGAATCTTGCTAAGTTTGAACTGCATTCAGCTGTTGCAAGGATGTAGTAAATACCGATTGAGTGCTTCAAGTTCGGGAGTGAAATTTCAACGATTTCAGCACCTAAAGTTTTGTAAGTTTCAATCGCAGCCTTCATTGCTTTTTCTACATCAGGTGTAAGCCCTTCTGAAATAAGTTCTTTAACAACACCGATTTTCATGCCTTTGATGTCATTAGACAGACTGTTTCTGTAGTTTTCTACCGGCAAGTTTAGAGATGTTGAATCGTGGTAATCGTAACCAGAAATTACTTCCAATAATGCAGCTGCATCTTCTACTGTTCTTGCGAATGGGCCGATTTGGTCAAGAGATGATGCGAATGCAATCAAACCATATCTTGAAACTTTACCGTAAGTAGGTTTCATACCAACGATACCGCAGAAACTTGCAGGAAGACGAATACTTCCGCCTGTATCGGAACCTAGAGCCAGCGTAGCTTCACAAGCTGCAACAGAAGCTGCTGAGCCGCCTGATGAACCACCCGGAACCTTGTTTAAATTCCAAGGGTTGTGAACTTTTTTGAACGCAGAGTTTTCGTTAGAAGAACCCATCGCAAATTCGTCTAAGTTAGCTTTACCAACGATTGGAACCAAGTTATCTAATAATTTTTGAGTTACTGTAGCGTTGTATGGAGAAACAAAGTTTTCCAAAATTTTGCTTGACGCTGTAGTTTTAGAACCGACAAGGTTCATATTATCTTTAAGAGCAAGAGGAACACCTGCAAGAAGCGGTAGTTCTTCTCCTTTTGCAATCTTTTCGTCAACTTTTTTAGCTGTTTCAAGGGCAGTGTTTTCTGTTGTAGAGTTGAATGCTCCGAGTTTTTCATCAAGAGCTTTAATTCTGTCTAAAGCTGCTTGAGTAAGCTCAACTGCTGAAACTTCTTTATTCTTAAGTGCTTTTGATTGTTCCATTGCACTTTTTTTCAATAATTCTAGCATATACTTAATCTCCTGTTTTGTTTTTATTATACCAAAAACAGAATTATAAAATCGTATATAAAAAAAAGATTTTATTATATAATTAAGTTATGAAAAATATTATTGTTATCTTTGGAACACGTCCGGAAATTATTAAACTTGCACCTGTGATATTGGAGATGAAGAAATATCCGCAAGATTATAACGTTATTATATGTAATACAGAACAGCAGAAAGAGCTTTCTAATCAGACTTTGGCGTATTTTGGTCTGAAGGCTGATGTTAATCTTGATTGCATGAGAGAAAATCAGTCACTTTCTTCTGTGCAGGCGAGAATTTTGACTTCGTTGGATAAGGTTTTTAATGAAAATAAGATTGATGCAACGATTGTTCAAGGTGACACCATGACTGTTCTTTGCGGAGCTTTGACAAGTTTTTATCATAAGATTCCTGTATTCCACGTAGAAGCAGGACTTCGTTCTTATGATATTTATGAACCTTTTCCGGAAGAAGTTATGCGTCAGATGACTTCAAGGGTTGCGGCTTTACATTTTGCTCCTACGGAAGTTAATAAAGAAGCTCTTTTGAAAGAAAATATTGAGGATGATAAAATCCATGTTGTCGGTAATACTGTAATTGATGCACTTTTCTGCTTGTCTAAAGAAGTTATTGAACATTCTGAAAAGTTTTATCAAGAACAAAATATTCTGATTGATGACAAGTTGGTTTTGATTACTGCACACAGACGTGAAAACCATGGCGAAAGAATTGATAGAATAATTGATGCGATAAGCTATTTGGCTAAAAAGTATTCTGATCATACGTTTGTAATTCCTGTTCATCCGAACCCGAATGTTAAGAACAAAATTCACGAACGCTTGGGACATTTTGAAAATATCCACTTGTTGAAGCCGTTGGATTATCCGTTCCTAGTTTATTTGATGAAACATGCGAAACTTATTTTGACAGATTCCGGCGGAATACAGGAAGAAGCACCATCATTTGCATGCCCGACTCTCGTGATGAGATATGAAACAGAGCGTAAGGAAGGTGTTGCGGCGGGGGTTTCTAAGCTTGTCGGAGCTGATTATGACAAAATTTTGGCCGAAAGCGAAAAAATCTTGTCAGATACTAAAGCAAATACAAGACTAAAAGCCCAAAATCCTTATGGCGACGGCACCGCTTCTCGCCAAATAGTGGAGACGATAAGTAAGTATTTTAGCTAAATGGTTTTCTTTAAAGGAGTAATCTATGAAAGTAAGTTTGGTATCGTCATTTTATAATAACACTACTTTTAAATCAGATAGCAAAACCAGTAATGAAAAGTATGTAAAGTACTTGGAGAAACGTGAGTACGTAAGTAAAAATTTAGAAACTTTGGACGATTTATCCACTTTGGCTTTTTGGGGTGCGTTGCTTACGGGTGCGATAACTCTTGACTTATCAAAAAACATGAAACCAACTGAAAAATTGAGTGCCGGACTAATGATAGCAGCAGGTGTGCTTTTGGGGGCAAAATGGATTAAGGGGCATCAACTTGCTAAACAATATGATGCAGAACATATAAATTAAATAAACTCATATAAATAGAATAAAAACCGCAAAAAATATTTTTTGCGGTTTTTATATTGGTATGAAAATATCAACAAACAACAATAATTTTTCTCAAATTAGCTTTGGAACAACAAAACAGACGCTTTCCAGAGAACTTATTCTCCAAGCGAATAGTATTTCTCGTATTTTAGCAGATATTAATCCTAAGATTGAGTCTATACAAACTTCTACGCAAAGGGGCGGCGTAAAAATTATTCGTGAACTTATAACGAATTCTATATTTTCAAGCTTTGAAAACAATGGTGCAAAATTTTGTTTTGATAAAAAGACTGTTCGGGTACAAGTTCCAAATCTTTATACACTTTTAATTGATGCTAAGGATTCAGTAACGAATAATACCAGTTCTTTGATTTTAAATGGAAACCGTGTAGAAAAAATGAGTGGCGACTTTAAAGATGGTGCAGGAAAATTAGTGAAAGAGGTATTGGATTTGCTTGACAATTCCGTATTTAATGTTCGAAAGATTTTAGGCAAAGAAAAAGTGCGAAATTTTTTGGATATGATTGCTCCTCATGGAGTCTTATCTGGTAATAATGCAGAATTGGTAGATGATATTCGAAATCTGTATGATAGGCTTATTCAGGAATTTGCAGAAGTAAAAAATCAAGAAAGTTCTGCAAGAATTAAACGTTATTATAAACATGCAATTCCGACAAAACAGGGTACGAAAACCTTGCATTTTGGTAATTTTGATGACGGAATTGAGTTCAAGATTAATCGATTTTTTGGAAAAGGTGAAAAGAATATTCTAATTTCTATCATCCAGAATGATGAAGCGAAGAATTATTTGATTAAAGAAAATGGTGAAGTTGGTAAGATTGCTAATTGGGATACATTTAAAAGTTCTTTAAATGTCAGATATTATTTTTCTCAAAAAGATTTGGATTCAATGACCTTGACGCAGAATTTGCAAAAATTAAGAAAAACGCTTAGCGAATATAAAGATGATATTATAAAACGCAAGGAGAGTCTTGTTTATACGAGTTGGCGACAAACAGCAACTGATACAGGACATATTTCTGCAAAAGATATGAAGAAAATGGCATCGCTCGAAGCAAAGCTTGATGAAGTTTGGCGTAATGTATTGAGATTAAAAACGGATAAAAAGTCAGCTTATAAAAGACATAATTTTATTGACACTCCGACAAGGATAAAAGGTTTGTTATTTAAAAAATTGACTAAAAATGAAGAAGATGTATATTTTGGTTATGGAAGAGTTCTTGATAAGACTTATAAAAAACTCTATATTCTAAATCCGGATAGAACTGTGAAAAAAATGTATTATATTGATGGTGATAAATTGGTTAAATTCAATACTTCAAGCTTAAATAGAAATATTCATCAGAAATCACAAGTGCTTCATTATTCTCAAGCGGATGTGGATTCTTCCGGTGTTGATGAATATATCGAACTTTTGAATAAGAGATTAGAAACGATAAGCGCTTATAATACTTCTGATGTTTGTAAAATGTAAATAAATACAAAAATAGAATTTTTGCATTAAAAAAGAGGGTATCTGAAACCCTCTTTAAATGGCGGGAACGACGAGCGGATTTGCGGACGGACGACACGAAGTTAGTCCGGATAGCGAGCAGATGGAGCAAACTGCAACTGTGTTGCTTTTGCGGAACTCTGGGAGCATGGAGCAAATCCAAGACAGGCGAGAAGAGCCGAGTCGTTTAAAAACAAAAAAAGCACCCGAAGGTGCTAATTTTAAAAAATGGCGGGAACGACGAGGCTGTCTTGACCTGTTCGCATTAAACGTGTCTACGGATTTTCTTTTCAGAAACTTCGTTTCTTCCAAAGAAAAGTCCTCCGCACTTTGCTCACAGGTCGCTCGAACTATAAAGCAAGGCTTTGCCTTGCGGAGTTCTCGCCTCTTTATTCCACAACTTTTGACAAAAAAATAAGTCCGACAAGCGGACTTTATTTTTGTTAATGGCGGGAACGACGAGGCTCGAACTCGCGACCTCATGCGTGACAGGCATGCGCTCTAACCAGACTGAGCTACGCTCCCTTGTCATATTTTGGGAATTTACGTTTTTCAGTCCGGTTAGAGCCTTTTTCTATATACCGTTCGGTACAGCCTCACTGGGGCCAGACTGAGCTACGCTCCCATATTCAGTTTTCAATTTTTGTGTCATCCAGTTCGTTTTGAGCAGTTGTTCGGCTCTACCTCACTGGGGCCAGACTGAGCTACGCTCCCTTGTCAAGCTGACAAGTATTAATATAACCTGCTGAAAAAAAAAATGCAAGAGGAAATTTTAATTTTTTTAAAATCCAGTGATATTAAGGAAAAAATGTATTTTTATGATTATCTCGTCCGCCAACGTGAATTAAGCCAAGTTCGTCTAAAACTTTGTTATATTCATCAATTTCCGCTTGTGTAACTTCATCCCCAATCGGGTACGCCTGATGGTATTTCTCTGCAAACTTAATCTGACCACGACTATCTCGCACGATTGTCTGCATTTCTTTTCTAATCTCGTTTGGTGAAAAGTTTTGCATTGTAAACGCAGGATGAGCGAAACCTAGCAAAGCATTTTCCTTCTTCGAATATTCGACAATATTCTTAAGTTGAAGCTCAAAATCTGAATGTGCAGTCTTAGGGTCGATTTGTTTTGGGAAAATGCTTGATAATATATTCTTTTTAAATTCTTCATCAAACATTTTGCTATTTGTTTGGATTTTGTTTGCTTTAATATATTCGTTCAACCCGTACGGTGTTAGGTGTTGCCCGCTGCTTCTCATATTCTGGGCGATTTCTTCGTACAAAACTTTTGCGTCTTTGTTTTGTTCTTTTGCAATAGCGATAACTCGGGCTTTTGTATGCAAATAATTCCAGAGTTTCCAGTGCTGATTTAACAAGAATGGTTTGCGGTTGTTCGTAAAAAATTTTTTATATTCTGCTTCCGTAAATTCATTGCTCTTGAAATAAGAACGAGCATCATTTATCGCAATTTCAATTTGCTTCTCTCTTCCGGAATAGATTTTTTCAAAGAAATTTTTTGACGTTTCAGAAAACGGATTTATACTGTAGATTAGCATTTCAGGCATTTGAACATCGCTTCCGTGACGTTTAAACCTAGCACTATCCTTATGACAAGGAAATATAAAACTCACTTCTGTTGCCGGCACAAACCTGATATTTTCGTATTTTTTCGGATTTTGAGCAATAATTTTTAGGGCTTCTTTGACTCCATCCACGCCATCATGGTCGGAGAGGGCAAACATAAATTTCTTGCCGTTGAGCTTTTGGAGCTTGTCACCATATTCAACAGCTTCATTCAACAAATTTTCGACGCTTATTGTCCCGTCGGAGTGGTTTGAGTGCGAGTGTAAATCTGCTAAAAATGTTCCGTTTCTAAGATTGGTTTCAGTTAAAACATAGTTTTCTTCTTTAAGTTTTGGCAATTCTTTTAATAACTCGTTTTTCGTAACAACCGATTTTAAATCCTTTGCTAAAATCTTTTTACCAAGCTCTTTTGAGAGTGATTTTGCAAGTTGAACTCTGTAGTTTCCGGCATGATTTCTATAAGCAAGTACTGATGCTGCTGTGACGGCAACAGCTGCAACTCCGCCACTCAAATATGCTTGAGCGTTATTAATGTTTTCGGGCTTTCTTTTCCCGAAAAAGCTAAGCGAATTATTTGGAAATGTTGTTATTTGAGAGATTTTCATATCTGTTTTTCTTATTTTAAGCTGTCGAGCAATCTTTCGTAACGTAAATCTATATCGTCGTCATTTTTGAAATATTCGTGGAATTTATAACTTTGTTCGTCCGTGCAATATTTTATTACATCTTTGACTAAATCGTATTTTGTATCAGTGCTCATTTTGTTAAAATCATTTTGTAATTGCATGCGTTTTCTGAGCTTGTTTTTGAGGTATCCGCCATCAATCTTTTTTTGCCAAGCCTTAACTTGTGTGACATTTGAGCTGACGGCAAATAGTGAGTCCTTAATTCTAGAGAAGAATGAATTATCTTTGCCGGAAGGAAATTTCCAAATATTTGCCAGAACGGTCTCAATGAAGAATGCAAAATTTTTGGCTTCTTCTCTTTCTTCCGGTGTTTCAAGTTTCTTCGCAATAGCTCTGTTAATTTCCGCTGCTTCATATGGGTCTGTTACCACTTTTTCTCTATCCTGTTGTGCATTGCTTAGCACGAGAGCTAAATATGCGGAGCCGAGTGCGATTCCAAACCCACCTAAGGCGGTTCCGAGAAGTGTTACTCCGAGGGTTTTTAAAGCTCCTTTTTTCATAGAATCGGACTCAACTTTTTGAGCCTTTAAATCGAGCTTGTCCAACATGTTTTCAACTTGTTTTTTTGTGTAAATACTTGGGAATGTGTTTTTGTGATTAAGACTGGCGATTCTTTGATCTAAATTATCCCACAATCCACCGGCGAATCTGTTTGTAATCTCTTTGTCGTCAAACCGGTTTGAATTGCCTTCGAGGATTATGTACCCTTTGTCTAAATCGCTTCCCGGGAAGGATTTTTTAAGAGCAACCGAGCAAGTTGGGTCATATCCGTTATCAATAATATTGAAACAATTTTCTCCGTAGGTTGAATTTAGTTTGGCTGCAACATCTTTGACACAGTTTTTAAAGGTGCTATCAATTTTTTCACTAACGGCTTTAAGGTTCGGAAATTTTGTAAACTCGCAAAATTTTTCTATGAAAGCGGATTTGTCTGCATAGTTTGTTAACTTATCCAAGAATGAATAATTTTCGGCTCTTATGGCTTTGTCGTAATCGCTGTTAAAGTGTGCGTCCAGATATTTTGCGTAACGAAGTTTCTCCCACCAAACCAAAGCATCTTGATAGTTTTTAACTACTCCTCCGTAAATTCTTTGCGGAGTACCTCTAAAATTTTGTTGATAGTTGTTGTTTATTGCACCACATAATTTCGGAATAACCATAATCACACACATTCCCTTTGATGGCTCTATTATATAATTTCACACACTTTCTGTCAATAATTTATTTTGTATAAAACATGCGTTTTCCCTTTGTTTATTGTATAATTTTGGCAAAAGAGGAAAGGAAAGTTTTATGACAAATTTATCACCATTACAAATCGAAAGATTAAAATACCAGCCAAAATTACCTTCTTCTTTGGCTAGCGGTATTAATCACTTGGTTTCTCAAGAAGGTTCTGCAACAGAATCAGTAGCTAACCAAGAAGAAATTAAAGCATTATTCAAAAATACTTACGGCAAACCAACCGTAACATTCCAAACTTCAACTGAATCAACTCCAAGCGAAGTTAGAAATGTCGGTGTTATTCTATCAGGCGGTCAAGCTCCTGGTGGACACAACGTTATCGCAGGTCTTTATGACGCTTTGAAACAAGCCAACTCAAAAAATAACCTTTACGGTTTCTTGGGCGGTCCAAGCGGTATTATTGAAGGTAAATACGTAGAATTTAATGATGAATTCATTAACGATTACAGAAATACAGGTGGTTTTGATATCATCGGTTCTGGCAGAACTAAATTGGAAACAGAAGAACAATTTAAATCAGCTTTAGAAGTTTGCAGAAAATTGAATATCTCTGCTGTTGTAATCATTGGTGGTGACGATTCAAACACAAACGCTGCTTTATTGGCTGAATGGTTTGTTGCAAATAATGCTAACATTCAAGTTATCGGCTGCCCTAAAACAATTGATGGCGACTTGAAGAACGAACAAATTGAAATTTCATTTGGTTTTGATACAGCTACAAAGACTTATGGCGAATTAATCGGTAACATTGAAAGAGATGCAAATTCTGCTAAAAAATATTGGCACTTCGTAAAAATCATGGGTAGAAGTGCTTCTCACGTAGCATTGGAAGCAGCTCTTCAAACTCAACCAAACATTACTTTAATTTCAGAAGAAGTTGAACAAAAGAAAATGTCATTATCTTCAATTATTGATTATATGACAGACATTGTTGTAAAACGTTCTGAAATGGGTAAGAACTTCGGTATCGCAGTTATTCCGGAAGGTTTAATCGAATTCGTTCCTGAATTAAAGACAATGATTGCTAACTTGAACGATATTATGCCAACATTGGAAAAAGATTCTAAATACACTTCAGGTTCTGATGCTGAAAAAATCGCTATTATTGAAAACACACTATCTAGCGAAAATGCTTCTGTATTCAAATCTTTACCAGCATTAATCAAATCTCAATTGTTGATGGATAGAGACCCACACGGCAACGTTCAAGTTTCAAAGATTGAAACAGAAAAGCTTTTAATCTCTATGATTGAAGAAAAATTAGCTAACTTGAAGAAAGAAGGCAAATACTCAGGTAAATTCTCAACACAATCACACTTCTTCGGTTATGAAGGACGTTGTGCATTCCCTTCAAACTTCGATGCTGATTATTGTTATTCATTAGGTTTCAATGCGTTTGCATTGATTAACTTTGGTTTAACAGGCTATTTGTCATCAGTAAGAAACTTAACAGAACCTGCAAACGATTGGGTTGCTGGTGGTGTTCCTCTTACAATGATGATGAATATGGAAAGAAGACATGGTGAAATGAAACCGGTTATCAAGAAAGCATTAGTTGAACTTGACGGTCCTGTATTCAAGAAATTGGAAGAAAACAGGGAAGATTGGGCTCTTCATGACAGATACTTGTTCCCGGGAGCTATTCAATACTTCGGACCTTCTTCAGTTTGCGATATTACAACTGTAACATTGCAATTGGAAAGCAGTGCTAAATTGGCAAAGGTTTAATTTAGGTATTGATTGAATATTAAGACAAAAAGTAAGGTGGATTTCGGTCTGCCTTACTTTTTTGTTATAATAAACAAAAAAGGAGAAGAATATGTTAACAGGACCGTTTTTGGATAGAAATTGGATGGGTGAAAACAAGGATTATGAGAGTTCTAATATTGTAATGTTAGGGCTTCCGTTTGATGGAACCGTGTCTTATCGCCCAGGGTCAAGATTTGCTCCTGAGCAAATAAGACTTGCAAGCTGCGGGTTAGAAGAATATTCACCTTATTTTGATAAACACTTAGAAGATTGTAATTTCCATGATGCAGGAGATTTAGAATTCCCGCTTGGAAATACGGTTAAATCTCTCGATGTAATAAAAAAGAATGTTGAAGATATTTATAGAGACGGAAAAAGAGTCTTTGGTATTGGTGGAGAACACCTTGTTACGCTTCCGGAAATCCAAGCGGTTTCTCAGTTTGTGGATAATTTAGCGATTGTACATTTTGATGCACACACAGATTTGAGAGAAGAATATTTGGGCGAGGCACTTTCTCACTCTGCTGTAATCAGACATTCTGCAGATATTGTAGGGTTTGAAAATTTGAAGCAAATTGGTATTCGCTCCGGCATGAAAGAAGAATTCGAGTTGATGAAAAAACATAACACACTCATACATGAATATTCTGAATTGGATTGTTTGAAAGACAAAAATATATTTGTGACAGTAGATTTAGATGTTTTGGATACGTCTATTATGCCGGGAACGGGAACGCCGGAAGTCGGCGGACTTAATTTTAATGAATTAGTTGGTTGGTTTAAGTATTTGTCAAAATTCAATATTGTGGGAGCTGACGTGGTAGAACTTGCACCGGATTATGATGCGAGCGGAGCTTCAACAGCTGTTGCAACAAAAGTTATCAGAGAACTCTTAATGGCAATGTAAGTTTAAATTAAATGTTAAAAAATGTGCGGAGACTTTCCAAGGCTCCGCACATTTTTTATTTATTCCTTAATCATCTTACATTCTTTCAAAAGATTATCGTAATAAACTTGTCTCTCTTGCGGGTTTTTGATTGTTTCGGCTTGTTTTAAACCTTCTTCAAATTTAATTTTTCTGTTGTACCAAGTTTGATTTTTCATTTTTGTAGCTGAATGGCAAATCATAGGTATGCCGATAGGAGCTGTAATGAGCAGGTCTGTTAAAACTACTCCGACTGACATTTCGGCAATGTTTTTACCCTTGTTTGGAAAAGAACGTGGTTCTTGATATTTTTTAGGTACATAGTTTTCCCAAACCGGTGGCTGCACTGCGTCTTGAGATGTCGTTACGTGCTCAATATCTCTCGCAAACGCAATTGGAGAAGCTGCGAATAATGCAACAATCATAGTTGCGATAATTTTTTTCATAGTATTACCTCTGCTTTTTTTAATTGTAATAATCTCTTAGTGGTGGGCGAGATGTATCTGTATCGCCGTAGAGATTATTTTTTCTTGTTTTTCTTATGTCGATTGAATTGTAAAGATTTTCATCTTGCAATTTTTTTACGTTATTAATATTGTGAATGTTTGTTTCTGTAGCTTTAACAGGCTCTGCTTTAACCGGTTCAGCCTTTACTTCCAATTGTTTTTGCAAAGCTTTTTCTTGAGCTTTTTGAGCTCTGTCGTCTTTAAGTTGTTGATAACGTTTTTTTGTACGTTCTTTTGTATCGTTAATTTTTTCTTTTGTGTTCGCAATTTGGGCATCAACTCTTGATTTTGCAACTGCGTAATCTTTGCTGCCTTCTTTATGCCACCTTCTGTATTTTTTTGTGAATACGTTGTCAAAATTGCCCATATCATAGTAGATTTGGTTAGATTCTTTTGCCATAACTGCAGGTGGAAGTACTTTTTGCTGTACGTTTTGTGCAATTTCAGGGCAAAGCATTCTTGAATAATCTCTAATCTTTTGCAACTGTTCTGTTTGAGGAGAAGGCCCTCTTGTAATAATTCTGCTTTCTACTACGCTAATTGTTTTGTAAAAAGTATTTGACCACATAACAACATTGTTTTGTGTGTCAACCAATGCCGCATATGTATTAATTTTATAAGCGGGATCAATTACTGTCGCACCTGGAACATTGATGAAATCCCAGAAAGTTCTTCTTAGGATGTAGTTTTCTGCGTCAATTGAAGATGTCATTAGTAGTGCATATCTTGCTTGTGATTTGTTTGCAATTTTTCTCAATTGAGCGTAGTCAATGTTGTATGATGTTTTGAATTTGTTGGTAAGATTTCTTGCCGGTATCATGTAAGTAGGATTGCTTTTTAATAATTTTCTTTCGTCACTTACGGTTGGGGCTTTTATGTAATCTGTTTGGTTCAGCAGGTTAATTACTTCGTTTGCAAAGAATTCTGAAGTTGCGTTGTAGATGTAAGAATCAACAGCTTCATTTTCAGTTACAATATTATCCGGCAGCACCAGAACTTTGTATTGCTCTGCTTGAACCACTGGAGCAACAAGAAAAACTATCCCAACTACTAATATTTTAAATAAATCTCTCACGATAAAATTATATCATAATAAATAGAAACTGCCAAAGATTTACAACTTGTAAATTTACTGGTATTATAAATATAATTCAGATGAAACAAAATTTATATAAATATATAGTTGTAATATTAGGATTTTATGCGTTTTGGCTTGTGGGATTGCCGTTTATTTTTTCTCAAACGGTTCCGCAAATTTGCCGAGAAATTTCTGTAACTTCTGATTATGAAATTAATGTTACAAAACCGAGCTTAAGATTAAGTGTTCTACCGAAAGCCACTCTAAAATCCGCTGAAATTTCTGTAAAGAAAAAGAATTCAGAGGATGCGGTTTTATTAAAAGATTTTAATTTAAGTTTTCGACTCTTGCCGATTTTGAGCGGAAGATTTCATATCAATAACATTTCAGCGTCTGATTTAAGACTAAATGCGACTTTGGGCAAAGATGTCGAGCTTAATAAAGATTTGCTAAATAGGCTAAATGGCTCACATATCAAGTGTGATAGAGTAAAACTCGATAAGTTCAACGTTTCTTTGTTTGTTGCAAAAGCCAATCAGCCAATCGTTTATAGCGGTGAAAATATTTATTACAAACAAAACCGCAGATATTTGAAACTCAATCTTGATAGCCAAATTGATGTTCAAGGTTCGGCTTCATCAGTTTTGGTCAGCCTTTATTTGCCGAAAGACAATGATGTCAAGAAAAGTCTTGCGGACGTTAAGATTACAAATCTTGATATTGCTCCGATTGCGGACTATTTGAAACAGTATCTGCCTGCAGATTTGCTGGAAGTTAAAGGGATTATTGATGTTAATGTAGATAAATATAATCTTGATGCGACTTTGAAAAATTGCAAAATTTTGATGAAGGATGAAGCTAAATCAATAATTTTCCCTGATGTTTTGAAGGTTAATTCGGATTTTAATTTGACGAGTAAAAAAATCAATTTTGATTATATAAATATTAATTCAAAAAATATTGACGTAGCCGTAAAGGGCTCTGTATCCAATTATTTGGACAAAACCTTAACTGATGTGGATTTGAACGTTCAGCTGAACAAATCTCGAGTTGAGGATTTGGTGAATCTTCTGCCACCGATAGTTGTAGAGGAGTTCAATGTTTATAAGCTCAAAAAATACAAGTTTTATGGTGATACAATTGGCAATATTACGATAAAAGGTGATGTTATCGAACCTGATGTTACGGGCGATGTTTTTATAGAAAACGGTGTTCTTATCGAACCTATCAAAAATGCTAAGGGTGCGACTATAAAACTCGATTTTACGGGCAGATATATAAACTTTGATGTCTTTGTTCCTGCAGGTGGAGCGGAAAAAGTCTGGGTAAAAGGCGGAGTTGAGCTGTATAACGTAAAATATTCTGATATGCATATTTGGAGTACAAAACAGGTTGACCTTAAGACTGCGGAAAACAAGGTTGTGCCGCTGCATGAAATTTTGAATTTCGTAATCGGGCCTGTGCCGATAATGGACGTTAATGGTGACGGTAATATTGATATTATAGTTAAAGGTAACCGTAAAAATCCGCATGTTTGGGGCGTTTTGAATGTTAATAATGTGACAACTTTCTTCAAAGAAATCCCTGATTTGGTTTTGAAAAATGCTTCTGCCGTTTTAACTTTTGATGATCAGAATGCAGTATTTACGACCAAAAAAGGTCTGATTAACGGAACACAAGCTTCAATAAACGGGGTTTGTAATCTTTACGGTAAATTTGATTTTGATGTAGAGTCTAAATCACAAGAGCTTGGCTATCTTTATAACGCAATAAAAACTTCTACGATGATAGAAGAAATTAAAAATATGCTTCCGGATTTGGATGTGTGCAAAGGATTGATTAACTTGACGCTCAAGGTTTATGGCGAAGTTAAAGATATTGAAGATTTGAAGTTTAATCAAAATTTCTTTACAGGCGGTGAACTCGAATTCTTGGGCAATACCTTTGGTATGCAAGGAATAAGCGTTCAAAATACGAGAGGAAAACTTTTGCTTGATAAAACGGAAGCAAATGCAGATATAACTTCCTTTATCGGTGGCTCAAAATTGAGTGCAAAAGCTGTTGTGAAAAACGATACGGCAAATGTTAGCGTTGATATTCCAAAACTTAATTTGAACGATATTACGCCGAATAAAAATGATTTGCAAAAGGAAATGGGCAATATTCTTTTGAACGTTAAAGCGGGTTATAAAGGGAATATTAAAGAAATTGAGTATGACAAAGTTAATTTTGTTGCAGACATTTTGGGTACAACGCCGGAAAACAAATTGAAACTTTCAAACGGCAGAATTAGCTTGAAACACAATAAGCTTTCTGTATCAAATCTGCACGGTGCTTTGGGTGACGCCGCAGGCAATTTCGATGTTAATTTGAATGCGGATAATGTTTCAGAAAAACCTAATATTAATGGGAATATTAAGCTAACAAATTTTGCACTTTCTAATATAACGGGACTTGCGTCTTATTCAATAATCCCACCGGATGTTAGGGAGATGCTTAAGCTCGTTAAATTTGATAAGGGAAAAATCAATCTTAATTGTAGAATAAATCATAGCAAGATTAATTTTTATACTGATTTGGGCGGAGTTGCTTTCAGATATGTTCCGCTTGATTTACCGATTCAGATTATAAACGGCAGCCTTATTATGCACAACAATAATCTAAGACTAAATAAAATCAATCTGCTTGCGGATGGAATGCCGGTTTTAGCCGATGGAGTTGTGAATGATATTTTTGCAAAACAAAACTTCGATATGTATTTTAATTCGAAACCAAAACAAGATTTTATAGATAAATATATCAACAAAAACCAGATATATCCGATAAAAATTAAGGGCGATATCGTCTATTCAGCTAAAGTTAAAGGTATTAAGGATAACTTTGACTTGAAGGCTGATGTTAATATGGCAAAAGATTCAAGTATTTATCATTTGGGAGCGACAGTCGGTGATGTTGAAAACGCTATTGTTTTGAACCTTGATTCTAAAATCTTGCACCAAAATAATCTTAAGATAAAAGAATTTTCTTATGACAAAATTATTCCTTCACAAGGCAGTCGTCAAACTCGTTTGAATATGTTGAAAGCACGTGGCGGAATTGAAGTATTTAAGGACGATTTGGCGTTTGATAATCTTGTTATTAAAACTCAAAACCCGACTGATGCCAGAATTTTCAATATAATATTTAGAAAACCGAATATTAAACAAGGGCAATTTACTTCTGATTTGAGGTTCAATGGCAGGTTGTCTAATCCTAGATTGCTCGGCAATTTCCACATCTTTGAAACAAATATTCCGTTCTTAGATACGACAATGAAAAACATTACGTTTGTGTTCAAAGATAAGAATATTGAACTTTCCTCTATCGGTGAAGTTCTCGGTAATGACATAAGAATTCAGGCGGTAATAAGAAATAAATTAACTCAGCCATATTATGTTGAACGTGCTGTTTTGAATACAAAATTATTGGATTTAAACCACATAACAAATAAATTGAAACTTTCGCAAGTTGATAATATGCATACGTTTGAATCTTTTGAGGGGCTGGATTTTAGTTCACTGGTTATCAAAAATATTAAAATGAATGCGGATAGTATTCATCTTAGAAACATTGTTGCGGATAATTTTGAAGCAACTGCATCTTTTAATGAAAAGAAAGTGATGAATGTAAACCGATTTAAATTTGATATAGCAAACGGCACTCTGGACGGCAATTTTACCTATAATATGATGAATAATTATACAGGGTTGAAATTGAACGCCAAACAAATTGATGCGAATGATTTGTCTATTGCGTTGTTTGATTTGCCGAACCAAATTTACGGAGATTTGACAGGTGAAACAAAACTTTCTTGTGATGGCTCAAACTTTGAAACCTGTATGAAAACTCTGAATGGCAAAACTTCGTTTGATGTAATCAACGGCAGAATGCCAAAACTGGGTTCTTTAGAGTATCTTTTGAGAGCCGGGAATCTTGTTAAAGGCGGGATTACGAATATTTCTATTAATAGCGTAATTGATATTATTACACCGCTTAAAACCGGTAATTTCTCTGATATTTATGGAAACATCAAAATTAGTGACGGCGTTGCGGATGATATAGAAATTTCTACAAAGGGCAAGGATTTGAGCTTGTATCTTACAGGTACGTATAATTTCTCCAGCTCAAACGCTGAAATGGAAGTTTTGGGCTTGCTTTCCAAGAAGATTTCTACAATGTTCGGCCCAATCGGCAACCTTTCTTTGAATACTCTGTTTAACTCTATTCCCGGGGTGGACTTGACAAAAAATTCACCGATTTTGTCTAAAATCAACCGTATTCCTGGGATTGAAATTTCAGGAAAAACTTACCGTAAATTTATCGCCGAAATCAAAGGTAACATTAACGGCGATAACTATGTTACCAGCTTCAAGTGGATAAACTAGTGGGGGGGGTAAATGTAAAGGGGTAAATAGAGGAAACTATGAATTGTGTGTGGTAAATCCACTGCTCTGTTTTACAAAAGTTAACAAAAAACTTTTAAAAACGCCCTGTTATGTGTATAATCTATTAAGTGTAAATTCTACAATAGAGGAAGTATAAATGGCGTTAAATTTTCAAGATTTGATTCTTAACTTATCACGATTTTGGTCAGATTACGGATGTATTATTCAACAACCGTATGACATAGAAAAAGGGGCTTCGACAATGAATCCTGCAACTTTTTTAAGAGCATTGGGGCCGGAACCGTGGTCAACAGCAATGGTAGAACCTTGCAGACGTCCGACCGATGCAAGATATGGTGAAAACCCAAACAGATTGGGGCATTATTTTCAATACCAAGTTATATTAAAGCCATCTCCTGATAATGCTCAAGAGCTTTATCTAAAGAGTTTGGAAGCAATGGGGATTGATTTAACAAAACACGATGTTAGATTTGTAGAGGATAACTGGGAATCTCCAACACTTGGTGCTGCCGGTGTAGGTTGGGAAGTTTGGTTAGACGGTATGGAAATTACTCAGTTCACTTATTTCCAACAAGTTGGAGGCTTGGAAGTTAAGCCTGTTGCCTTGGAAATTACTTATGGTTTAGAAAGAATTGCCATGTATATCCAAAACAAAGAGTCTGTTTTTGATATTATGTGGAACAACAAGCTGAAATATGGCGATATTTATTTGCAAAACGAAATTGAACAATCTAAATACAATTTTGAATATTCAGATGCTGACAGATTATTCAAATTATTTGACGCTTATCAAAAAGAAGTCGATAATTGTGTAAACGCAGAACTTGTTTTGCCTGCATATGATTATGTTTTGAAATGTTCACATACATTTAACTTGCTTGATGCAAGAGGCGTGATTAGTAAGGATGAACGTATCAACTTTATTAATAGAGTAAGAACAATGGCATCAGCTGTCGCAAAATTGTATGTAGAACAAAGAGAAAAACTCGGTTTTCCACTCTTAAAATAAAGATTTTCTAATTTGAAGTATATAACAATGGAAAATTGAAAATGGAAAGTGGAAAATTGTATTAGAGTTTTGTAGTGAGGAACGTTTAAAGGTTGGAAAGTAATAAGAATATTGTTGTAGAAAAAAGTTTTGATTTTGCAATAAGTATTGTTAAACTATACAAATATTTAGCTAATGACAAGAATGAATATGTGCTTTCTAAACAAATTCTTAAAAGCGGTACTAGTATCGGAGCGAACGTTTCGGAAGCTCAGCAAGGACAAAGTAAAAAAGATTTTTTAACTAAAATGAATATAGCACTGAAGGAATGCTCAGAAACGAAATATTGGATAAAGTTACTACAAGCAACGGATTATATTGATGAAAATCAAACAGAGTTAATTTTAAAAGGTTGTATGGAATTGGAAAAAATGCTAACAAAAATAGTAAAAACAACAAGTAATCGTATAGATTAATTAATAATTATTTAAAACAATTTTCCACTTTCCATTTTCAATTTTCCATTTTATGAAAGGTATATTAATGGCACTAAAAAAAATCTTAACCAAAATGCTTACACTTAAAAACCCTGATGATGCTCTAGCAGGAGCAGCAGAAGGCGGTTTAGAAAAAACGCTTGGCGTCTGGGATTTGATTATCTTAGGTGTTGGTGCGATTATTGGTTCCGGAATTTTTGCGATAGTTGGTATTGCAGCAGCGGGTAGTGCGGACGGTACGAGCCCTGGGGCAGGTCCGGCATTAATCGTTTCTATGGTGATTGCGGCTATAGCAAGCGTATTCTCAGCACTTTGCTATAGTGAATTTGCTACAATGATTCCGATAGCAGGTGGTGCTTATACTTATACATTTGCAACTTTAGGCGAATTTGCCGCTTGGATTATCGGTTGGATATTGATGCTTGAATATGCTGTAGGCTTTATTGCTGTTGCTTGTGCTTGGACAAACCACTTTATGCAGTTTATAAAAGGTTTCTCCTCTGTTCTTCCGGCATGGCTTACAAATCCGCCGTTATGGCTGATAAATGATTATCGTTCAGCAGTTGGTGCATATTCCGCACAGGGAATTGATGCTTCTGCTGTTATTCCGCATATAGGTTCTGTACCTTTGTGTGTAAACCTTCCGGCGATGATTATGATTGCAATTATTACGGCTATTTTGGTAAAGGGAACAAAAGATTCTGCTAAGATGGCAGGTATAATGGTTGCAGTTAAGCTCGGCGTAATTGCTTTGTTTGTAATTGCAGGTGCGTTTTATGTACGTCCGGAAAACTGGACACCGTTTGCTCCAAACGGTTTTGAAGGTATCTTTATGGGTGCTTTTATAATATTTTTTGCGTATGTTGGATTTGATGCTTTGGCAACAGCGGCGGAAGAATGCAAAAACCCTCAAAAAGATTTGCCGATAGGAATTTTGGGTTCATTGTTGGTAACAACAGTTGTTTATATTTTCGTAGCACTTGTTTTGACCGGCATGCAGCCGACAAGCGGTGTTGCAATTCCAGAAGGATTGTTTAAAGCTCCAATGGCGTTTGCGATGTCTGCGGTTCATCAAAATTGGATTGCGGGATTGATTTCAATTGGTTCATTGGCAGGTTTAACTTCTGTGCTTCTTGTAATGCATATGGCTGCAACTCGTGTATTGTTTGCAATGAGTCGTGACCATTTCTTGCCGAGAGTGTTCCAAAAGTTGCATCCAAAATTTGGTACTCCTCATGTTTTGACAATTACGGTTGGTGTTGTCGGAATTTTGGGCACATTGTTATTAGATTTAAATGTGGCTGCGTCACTATGTAACTTCGGTACATTTACTTCATTTATAATCGTGTGCGTAGCGGTTTTGATATTGAGAAAAGTTGATCCGGATAGAGAAAGACCGTTCAAGGTTCCGTTCTGCCCGTGGTTCCCGCTAATGGGTATATTATGCTGCGGTGGTTTGATGGCTTTTTCAATGGTAGTTGCAAAAGGTGATACTGCTCGCTTGTCAACAGAATTATTTATTGTTTGGGTTATAATGGGGGCAATAATTTATGCTTCTTACGGTTACCCTAAGAATAGAAAAGTGGAAGAAAGTAAAATAGAAATAGTAGAAAAAGATGAAAATACAGCAAATATTCAATAATTTATTAAAGTGTAAAAGTCCGCAAGAACTCATTGAGGACGGTTCAAAATCAGGATTAAAGAAAACACTGAATGTGTTCGACCTAATTGTTTTGGGTATTGGTGCTGTTGTTGGTACTGGTATTTTTACGATTATCGGAAGTGCAATTGTCGGCTCTTCTGACGGTGCCGGTGCCGGAACTGCGGTAATTGTTTCAATGGCGTTGGCTGCGGTAGCAAGCGTGTTTTCAGCTCTTTCTTATTCAGAAATTGCATCCATGATTCCGGTTGCAGGTAGTGCTTATACGTATACTTATGCAACAATGGGTGAATTTATGGCTTGGATGGTCGGTTGGATATTGATGCTTGAATATGCAATTGGAAATATTACTGTTGCAAGTGCTTGGACTGGGTATTTTACACAGTTCTTGAAGGGTTTTAAACATATTTTGCCGTCATTTGTGACCAATTGTCCTCTGTGGTTGAGAAACGACTATAGAACAATGTATGAACTTTGCAATAAATTTGGTTGGGACGTGCACGACAAGATGCCGTTTGTTCATCTTCCTTTTGGGTTAGAAATCCCGTTTGCGATAAATATTCCTGCGATTGCAATCGTTCTTATATTGACTGTTTTGCTTGTTAAAGGTGTAAAAGAATCGACTAAAGTTGCGACTATTATGGTTGGCGTGAATATGTTTATCATTTTGTCATTCATCGTAGTTGGTGCGTTTTATGTACGCCCTGAGAACTGGGTTCCGTTTGCTCCAAACGGTGTTGAAGGTATTTTTACGGGTGCATTTGTAATATTCTTTGCTTATATTGGGTTTGACGCAATTTCGACTGCTGCAGAGGAAACAAAGAACCCGCAAAGAGATTTGCCGATTGCGATTATGGGAACGTTGGTACTTTGTACGATTTTGTATATTGTAACCGCTCTTGTTTTAACCGGTGTTGTGCCTTTGGGTGCAATTGATACACAAGCACCTCTGGCTCACGCAATGAGGTTTATTGGTAAGGATTGGTACGCAGGCTTAATTTCTGTTGGTGCTTTGTGTGCATTGACTTCTGTATTATTGATTTATCAATTAGGTACGACAAGAATTTTGTTTGCTATGAGCAGAGATCATTTCTTGCCAAAATCTTTGAACAAAATTCACGAGAAATTCAAGACTCCACACATTTTGACTTGGTTGTCAGGTTTAATTGTAATTGTTTGTGCTTTATTTATGGACTTGAATATATCAGCTGAACTTTGTAACTTTGGTACATTCACTTCTTTCATAATTATTTGTATCGCAGTTTTGATACTTAGAAAAACTGAGCCCGATAGAGAAAGACCGTTTAAGGTTCCTTTCTGTCCTTGGTTCCCTATTTTGGGTGTGCTAACTTGCTTGGGGTTAATGTATTGTAAATTTAGTGCAAAAGCAACTTCTGCTCTTTATTTTGTAATCTGGCTTCTAATCGGCGTTGCGATTTATGCAGCTTATAGCTACAGGGCAAAACGTAGAGAAGAAATAGAAGAAAAATAGAGCAAATATAGTATGCATGTTTTTTGAAAAGTGCTATAATCCATATTATGAGGATTGTAAGCAATAAAGAATTAAGCACTTATAAGGTTTTGCCATTTGATTTATATACCGAAAATAAGGGCAAAATTTTGGAAGCCGGAGAGGTTTTGACTCCGGGTAAGCTTATAATGCTCAAAAACTATGTCAAAATATATACCGAGGATTTTAATAACGAGGAAGAGAGTAAAGGGTTAGAACCTGATAAAAACACGATTTCAGCACCTGCTTCGCAACTTCTGAACTTTTCGTATGAAGGATTGGATGCAACTGATTTTGAAACTGTAATCAATAAGGATGCTTATGTAAAAACAGAAGTTCAGGTAAAGATAAAGTATTTTTATAAACGAATTTTGGACTTGCTGGTACAAGGTTACTATGAAGAAGGACTTTTGAAGTTGAATTCGTTGGTAGGGATCTTAAAAACAGAAGTTTTTAAACAGATACAGAAGTCCGGCAAAGGCTCTCAAACAAGATTTTTGGGCGAGTATGAAATTTGTCACCCGTTGAATGTTGCAGTTGTTTCAGGTTTGATTGCTCAAAAACTAGATTTTTCTTCTATGGCGGTAGATCAAGTGATTTTATCGGCTTTGCTGCATGATGTCGGGAAATTGAAAATAAATTTGGATGATTCTCAGGCATTGTTGACGATGAATGAGGATGAGGTTAAACCGCATACAATACTCGGGTACAAGATGATAAAAGAAGAGTTTGAGCTGCCGGAAGAGATTGCGATTGTTGCTCTGGAACACCACGAAAATAACGACGGTTCAGGCTATCCGAGAGGACTTTCTAACGATTTTATTTCTGAGTATAGCCAAATTGTGAATGTCGCAAATTATTATGATAATTTGGCCTTTAATAGAACGCATACAATCGTTTTGAACAATAAAGAAGCATTGAGAAATATGTTGGAAGTCGGAACAAAGAGATTTTCAGCAAAGATGCTTTACTCATTTATTCATATGTTCAATTATGACGATTCAAAAGACTTTAATGATATGGTTATATAAAAATAAAACCGAGTGTTTCCACTCGGCGAATCCCTATATTATTTAATCGTAGTTTACTTAATCGTATATTATACTCCATCTGGGCGTTTGCCCCTAAAATTTTTATGGGTGTATGATATGCCCCTCACCCTAACCCTCTTCCACAAGGGGCGAGGGAACATACTCTCTGGTAGTTGCTACATTGAGGATGACTTGTAGTTTTTGTTTTTACTTGTAGTTTCACAAATGTCATCCGACCCAATGGCTACGTACGTAGTACTACTTAATTACCGTGAAGAACTTGAATTCAGCAGGCATAAGCTTTCCGAATGATAGCGAATTAGTTGCTGCTACGAATTTTTCTTCAATATAGTCTGTACCGTCAAATCTAAACTCAGAAACGATTGAGTAGTCACAGGAAAGTTCGATAGTTTTGTCGAAAACTTCTCTTCCTTCTCTCTCTTCGTTCCAAGCGTTGTCGCCTTCTTCAACTCTGAATTTTTCGGTTGGTGATTGATAGTTGGCTACTACAAGGATAGAGTTTTTCAATCCTTCTTTTTGAATTTGCCATACTACAAAGCCGTCCTCATCTTGTCTTATGATGTGGGCTTCGCCGTCTGTGATTACTGGCGAATTCTTTGCAAATCTGTCGATTGCGTCAAATTTAGCGAAGAAGTCGTAATCTTTTGCTCTCGGCATTGAAACTTCGTTTCCGATAACTGATTCCATACCTGTTTTTGTGAATGATTCGTCGCCATCGATGTACATAACAGGTCTTTGTGCGTTGCGTCCGCCAGGTAAGAATTTGAACTTAAACCATTTGAACAAAGCACCTTGTTGACCCAATTGCCCCGGGTATCTGTCGAAAGCTTCAAACTCGCCGTCTTGATTGTTGTATGTTTTCAAGATTGATAACGGAGTTGATTTTTTAGAAGTTGTGTTGTAATTTGCAAGTTCCAAATTTTCTTCTGCAATAACTTCCGGAGTTTTGTATGTTTGAGCCGGAATATCATTTCCCCAAAGAACGTCGAAATTCATATCTTCGTGATATTCTTTGAATGACTTTTCGCCTAGCATGTATTCTGCAAGAGTTGCGAAATACGGAACTTTTTCTTTCATTGCTGTATTTAGCATTCCCAAAACTTTTCTAGGAGCACGGTAGCTTATTGGCACACCGTCTTTTTCAGAAACTTCGTCAACGATGTGGTCAATATGGTCAACTCTGAAACCGTCAAAATTGAACTCTTCTTGAAGATTTTTCATGTAATCGATGAAGAATTTAATTACGTCGTTGTTGTATTTGCCGTTTTCAAGGCAAACGAAGTAATAAGGAGTTTGGCAATCTAAGTTTGCAAAGTGTGTAACATCTTCACCGTCAAACTTGTAGTGCTTGAATGTAGGATAAGAAGCACCTTCACTCATTTTGTCAAACACCGGTACACCGGCTGAACACCACGCACCACCAGGAGCAGGCCACATACCTTCCTTGATAAGTGTTTGAATGATTTCACTTTGATTTGCGATATCACTTTCTGTAAGTTTTTTGCCGTTTTTGCATCCGATAACTGTATTGATAATGCTTTTTGCTTTTTTGTGTAATTTATCTTGAATACTCTTTTCAAGCATTGAATTTGATAAGAAAATCTTTGTTTCTTTCAACAATTCGTCAATTTCGTTGAAAATATTTTGGTAATGTTCTGATAAATCGCCGTAGCTTTCACCTTTTATTGATTTTTTGTAAATCCCGCTTACGATGTTTAAATCGTCTTGAGAGTATTTGTCTTTAAGCTCTTGAGCGACTTTGTCAACATTTTTTGACAATTCTTCGATTAAAGCGTTTATGTCGAACCAACGAGCACAATCCGGATTTATTAAAACAATCTTAGAAAATCTTCCTGTTTGAGGAAGTATATCGTAGATTACAGGGTGACCTGCAAGTTGAGTAAGTTGGATGAATGTTTTAACTTGCTCGTCTGCATTAAGACCGGTTTTTTCAAGGATTTCTTTATCCTCAAGGTTAGGGCTTACGCAGCTTGCGGTTGGAAGGTATGCACATCCGAATTCACGTGGGTGGAACGGAATTAAGTACATCGTAGTTGAGAAGATGTTGTTGCTAAGATTTCCTGTCGGCAAAATCAAAAGCTGACGCATCCAGTCCATAAATTTGCCTGCTTTAGTGTTGTCTTTACCTAAACCTGCAAGGTTAGTTAACTTGATGTCGTGACCTTCTTTTTGAAGCCAGCTTGAATTTTTTACGTTGTTTCTTGCAAGAACACTTGTTTTTGTGAAATTAAATTTCCCGTTTTCAAAAACTCCGTTTGCTTCCCATTTTGATTCCAGTGCAAAAAGTACTTCCGCATCTGTTAATTCTTCTAAGGCTTTTACTTGCGGATAAGGAAGATAGCCAAATCTGGTCATTGTAGATTTTAAATACTCTTTTCTTTCTTCTGAAATTGTTTCAAAAGAATGCATTTCTCTTAACTTAGAATAAAAATTGTTTAAATTTTCGCACACACTAACGGTATCTTTTTTAAACAAAAAATCTAACATAGGGCTTCTCCTTATCTATTATTGATTGTGATTGCGTGGATTCTATATGCAAAGATAATATCATGCATATATATTTTTTACAAATAATTATAACTAAATGTAACGAATTGTAAACGAACTTTAGGGGCGTAATTTTTGGGGTGTTGACTTTGGAAAAAAGATTATTAAGAAAATAGTGCTACATTAAACGGATGATTTTTTGAGAATTTGCTAAAGCAAATAATCTAATTATCCGATAACTATACAAAAGAGGTATAACTATGCAAATCAATGGTGGCGTAAGGTTCTGTGAACAAGGCATGAAGGCTTCTATAAGGGCAATGCATGTTCAGAGCGAAATAGTAGGAATGATAAATGAGAATGTTGCCGGTTTCGATAAAGTCGGTTATCAAAGACGTGAACCCGTTGTTTCTTCGTTTACGGAATATTTAGGTGTTCACGGCTTGTCATCTACTGTAGACGATCAGGTTGGTCGTATTATGGTTTCTAAGAATCCGCTTGATATAACAATGGCAAATAAGGGTTATTTCCAAGTTCAAACTCCGGATGGGGTGCAATTGACTCGTGACGGACGTTTTAAACTTGATAAAAATGGTAATCTTTTGAATCTTGAAGACAATCCTGTGTTATCAGATGCGGGTATGCCGATAAAATTGCCGGTCGTGCCTGATAATGCTTCTCAGGTTGTAGTTAATACGAAAGGTAAGGTTAGCGTTTTTGATAAGAACCTTAATCAACTGGTTGAAGCCGGAAGTTTGGGAATAGTTGACGCAAACGGTATGGCGGTCCTTAATCCGGATGTTAAACAAGGGTATAACGAGTATTCTAACGTAACAATTCAGAATGAGTTTTTAGCAGTTAAACCTGTTGTCAGAAATTTTGAGGCGAACCGTCAGATGTTTTTGATAGAAAGTACGAATTTGCAAAAGGTCATAAGCCAATTAGGCTCTGTATCTTAGGAGATGAATTATGTATAACATGCAAGCAGTAGTAAGAAAAAGTATAAACAATGCGACAATGCAGTTTGAAAAATTGGGTTATGTTGCAAATAACCTTGCAAACTATAATACCGCAGCTTATAAGACATCTCGCTTTGAACAAATATTGCGAGAAGATGGTTATATTGACGGTGCAATTAGAACTAATGCTTTGCAAGGTTCAATCAGAATAAGCAAAAATCCTTATGATGTGGCAATTGAGGGTGAAGGTTATATCCCTGTAGTATCAGCTGATGGCGAAGTTCAATATACTCGTGACGGTGCTCTTAAAAGAGGTGAAAACGGATATTTAATGACCGTTGATGATTGGATGGTTGGTGATGGAATTAAGATTCCTGCGAATTCTTATAAGTTTGAGATTAAACCAAATGGTGATGTAATTAATTATGACAATGCAGGTTCTTTGCCGGAAAAAATCGGTACTATTCCGATTGTGCAGTTTGATTGTCCGGAAGCTTTGGAACAAGGCCATAATAATAAAATGGTTTATAATGACGAATCTGGTGCTCCGAAGATTATTAAGGGTTCTGATAATATCAGACAGTATGCAACTGAGGTTTCAAACACCAATATTTATGATGAAATCAATGATTTGATGAGATTGAATACCTCTATGATTGCAAGTATGAACCTAATGAAGGTTGCTGATGATATGTATAACAAGGCAATCAATATTAGAGAATAATAGGGGGTAAATACAAATGACATTTACAGCTTTAGATTCAATGGGTAAAACAGGCTTGATGCTTGATTTGATTTCACAAAGACAAAGAGCTTTGGGTTCAAATGTGGCAAACGTAGATACTCCCGGGTACGTAAGACGTGATATTGATTTTTCTCAATATTTGGGCTCAATGAACAGTCCGCTTGAAACGAAATTGTCCTCTGAACTCGGACCTTCCGGTGTAATCGAAGATAGACGCAGAAGCGAAATTGATATCGCAGAAGAATTGACAGAGATGCAAAAGAATTCGCTTTTGTACACAATGGCAACAAGAAGAATGTCCAATATTATTACTGAGATGAAAACAGTTATTAATGTTGGCAAGTAAAGGTAATAAGGTAATAGGGTAATAAGGGAATAAGAGATTTAAGAAATATTGTTTAAGAAAATACACTTGATAAACGCAATATGAAAATAAAAAATTTAATACCACTTATTCCCTCATTCCCCTATTCCCCTATTACCTTGTAAACAACTCATTTAAAAAAGAAAGAAGGCAAATATGAGCTTAATGGATTCAATAAATATCGGTTCGAATGCTTTGAAGGCACACGGATTAAGACTTGATATTCATGCTAAAAACATTGCAAACGTCGATACGCCGAATTATGTAAGACGTATTCCTGTGTTGAACGCTTCTGAAGATATTTCTTTTCATGGCTTGATGAATACTATGAAGGAAGATGTTTTTGGAACCGGAACGTTGCCATATTTGCAAGGCGGAGTTGTGTTTAACGGATGTGTAGAAGACCCGACGGTGGGTGAGAGAATTTATGCTCCAGGACATCCGGATGCTGACGCTAATGGCTATATCCGCTCTTCAAATGTAAATGCTATGGTTGATATGGCAGATGCTATTATGGCACAAAGAGCTTATGAGGCTAACTTGGCACTGGTTAATATCTCAAAATCAATGGCAGCAAAGGCTGTTGAGATTGGAAGATAATAATTCTGTAATTTTATAAAAACTCCGTGCTTTTGTTGTATAATTATAAAAAAGCACGGAGTTTATTATGTTTGAAGAGTTTAATGAAGTTGTCTGCCTTGGTATGGGCGGTTCGTATTCGGAAATTGCAAAAGATGCGTTATTTAAAGCGTATGATTTATTTTTGTATCAACGTTCTTTGAATACGATTAAGGATTGTATTGATTATGTTGACGAAAATTGCAATGCGATTGCTGTTTTGCCGGTCGAGACGACTTATAAAGGGATAATTCGAGAAACTATAGATAACTTGATTTTGACAAAGAACCAAAATATTCAGATTTTGGCAGAAACTATCGTGCCTGTAAATGATTGTATTTTGTCAAAGACAACAGAGTTTTATAGCTTGACGGGACTTATTGCAAACCCAAATGCACTGGCTAAGAGTAAGGTTTTTGTAAAGGATGAGATGCCACGCCAGCTGAATATAGTTGTAGCTGAGAGCATGGACGAAGCGGCACGCTTGTTGAGTAATTATAACCTTACGTATTCAATTATTGGGACACATAAGACGGCTGAATTGTATAATTTGAACGTTTTAAGGGAACATATTGAGGATGATAAGGATAATAAACGCAGATTTATTGTGATTGGTGATGCGGAAACTCAACCGACAGGACATGACAAGACGAGTATTGTTCTTTTCTTGAACGATAGACAGGGAGCTTTGTTAGATATTGTGCAGGTTTTCGTTAAGTATCATATCAATATTACTCAGATTAACTCAAAGATGATGAATAATAATGCTGAAGAACAGGCAGTGTTTATAGATTTTGACGGTCATAAACATGATAAGATAATACAGGACTTGATTTCAGAGCTTGAACCATTATGTAAGAGTGTAAGAATTATAGGTTCGTACGCAAAATTTTAAAACTTGTTGTTGACATTAAATTTTGTTTCCTATATCATAGAACTTGACGCCGGTATAGCTCAACGGTAGAGCAACGGTTTTGTAAACCGTAGGTTGTAGGTTCGATTCCTATTACCGGCTTTTTCTATAAAAGAGAGTATCTCTTTATCTGCCCTTGAGGCATTTGCCTTTGTGGCGCAGGGGTAGCGCACTCCCTTGGTAAGGGAGAGGCCACGAGTTCAAATCTCGTCAAAGGCATTTTATGATAATTTAATATGGGTAGGTGGCCGAGTGGCTAAAGGCGACAGACTGTAAATCTGTTCACGAGAGTGTACGGTGGTTCGAATCCACCCCTGCCCAAATTTTAAATCCCAGTTAGCCGCTGGGATTTTTTAGTATGCAGGGGTGTTTCTCACATAATAAACCTCTCCAACCGGAGAGGTCGCATTCGTAAGCGAAGCTTTGCTGAGCTGTACGAATGCGGGTGAGGGATAAGCTTAGCCTTTTATACCTTGAATAGTTTTCAGCTAACGCATACAAGGTTTAAAATTTTAATCCAAACACAAAAATTTTTGTGATAGAATCTTGAGTGTGTATTATAGGAGTCATTATATGAAACTAGATGGTATTCAGCCATATTCTTATAACCAGTCATTTAGGGCGGGGAAGGTAAAGGTTTTCTCTGATTTCGACAGAACTTTTTTGCCCGCTGGGCATAAAGAATTTCTATCTATAGTCAAAAAAAGAGATGGCAAAGAGTTGAAAGCTATTTTCAAAAGTTTCTCCGACTTCTTAAAAATGACAAAAGAAAGCCTGAGTTTCATAATAACAACCGGCAGAACGTTTGGAGAGTATGCAGAAATGGCTGAACTTTCTAGAGAAGGAAATCTCGGTATGCCGCTACCTGACGCTCTAATTACAAAAAATGGCGGCGATGTACATTTGAAAACTGGAACCGATGAGGCGTTTTATAATGGCGGAGAATTCCCGTTTAAATATGATATTACAGATAAATCAAAAGAAAACTATATAAAAACTCGATATAACTGGGATGGAGATGGAATTAAAAATACATTCAAAGAGGAATATAAGGCGAACGGTTTAAGAATCGTTGAAGCAGATTCTGAACACAGTCCCAATGATCATGGAGAACGCTCCTTATTTTCAGCAGGCAAATTATCTGACAAAGTGTACCAAGATGAATGGTCAGTGGGTTTTCGAAATGATGGGAAACTGAAATTTTTTGTATTGGGTCCAAATGATAATTCCGGCCAAAAATCAGATATTATAAAACAAATGGATAAACATATAAAATCTGAACTTGAGAAAAAGGGGATAAGGTTTTTATTGGCGGATTATGATGTGAATGTAAGAGGAAGGCATGGAGTCGACCTAGGCCCTGATTTGGATGGCGAACATCTTACAAAGGCTTATGATACAAAGCTTGCAGTCAGAAAGGCTTGGGAAGAGAATGACTTGGTCATAGCAGCAGGCGATAGCTCAAATGATATTGAGATGATAAATCCTATAACTTATCTTTTGGATGAAGGTTCTTTCGCTAAATCGTTGACTCCGGAAAATAAGACTTATTTAAAAAAGCATATAAATGAGCCGGCAAAGATTATTGAATACTTAGATACAAATTCAAAGGTGGCAGAGGATTTTTTAAACCTACCCTATTGCGGAATTATTCTAAAGAACGAAGACAGCGATTTGTTTGCGAAGTTTAAGCCTTTTGCAGAAGGCAAATATCAGAAATTGGTTGTTGTAAAACAAGGCGAGTTGGAAAAGGGGATTAAAGATGCGATTGCTTTATATTCCAAGCAAACTCCGAAATACAAAGAGGTGCTTGATTCTGAACTAAAAAAACAAATAGCTGATAATAAACCTCCTCACAAACCTGATGATGAAGGTGGCAACAACTTTTGGAAATATATTCTGGGCGGTGGCTGCGTAATCGGATTGATAGCAGCTGTCCATAAAATGGTTAAAAATAAAAAGGCACCAGTGATAGCAGGAGAATAAAAGCCTTTACGTTTGAGAACCTTTTAGATAAGCTTCTATAAATCCGTCTAAATCACCGTCCATAACAGCATCGACATTTCCCATCTCAAAACCCGTTCTGTGGTCTTTTACGAGCTTATATGGGTGGAAAACGTATGAGCGGATTTGGGAACCAAAATTGATATCAAAATTTTCACCTTTGAGTTCTGCAAGTTTCTTTTCGTGCTCACGTTGTCTTAATTCTAAAAGCTTGGAAGCCAGCATTTGCATTGCGTTTTCTTTATTTTGAAGCTGTGAACGTTCTTGCTGACACTTGATTACAATACCCGTCGGTTTGTGCAAAATTCTGACTGCGGTTTCGACTTTGTTAACATTTTGTCCGCCGGCTCCGCCTGAACGCATTGTGTCTACTTCAATATCTTCCGGCGGGATATGGATTGTTTTTTCGTAATCAGGGATTATCGGAGAAACTTCGCAGGATGCAAAACTTGTTTGTCGCTTGCCGTTTGCGTTGAATGGTGAAATTCTAACTAGCCTGTGTACGCCTTTTTCGGCTTTTGCGTAGCCGTAAGCATATTTCCCACTGATTTTTATTGTAGCGGATTTTATGCCGGCTTCTTCTCCTTCTGATTTGTCGACTAATTCAACTTTCCACCCCTTTGATTCAGCCCAACGGGTGTACATTCTAAGCAGCATACTTGCCCAATCTTGAGCATCTGTGCCGCCGGCACCTGCATTAATCGATAAAAACGCATCGGCTTCGTCATATTCGCCTGAAAGCATTTTTTGTACGTCATATTTGTCCAACTCTTTTTCAAGCTTTGCCAACTCGTTTTCGCTTTCTTGGATTAAATCCGCATCACCGATTTCTTGAGCAGCTTTAGCGTCCTCAATAACTCCGTCCCAGCGTGCAAACATGTCGAATGTGTCTTTGATTTCTCGTGATTTTTGCCCTAATTCTGATGCAAGATTTTGATTTGACCAAACTTCAGGACTCTGGAGCTTGGTTTCTAGCTCTTTAAGCTCGGTTTCAAGCGAGTTGAAGTCGACGTGTTTTTTATTTGTACTAATTCTTTGTTCTAAATCTTGTAGGTTCATTATTTCCCTTGTTGTAAATTTTCGATAAGCTTAACGACTTGTCTGTGTACGTTTTCGATTGAGTCAGAAGAGTTAATAACCTTAACTCTATTCGGTTCTTGTTTCGCAATTTCTAAGTACCCTTGACGCACTCTGTTGAAGAAATCTATTCCGGCTGATTCCATTCTGTCTTTTGTTGAACCGACTCTTGCCATTGAGGTTTCTACGCTAACATCGAATACGATTGTTAAATCCGGTTTCAGACCATTTACAGCGATTTCATTAAGGTATTTTATTCTGTTTAAATCGAGCTGTCTTCCATATCCTTGATAAGCTAGGGTTGAGTCTGTGTGCCTGTCACAGATTACAATTTTGCCTTCACTAAGTGCAGGCTTAATTATGCAATCAACGTGCTGAGCTCTGTCTGCAAGAAAAAGGAAGGATTCGCAATTTGGTGCAACTTCGCCTTCGTAGTTAAGTAAAATTTCTCGGATTTTAACTCCCAATCCTCTTGAACCTGGTTCTCTGGTGAGCAGTGTTTTCAAACCTTTGCCACGTAAATACTCATCAATTAAGTTAATTTGTGTAGTTTTTCCGCATCCGTCCGCACCTTCAAATGTTATAAAAAATCCTTTGTTTGTCATAATTTCCCCAAACTAAACTTATCTACAATTTTATTTTATAAAAAATACAAGGATTTATCAAATCCACTCAGTGCTTTACTTTTTTAGTATCTATTTTTGCAGTACAAATTTCCTGTATTAAAGAGGTAGCGATAGTTGCTGTCTTCGATTTCTATAAAATATCCTGCCAATCGGTTGTCGTATCTTTGCAAAGTCTTTTCTTTTTGTACCTTGGCAAATTTTTGGTAAATACCTTCAGGGAAATTACACTCAACAATTGACCAGTTAACTTTGCAGACATTGTTAACTTTGCCGAATATTTGAAAATCGCCGGAACCATCTGCGTGGTATTTGTGCTTGTCGCAGGTGGAAAGCTTGTCAAGAAATTCCATTTTGCTTTCTAAATCTTTGTTATTTGTCGCAATAAATTGAAATGTCTCAACCGCCCAAACACTCAAGGTTGCGAGGCTAAGAGTTGTTATTAAAAGCTTCTTTTTAATAGACATTTCCGTACATCCAGTATGTTCTAAGCACTTTTTTTACGTAATTTTTTGTTTCAGGATAAGGAATCTGTTCAACAAATTCGTCCGTGTCATTGTAAACGAGTTTTGAGAACCAATTGGTTACAGAACCGATTCCGCCGTTATAAGCAGAAATTGCGTACAAGTCTTTGTTGCCTAATACTTTTTTTAAACTTTCATAATATAGACTTCCGGCTGTAATATTTGCGGTTTCTGTATTTAAGTTGCTTGGCAAATTGTGTTTTGTTACAACTTCATTATATGTCGCCGGCATGAGCTGCATAAGCCCAATCGCCCCTACAGAACTGTTTGCAAACTGGTTAAAATGGCTTTCTTCTTTGATTATCGACTCAAGAATAATCGGGTTGTTGTTGCCTTTAACTTTATCTACAATGCTGTAATAGTGTGTAGGATAAACAAGACGCCATCTCAAATCGTCGAACGCAGGCTTTGTTGTAAGTTCGTCCATTGCATTTCTTGCAAGTACGGCTGAAATTGTATAATTTCCTTTTTCATAGGCAATCCAGCTTTGGATAAATTTATCTTTTTTGCAAAGTTCTTCGACTAAATCGTAATCCTTGAGATACGCAAGTCTTACGACTAAATTGTTGTCTAAAGATTTTTTGTACGGGAATACTACAGGTTTGTCATTAAGCTCTAAGAACGGAAGCAGACCGTCATCTTTGTGCAAATTGTAGTTTGCTCTGTATGCGTAATATGAGTCCGGATATTCATTCAGAACTTGCTTGTAATAATTGTTTGCACTTTCGTAATGTTTAAGCTTAAATGCGATTTTTCCCATAAAATATGTAACAGCAGGACTTGATTTTGCATTCGGGAATTTTTTCAAGTGCAAAAAACCGAGTCTTTGAGCGTCATAATATTTCTTTTGCAAGTATTTTGTAATAAACATGTTGTATAGTGAATCTGCTGAAAACTGTCCGTTCGGATATTTTTCAAAAAGAGTTCTATAGCAAGCTTCTTTGACGTCACCCGAAACAACTTCGCTGCAGTTTAGGTAGGCGATATAATCCGCACCTGTTGAATTAGTGTTAAGATTATTTAACTTTGTAATCCCGTCTTTTCGGCTCGGTGCTGCGGCTACATAATTATCAATCACATCATAAACGTCTTCCTGAGCAGTATTTGCTGCGTGTTGCTTAAGCCCGAGTTCTGCGTAATAGTTACCTTTGTCTTTGTTACCCAGTTTATACTCGTTGACTGCAAACTCTGACCAACTTTCTGCTAGGGTGGTTTTGTTTAAGAAAGATTTGGCTTTTTCGTACTCTCCGTTTGCATAATACGATTTTGCGATTAGCAAATTATCGTAGTTTGTAAGGTTTAGTCCCAGTTTGTTAATTTCATCAATAGATTTTATCGCAAATCTTCCGTCCGGAGCTTTTTCAAGATAGGTCTTGAAATGAACGAGTGCTTTGTCTTTTGATTTTGCTAATCGTTTTTGATTTTTAGGCGGATTTGTGACTTCAATTAAGCCCAAGTAGTACTCGGAAGCGATTGCGTAATCACTGGTCGGGTATCTCTTTATAATTCTTTTGAAATATTTTTTTGCATTTTTATCCTGCATCTCAAATAGTAAGTTTGCCATGTTGTATTCGCTGATTGGCGAAATTGCTGATTTTGAACCTGTATGGACTATTCTATTGTATTTTTTTACGGCAAGTTCTCTTTTGCCCATATTTGTGGCACATCGAGCCTGTCTAAATAGTGCAGGAGTTTTTAATGCTGAGCCGGACGGGACTTTGCCAAATTCTTGGTAAGCTTTCTCGTAGTCACTTGCTTTGTAATCTTCAAGAGCAGCAGAATAATTATCAACCCCACGAGATTCTGAAGAAACATGGTTATATGTAAAATATCCCGCTGTGAAAAGTGCCAAAAACACTACTATGTACAAATCATATTTTCTTCTTCTCATTCAAATTTATCCCAACTATTAATTAAACTTACAAAAAAACAAAAGACTAAAAGCCTTCTTCCTTCTTATATTTTAATATAGAAACATGCAAAAAGAAAATTCTGTAATAAAAAATTACATTTATTCATCTGAAAAATGCATCCTCAAAGATGAAGATGCATTTTCAAAAACTGTTACTATTGAAACTTCGAGATATCGTGAACTCTCAATGCAAAGTATGGCTTATTTTTACCTTTTTCTTTTAAGAAGAGAACAAATGTATCGTCAAAGAAAAACATACGAGGGTCATTGTATTCAAGTGACATCTTAGAGACTGTCATAGCGGCTTCGCTCTTTAGCTTAACGCCTGTGTTGTCCATTTCGAATTGAACTGTTTCGAGAGCTTGGTCGATAGCAAGGTTTGTACCTTTGATTCTTTTGTCGCAAAGTTCGTCGAAAGATTTTTCTTCAAAGAACTTTAAGTTTGGCACTTTCAATTGGTCTTCATTCTTGAATTCAGTTTCGCCTTCATAAGCTTGTTGCTTTTTCAACATATCAGAGTAGATGTAGTTGAAAGCTTTTGTGGTCGGAGTCTTGTATAAATAGACTTGATCTTTGTTGTTTGTATCAAGTACAACTGCGAAATCTTCAGGGCTATTGTAGAACAATACCTTAACTCCGTTACGCATGTCTTTGTTTGAGTCTTCTTTAATACCAAAGTATTCAGCTTGACCATCTCTAAATTCAGATACGCCCAATTTGTCAAATGGGTTTGTGAATTCAAAGTCTTTCTTAAGCATAGAATACACGATGAATCTGTATTTAGATGGTGTTAAATCCAATTTGTCCAACAAATCGCTTGTTTCGCCAAATTTACGTTTGATGGCTTTTGAAATTGTGCGTTTTGTGTTCTTTTGGATACGTCCAACGTAGCGATAATAACATTTTTCGCTCAATTCATCAACGGTGAATTCTTGTTTGTTCAATTCTGTAGCAATTTCAGGAGTTCCGGCAGGGAACTTAACGATGTTGTGTACGATTTTGTCAATAAAATCGTTCCAAACGATTTGGAATGTTCCGACCCAAACTCTGTCTTGTACAGAAGTTTTGCTCTGCATCGTTGGCAGAATTTCAATGTTTGCGGCATAAGCCTGCGTTAGCAGCATAGCAGCTGCGAATAAAGATACAATAAATTTTTTCATAATACGCTTATTTTATCAAGAATTTTTTGAGAAAACAACCCTTTTGCGGTAGGATATTTATATGCATATAGAAGACTTTAAAATAGAAGAATGGATGAATAAATACGAAGCGTCGGCAAAATATGATTTGACAACGACTTGCATTTCGCCTCTTAGTGTAAATGATTTGAATTGCGGTAAAGACATTCTTGATGTAAAGCTCGGATACGGCGATATTACCGGTTCTGAAAGGCTTAAGACCGCAATAAAATCTCTGTACAAGAATCAAGAGCTTGAAAATTTTACGATAACTCATGGTGCAATTGGGGCAAATCAGCTTGTATTTCTTTCTCTTTTGGAAGCCGGTGATGAAGTCGTATCAATTGTTCCGACTTATCAACAGCATTATTCTATTCCACGCTCATTGGGGTGTGATGTTAAACTTTGTTTTCTTAAGGAAGAAAATAGGTGGCTTCCGGATTTAGATGAACTTGATTTAATGTTGACAGGGAAAACGAAATTACTCTGTCTTAATAACCCTAATAATCCGACAGGTGCGGTGATTCCTGATGATATGCTTATGCAAATTGTGGAACTTGCCAAAAAGAAAAATATTTGGGTGCTCTCTGACGAGGTTTATCGTGGGTTGAACCTGTATGGAAATCCTTATTCTGCCTCTATTGCGGATTTGTACGACAGAGGAATTTCTGTTGGCAGTATGTCAAAAACGTATTCGCTTCCGGGGCTTAGAGTCGGTTGGGTTGCCGCAAAAAACCTTTTAATCAACGAAATTAACCGCCAAAGACAGTATAATACAATTAGTGTAAGTGCTCTTGATGATTATTTTGCAGCGGCTGCTATTGAACGCAGAAATATAATAGAAAGACGAAACCTTAATATTATGCACTCTTCTTTGCAAGTGTTATCAGAGTGGCTTTCTGAAAACCCTAATTTCAACTGTGTCCTTCCTCAAGGCGGAACGACAGTTCTTATGAAATACAATTTTGATATCTCGTCAAGAGAGTTCTGTAAACGACTTCAATATTATACGGGAGTTGCTTTGCTTCCGGGGGAAACTTTGGAGATGGAAGGGTATGTAAGATTGGGATACTGTGCGGAAAATCTTAAACCGGCATTGGATGAGATTTCCAACTTTGTTAATACAGGTGCCTTTAATAGTTAATATAAAAAATGGTAGAAGTATGATAGATGAAATTGTTTCAGCTTTAAAAAATGCAGAACAGCCCAAAAGCGAGTTCGTAAAACTTATGGATGGGTTTAAAGATCCTTATCTTGTCTTGATTGCTTGTATTTTGAGCCTTAGAACAAATGATAGAACGACTTATCCTGCAACGTTAAGGATGCTCGAACTTGCTAATACTCCTCGTGAGATGAAAAAGGTTAGCCCCGAAACATTGGCTAAAGCGATTTATCCTGTCGGGTTTTATGAGAACAAAGCAAAGCAGATTGTCGAGCTTTCAAGGGTGATTGATGAAGAGTTAGGTGGTAAAGTTCCTGATAAGATAGAAGAACTTGTAAAATTTAATGGAGTGGGAAGGAAAACTGCTAATCTTGTGCTTTCGCAAGGGTTTAATAAGCCTGCAATCTGTGTGGACGTGCATGTGCACCGTATTTTTAACAGATTAGGGTACGTAAAAACTAAGACTCCAGAGGAAACTGAGTTCGCATTGAGAGAAAAATTACCTAAAAAATACTGGATTGATATAAATACTTTGCTTGTAACACACGGACAAAATGTCTGTAAACCAACAAAACCAAATTGTGCAGCTTGCCCGATTTCCAACTATTGTGCAAAGCTCATATAGTATGTTATAATCAACTGTGTTAAGAGAGGTCGTGATGTCAGAAGAAATTAGTTGTCCGTTTTGCGGAAATAGTATTCCAAGAGATGCTTTGAAATGTGAAGAGTGTGGAGCTTTGTTCAAAGAACCGAGCCTTCCTAATATTAAGTTTAAAGAATTAGCACCGTTTCTTGCAATTGATGTTTTGACGCTTGGATTTTTCTCTACGATTTGGTTTTTTATAAACGGTAAAGCTATTAATAAGCTTGTTTCCAACTTTAAAGACTGCGTTAAGCTTAACTGGTTGGTTGCTTTGTTGGCTGTAAATGGCGGGTTTTACTTGTTTATGTTCTACAACCATCCGGCATGTTTAATGCTATTCTCAGTTTTACAGTGCCTGATTTATGTAGCTTTGACTTATCGTGTGCTTAGAATTATTCAAAAATATACAGAAAAAACTTATGACGTAAGCCTTGGATTTAACCCTTATTATATGGTTTTTTTCAATGTATTGTATCTCGTGCATTATATCGAAACTTACGCAGACAGAGTTTTCCATACTCATGAGTATTTCGATTGGAAATCTCCGCAAGCTATAATGCTGCTGATCTTGCTTTTGATAATACTGTTTATTTTAAGATTTTATGCAGAAGTATATTTTTTAATACACTAAACAGCGATTTCAAAAGTTGATTGTGCAACCCTCAAGTTAGCTTCGTAAGCAGATTTTGCTTGTTGAATATTAACGGCATCTTGAACGGAATACCCATTCTGCAATGCATTCACCATAGCATTGTCTAAAGCATGTGCCGCATTGGTAACATTTTCGGAAACCGTCTGGATAAGGTCACCAGACGGTACATTATCATAATAATTGCTTAAGTCGACATCGTTGGTGGTGTCAATAGGAGCAATAATAGCTTCTGTTTTTACAGCACCCTGATCAGTTGTTCCGGCATAACTTCTGGCAATCGCAAGATTGTCAATTAGTTTGGAATAGTCGGATGTTGTAACTGCTGATAATGCACTCATTGCTTTTTACCTCTACTATCAGTTTAACTCTTTTTTAAGAATATACAACCTTTATATACAAAATATGTAACATATTGTAACGGATTGAAGTTTAAAATGCTTAATCCGAATTTATTTTGTATCTGTTCTACGAATACTATTTTGTAGCTTCTGTTGTCTACAAAGCCGGTTCTGCGTGGATTATGGTTGAAACTTGCCCTAAAGAAGCCTTGATTTGTGCCTCAATTTGGTCGCAGATGTTGTGGCAGCAGCTGATTTTCATGTCAGGGTTGAAAAGTAGTGTGAGCTCAATTTCCTTATATTGACCTGATTTTCGCCCTTTAATGCTCTTATATCCTTTTATAACAGTGTTTGATTTTAGGATTGATTCAATTTTTTGGATATCTTCGTTCGGTAAAGAGCCGTCAAGCAGATTGTTTAGGGTCTTTTTAGAAATCGAAAAACCGGCTTTTAGGATAATTGCGGCAACTATGATAGCGATAATGGAGTCTAAAACTACTAAACCTGTAATTTTAATTAGGATTAAGCCTATTAATACGCCAAGAGATGAAAATATATCGGTGCTTAAATGCTCTGCATCGGCTAAAAGTGATACTGAATCAGATTTATGTGCGACATAAAATAAGTATCTGCTAACAAGAAAATTTGCGACCACAGCGAACAGCATTACGTAAATCCCAAGCATACTGTTTGATTCTATAGTGTATCCGTTCAGAAGTTTTACTGTTGCCTCGTAGATTATGTAGAAGCCTGCAAAAATAATTAGTCCGCCTTCTATAAATCCGGACATATCTTCGTATTTCCCGTGTCCAAAGGGGTGTGATTTGTCGGCAGGTTCGGCAGAACGAGTTACTGCAAAAAATGTTAGGATTGATGCTAAAAAATCTGAAAGTGAATGGATTGCTTCAGAAATTATGCTTATGCTTCCGGAAGCTTTTCCTGCAAGGATTTTAGCTGTAATTATGAGTGCATTTGACGTAATTGAAAGTCCGGCTGCAAATTTTTTTTCTGTAACTATGTTCATTGTGTTATGCAACTCCGTTATTTAGCAAATCGTGGATGTGGATTACACCAATCGGTTTTTTGTCTTGTAGTACGAATAAGTTTGTAATCTTCTTATCGTGCATAATTTTAAGAGCTTCTGCAGTCATTGCATCCGGTGAAATTGTTTTAGGATTTCTTGTCATCAAATCGGAAGCTTTTTCTTCCAAAATTTTTGCAGACAGACATCTTCTTAAGTCGCCATCTGTAAGTATACCTGTGAGTTCTCCTGTTTGGTTAATAAATCCGACGCATCCGAGACGTTTTGAAGTCATTTCCAAAAGAACGGCCTGCATATTTGAATTTTCGTCCAGAATAGGCATTTCCTGACCTGTGTGCATCAAATCCGAAACGCGTTTTAATATAGAGCCGAGCTTTCCTCCAGGGTGCCTGTCGTTGAAATCTTCTTTTGAGAAGCCTTTGCGTTCAATCATCCCGACGGTTAGAATGTCGCCTAAAACGAGTGTTGCCGTGGTGGAATTGGTTGGTGCAAGTCCTAGCGGGCAAGCTTCACCGTTGTTTGGAAGCTCAAGTATGATATCACCTGCTTTAGCGAGTGAACTTTCAGGGTTTTTTGTGATTGCAATCAGTTTTATTCCAAAACGTTTGCAGTAGTTTAAAATATCTATCAACTCTCTTGATTCACCGCTGTTTGAAATTGCTATTACGACGTCATCTTCTGTAATCATACCTAAATCGCCGTGGCTGGCTTCCGCCGGATGTACAAAAAACGATGGTGTGCCGGTAGAAGCAAGGGATGCTGCGATTTTTCTTCCAATGTGTCCGGACTTACCCATGCCGGTAATTATAATTCTGCCTTTTGAGTCTTGCATAAAATCGAGTGCTTTAGTAAGGCTTTTTGGTTCAATAGAGTGTTTCAAAGCGTTAATTGCTTCGATTTCAGAATCTATTGTTTTTATAGCAGAAGCTTTATCCAAATCGATTTGTGATTGTGTTGATATCATTTTCATACTCCTTTTAGGCAGAAACTTTTCTTTAGAATATTTTACAACAAAATTTAAACATTATAAAGTAGGTTGATGATTTAATTTGAAACGTCAAAACCAAAATTGAACATCATTCGCACCACGAGCGTGCAGCGATTAGCTGCAATAGCGAGCGTAAGAGTGCAGGCTTTGCCTGCTACAGCAATTTAAACAACGCTCGTAAGAGCGTAGGAACATTAGCCGAGGTTCTCTTTCTTTTGGTATCTTTTCTTTCTCTTTCATTGCTAAGGCAAAGAGAAAGAAAAGTACATTTAAGAGACATTTTTTATTTTAAAATAGTTCTTCATTTTCTTTTCTTTATTGCGAAAAAAGAAAAGAAAACGAAGCAAAAGAAAAGAAATGACGCACTGTTTTCTACGCCCTTCGGGCGTGGTCTAAATGGATGTAGCGGATTTTCGGTAGGGCGACGTCGAGCGTAAGCGAGCTAGCCCGTAAGAGCATATAACATGAAAATGCCTAGAAAAATCCGTTAGGATTTGTTGGCATTGGAACGTTATGCTCACCCGAATAATCCAAGACGCAGGCAGAGCCTGCACTCTTTACTCGCTATCGCAGCTGAACGCTGCACGCTCGTGGTGCGAACGATGTTCGTACGCTCGTAGCTCCCTCTCCGGTTGGAGAGGGTTGGGGTGAGGTTCAACACGTAAGTGCATACCCAATAAAAACTTTTTAAGAAAACAACTTGTGATAAAATATTGATATGAAAGAATTAGCGGAATATAAGAATCAAATCCACTCTTGCTCAAAATGCGGATTGTGCCAGTCTGTTTGTCCGATTTATAAGATTACGGGCAATGACTGCTCGGTTTCTCGTGGGCACTTTATTATGCTTAGAGGACTTTTGAAGGGTGAGCTTAAGATGTCACCTAAAATCAACCGCTATCTGGATTTGTGTCTAAAATGCGGGGCTTGTACTAAATTTTGTCCGAGTGGTATTGATGTTGTAGATGTGATAGCGTCTGCTAAAGCAGAGTATTTTAACTCTCATCCGTTCGAGAAAATTATTTCGTTTGTTCAGAAGAATTTTATCTTTGGACTTGGCGTAACTTTTTTGAAAATTTTTTCTAAAAATCAAAAAAGCAAGAAGTTTGATAAAAAAGTCGTTTATTTTGGCGGCTGCAGTGGTAAATTAAAAGGCAATAGAGCTGTAGTGAAGATTTTGAATGCTTGTGGGGTTGAAGTTTTAACTCCGGATTTTGATTGTTGCGGAATTCCTTTTTATGTAAGAGGTGATAAACGGACTTACGAAGAGTGTGCAAAAAAATATCTGAAAAAACTTAATGGAGTGACGGATGTTGTTACGACCTGTGCGAGCTGTGAAAAGACAATAAAACATTTTTCTTCTGAAATAAAAGTCAGAAACATTTTTGAGTATATTAGAGAAAATGGGCTTAAACTTAAGCTAAAGAAAAACAAAAAAATTACATTTCACAAACCTTGCAATATTGATAATTTCGATGATATCAAGTGGATTCTTGATAATACCGAAAATCTTGAGTATGTTGAGATGGAAGATTTTGATAAATGTTGTGGATTGAATGGGATAACGAAACTTAACGAATATAGTATAATGTCAAAACTTTTTTTTGATAAACATAATAAAATCCTGAAAAGCGGTGCTAAAACGGTTTTGACTTCGTGTTTCGGGTGCGAGATTGCCTTGAAGATGTTTTCTTTTGGTAAATATTCAGTCGAAGATTTTACAGAATTTTTGGCAAAAAATTCGTAGCGATAATTTAGACATTTAGATTAATGTTACAAATGTAAAGCTTTTAAAATTCCAGAAACCTAAAACGCATGAATAACGCTGTTTCAATTTTTTATCAATAGTGCTATAGACCAGATGGTCTATTTTTATAACCTTAAATTTTAATCCCTTGATTGATGGCATGGGCATGCCAATCTAGTACACTATTATCAAGGGAGAGAGAGTATTTATTATGAAAAGAACGTTGTTGTTTTTAGGAATGTTTTTATCAATGTTGTCTGTAATGGCTGAAGACAATGTGTTGCAGTCAATTGAGATTGTTCCTGTTAAGGATACATATAATATAGTTTTGGTTTCTGATAAGGCGGTTGATGTTAAAAAGACTGTTAAAGCACCTAACCAAATAACATTGAATATGAAAGATATTAGAGCGTCAAAAACGCTCAATACAGTTTACAACAATGTTTCTAATGTTGATACTGTAATGGTTGAACCTGCAGGTAACAATGGAATTAGTATTTTCTTCCAAGCTGAAAACGCTGCCGGTGCAAGTGTTTCTTTTGATTCTTTAGCTCCTGTTATGCCAAAGAAAGCTGAAACTCAAAACGTTAAATTGAGCAATCCGATTGAAAGCTATGCACCTATTTATAAAGAAGATATGTCACAAGAAAAAACTTCAAGCTTGTTCAAAAAACTTCAACAATCTTCAGAAGGTATGATTGATGAAGATGCAGTTTCTGATACTGCGAATAAGGCTGTTTCTTTTGGTTTAGTAGGACTTTTGGCGTTTGCAGTTGTTAGAATGTTCAAACGTAAAGAACCTGATATGAAAATTGGTTTGTCACAAAGCCTTAATGATAGAGAAATCGAAATGTACAGAGGCTCTCAACCAATCGGCACTTCTTATGTAAATCCTGAAAAACCATTCACAACTGTTAATTACGGCTTGAATGCTTACCAGAGAGAAAACAGAAATCCTTACGAAACGGAAGCACCTATTCACAATCCAAGATTAAGAAATTATGTAAACCCTGCTTTTAATCAAAATGTACAAACAATGCCCGAACCACAAGGACAAAGTGTTCAAACTGCTGTAAAACCTGCTTTGAGAAAAAATACAACTCCGGTTAATACAGCTCCTGTAAACCAGTCAAATCCGAATATTGATAACTTGAAGTTCTTGGAATCAATGACTGCTATTTACGAAAAAAGCGGACGCCACGATTTGGCACAAGGCTTGAAAGCAAGTTTGAATAAGAACAATATTAAATAATAATTTTAGGAAGAGAGAGAAGAAAAGACGGGGTTGCTAAAAATAGTAAGCCCTCTTTTTTTGAATGTTGTTCTTACAACATGTTGCATTTGCAACACTTGTGTGATAAAATTTCTCTTAATTGGAATAGGAAATTTAAGATGAGCGATGAACTGGCAAAAATAGAGAATTTAGAAGAAGAGCAACATAATATAAATCCTTGGCTTACGTGTTTGCCGACAATGACAGCAGCATTTATGTTTGTATTGGATGAAACGATTGCAAACGTAGCATTACCGCATATGGCGGGGAGTTTTTCAGTTAGCCGTGAAGAATCTATGTGGATTTTGACTTTCTACTTGATTGCAAGTGGTATTGTAATTCCGATGGTAGGTTGGTTCAGCAAAGTTCTTGGTAGAAAAAACTTTTTTACATTAAGTATTATATTGTTTACGGTAGCTTCTGCCCTTTGTGGTTTGTCAAAAAACTTGGAAACTATGATATTTGCTCGTATATTACAAGGTATTGGCGGTGGCGGTTTACTTCCTATTTCTCAAGCAATTTTGATGGAAAATTTTAAGCCACAAGATAGAGGAAAAGCAATGGCGGTGTTTGGCTTAGTAATTGTACTTGCACCAATTGCGGGGCCTGTATTGGGTGGTTGGCTTACAGAAAACTGGTCTTGGCCATTTATTTATTTTATTAATATTCCATTCGGTATAATTGCTGTAATTTTATCTAATGTTTTTCTTTTTGATCCGCCTTATGCAAGAAAACAGCAAAATGTAAAAACAGACGCATTTGGCTTTTTCATGCTTTCTATTTGGCTTTTGACATTGCAGATTGTACTTGATAAAGGTAATAATGCCGACTGGTTTAATGCGTCTTGGATTTGTTGGTTATCTGCAATATCTTGTGCAACAGGCTTGGCATTCTTGATTTCTCAGATTAAAAATAAGGATTCGCTTGTTGATTTGAGCGTATTTAAAGATAAAAACTTTTTTGTCGGCACTGTTGTTCAGATTGTAATGCAAGCAGTACTTTTGGCTTCAATGGCGATTCTTCCACAATTCTTGCAATCACTTATGGGTTATGATGCTTATAAGAGCGGACTTTCAATGATGCCACGTGGTCTTGGGGCTTTAATTGCAATGGTTCTTTGTGCTACATTGGCAAACTTAATGGACAATAGAGTCTTGGTAATGATAGGTTTGACGAGCATTGCAACTGCAAGTTGGATGTTGGGTGATTTGAACTTGCAAATTTCAACGATGAATATTGCAATTCCTAACTTCTTGTTTGGTATTGGTTTGGGACTTGCTATGATTCCGATAATTACGTTATCTATGGCGACAATTAGTAATGATCAGATGACTAATGCTAGTGGTTTGCAAAACTTGTTGAAAAATATAGGTGGTGCGTTTGGTACATCAATTGTAGCGACTTTACTTTCAAGAGGGGCTCAAAAACATCAGTTTATGCTTATTCAGCACCTTACTGATACTGCACAAAACTATACAGAACGAGTTCAGGCGTACGGCAGTGCTTTTATGACAACATTTGACCCGCACACGGCAATTTATATGGGACAACATACGGCTTATCAGTTGTTGATGCAGCAGGCGAACCTTTCTGCTTTCATTGATGCATTCAGAATTTTCGCAGTTGCCGGAATTATTATCACTCCGCTAATCTTATTGCTGAAAAAAATTAAAGATGCGTAGCAAATAATATTTTTACGGTTTTTGTAATGGTATGTTAATTCTTCCGATAAACAGTTACACAAACATCGTGCCGAAAAATAAAGCATCAGAAAACCGCTTTCAGCCTGAAAGCGTGACTTTTTGTGGAATGATGGATGTATTCAAACGTCGTACTGACAAGATATCGAAAGATACGGCTTTAAATATGATTAAACAGGCTGGAATTTCCGATATGGAGTCTACCGAGCTGATGGTTTATGCTGCAAATTATAAGGATTCTATTTGGAATTATTCAAGAAAAATGCTTGAAAATATGCTAAAGCTTATAAAAGCGGATTTGTCAATTGAGGATTATGTGAGTTTACGCCATGGCGGGGCGACAGATAGGCGTATTAACGAGTTTGATAAGATGACCAAAAATATTTTTAAAATATTAGAGCTTGGTTATCCTAAAAAATATTTACCTACGTTTATTGAAAACACGTCTCAAAATCTAGATGATGCGAAAACCCTTGTAGATATTAAAGATGAAGCAATAAAACGGCGTTCAGATTTCTCTTATCATAGCTATAAAGTTGACGATGAAGCTTTGACTCGACTTTTTCTTGATGATCCGCAGGCAACATTAAACTTTTATAAATTGATGGGGCGTGATGCGTTTTTGAATTCTTTTAAAGATAAATTGGATAATGTGCAGAAATATATCGAATGCATAGGAGCAGAGATAAGTGAGTATTCGCCTAAATATCAGGAACTTTTAGAGTTGGTTAACCCAAAGGAAAGCGACAGATATAAAACAAATCAAACCAAAATAAAAAAATTGAAAAATGACTGGAAAGAGCATCTTAATCTTTTAAGGAAAAAATCTTTGGAAGCTAAAATTAATACTTTAACAAGAGAAAATCGCCAGATGGAAGCGAATTCTGTTAAGGATTATCAGAAAAAGATTGATATTTTGATGACGTATAGACTTTTTCTAGGAGATTCTAATCGATTAAAACACGTATTTCCACTTTTGAATTCGGACAAGGTAAAGGATAGAAAACGTCGCAATGTATTGATTTCAGATACATTAATGACTGTTGAGGGACAAAAGTGTAACAGATTTAATTTTGCTAATAACAAATATTTGCCTCAACTTTGTAGGGCCGACAGTTTGTTTATGAGTGCTCATAATTCGCTTGTTGGTTTGCTTAACGACTTTCCATATGATAATTTGGACAACATCCTTGAAAAAGTAGCCGCAAACTCAGAAACGAAAAAAATGTTCAAACAAAACGGTATAGATTATAATGCTTGGGTGAAATATAATCCTAAATCATACTTGGAAACGGTTGTACATTTTAATCCGGAACAACAAAAACAAGCTTTCTTTAGACACTTGGAGCGGACTTTTAATGCCGACTCTTTTGCGGATATTCCTCAAAAAGAAGTTAAAAATTTGAAAAAAGCTTTATCGGCAGGCGGAATAAAATTAGTTTCAGGAAACGGTTCAATAAAGCTTTATAAAGATGAAAAACCGCTAAAATTTGAGGATGTGGGGGAATTTTTTAATCTTGTATCAAAGGAGCTTTCTACGAATGATTTTTGGAAGCTTCCGAATAAAGACGATGTAATAGACGAGGCAAAAAGTGCTATTGAGGTCCTTTTACTGGATAATTGTTTTAAGGAATATCGTGCAATAACAATGAGGAAGGGTGATGTTCCAAAGACGTTGCAAATTAAAAAAGTCGATATGAACAATATTGAGCATTCGTACTTTCTCGGAAATCACGCCGGAAACTGCTGTACTGCGGTCGGAAACGGTTTGAATCAAGATTCTGCTCCGTCTTATGTTCTTAATAACCTGTTTTCTGCAATCGAAGTGTTGGACGAAGGTGAGCCTGTCGGCAATACTATGTGCTATTTTATTAATGTTTCAGGCAAACCTGCTTTAATGATTGACAATATTGGACTTAAGGATGAGTATAAGTATGTTGACGGTATTCGTGATGCAATAATCGAGTACGCAAAACAAATCGGAAAAGAGGTTGGGATTGAGAATATTCCTATCTATGCAAGTGCAAATCCGCACGGAGTTGATATGGATAAATTTCCAAAAAAAGTTTATCCATTCTCTATTATAGGTGAAACAATAGAAGGGGTGCCGGCGTATTTTGACTTTGAGACTGATTTTTGTGAACTTACAAAAGATAGTCAATTTGTTGCAAAATTGCATAAGATTAATTAAGTGATTTAAAAAAGGCGGTTGATAAATCGACCGCCTTTTTCTATTATTTTGAAACTTCTTCTTCTTTTTCTTCTGTTTCTTCACCGCCCGAAGAACTCATTTCTTCCGGAGCCGAAACTGTTTGAATGTCGCTTTCTTCGGCTTCTGCCTCGTTAGTTTCCTTTTCTTCAGTTTCTTCTTCCGCTTCTTCGTCGGTTTCTTCGTCTTTTTCGTTTTCTTCAGAATTGTCTTTCAATTCTTCGATTTTTTCTTCAAGTTTTTCTGCTTCAGCTTTTAGGGCTGCTTCAATTTCTTCTTCGTCTTTTGCTCTGATAACAGGGATTGAAAGCATTAACGCTACTTGATCACCTTCGTGTTCAAAGTTTAGTTCAAGAAGTTCTTTATCCAATTCTACGTAGCGAGAAAGTAAATCTATTAACTCACCTCTCATTTGTTCAAGAATTTTTGGAGTCAGATTTGTTCTATCCTGCATCAAGACCAGTTTTAGTCTGTTTGTTGCGACTGACTTTGACGCATCTTCTTGTTCATCATGAGGGCGGAAAAACTTTGCTACTGTATTATAAAAATCAGTAAAAATGCCCATCCTACACCTTCGCTTTCAATTTTGCAAACACATTTTTAATTTTTGCCATAAAGCCTTTTGGTTCGTCCAAATCGAGGAACGGAACTTCTTCGCCTAAGATTCTTTGAGCAACATTTCTGTAAGCTTTACCGGCTAATGCGTTTTCGTCATTAACGATAGGTTCACCTTTGTTCGTAGAAGTGATGATGCCTGTATCTTCCGGAATTATGCCGATTAGCGGGCAAGATAAGATTTCTACAACGTCATCAACGCTCATCATCTCGTTGCTTTTAATAAGGCTTGGACGAACCCTGTTTAGAAGAAGCTTGTAGCTTTTGATTTCTTCTTTAGATTCCAATAGCCCGATAATTCTGTCTGCGTCACGAATAGCTGACATTTCAGGAGTTGTAACAACGATTGCTTCGCTAGCACCTGCTACAGCGTTTTGGAAACCTTGTTCAATACCTGCAGGACAGTCAACAAGTACAAAATCGTTTTCTTCTTTTAATGTGTCGCAAATGCTTTTTAGCTGTTCAGCGTTAACTGCGGTTTTATCTCTTGTTTGAGCAGCCGCAAGAAGTGAAAGGTTAGGGTTCTTTTTATCTTTAACCAAAGCTTGTTTAAGCTTGCAACGTTCTTCGATTACGTCAACGATTGTGTACACAATTCTATTTTCAAGACCCAATAGAAGGTCCAAGTTTCTTAGACCCAAGTCGGTATCAATAAGAACAACTTTATAGCCTGCTTTTGCAAGAGCGGTACCAATGTTAGCACTGGTAGTTGTTTTTCCTACGCCACCTTTACCCGATGTGATTACTATTACTCGACCAGTCATTAATCTCTCCTTAACTTTTTATAAATTACTATTTTGCCATCTTCAATTTGAGCTTCTTCCGGTGTGAAGTCATTTGTTTTTTGAACATAAGGTACGTTCAACGTGTCATTTCTGCGAGCGTACAGCCCTGCAATTCTTAGCTGAATTGCGTTAAGCTTCAAAGCTCTTACTTTAGAAGTTACGTTTCCTAAAGAGCCTGCGTGAGCGATGCCGCCTAAGATACCCCAAACTGTAATGTCACCTGTTGCAACAATTTCACTTCCCGGGTGAGCATCGCCGATTATGAGGATGTTTCCTTCGTAGGTTACAGTTTGACCGGAACGCAATGTCTGATTAAGATACAGAGTCGGTAGAGTTTCTGTGTTAACAGAATTCTCTTCAACGCCTTGCGGTAAAACATCGCCTGTATCTAAAAGAATGTACTTGCTGGTTTCTTCAGACTTAAGAAGTCCTTCGTTAGCGGCAAGTGATTCAAAGTCTGTGCCAAAATGTTCAGAAGGAATAACTTCAGATAATTCTTCTGTTGTTTCTTCGTTGTAAATATCTTCAATGCCTTCTGTTGTTTCAACTACGCCTGTTTGTGGCACTGTATCTGCGTGAACTTCAACAGTTTTGCCCGTATTATTTTCAGAAGCACCTTCTTCTTTCACAACAACAGCTTCTTCTTTTATTTCTTCGGTTGTTTCGCCGACAATTGCAGGTGTTTCGTTTTCGGAAATCTCAGAAACGATGATTCCCAAGCTTACTGCAGAAGCTTCTGTCTGCTCAGAATCGGTATCAATAAACGCAATTGACGCATCCATTGACTCGATAAGAGCTTTTATACTCAACAACTGTGACTGTTTCAAGTCTAAGCTGCCTAATCTCAAACAAATATTTTTCCCTTTAACATCAGGGTGTTCCATTATTGAACTAAGCTCAAAAACAAGCTGAGTAGTGTTTTTTGCGTTACTTAAATCAATAATAAAGCCATTTTCTACGTAACCTTTTTCCATTCTAAATTCCCAAATAATCTGCCACATGAAAAGGATATCTTAAATAATTCAAGATTTCAATAAAGTGTGACGCAATGTAAAGGTTGCTTCAAAATCTGTAATTTATGCTATCATATTATTATGCGAAAGAAACATACCTATCTCAATGGCAGTGTGAAAAACGGGAACATAATGAGGTGGCCCGTCAATAATTTGGTTGTTTATATTGCGCCGATGAAATTTTATTCAAAACCTGGTGAGGACGCTAAATACAGAAAAATGGTTTTGGATGCGTTTACGGTTTGGTCGGCTGCAAGTGGTGGAAAACTTCGTTTTCGTGTGACGAATACGCTTTTGGAATCAAATATTAACGTGGATTGGAAACGTGTTGACAGAAAAGCATTGGGACACTGCTATTTTAATTGGGATGCACAGGGACGTTTGTATGGTGCGGAAGTTTCTATCGGGCTTACAGACGGTAGAATTCACCAGCAGTATGATAGTGATATTGAAGTCTATCACACGATTTTGCACGAAATCGGACACGCATTGGGATTAAATCACAGTCCTTATAAAGAAGATATTATGTACACTCCTCATCAGTATGGAGTTTCAGCACTTTCTGCAAATGACAAATACTCTATTGAGTGGCTTTATCGCTTGCCTGCGGGGATTGCCGTCAAGCAAGTTGCAGCAAGACACGGACTTTCTACTTCTACAGATATTGATGCGGTTATAAGAAAAATTGATGCAAAAAAAGAATCACCGAATGAGGATGCTGAAAAAATGCAGATTACGACTCAGCGTGATTTGCTTGAAGAATCCGCTAATATTGGGGACTTGAAGAAATATAATATGATGCTTCAAAATATTTCTATTTCGCAAAATGTGAAAAACTATCTGAACAATAATCGCCAAAATTAGTCGATGTATTTGCCGTCAAAGAGTTCTAAGACCATTTTTTCTTGGTCTGTTTCTTCACGCTTCTTTTCTGATTTTTCCGGTTTTTCAGAGCTGCCTAAATCTTCTTGTGCATCTTTTTCTGCTAGTTTTTCTACTTTTTGAGGTTTAGGTTTCTCAATTTCGGGTTCGACTTTTTGAACAGGAGCTTCTTTAATCGGTTCTGATTTTATTACCGGTTCAGGATTTTTTTTTTCTCCTGTAGAAGATGAACTTGCTAAATTTGCATCGCCTGCTTGCGGAAGCCTTATTATTACGGATGTTTCACTTTGGTTAAACATCAAATCGGCAGCTTCTACTATGGTTTGCTTTTTGTTGCTTATTTTTGAAACCAGATTGTCATTTTTGAACGTAATGATAACTTCATCCGGTGCAATTTTTACAGGTGTTGCAAGCTTAAGCAACGCAAGCGTTGGCGGACTTTTGATATTTAAAAGCAAAGCTTGCCATAATGAAGAAATATCGTTCCCGCTAGGTTTTTTCGCAACAGGTGGCGGGGTAAACTCTGTATCACTTGTTTTTACTGATGTTGTTGGCGGTTCCGGTGCCGGCTTTGTAACCGGTGGTGCAGGTTGAGCCGGTGCTGCCTGATTATGAATCTGTGGCTGCGGAGCTGCTTGAGGTGCTGCTACTCTTGCAATATGCGGTGCTTGCTGTACAATCGCTCCACCACTTTCAAGAGCTTTGACTCTGTTTTGCAAATCAAGAAGAGTTGTATTTTCTGTCATGTTTGCTAAATCAATCATTCCGACTTCCAACCACAAATGTTGGTTAGACGCCATTTTAACTTCTTTTATGTAATAAGTAATTCTTTCAAGCAAGAAAACAATTTGTTGAGTTTCAAGCTGTTCTTTCTGCTTGGTTAATTCTTCTATCTGCGGTTCATTCAGCCCAGTAAGCTCGCTCAATAAATCTTTTTGGCAATTCTTTACGATTAATAAATTTTTGAAATACTCTGATAAGTTTGTGAGTATTTGCAGTGGCTCGTTACCTGAATTGTAAATCTCGTTTAAGATTTCAATAGCTTCGTTTGGCGAAGCTGAAATAATTTTGTTACTTAATTTGTTTAAGATGTCAAAAGATATTCTGCCTAATACTGCGTTTACATCTTCTGAAGTTATCTGCTTTGAAACTCCGAGCAAACTCAATTGGTCTAAAAGTGAGATACTGTCACGCATGCCACCTGCGGAATTTTTTGCAATGGTGAATAGGGCGTCATCAGAAATATTTATTTTTTCTTCGTCAGAAATATATCTAAGATGCTTGACAATGTCGTCTGTAGTGATTCTTCTGAAATCAAATCTTTGACAGCGGCTTTTGATTGTGTCTAAAACTTTGTGGACTTCGGTTGTTGCCAGAATAAAGATGACATTTTCCGGCGGCTCTTCTAATGTTTTAAGAAGTGCATTGAAAGCGTGGTTTGTAAGCATGTGGACTTCGTCTATGATGTAGATTTTGTACTTGCCGTGAACCGGAACATACTGAATTTTTTCCAATATGCTTTGCGTGTCTTCAACTTTTCTGTTACTTGCTGCGTCGATTTCAATTACGTCAATCGGAATGGAATTTGTGATGTCCTGACAGCTTTCGCACTCTCCGCAAGGGTGAATTGTCGGGCCGTTTTTACAATTCAGAGATTTTGCAAGAATTCTTGCTGTGGAAGTTTTACCGGTACCACGAGGCCCCGTGAACAAGAAAGCGTGAGCAATTTTACCCAATTCAATAGCACTTGTTAAAGTCTTTTTGATATGTTCCTGACCAACAAGATTATCTAAGGTTTGCGGACGATATTTTCTGTATAATGGTACGTAATTTCCACTCATAAAATCAGTTTAGCATAAACAAATTATATATAATATCTCTTAACACAAAATTGCACCTAAAAATCTTTTATACTAAAATAACGGCTATGAAGAAAGGGTTAATCTTATTATTTTTACTTATTTATTCAGCTCTTCAGGCTAATGCGTATGAGCTGATTTTGCCACGAGAAAAAAAGACTTATGTAAATACAAATTATGCGTTTTTTGTCGGAAAAGCTCGTAACGGGGAATCTATTTCAATAAATGACAGCAGTATTTATACGGCTTCAAATGGGGCTTTTGCTCATTCGGTAAAACTAAAAAATGGCGAAAATAGAATTATTGTAAAATCCAACTTCAATACACAGATATACAGATTTTATAAGAATACTCCCGATGTTCAGCAGGAAGCTAAAGTTTGTGAATTTGATGTTAAGCCTGCAGTTGTAAATCGTGATAATGTTCCTTTGAGGACTACTCCGATTGACTTTGGGCTAAATAGAATTTCGCATTTATTTAAGGGAACGACCGTTTTAATCAATGCTGAAAAAGCTGATTTTTATAGAGTTTATCTTTCAAAAGATAAACAGGCTTGGATTGCAAAAAAAGATGTGGGTGTTGATTGTTCAAAAGACTCAACTTCAGCTGATTTCATAAATATGAGCGGCGAGAACTTTAAGAATGCAGCCGTGCAGAGAATTTCGTTTTCTAAAAATTTACCTTATACAGTAGATGTAAGAGATAAAGAGATAATTTTCAAGGTTTATAATCCAGAACTTTCTGATAGCTCTGTTTATACAATTAATATGCCAAAACCGGAAAAGTACACTTATCGTGTTGCATTGACTGATGGAACGTATACTTTTAAGGTTAATGCTTTACCTGTAGAACTTGCGGATTGTACGGTTGCAATTGATGCGGGACACGGTGGTACAGAAAAAGGTGCAATCGGCTGCCTTGGTGATGAAGAAAAAGATGTTAATTTGCGAATTGCACTAGAACTCCAAAAACAGCTCGAGGCTGTTGGAGTTAACGTTGTTATGACTCGTGAGTGCGACGGTAATATATCTTTGAACGATAGAGTAAGACTCGCAAGAGAAAATTATGCAAATATTTTTGTGAGTATTCACCTGAATTCAATTGGCGATATCCCGATGAATGTTCACAAAAATAGAGGTACGAGCGTTTATTATTTTAATCCGAATTCTAAGGATTTGGCTCAGATTTTAGAAAAAACGGTTCCAAAATTTGCCGGAACTCATAAAGACGGTGTTCGAACCGCAAGCTTCGCTGTGATACGTCCGACAGAATATGTTGGCGTTCTGGTGGAAACTGCTTATATGACAAACCCTATGGATTCTGTTTTATATAATTCCGAAAATTTTGCACAGAATGTTGCGAAAGGGATTAAAGAGGGATTGGTTGAATATATTCTCGAAACAAAGAATGCATCTAATTAAAAAATCAAAGTGCAATTCTAGTTTCCTGTAAGCCCGTCAGAGCTTTTCTTGTATTGGCTTTTCTTTTCTTCTTGACGTTGCTTGATTTTTAGCAGAGTTTCCATGTCCATTTGGTTGATTTTACGTTCATATTCAAGCTTTTTAACTTTGTTGTCAAAGTTTTCAGCCTTCTTTTCTTCTTTTTGTTTATTTTTTTCAAGTTCTTTTGCTTGTTTTGCTTCAAACTCGACTTCTGAAACAGGAATTACTTCAGAATCTTCTTCAAGCCTGTAGCCTACAATTGATACAGGGAAATCTTTTCCAGACAAATCTTCTAATCTGGAGCTTTCGCCGTTCAAATCAATGCTCCAAGTTCCGAGGAATTTCGGAACATCGCCTGTGTAGGCGTAAGCACAAACTACCACTCGGTTTTCGTCATTTGCATCAAATCCCATCGGGTAAATATCCCAACGTTTTTCATCAAAATCCACGCCGCCAGTCATAGCCCAGTAGTTTACTATTGCATCCCTGATTTGAGGAAGTTTTTGGGCTGTTTTTGTCTCAAAATTGTATACCCAGAGATTTGTTTGCCAAATCCCATCGTGCCTGTAGCCGATTTTTTCTTTTACGACAAGCTTTTGGTTGTCGCTTGAAAAATCAATTGGCGTAAGCGTTCTGAATACAAATTTTGTGTCAATGTCTTTGTCTGTAGAGATTAGCGGTTCTTCAACCCGATTTAAGATGTTTGCTTTCTTAACTTTTTCAATGTTAGAAAGTGAAGAATCAAGATTAATCAAAAACAAATCACAACAAGTACAATCAGTTTGAGCATAGTAGTAAACCGCAGGATATACAAGCTTTGTGTAATCTCCAGATACAATTCCTTGTGCGTTAATCTGTCTATCAAAATTCAATTTTCTCGGAAGCGATAATTCCGGACTCCCAACAGGGTCATTGTATTTGACAAGCTTAAATTTTTTCTGCGGAATGTAGACCATATTTTCGTCTTTTGGCATTTCCGCTTTGTCTAAAATCTTCGCTGTAATCTCTTTTTTAGATTTGGCTCTTGATTCAGCTTCATATTGTTCTACAGTCATATAGCCGGATTTCGGCATACGACTTTTTTCATATTTTTCTGTTTCGCCGACTTTGTCAACTTCGTTTCTGTACAGAGTTTCAGCTATAACACGGTCGTTTCGCTTTGTTATAGAGTATTTCATTTGGCTAAAATGGATTTTAGTAGCCATAATCATGCCGGCTAACGCTTCAAACATTAAACTAAACCTTCCTTCATTGCAGTAACTGTTGCTTGGGTGCGTGATGTAACACATAATTTTTGCAAAATGCTGTGAACGTGAGCTTTTGCGGTCGCTCTTGTGATAACAAGCCTGTCTGCAATTTGCGGGTTAGAAAGCCCTTCTACCATTAGCTCTAATACGTCTAGTTCTCTGTCAGTAAGTCCGTAAGAGTTGTTTACCTTCTTGATTTCAGAAGTTACAACAGCTGATTGAGCAATAGGTCTTTGCAAGTTTGAGAAAACCATTTTTGCAATACTCGGATCAATCCAGCCAACTCCTTCAAACACAGACTTGATAGCAGAAATAGTCTGTTCCGGAGTTGCACCTTTCATAATATAACCGTCTGCACCGGCTTTAAACGCTTCAAATACATCGTTTTCGCTATCACGTGAGGTGAATATAAGGATTTTAACATCAGGATTAAACTCTTTAATTCTCTGCGTCGCTTCGATTCCGTCGATATTCGGAAGCCCGATATCCATAAGTATAACATCAGGATTAAGCTCTTTGGCTTTTTTGATGCCTTCTAATCCGTCAGCAGCTTCTGCTGCAAGGGTAATATCATCCGCTTTGTCTAATAGCATTGACAAACCCATTCTATATAACTCATGGTCCTCTACTAAGAGTACTCTAATCATACTAAACTTCCTTCTTTTTCAACTACAGTGTCGGTAAGCAGAAAAGAAAATTCGCTACCTTTGTTAAGTGTGCTTTCAAGCCAAATTTTCCCGCCGTGAGATTCGATAATCTGTCTTGAAAGGTACAAACCAAGCCCAGTTCCGGTTGAACGTTTTTTGCTTGTCCCTTGAGAAAATCTTTGGAACATGTTTGGAATGTCCTCTTGCGGGATTCCGCAGCCGTTGTCGGATACGGAGAATATCAAATCTTTGCCTTCTTTTTTGAGTGTTATAACTACTTTGCCGCCATTTTGTGTGTAATTAATCGCATTTCCGCAGAGATTGCAGATTACACGCCTAATTTCACTGCGGTCAGCATTTATTATAGTATCTTTATCTGAACATTCAATAATAAATTCAATTTCTTTTGATTGAGCAAGCGGCAATAATTCGTTGTAAACCTGCTCTACAAGCGGATATATGCTGAAATTAGTTTTCGTTAGTTCTAATTTATCTGCATCGTACTTGTAAACTTCCAATAATGCGTTAACAAGCCCCAACAAATCTTCATTGCTCTTTTGCATTGTAGAAAGTAACAACTTTTGCTTCTCATCTAATTCACCAAGAGCTCCGTCCAGGAAGAATGTAAGAGTCTGGATTGCAGCAAGCAAAGGTGTTCTCAAATCATGCGTAAGTGTTGCAATAAAATCATCTCTGAGCTTGTCGGATTTTTTTTGCTCCGTAATATCTCTGATTACGCCCACGAAACGCTTGAATTCATCATCAGGATTAATCCTTGCAAAGCTGATTTCTACAGGCGTTTCTGTGTTGCTCAATGGATTTTTGATATAGAAATCTCTTAGCAACAATTCACTCTCATCAAGCTTGTGCAACTCTTTTGAGATAAACGTTTTTTTGCTGTGCAAACAATCGTCAATCGCACTCATAACAAGTTTATCGCTAACTAACCCGATTAAGGTTTCGCATGCCGGATTAACTTGTTCAATAATGCCGTCCTCGTTAATAATTACGATACCGTCTGCGCAATAGTTGAAAATCCCCTCGAGCTTAGCATTTGACTGTTTCAAATCCGCAGTACGTTCTTCTACTATTTGCTCAAGGTTGTGTGAATATTTTTCCAATTCTTTTTTAGCTTCTTCAAGTTCGTCAATCTTTTTTCTTAATTCGCTAAGAAGATAGCTTCTTTCAATCCCGTTTTTTATGTTGAGGATTAAATCGTCGTTATTCCAAGGTTTTTCAATGTATCTGTATAAGCCGATTTCGTTAATTGCCTTGATTGCATTTTCTTTGTCTGCGTAGCCTGTTAGCAATATTTTACTGACTTCAGGATGTAATTTTTTAACTTCTTTTAAGAATTCCAGCCCGTTCATTTGTGGCATTAAAAAGTCTGAGATTACTAAATCCGGCGTGTTTTCTCTCAAAAAATCAAGAGCTTCTTCCGGATTGTTGAAAAAATGTGCATCAGAAAATCCCTCGACTTTTAATAATGCCTTAAAAGCAGAGGTGACTATCCTTTCATCATCGACTACTACAATCTTCCCCGTATTCATATTTATATCTTAACCCAAATAATGTGATTAGACAAATTATTAACATTTATAAATAATATGGTATAATCAATTTGAAGAAACATGGAGTAATATATGAAGAAAAATGGTTTTACACTTACGGAAGCACTTTTGACATTAAGCATAATCGGTGTTTTGGCGGTTTTACTTTTACCAAGAATGATACAGCACGTTAATAATTCATATGCCGGTGCATCTTTGTCAAAGGTTGTATCTCAGATAGAAAGCGGATGCCAAACAATGATTTCTACTGCAACAGAAAGAACCGGCCATGTGTATACGACTCTCGGTGATATTAATGCGGGTGATATTTTGCACGTAACGAACGCTTCTGTTTCTGAAGACGCTCCGTTGGCCGTTGCGATAAAAGATATCGGATACACTTATTTGAACCTTGACCCGTTGGATAGTACAAGAGACGGCGTTTCAAATATTGCTTCAAATATTACTTCTTATGATGGAAGCTCAATTTCTGATGATGAAGCTAAAATTGCGGATAGCAGTAAATATCAGTGCAAAGGATTTCCAGCAAATGTTTATATAACGAGCGACATTACAGCGGATTCAAATGATATTTCAGATGCTGATGCTACAATCGCAACGGTTTATATTGATGTAAACGGGTATAGCGAAACACCAAACAAATTTGGTAAAGATTTGTTTGTGTTTGAATTGAAAAATAACGGAAAGATGATTCCGTATGGAATTGATGAAGATGATTCTTACAAGGATAATTGCTCTAATTCAAAAATAACAAACGGTAAAGCTTGTACGGCAAGAGTAGTTACTGACGGATGGCAGATAAAATATTAATAAAGGAGAGAAAAATGGCAAAATTATTAGCAAGCATTCAAAGAACAGACACGGAACAGTTGCAAATCTCTATTTCAGAATACAGAGGAAAAAGCTACTTCAACTTGAGAATTTTTTATACAACAGATGACGGTGCAACTTGGCTTCCGACTAAAAAGGGTGTAACGTTTGCTCCTGATCAGTTAGATATTTTATCAGAAGCTATCGAAGAAGCTAAAAAAGAATTTATGACAGAAGAAGAATAATATGACCGATTCAGTACAAGAAGAATTCATAGCAACAGTTTCACACGAATTGAGAACCCCTCTTACCAGTATAAGAGGGTTTTCTCAAACTTTGTTGAATTCGTGGGACAAGATTAAAGATGAAGATAAAAAGAAGTTCATCGGTATTATTGAGGAACAGTCAAATCGTTTGATACATTTGGTTGAGAATGTTTTGTCCGTTTCAAAAATTAATGCTGCTAATCAAGTGCTAAAACGAGTAGAAGTGAATTCTGCGATTAGAAAGCTGATTCCTCTTGTGTCTGAACCTTATAAGGGACGAAATTTTAAGACTCATTTTGCTGAGCCGGAGATTTTTTCACGACTTGATGAGGACAAGTTTCAGCAAATAATGACAAATCTTATTGATAATGCTGCTAAGTACTCAGAAGCTGAGGTTATTGTTTCTACGGCAATTCAGAACGAAAAAGCTGTTATAAAAGTTCAGGATTTTGGCGTAGGAATAAAAAGTGAAGATTTTCCAAAAGTGTTTCAAAAATTTAGCAGATTGGAAAACCATTTGACCAGCAAAACGCAGGGAAATGGTTTGGGGCTTTTTATTACTAAAGAACTCGTTGAAAAAATGGGCGGCAAAATATCTTTTGAAAGTGAAGTAGGGAAGGGAACGACGTTTGTTGTCGAGTTTCCGCTTTATAACCAAGAGGAGGTTATGCGATGCTCTCAAATGTCTTAATTATAGATAAACGCAAGGAATTATCCGTAAAGTACAAAAAGAGTATAGAGGATGAGAGTACTTGTGTTGTTATTGCGAGAAATTTGAGGGATGCGATTTCTGAAATCAGGGCGTTGGAGCCTGATATTATTATTGTTTCAGATAGTATTGAGGAAACTCTTTCGGACTTTTGTAGCAGAATAAGGGCTTTGACTTATGATACAAGACCTGTAATAATTGCATTATCTAAATCTGCGGACAGCTCGGATAGAATTTCTGTTCTGAAAAATGGGGCGGATGATTTTTTGAGCGAGCCGGTGAATATTGACGAATTCAAGATTAGGATACGAGCTCATTTGAGGAGAGATATTGAGTCAAACCTTGATAATAAGACACTTTTGCCGAATAAAAAATATGTAGAAAAGAACCTTAAACGGATGTTGAATTCGGATAATAAGCCAGCTGTGCTGCTTATAGGGGTTGAGAATTTGCATAATTATAGAAGCATTTATTCTGATGTAGCGGGTGATAAGCTGGTACAGACGTTGGTTGCGATTACTAAATCGACTCTTGATAGTAATGATTTTCTGGGACAGCTTGATGATAATAATTTTGTGATTATAACGAACTCTTATAGTGCGGAAAAGTTGGCTGCGTTTTTGACTTTTGCGTTTGATACTGTTGCTCCTAAGTTTTATTCTCAACAAGATGCTGAAAGAGGCTATATGCTTCTAAAGGGCGATAGAATGGCAGGGATGCGAGCTGAATTTGTTTCTATATTGATAGGTGGAATAATTGATAATTATGAATTGATTGAGTCTGTTGAGGGGCTTTTAGAAAGATTGTTTGCTATAAAGAAGATGGCAAAAATTCCGAGCGGGTCAAATTATGCGATAGATAGAGTGAAGTTGACCGGTGAAAACTCTGTAATGGAGCCGGAAGTTAATAATTATATTTATATTAATGAACCGGATGAGGCTTTGGCACTGCTTCTTAGAACTACATTGGAACTTCAGGGGTACGATGTTATTGAGGATTTGAACCTTGACTCTGCGGTGCAGCCGGCGATTATGCTTATAGATAACGGCGATGATATGAAGGGTCTGGAACTTTGCCGAGAGGTAAAAGGGCGGGTAAATTTTGTGAATACAAAGGTAATTGTTACCACTAGTATACATGATAAGAGTATGGTTCTGGATGCTGGGGCAGATTTGTATCTTCCAAAACCTTATGAAATCTCGGATTTGATAAGGTGGATAGAATACTTTATGAAGTAGGATTGGGGGAGAGTTTGCGGGTTTAAATAAAAGTTCTTGCAAAAAAAGATTGATGTGTTATTCTAATTATACAAATTGAATAGATTTAATTATGCGTCTGTAGCTCAGCTGGATAGAGCATCTGCCTTCTAAGCAGAGGGTCGCGCGTTCGAATCGCGCCAGGCGT
>CAKVIM010000005.1 GCA_934754775.1 uncultured Candidatus Melainabacteria bacterium | reverse complement strand
TAACATACGGTCGGGTGACAATCGAATAACTACTAGTTTGTATAGAAATTACAAGTCACCCTCAGAGGTGTGACTACTAACTTGACTTGTCTTGAAATAATAGTTTATAAAAAGTTGAATCCTTCACACTAATCGTGTTCAGGATGACGTTGCGTGAAACTATTGGCATGGCGGTATTTTGAGGTACGTTTTTTACACTTCACTTCCTAGCTTGTAAGATTGATTATAAGTTCGGAAGTTTTTAGTAAAAGAGAAATTCAGCCTTTTGATAATCCCCTTTATCCCTTAACTTCTTACCCCCTTTCCCCCTTCATATTCTGCGACAGCTTGTGCTGCTTCTTCTTCAGAATATTTATAATTCGATAAACTAATCACGATTCGCCCGCAGGATTCTTCAAACAATTTCTTTTTTACTTTATACGGATATGTTTCATTACCACGTAGATTTCCATTTTCAATCTCGTTTATAATATCGTCAATATATTTCTGCGTATATTTAGGTATCTCTGGAAATCTTTTTATATATTCCGTAAGCGGCATGTTCTCTCTATATCTGTTTCCACTCGCAGAAGTAAGTAAAAAGTTGCCAATTGTATTTAATCCACCGGCCGAAGCGGGGGTAATATGTTCAATTGATGCCGTTGAAGCTATAAATATACGCCTTATAATTTCTGTCTGTTGGCGTTTTGAATACTTAACTACAAAAGCATTACGGCTGCTTTCAGAAGTTGGAAGAAAAAGAGCCTTGTTTTTTATATCACTAAAAATTTCTCGTTCATTTTCGTTTGGTATAATTTCTTCTAACGAACTTAGAAATGTTTTTCTTTTAAATGTGTCATGCTTAGAATTAGCAAGTATAATTTGTCTGCATTTAGTCGTTTTAGCTCGAATCTTTAATGCAGTTTGTGGAGAAAGTTTTCTCGTTAAAAAATCCACGTCGTCTAATACTTCCATTTCTTCCAGCTTTAGTTTCGTAAGGCAATTGGTCTTAATCATTTGAAGGCAGTTTTCTAAGCTATCCTCAGGATTAAGTAGAGAGAAATCCTTAAAAATTGCAAACATAGCTTTTTCTACCGGAAGCATATAATCTAGATAATCACCAAGTAAAATTATTGCGTCTGAAGCTGTATGACATTTTGTTAGCCGTTTTTCAAACGGTTTAATAGTTTGGCTCGAAATAATCTTTATTCCTCTATAAGGACAAGTAATATCTTTGAGCTTTCGAAGTGGTTTGCCTGCAGAAGTTTTGCCCTCATACGGAATGTCGTAATAATAATTGAGGTAATTTTCAAGTGTAATTTTTTTTAGTTTCTTTTTGGGCATATTGAGCCTTGTTTTGCTATCCTTATTTTCATGATAGCAAATTGACTCAAGTTTCGCAATATTAATGATGCAAAAGTGGGCGGGCTAAAGCCCGCCCACTTTTGCTAAAATCATAAATTACATTGTCCGAAACAACAGCTTTCTTCTTGATGCTTCTTGTTACTGTACATGAAATAGACTGAAGCTATTGCACTTAAGCCAACAAGAGAATAAATAATTCTTGATAAAAGACTCATGTTGCCAAAAATTTGTGCTACTAAATCGAAACCGAACAGACCGACTAAGCCCCAGTTTAGTGCACCTATAAGTGTAAGAACATAAGCTGTGTATTTAATATATTTCATATCACACCTCCCTTTTTCATCTTTATTATGAACTAATTAGTTGGTGAATAAATTGGATAAAAGTAGTAGGTAATTGATTTAATTTTCTTATGTACAAAACCTACTTTATATGATATGATTAAATCAGTAGTAGTATAATAAATTTTTTAAAATATATGCGATAGAGAAGATTATTGATTAATATTTAATGATTGCCGGGTAGGTTATATGTGCCCGGACGTCGTGTATACATAAAAAATAGAAAAGGAAAAGGTGCTAGATGAATGCATTATTAACCGTTGCAATTATTGTATTGGTTATACTGATTGCTGTAATTGCTGTGCAAAGAGTTAAGTACAAAAATCTGGTTTTTCAAACTGAACAATCAAAAAAAGATTTGCAGGAAAAAGAAGCTATTTTGCAAAAAGAGGCTATGATTAAGGCAAAAGAAGCTCTGCATAATGAGAGAGAACAATTAAATGAAGATGAACGTGAACGCAGAAGAGAGTTTAATGCTATAGAATCAAAACTTTCTAAACGTGAAGATATGCTTGAAAACAAGATTCAAGAAGTTACTGATAAAGAAGTTGAGTTGGATAAGTTAAAAGATCAATTGATTGAAAAAGAGGATTTTTTAGCTGAAATAGTTCAAAAGCAAACAGTTGAGCTTGAGCGAATTGCAGGGATGTCAACTGAGGATGCGAAGAGAATGCTTCTTGAACAGTTGAAGAGTGATTTAGCACAAGAACAGTTGCAATTAATTCGTGAAAATGAAGCAAAAATAAGAGAAGATGCTCTTGAAAAGTCAAAAGAAATCCTTTCTACAACAATGCAGCGTTGCATGATGGAACAGGTCGTTGAATCAACTGTGTCAGTAGTTTCACTTCCTAACGATGAAATGAAGGGACGTATTATTGGGCGTGAAGGCCGAAATATTAGAACATTAGAAACATTGACAGGTGTTGATTTAATTATTGACGATACTCCGGAAGCTGTTGTTTTATCAGCTTTTGATCCTGTAAGACGTGAGATTGCGAAAATTGCATTAGAAAAACTTATCCAAGACGGTCGTATTCACCCTGTAAGAATTGAAGAAACTGTTGAAAAATCTCGTGAAGAAGTCGAGAAAAAGATTATGAAAGAGGGCGAAAATGCCGCAGTTGATATGGGTATAATGGGACTTAACAAGGAGTTGATAAAGAATCTTGGACGTCTTTATTATAGAACAAGTTACGGTCAAAATGTCCTCAAGCACTCTCTGGAAGTTGGACATATTGCAGGAATGTTGGCAGCAGAATTAGGAGCTAATGTTTATGTAGCAAAACGTGCCGGCTTGCTTCACGATATAGGTAAAGCTGTAGACCAGACTCAAGAAGGTACACATATTCAATTGGGTGTTGAATTGGCTGCAAGATATGGCGAAAAGCAAGAAGTTATTCACGCTATTGAAGCTCACCATGATGACGTTACTGCAAATACAATTGAAGCTGTATTGGTAAAACTTGCGGATGCGATTTCAGCAGGTCGTCCAGGAGCAAGACGTGATACTTTAGAAATCTACATTAAGCGTTTACAAAAAATTGAAGAAATTGTAAATAGCTATGAAGGTATTAAACAATCATTTGCAGTTCAAGCAGGTCGTGAGGTTCGTGTAATCGTTCAATCAGAAATGTTTGATGATTTGGCTTCTCAAAAACTTGCAAGAGATATTGCGAAGAAGATTGAAGATGAACTTGACTACCCTGGACAAATCAAGGTTACAGTCGTAAGAGAGTTCAGAACAACAGAAATAGCAAAATAGGATAAGGGGAGATTTTCTCCCCTGAAATATTAAAATGAGTGGTAATTCTGGAAATATAAAAATATTATTCTTTGGTGATATAACAGGCAGACAGGGGCGTAACGCAGTTAAGCGTTACTTAGAAACTTTGCGTGCTAAATCAGAGTTGCCGGATTTTGTTATCGCAAATATAGAAAACGCTTCTCACGGTTTTGGGCTAACCAAAAAGAATTACCAAGAGCTTGCAGATGCAGGGATTGATTGTTTTACTTCCGGCAATCACATTTGGGATAAAAAAGATGTTTATGAATACATCGATGATGCTAAAAATCTGGTTCGTCCGATAAATTATCCGGAAGGAACAAGGGGCGTTGGAGCACAAATTTTTGAGGTTAAGGGACAAAAACTTGGGGTTATAAATGCTTTGGGACGTGTGTTTATGCCGCCTATTGATTCTCCTTGGAAAGTTGTAGCAGATGAGATTAAAAAGTTAAAGGAATTGGGCGTGAAGCACATTTTGGTAGATTTTCATGCAGAAGCTACTGCAGAAAAAATTTGTTTCTCAAAATTCCTAGCAAAAGAGTTTAACGATTCTGAGAATGCTTTGGTAAAAGGATTCTTTGGAACACATACACATGTTCAGACTGCAGATGAAAAGATTTATGATGGTATGGCATATATTACTGATGCCGGTTTCTGCGGTGCTGAAGAAAGTGTAATAGGAATGGAGTTTGCGACCTCATTCAGACGCTTGTCAACAAGTTTGCCGGAAAGATATGAGATTGCAGAAACTCCGATTGCTCAGGTTAATGGTGTGGAAATTGAGATTAGTGACACCAAGGCTGAGTTTATAAAAAGAATTAATTTGATAATAGATAATAGTAAAAATGAAAGTGAGGTAAACGTTGAAAGAGACGGTTGCTAGAAAGGTGGCGTATGAAAGGTGATTTTCACATACACACCTATTTTTCAGATGGTGTATTTTCGCCGGAAAAAATTGTGGATTTAGCCCTAGATGCGGGTCTGCAGGCAATATCACTGACTGACCATGATAATGTTTTGTCTTATAATGCGGCGAAAGAGTATTTAAAAACGAAAGATGTTGAACTCAAACTTATACAAGGTATTGAAGTAAATACTCTGTATAAGGATTATGAAGTTCATATATTGGGGTATTTCCCGGACGTTAATAAAAGTGATTTCAAAAATTTGCTTAAGGTTCAGCAACAGGCTCGTATTAAGCAGACAAAGGAAATTTTGCACTTGCTTGCAAAAAAAGAGGGCATAAAAATTGCGTTTGAGGACGTTAAAAATATGGTCGCAGAAGGCGGCAGTATTGGTCGTCCGCATATAGCAAAAGCAATCACGAATGCAGGCGGTACAAGCAATGTGATGGAAGCTTATAGTAAGTATATTCACAGAGCTTCTCCTGTTTATGTAGAAAGAAAGACTGTTTCACCGTTTGATGCGGTTGAAGTGATCTACGATGCAGGTGGCATCCCTGTTATTGCTCACCCTTATGATATTGATATTGCCGAAAAGTTGATTAAGGAATTAATGAACTGTGGTTTAAGAGGTATTGAGGCTTATCACAGGAAACATTCGCCTGCGATTGTTGAGTACTTCTCTTCTATGGCAGAGAATTTGGGACTGATCGTAACCGGTGGTTCTGATTTCCACGCACCTAATATCATGAACGGGCAGATTATCTTGGGCAAAAACTTTGTACCGGAATGGATTTATGATTCTCTTGTAAACGAGAAAAAACACTTAGACATGGCTAGAGGTTAATTTATGAAAAAAGGCTTTACGATAGTTGAAGTTTCAATTTTGTTTGTTATATTTTTGATTGTGGCATTTTTGGTTGCACCATTATCTCTTGATGATAGTTTGCAAGCTAAAAATACTTCAAGATGGAGAAATGTTCAGACTGATTTTGCAAATATTTTTTATGCAATCAATACTCAAAAGAATCAAGAAGATTTTGACTTCAAAAAAGCTTTTGAATCAATAATAGCCGGTGAGATTAAAGGTGAAGCGGCTCCTTATAAAATTACATTTATGAATGGAACTTTCCCTAATAGTACCTACCGATTTAATGATTTTAAATTGACTCAAACCAGCTCTATCATTGCATATAAGTTATTTGATGCTCCTCAAGGTGATTTGAGAGGGCTATTGATGTATGATGTAAACGGTTCTGTTGGCCCAAATGAGTGGGGTAAGGATGTTTATGGTATGAATATTTATTCTGATAGATTTGAACCATTCTGCAAAAATGACCCTATAACCGTTCAAAAACAAGAGTGCTCAAAGGATGGAACTGGTTTATGTTGTTCTAATTATCATTTGATAGGGGGTAGTTTCTAAGTGGATGTATGCGTATTTGCTTCATCTTCTAATAAATTAGCGGATGTTTTTTATAAAGATGCGGAACTTTTGGGTGCACTGTTAGCAAAAGGCGGCCATAATATTGTCTATGGCGGAAGCAGGCTTGGGATGATGTATGCCTGTGCTTCGGCCGTTAAATTAAATGGTGGTAAAATAATCGGAGTTATGCCCGAGAAACTTATTAATTTTGGCGTCGCAAACCCAAACGACTGTGATGAGTTTATTCAGACTTCCGGAATGCGTGAGAGAAAAGCTAAAATGGATGAAGTTTCTGATGCTGTAATAGCACTCGCTGGTGGTTTTGGCACGTTGGAAGAAATTTCTGAGATGATTGTACAAAAACAATTAGGATACAATTCTAAGCCAATTATAATTTTGAATACTGCAGGATTTTATGACAACCTTATCTCATTTTTTGAAACAATAATAAGTGAAAAGTTTGCCAAAGAAGAAGCCAGAGAGTTGTACTATGTTGCACCAACTCCCGAAGCTGCAGTTGAATATTTAGCAAGCTATGTTCCTAAAGAGATTGCTTTAGCGTCCAAATTTTAGAGTTTATTTATGTCTATCATGTTATAATGAACTGCATAAATTGCTGCTTGAACTTTGTTGTGCACGCCAAACTTTCTGTAAATGCTTTCAATATGTGCTTTAACCGTGTGGATTGAAATAATCAAGTCTTTTGCAATCTGACGGTTGCTCTGCCCTTCTATTAGCAAATACAGTATTTCAAGTTCTCTTTTTGTAAGTATATTGGTTTTATTTTTTCTATTCATATATTTATAATAATACTATTATAAAAAAATGCTTCTATATATTTTCCAATTAACAAAAATTTACGTATTAAATATTCTATCTCCGGCGTCACCCATACCAGGAATGATATAACCACGTTCATTCAAATGGTCATCAACTGCAGCAACGATAAGTGTTATAGCCGGGAATTCTTTGAATACTGCTTCAATTCCGACCGGAGCAGATATCATACAAACACAACAAATATTTGTTTCAGGAATTCCTTTATCTACATAGAGCCTTATTGCTTCTTTTAGGGAATTCCCTGTTGCAAGCATCGGGTCTGTAATATAAACGTAATAATTTTCAGGTTTATCCACTGGCATAGGTACTTTATTGTAGTACCAAACGGGTTTTAAAGTCTTTTCGTCACGATACATACCAATGTGTCGGATTGCTGCTTGGGGAAGAATGTCAACTGCTTCATCCGTGAAAATAAGTCCGGCTCTTAAAATTGGTGAAATGATGATGTTAATATCTGGGTTGATTGTTTTTGTAGTAAATTTAACAAGCGGGGTTTCAATCTCAACGTCTTTTTGCGGCAAATTTTTTGTTGCTTCATAAAGAAGTATTCTTGTTAATTTTCTTGCTGCTAATCTTACCCCTTGAGTATCTGTGTTTTTATCTCTCATTGTGCACAAACTCTGGTTAACAATTGGGTTTGATATGATTTTAAGATTATTTGTTTCTACTATCATGGAATTCCCCCCTGCTTCTGTATTTTTCTAACTTATTATCAACATCAAGTGCTTTTTTGTTTGAATCATTAATTAATTTGTCCGTGTAATCTAAGAAATTCTTCATATCATCCGGACTTCCGCCTTGAAAATCTAGAAACTTAATTTTTTCTCCGAAAGAAGATGATGTGTAAACTATTGATGCCAACTTATCAAGCATTTCGTTTAATAAACCCATTGCATCGTGGAGTCTTTTTGGCGGATTAACAGTAAGTATTGGTGTTGTCGTCTCAATGTAACTCTCTTTATTCGGAAGATACAGTTCTAATGACTTTGAACCCGCCATACCGCTAAATTCTACCGTAGCGTGTGTGCCTTGCGGGATTTGCATTGTTTTATCATCAATAATAAATTTTACAAACACTTCGTCATTAGTTGGTTTAATTTTAGTAACGTGTCCGACTTCAATCCCCATCATTCTAACAGGAGAGCCAACAATAAGTCCGTCTACGTCCGGCATGAAAATGTTGTAATCATTTTCTTCGTGAGCTTTCTTAAATAAACACATAGTAGAGAGTGAAACTACAACAAGTATAATCACTAACCAGATTAAAAGCTCGCCGCTGTGTGTTATGTAGAAGGTATTTCTTTCTTTTTTTTCACCACTCATATTAGATATATTATATAAAAAATTTGGCTTCAAGACAAGTCTTAATCTCGTGCTTTAATCGCACCCCAAGCTCTTAGAAAGCCCTTTTCATACATAATTAAATAATAGCCGCCTTCTTTGTTATACTCAATTGAGGCTTCCATATGTTCGTATTCTTTAGGCGGGGTTGCTCCCGTTTTTGCATATTTTGCATCAATAATTGCCTGAAACTTATCTTTGCGTTTCTTTTTAGCAATTTCTTTTTTATCTTCTTTTGAAAGATTTTTGGATTTTTCGTAATATTTCTTTAATTCATTCTTGTTTTCTGCTAGCTTAAATACCGGAATAACGGCGATTAAGTCGTTTGATTCAATCAGGTAAAGAAACTCTCTATCGCTTGATAACACAAGTTGATAATACCCCGGTTTAATAAAATTCCCGTTGTAGTCTGGAATATAATCAACGATTGTTAATGTTGGCTGCTCATCAGTTGGCACTGCATAACGATAAAGCGTGCTTTGATGAACCGTTAACCCTGATGGAGTCGCAGGATATGGAGCCGCAGGCGTTAAATAGTCTATATCTCTTAATGCAGGAGTTATAATTCCGTCTATCATAATTGTTTAACCAATTTTTTTATAGAACTGTCAATTTCTTTAAAATCCATCTCAAGTAGTTTTGAAGATGCGACCAATATTAGTGAGAGGTGATTGTTTGGAATTCCCTGCTCCTTAATAAGTAATCTGCAACTTTCCCTCATAAGTCTTTTTATACGGTTGCGTTTTACCGCTCGTTTGTGGATTTTTTTGCTCACTACAAACCCTATGCGAACGGGAGTGTCATTATCTTTTTTCTTTCCGCAAAACATAGTAATTCCGCCTTTATGCAAGGTCTTTCCCGTGCGGTATGTAGCGGCGAATGCACTTCTCTTTTTTAATCTGTTTTCTTTTGGTAACATACTTAAATCATACCCCGTTTGTAAATCTTTGTAAAGATTTATCTGAAATTCCTAAAGTTTTTACAAAATATGCCGTAAACACAAGTATAAGGAGTTATATTATTATGGCAGATAATGAAAATGAAAGAAAAGTTATAGACGAAGCAAATTATGCAGTAAAAGCTCCGCAAGCTTATGGTCCAACAGCAGTAGGGCGTGGCGGTGATCCTTTATTTAGGCGTATTCGTGCTACTAAGGAACAATTGCTTGAACTTATTGAAGAAACTCAAACCGTTCAGGATTGGATACAGCGTGAAACTTCAAACAATGTTGCTTTGAGCTGCTTGGATAATGAAAACTTGAAAGAAATTTACTATGAAATCAAGGATGGTTTCGGTGAGTATGGCAAGATTTCTCTAATGGGATTTAAAACTCCTTCAGGTGTAGAAATCCCTAGGTTGAAAATATATGACACCAACGGTGAAGTCATTGAAGTGCTTACAGGGCCTTCTGTAATTGATGAATTGAATAAACGTGCTTTAGCCTATAAAGAAACTCAAAACGGATATGAACCTTTGCCAAATGAAGCTGAAGGCGAAGCAATTGCTGATTATTCAGGTAATCCGGATGATTACGCTAATTAGCACTCTTCTTTAGAATTATTCCGTTAAGTTTGCAGAATGATGTCAGAATAGATAGCTCTTCTTTTATTTTCTTCTGTAAATGCGGATGTTCTGCAACTATTTCAACATTTTTAGCTAACTGGAACATTTTTAGCGACTGCTTGATGTAACTTGCTCTTAAGCTTGATTTTGGGAGTGCAAGTTCTTGATAAAGCTTCGCTGACTGTATGTATTCCTCGACAAGAAGTGCTTGAAGATTGAATTGTTTGGCTACAAACATAGATTTTTCGAGGTAAACTTTTGCTGAATCAAAATCTTGTTTTGCCATATAGATTTCGCCAATCAATTTGTTAAACAAAGAGATGAAATAATAGTTGTTTATATTTGGTCCTTGAGCGATATCAAGTGCTTTTGTTGCAATATCAAGTGCAAACTGAGTTCCGCTTGTAACAAGTCGAATTTCAGCTATCAAATACCAAGATAATAACACGCCTGTCGCAATTTTTTCTTTGGCAAAGTACGCAACCTGCTCTTCCAATACTTCAAGAGCTTTTTTTGTTTCGTTCTTATCTCGAAGCATTTTTGCTAGCATAGTTTTTAAAATATTCTTTGTAAAGTTATCATTTACGTTGTTTGCATAAGCTACGACGTTAAACAACTCTGTGTATAGGCTATCGTAGTCTTTTTCTGCAAATTTGTTCAATATATCAATGAAGTTCCATCTTGAAACAATGAATGAATCCATACTATCTAGCGGATATTGTTTCAATATATCATCAAGAATCTTTTCTGATGTGTTTAAATCCCCTTTAACAGTATTTGCTAAAGCCAATGCCAAATGAGCTTTGCAGAGGATTGACATATCAGTAATTTGATTTTTATCAATAATATCAAAGATAAGCTTTGTTACATCAAACATACGGCTATCGCCTTGGAATGTAAGAGCTTCAGCAAAATCAAAATACGTATCAAGCCAAGTCAGATATAATTCTTTAATTGGGATTACTTGTGTGTTGCGTCCTTTTGACAAATACTTTTCAAATATCGGCATGACTTCTGTGTCGACAAGATTTATCAATTGTCCGTAATTACCCAGCTTCAAAAGAGGTCTGATTTGACGGGATTTGATTAGTGTTCTTTCTAACTCCATTGTTTCCGGAAGTTTGTTAAGAACGCTATCTGCACATTCAATTGCACCCCAATAGTTGCCTTTTTTCATAGAAGCGGACGCTAAATATCCGAGCAGTTCAATATGTTCGATATCGTCTTCATCATTTAGCATCATAATAGCATTTTGCAAATACTCGAACGCCGCATCGTGATTTATCGGCTCCAAAAGCTTTCCGACACGTGTATATATGTTTTTCTTGATTTTCTGGTGAAAAGTATCGTTCTTATCTTCAATCAACTTTAAAGCTTGTTTTTGAGAAATTATATATAGTCCGATATCACCAATATAAGACGCTTGTTTCATAAGAAGCGTCCAAACAGAGAAGGCCTCTTCATTATTGTTAAGCTTTTGGACGATATAGCCCAATAAAGCGATAGAAGACTGCTTGTATATGCTCAAAGTTGCGTGTAAGATGTTTAAAATCTCGATTAGACAATCATCATTTTTAACAATTGCAACTATAGCTTTCCAAATTGTTTTGCTCTTGAACTCGAAAGACAGATTATTAAGTTGTGAGATGAAACCTCTTTGGACAAGAACTTCGATTACTCTTTCGAATTCTGCAGGCGTATTGTTGTCAAAGTGTTCAAGCATTGCAGGATAAAATTTGCAGCCCAAAATTGACATTGCAACTAACATTCTATATGCAGGATAATCCTCTTGTCTGAGAATTCCGAGTCGTGCGTCGATTATTGAATCGATAGAATCGTAACTAACGTATTTCAAATGATTACGCTTGATATCTTTGTATAACATTACGATTTGCTCAACTATAGATGGGTTGCCAACAGATATTTTAGCAGCTAAGTTTACAAAATCGCTTCCTACATTCAAGTCTGAATATTGCTTCACTTGCACTTCGATCTGAGTGTGTGTAAACGGTGCAATTGTTAAATCAACATAATTTTCGTCCGTAAGTTTCGGTGTCGTGATACAGCCCATGCCGGGTTTTGTAATCTCTGAAATTATAATAAACTTGCATCTTTCTAAGATATAATCATCACAAAGAAGCTCTTTGAAGAAATCAAAAGACATTCCGTCTATGTTCTCAAAGTTATCGATAATGAATACGGCCTTCATCTTTTCAACGATAGTCAAGAAAACTTTCTTCATTATAATAAACATCTTAGCTTTATTTGTGTAGATGTTTTCGTACTTATCTAAATTTTCAGGGTATAGAAAATTTAGCAAATCCAAAATCTCAGCATTTGAAAGTGTTGGAAAATCCTGTTTGAAAAATTTGATTGAATTCTTTTTGAGCTGCAAAGTGTCAGGGCAGAAATTGTTTACGTTAAAGAAGTTTAACAACAAATCCTGAAAATACCCAAATGGTGAAAGCTGGGTCACTTGAGAACAAGTTCCCAAAAGCCAGATTAACTTTGCATTTTTTAGCTCATTAATTGTATATCTTAAAACCAGATTTTTACCGCAGCCGCTTTCGCCTGTAAGAGTTATTATCTTTGTGTTTGCGTCCTTTATTGAATCTAACAGTTTTGCCTTAACTTTTTGTTGAGAGTTCATCTCTGCCGTGTATTCGGGCTTTGGATTGTATTTTGGTTTTACGAACTCAAAACCGCATTTCCGGCATGCTTTAGCTTCCGGTAAATTTGCAGCACCACATTCTGTACATATGCGGATTAAAACCTTGTGACAGTTTGAGCATTCTTTGGCTGTAATAGGATTAATGGTTCCGCAATCTTTGCAAACAGAAGCGACCTTAGCTCCGCAAGAAGGACATTTTAAGGTATTATCTTCTATTTCGCTTTTACATTTTGGACACTGCATCAATTATAGCCTTTTATACTATGGCAACCATTTCGCTCAATGCTTCTAATACACTATCTTCACTCATATCCAGCTGGGTGGCTATATCTTGCACTGAACTATTCTCTTTATATTTTAAATCATAAACTTGCAGAATATTCAACTCAGGTCGCTTGGTGTTGAGTTCTTTCAAATCTTTTGCTAACTCCTCTACATCAATATCCTCGTTGTTATTAGACGGTGTGAATGAAAATTTCGAGTAATCAATTGGTTGGTGAGATGTTACGTCTTTGGTTATTTCTAATAATCCTTCACCTTCGTCCAATGTTAAATCGCTGTTATTATCATCCATAAGGAGGTCAAAATCGTTGTTTTGGCTTTCGTCTAATTCTAGCAAATTATCTTCTTGCTGAATTTCGTCTGCAGCAAATGCTTCTAAAGCAGACTCTTCACTTCCTTCTTCCGGATTAAGTGTGGCAAGCTCGTCATCTTCAACTGTCAATTCATCCGTTGTTAACGTTTGCTCAATTTTCGGTTCAACTGCGTCCAAAATTTCATCTTGAGGTTCAATCTCTTCAATTGAGTCGCTTAATTCTAACGGTGCTTCATTATTTTCAGCCAATTCTGGAGTTTCTTCCGGAATAGTTTCCAATGCCTCAGACTCATCTAAATCCAATATTTCTTCGCTATCTGCACTTAATTCTTCTTGTTGAGCGTCTTCTGATGTTTCAACTTCTTCTGTATCCAAATCAAAAGTTTCCAGTGGAGTTTCCTCTTCTTCGATCGTTTCAAGTGCTTCTACACCCACTTCAGGAGTTGTCAAAACGAGTTCTTCTTCCTTTTCATCCGGTTCTTTTTCTTCAAGTTTTTCCGGCATGTTATCAATCGGTGTTTCATCAATTAAAGTATCAAATTCTGTGTCATCTTCTTGCTCACTTAGTTCCGGCTCATCTTCCTTCTGTGGGAATAAGCTATCAAGGGAGGAATCTACTTCATCTGCTTCTTCTTTTTCTTCAAAGACACCTTCTTTATTCTCTTCAAGAATTTCTTCTTGAGGTTCCTCTACTGCAGGAGCTGATGCGTTAATCATTTTGTCTACTAAATCAATATTAACGTCTGATTTTTCAGGTTTTACCGGTAATGAAACAGATGGAGTTATAGCTCTTGGGGAGTGAATTCCCATTTTTTTGGGAACGGTAATAATCGAAGTGTTAACTACTTTTTCCAAATAAGCCTTAATTACATCATCATTGTTAATAGAATTAATTATGACTTCAGCATGCGAATAAACATCATCTATAATCTCATCAAGAATAGCTTCGCATCCTGCAAATTTTCTGTGTTGTCTAACGATGTTCTCTATTATGCTGTAGTATTTGTTTGTTTTTTCCATCTTTCATACCTTATAAATGAATTATCAAAATTGGGTTACCTTGTAGTTTGCTGAATGAGTCAGTGTTAGCACTCAAATTCATTGCTAATGCCTTGTTTACAGTCTGTAAAATCAAATCATCAACTGATTTTTCACCACTTGAAGTCGTTACTCCGACTGCTTCAAACTTCTTGTTTCCACTGTTGTATTTTATCTCTACTGCAATTTTGTTTGTAATTGGCGGTCTGTTTAGTAACAATAATTCTGTCTTAAGATTTAGTTGAATAACTTTACCTAATTTCACCAAATATCTTTTAGCGGCTGTATTTGAAACGTATCCTGCAGGAACTTCCCAGTCAACTTTTAAGTTAGAAACTAAAATAGAAGCATCAAGATTTTGTTCAATTGCCGGTATCGTTTCTGTTGTAGCTTCGTTTTGAGAAAACGTTGGTGTAGTTACTTCTACTCCTTCAATCGGCATAGCATCTTGACTAAGTCCTTGTTCTTGATTGTTGGCAGTAGCGGTCGGTTCTGCAACAATATTATTTTGGCTTTCATCTTCAATTGGCTGTGCAGAAAATTTGTTATACCCCAAATAACCTAAGCCGCCGAGCACTACAAGCAAACCGATTAATAGGAGCAATTTAATAGAACTCTTCGGTTTCTTTTGAGCCTGAACTTCATTTCCCTCAATATTTTCTTGTAAATTTTCTGAGTCAGAATCTTGGGCAGGATTATTAAATAAAGCTCCAATTTGTTCATTCGGAGTCTCATCGTTTTGTTCTGATGCAAATGTTTCAGACTCTTCTGCTCCTTGGATATTTTGTATAAGATTATCCAGCCCCTCATTGGATGGAATTTCAATTTCTCCTTCTTCTTCTCTTTCTTCTTCTTCCGGTTCATCCGGTAAAATATCTACAATGGAATCTTCTTGAACAGCTTCAGGTTGTTCAACGTTTTCTGCTTCTTCACTTTCTTCAAAAGAGTCGATATTAGGTGAAATTGTTGTAGAATAATCAAAAGAAGAACTTGAATCAATTGCATCCAAATCATCTTCATTCAAACCGTTTTCGCCAAATGTTTCATCAATCTCTGTAAATCCAAGCTCGTCAGAATCAGATAGTTCAAACCCGAAATTGTTGTCTTCCATATCAAGCAAACTATCATCGTTACCTAAATCGATTGGCATGTCATTGATGAAATCACTGCCTGTATCTACGGCATCATCAGCAACTGATACAAAATTAAAGATATATTGTGCTTTAGCTGCTCTAGCAAGCTTTTGACGCCCATCTTCTGAAGTCAACAGTTTTGCGTAAAATGCATTTTTATCTTCAATTGTTCCGTCTAAATAAGCAAATACTTCTTTTTCTTCGACGCTATAAGTGTCATCATTATTAATAAGTCGAGATTCGATATCAAAGAAGGATACTAAAGACGTTTCATCAATGATATAATAATCCCCTTCGCATGATTCCTGATTAATGTTTTCAGGAAGTACAAAACCTGTAACGGTTCCGCCGGACAAGTCCTCATTTAACTTAACAAACATGTAGGCTACCGGCAGCAAATTGTTTATGAAATGTGATTTAGGAACGCAGATTTCATTGTCGTCAAAATATATTCTTACATCTATATAGGAATTGTTGATATAAATATCAGCAATATCAATATCTTCAAGCACAGCTGCTATATTATGCAACCCTGATTTTGTATCAATTTTGAATTGATTCTCGTCAAAATATTGGGCAGCTATGTTTGCGGCAGTAACGTTTGCAACTGCTCTGTTCCTTGTATCGCTTTCATTGATTGCTCTGCACGTAGCTTGAGCAAGCTCAATATCACTCTCTCTTATTAAAAAATTATCAGTATTCACCTAACACTCTCCCATGCTAAGTCTAATAATATCATATTGCCAAAAAAAAATCCATATATTAACAAATTTTGACAAAATAAAAATTATTATTAAACCAAATAGTGGATATTTTACTCCAAAAATTAAAGTTCTCAAAAATTTGTTCGTTCAATTATATTGAAAGGATTAGTTTATTATGTTCTCATCAATGATACAAAATATGTTATCTTCATCAGGTAAATCCAGTGCAATGCAGCGTGCCGTTCAGATGAATAATTATGTGAATAACTTGAATTCTCAATGGACTCCCGTTGAAAAACAGGCGAGCATGGATAAAACTCAAAACGGAATTCAATCTTTTGACTCTGTTTTGAAAAACTCTGCACAAGTGAAATTTGGCGACTTGTTAACTAATCCTAGCACAAGAGTTAACGCCAATATCTATACTGCACAGGCAGCAACTGCTACGGATAAATTTTCAACTAAAGACCAAATTAAGAGTATAGTTTCAAGAATATCCAAAAAGCATGGTGTTGATGAAAAATTAGTAAATGCATTGATTAAACAAGAATCAGGTTTTAATCCGAAGGCAAAATCAAAAGTCGGTGCAATGGGCTTAATGCAGCTTATGCCTGCAACAGCCAAAGGCTTAGGTGTAACTAATCCGATGGATCCTGAACAAAACGTCGAGGGCGGGGTCAAATATTTGAAATCAATGTTGAACAAGTATAACGGAAATGTTATTTTGGCTCTTGCTGCATATAATGCAGGCCCAGGAGCTGTTGATAAATACGATGGTGTTCCGCCTTACAAAGAAACTCAAAACTACGTTAAATCGATTTTGTCATCATATCTCTAGACATTAGTTGAAAGTTTTTGCTGTGCTTTTGCAGCTCTTTCTTTATCTTGCTTTTCGTGAATTCTGTTTGTGTTTTTATAGGCTAATCTTGGGATAAACCAACCAAGCAAGTATGGAGAAATTAAGAAGGTTGTAAGTAGTCCAGGAACGGAGTTCAAACCTCTTGCAAATGAAGCAATTTTGTTTCTTTTTGCAGAGTCAGCACCTTTCATAAGTAATTTAACAGTTTTATCTGCTGTTTCACCCTTCAAACCTTCAAAGAATTCAATAAGCTTTTTGTTCTTATCTGCTTTCGGCATGCCTTTTAATGTAGAAAGTTCAAATGTTGAACTGTTAAATATTTTGCTTGCTTCCGATGATTTATCGATAATTTTGTGGATATCTCCGCCATTTTTATCAATATATTTGCAGAAGTTTAGCATTTTAGCTTTAGTATCAACTTTGTCGTACAAAGCTGTAATTTCAGAGTTTGTTAACACGTGAGCTTTGCTGTATGGATTGAGTAAATCAAGAATTGTTCTAGCGTTATTTTTAGAACGGTCTTTGTGCATAAGTACAAAGCCTGAACGTTTTTCATAAGCTGTAACAAGAGCTCTTGTTCCCATCGGAACTGCGAATACAACAGCCAAGCTTGATGTTATATCACGCATCAAGATTTCGTATAATTCTGTTAAATCTTTTTTGCCATCTTCATCAACTTGAGCACGGCTGTATGCTCGAAGTCCTCTTGGAGCAAGCAAACCGAATATTGAAAGTCCTGCCATAAGAGTATTTGTAAAGTTGTGTCCGTTGTATTCAAGCTCAGAAGACACAAAGTCACTTTTATTTTTGCTTATAGCCTTGCCTAACTTTTCAATCGGGTCTTTTTTGCCTTTGAATGCAATATTGTTGTTATCTTCTTCGTATTCAGCTTCTTTTTTTCTTGCTCCTGGAGCAGTGTTGCTGCGTGCGTAAATCTTTGGTAATGCTGATAAAACGCCCAATGTCGCAGCTATCATAGAAATATTGGTTATTAGTCGTTTCCCTAATGCTTTATTTTTGATGCTTTCGGCTTGTAATGCATCCAACTTATTCAGATGTTTATTCGCTGTGATTGCGTCATCTGTGTATTTTATCATCGCATCAATAGTATCTTTTGTGCTGAATACTTTTGAATCACTACCGAATTTGACTTTTTGAAGCATGTCCAAATCTGTTGCAGTAGAGTATTTAATATTATTTATATGTTCAATAATATTGCTCATGCATTCGCTTTTATACTTAGCTTTGCCTCTAAATTTCTTTAATTTTGTACCATCAGGAATTTTTTCCGCATTATTGATTTGCTGTAAAATGTACTCAACAGAGCTTTCTTTTGCATTTTCTTTGCCTACAGTATTTTCTAACATTTGTTTAATGTTAGTCTTGTAGAATTCTTGCTTAAATTTTTCCGGTTGGTTTAATAGTTCTTTGTTGAACTTGCTCGCACTTACAAATTCTTTAAGGTTCGCACCAAATCGTTTGATTAATTGTGAGTTAACACTTGTAGAACGTCCAAATTTTGCTGCAATCATTAGTGATAATGGTGCTACCGCCATCATACACGGACCGGTCATACCTTCTCTTCCGAGAACTTCAAAACCCTCTTGTTTATTATAGTGTCCTGTTTTTTCTTTATCACGTAAAAAGCCAGCATAAGTACGTGGCAGTGTCATGCCGATTCCGTCTTGAATCAGAAATGATGCTAAGAAACCGCCATTTTCAATGCTCTGCATAACGTGTCCTGATGTGTTTAAAGCCCATCCGGCAGACTTAAACGCAGGACGATTATTGTCTTGTATTGTGCTATTTATTTTCAAGAACACTAATCCTTATTCCGACTTTCTACAATTATTATAAAGTAATATAAAAATTATTATTTGCCAAATTGTAACGATTTATTTGCAGATTGTAACATTATAAAATTTTTAGAGTAAAAAAAAGAGTCTTATCGACTCTAAAAACTTTTAATGTGTGAAGTGTAGTATGTGTATGTGTAAACTTGTCGTTAATATCCTTATATATATAAAGTATTTTCTGTATGAATATTTGATATAAATTTAAGTACTTGTAACATTTTGTAACAATTCTTTTGACGGCATGGATTATTTCATATTTGGAATTAAACAAATACTAAGTGAGGTTTCAATATGTTTATAACAAATTTATTCAGATTAAATCATAAATGCGAACACCAAAGAGTTACACCTGATAAGGATTGTGCGTATTGCCCTGATTGCGGGAAGTTGATAAGAAACGAGTGGTATATAGCAAGATGTGCTTGCTGTGGGGTTAAATTAAAAGCTATGATGAAAAATGGGAAAATTGTCCCGCAATATCATTATTGTGCGAATTGTGGCGGAGAAGAATTTAATGTTGAAAAATTAGAGTCAATTAATTTTATTGATGTTAATTTTGCGGCACTTGTAAAACGTGAGGTTGAAGAGGAAAGTATCTGTTCTACGACACGCTGCTGGCAAGAAAGAACAGGCGTGCAACCCAAATTGCTAATGCAATACCTGTAATGTCTGCTATTATGCCGGTTAAAAGTGCGTATCGAAACTTCTTTATGCCAATTGAGCCAAAGTATACTGATAGTACGTAAAAAGTTGTTTCTGAACTTCCGACCATTATTGCAGCCAGTTTGGTTATAAAATTATCAGGCCCGTATGTGTTTGCAATGTCTGAAAATAGCCCTAATGTAGCAGAACCGGACAAAGATCTTGTAAGAATAATTGGTATAATATCAGCCGGAATTAAACTTGATACCATATTTTTTATCAAGTCCATAGCTCCGCATGCTTTAAACATCGCAACTCCGACCATTATAGCGACTAAATACGGAATAATAGATACTGCGACTTTAAACCCGTCTTTTGCTCCATCTACAAATTCTTCATAAACAGGAACTTTTTTGTACATAGCAATTGTTAATATTACTAAAATCATAATCGGAAGGATGTATAATGAGAGTTTTTCTATCATTTTTCCCTCCAAAATCTTTTTAGAACTAATGCCGTTATGATTGCAACAATAAATGAAATTGTTGTAACAATTAGAGTTGGTAAAATTATTTCAGAAGGGTTTGTTGCTCCTACGCCGATTAAAATAGCAATGACTGTAGCCGGAATTATCTGAAATCCCGCAGTATTCATTCCGAGAAACATACACATACTGTCTGTTGCGGTGTCTTTGTTCTCGTTATTTTCTTGCAATTCTTCCATGACTTTAAGTCCGATTGGGGTTGCAGCATTGGTTAAACCGAGTGCGTTTGCTGCGACACTCATTGTTATATTACCAATTACCGGACTATCAGCTTTTTCGTCAGGAAAAAGTTTTTTAGCAACAGGATTAAGAAGTTTTGAAAGAAATTGAACCAAGCCGGATTTTTCCGCAATTCTCATAATCCCAAGCCAAAATGCCATAATTCCGATTAGAGAAAACGAAATTTTTACTGCAGTGTTGCACGCAGCAAGCATTGCAGTAACGACCTCATTTATGGTGTTATTAAAAATCCCTATAATAATAGAAATTGCAATCAGCAAGAAAAATATATAATTCATAACTCAACATTTTAGAAAAAAAAATGATTTTTGTCGATAGTATTTTTTTATATTCTCTTAACAAAATATTACAAAGTGCTGGTATTTGTCACTATGTTTATATTAGTATATAATATGTATGAATGTAGAATGTGGGATAGAGTAAGTATATGGCAGAAATAAATAATTTTACTGAGATTACAGAGAACTTTGATACTATTAAAACCTTGTTAAATTCAATAAGAGCACAAGGTATATTGAATACTTCCGACGTTGATAAATTGCTTGCGGGCATAAATTCTAAGTTGGAAAAGCTTAATACTGAAGAGGATATTGATTTAATTAAAATATTCTTGTCAGAACTAAAACAGAATCTTGACGAACGTCATGGTGTGTTGCTTTCAAAGTTTGGTGCAATTGAATCTTTGTTTTCAAATCTGCTTAAAAACAGTGCGGATGCTTTAAAATCAAGTGAAGTTAAAGAGCTGTTTGATATTGTAGCAACTAATTTGTCTGTATTTTCAAGAGAAGTCGTATCTCAAAAAGAAACTCTAACCGATATTACACTTAGATTGGATGCAATGCGTTCTGATGATTCTCAAAAAAAAGAAATCATCAAAAGTGTTTCTATGCTCAAAAATGACTTAGAACGTTTAAACAACGGTTTTGATTCAATCGTTTTGAGCTTGAATGAAAACTTTAAGACAATAATCAAAACAATTTCTGCAGTTGATCAAAGCGAAGCCATTAACAAGTTTGGTGACGAAATTGCAGACGTAGTAAATTCGTCTAACACAATACTTTCTGCTCTTCAAATGTTGGATAAGAAAAATCTTCAGATTGAAGATGCTATGCGTAATTTGGCTACCCAAGACGACATTACTTCTGCTAAAAAATGGTTAAGTGATTTGGTTTCACAAAACCATGAACTGTCTACTTCTATTGATAACTTGTCTGATAAATATTACAAGATTGACAATTTAGCGGAAAAAATTGACGCTTCAGTAAATATTATTGCCGGTTTAAAGGCTGTTATTGCAGATACTGATGAGCAAAACACTCAGTCTGTTTTGGACAAGTTGGCAGAATTAGAAAACCAACTGAAGGATGTATCTGAAAACAAGAGCTTTGAAGAGTTTAAACAGTCTTTGGAAGCATTTTTAGAGGATGTTTCTAAAGGTTCAGAAAACTTGCAAAGTGCGTTAGTAAATGCGGCAGATGAAATTCAAAAAATTAATGATAACATTAAGGCACTTGATATTAATGTCAATTTCCAAAATCTGTTGGCAAAATTAGAAAACTCTGAGCATGACATCAAAGAACATGTAGATGTAGCAGCCGACAAGATTTCTCAACTGGTTGAAGTAAATGTTACAAGAACTTTGAACGATATTTCATCGTCTGCGGATACTTTGAGCTCACGTTTAAAAGAAACTCGTTTGGCAATTTCTGATTTATGCGAAAAGAGCTTTAATGAATTAACAAGCAATATTACTGATTTAAAAGGTGTTGTTGCACAGATTGATGACAATAATGTTTCAGCTAATAATGCGATTTTCTCAAATATTACTGACAGATTGGCTATTTTTGAAAACAGCTTGAAAACATCTTTAGACAAACAAGAAGAGTCTGTAAGTACATCTTCAAGCCAATTGGTAGAGCAAATTACAAATATTAAAAACCTTGCAGGTGTATTGGATTACAAACTTGATGCTTCTGTGATTGAAGTTAACAATGCAAAACGTGAGTTTGCTGATTTGAAAACAGCAGTAGAAAATGTTTTGGCTCTTGATTTTGTTAATAGCGTGAAAGACTTAAGAGTTGATTTGTATGCCGCAAAACAAGATATTTCAAACGCTTTAGAAACTTCTACTAATGACATGTCAGACAAGTTTACAAATGATTTGTATGGCAAGTATGAGCTTTTGATTAGCAAGCTTGACAGTGTTGAAGATGAACTAAAGCAAGCTCAAGCTGTTTCTTTGAATGGTTTGAAGGGTGTATTGGATAATATTTCATCTTCAATTGTAGATATTTTATCTTATGTTAGTGCAAAATCAGAGGTCAACACTGATGTAATTGACGTTAAATTGGCGAATATCACTGAAATCGTTAAAGACAGCAATCTAAATTATGTTGAAAATGTTCGTGATGTAGTTGAAGTAATCAGAAAACAAGTTGAAAACAACTTACTTCAAATCCAGAAGGATACTTCTTCAAAGATTGAAGCTGTAAATACAAATGTGGCTAAGAGTGCTGACTCCATTAAAGAAGAAATTAAATATTCATACAATAAAATCCTTGAGATTCAAGACAATTTTGATGAAATTAAGGAAAGCTTGAATGTTAATAATGTAAACTTGAACAATAATATTAACGGCATTTTGTCTTCTGCTGATAGTTTAAGGTCAGATTTTGATGTCAAGATGTTGGCATTAAAAAATGCTCTTCTAGACAAAGTTGCAGACTTTAAACAAGAATTTACTTGTGAGAACGCAGATAAAATAAGTGAATTGAAATTTTCTGCCGAAAATCTACATTCAAAAAATATTCAGAATTCAATTGACTTAAAAAATGAACTGAGAAACGAGATTACCCAAGTTATTCAAGTTCTAAAAGAAAATGTTGAGGAATTAAGCGGTAAGGTTACAAAATCAACTGAGGTTCAAGAAGCTTCTAATGAGGAACTCTCAACTTCTGTAGCAGCTAAAACTGACGAAGTAGTAAACGGATTTAACACATTGGAAAATGCGGTTAACTCTTTGGCTTCAACTACAACTTCATCTTTAGCATCGACTTTGGCTCAAATCCTTGATAACTTTGTATCGTTAAAGGCTTTAATGAACAATCTTAACGAAAAAGCCGCTGATGATTTGAGAAAGAGTGTTGATGATATTACAGAAGATTTTTCAAGACTAAGAGATAAGATTAATACGTTTGATGCAAATATCGATGAAGATATGGCTCGTCAAATCTCTATTATTGAAAGTAATTTTGAGGATTTATCGCTATCGATTTCTGATTTGTTTGCAAAAAGTGAACAAGGTTTGGAAGAAAAACTCAATAGCGGTTTAGCTAATATTTCCGAAAATATGTCTTCTGCTATTGCTGAAAGATTAGATGGGTATAAATTATCTATAGAAAATTTATTCGATGGAATTGTCGGCAAAAATGATTCACAAGCTGAATTCATCAAAGAAAGAGTTCTTGAACTTAATGTAATTCTAAAAAACAATATAGAAGAGCAAAATAAGGCTGCGGCTCTTAAGTTGGAAGAAATTGCAAGTTCTTTGAAGAGCGTTCTAGATGAAAATATTGAGGTAACAGCTGCTGATTATGCTTCTTTGAAGGCTAAATTAGAAGAGTTTGCTCAAGGTATTGAAGCTAAGAATTCGGATTTTGTAGTTAACATTAAAACATTACTAGATGATGTAACTAAATATATTGATTCAGGTTTTGATGTTCATTCTCAAGAAATCAACGCTAAGTTTGACGAAATATCATCAAAGGTTCAACGTTCTTCAAACATTGTGCTTGATTTGAATAATGATGTTACAAATAAATTTGAAGAGCTAACTGCAAGCGTATCTGATGCCTTAAGTGTTGTTAAGAGCCTTAATGATGAAACTGAATTGAAATTAAACGATAAATTTGCTAAATTGACATTTGAAATTCAGCAAACATCTGAAATCTTAAACGGAATTAAGGATGAAACAAATGTTATAGTTGAAACAAAAATAGAAGAAGTTACTTCTAAAGTTCAACAAGTTTCAAATTTGCTGTTGGATTTAAGCGACAGTTTGACAGCCGGAGTTAACAATAAAGTTGATGGCATTAATAGTGGCATTGCAGAACTTAAGGATTGTGTGGATTTATCTTTAAGTGAAAAATCTGTAACAATAATGGGACGCTTAGAAACTTTGTCTGAAGAAGTTTTTGCAAAGACCAGTGAAATTGTTTCGTCATCTTTGAATACAGCGAATTCTGTAAAAGAAGGTTTAACATCTTTAATTAATACTAAATTTGATGAAGTTAAGAGCAGTTTGGATTCAAACGTCTTAGGTGTAAGCTCCGGACTAAGTGAATTCTCTGATGAATTCAAAGCTGTTATTGAAGAAAAGATTAATTCTTTAGTTACTAATAGTACTCAAATTTCAGCGGATGAGTTGCAAACAATGGAAGCTTTGACTAACAGAATTCTTGAATCTGTGAAGCAAAACAACCAAAATACGACTACTTGCAAAGATTTGATGATTGAGTTCATTAAAAAAGAATTCGACGAGGTTACCGGTAATATAGAAAAAGAAACCGATGTTATCGTAAAAGATTTGCTTGAACAGTTTAGCCTGCTTAAGGATTCTCAAAAAGATGAGCTGGATAAGTTAACTATTCACGTAGAAAGCTCAATTGAAGATTATATCTTTAACTACTTGAACGATTTGAAATCTTACTTGGATGTTAAAACTGATTCTACGGTTTTAAATCAAAAGCTTGATAATTTGAGAAACGAAATTTCAGCTTCTGTGGATGAAGTTTTAGAAAATGTTAATAAGTTGCTTGAAGCAAGTGTATTCTCATCAGCTCTTTCTGACTTTAAGACTGCAAACGAAATTTTGATTGGCTCAATGGCGGACAAGCTTAATAAGCAAATCCAAGAGTTCGTGAACGATAATGTTGCAACAAGGCTTGATGATAAGTTAAATCTTCTTGATAAAAAGTTTGTTGATACAATCGTTGATAAATATGAAGAAATTAAGCTTGTAGCTTCCAGTTATAATTCTTCATATGATAGAATCCAAGCTTCTGTTAAGACTTTGACCGATAATTTTGAAGAAGTTAAAGATGAAATTAACAGTAATCTAACTTCTCTTGTTAGCGGTATCAATGATTCTATAAGTGATTTGAAGGTAAGCTTTGCTGATTTGAAAGCACAAATCTTGAATAAGTCTTTTGATGAAGCGTTCCAAGCATCTATCAATAACCAAATAACTGGTATTGAAAAGCTAATTCAAGAACAATTCGGGTATTTGGAAGATATTAACGAACTTTGCGGAAATAATTTACCTGAACTTACTGAAATGAATACGATTGTGAAATATGGTATTCAGCAATCCGTAAAAGACCTTTCTGAAAAGGTTGATGCAAAGGAAGAACAGTTAGTTAAATCTTTGGCAGACTTTAAGGCGGATATTGTTACTCAGTTTATAAATGTATTCAATCAGGTATCTTTTGTTGCTGAACAGGAAGAAATTCTAGACTTCATACAAGAAAAACATTCTGATTTAATCACGATTTTAAGCCATATAGTAACTACTGTTGAAGGGGTTGAAACAGTTAAAGACAATTTGGCTGTTGTTGATATGAAGATGGATTCTCTAAAAGAAGATATCGACCTAATCAACGAAAAGATTACTTCGATAATTTCTGCGGATGGCGATATAAATTATGTTTATAGTCTTCAAGATTTAGAGTCTGATATTGCAAACTTAAGACTTGTATTGAACGAAATGAGAGATAATACTAAGTCTAAAGAGTTTGATGAGCTGATTAATTCGACTAACAGTATTTACGGTTTGGTTGAGTCAATCAAGTCTGAGATGCCAAAATTTGAAGCGGATGAATTCAAGCGTGATTTTGATGCATTGAGCGAAGATATTGTTAGCATAAGCACTAGAACCAATAAACTTATTTTGGCCTCAGATGAGTCTTATAAGACTTTGCAAGATAATTTACAAGACTTTAAGCTTGTTATCAATGATTTGGATGAAAGAACAAAGAACTTTGCACATGAAGCAGGTATTGACAGACTTGATAACAAATTAGGCTCAATCAATACTATGATTCAAAATGGAGCAAAGACAAATCAAGTATTTAATCAAGTGTTTGAATATCTTGCAGAATGGGTTGATAAAGCCGGCGAACAGATTAATACAATTTCTGATAGAGTTGAAACTCTTGATGATATAGGTCAAATCAAGGTTATGCTTGAGGATTTGAAGGCTGAAGCAGAAGATAATTCAGAAAGCACAGAGCTTATTGAAGCTTTAGGCAATGTGTTTGACAAACAAACAAAACGCATATCTTCTCTTGAAGCAAAACTTGATAGAATGATAGTCGAAAACACTATAAATAATAAAAATAATAAGATTGATATGACGCCTTTAGAAGAAACATTGAACAGATTCTTGGTTGCTATTGATGATAAGATGGCATCTCAACAAGATAAAATCAATTCTCTTGAAGCAAAATTAAGCGAAGTGATGAGTTCGATTGATTCTAAGGATACCGCACAATTAACCAAAAAAGTTGGCGGAATGGATAGACAAATAGCGAAGTTGAATAAAAGTATCGAAAAAATAGCATCACATGTTGTTGAAAAGTAGTATAGACAATATAAAAAAACTTGTAAAAAGCGGAAATGTTCTTACATCTGATGAAGAACGATATTGTTATGCTCAGGATTCAACAAATATAAAAGAGGCCGTAAATATGCCTGATGCGGTTGTCTTTGTAGAATCGGTTGAGGATGTTCAAAGGGTTTTAGTTTATGCTAACAAAAACAGAATCCCTGTAATATCAAGAGGTGCAGGCACAAATATGGTAGGAGCTTGTACTTGTCCTAAGGGCGGAATCGTTATGAACTTTTCTAAGATGAACAAGATTCTTGATTTTTCGCCTGAGAACATGAGTATGCGAGTTCAGCCAGGAGCTGTTTTAAGTGATATTAAATCACTTGCAGAATCAAAAGGACTTTTTTACCCGCCTGATCCTTCAAATTTTAAGGTTTCTACTATTGGCGGAAGTATTGCTCAATCTTCCGGCGGTGCTATGGCGTTTAAGTATGGAACAACAAAGGACTATATTACAAGCTTGACTGTTGTTTTAGCGGACGGTACTTTGATGAAACTTGGGGCAGGTACTGTTAAAGATGCGGTTGGATACCATTTAAACCAGTTGATTATAGGTAGCGAAGGTACTTTGGCTATAGTTGTAGAAGCCGAATTAAAATTGATACCTAAACCTAATTGCTTGCGAACTGTTATCGGATATTTCGATAGCTTTGATAAAGCTGTTGAGGGGGTTAACGGAATTATTAAAGAACAAGTTTTCCCTGCGACAATTGATTTTATGGACAATAATTCTATAAGAACGGTTGAAAATTTTTATCCGACCGGTTTAAAAACGGATATGAATGCACTTCTTCTTATTGATATTGATGGTTTTTCAAGTAGTCTTGAGGAACAGCAAAAACGAGTTCAAGAGGCTCTTATGCAGGCTGGTGCCGCATTAATTGATATTAATGATGGGGATAACATTTGGACGGCAAGACGTTCAAGTTTCGCTGCTACGGCTCAACTTGCTCCGGACGTAGTTTCTGATGATATAATCGTTCCGAGAACAAATCTTGCAAAGATGATAAACGCTTGTAAGGATATTTGTGATAAATACGGGCTTAAAGTCTGTATTGTGGGACATGTCGGAGACGGTAATATTCATCCGCAAATAGCATTAGATTTAGAAAACGATGCAGAATTCAAGAATTATATAAAAGCAAAATCTGAAATGTATGAAATGGCAATTTCACTGGGCGGCACAATTTCAGCTGAACATGGTGTTGGTGCAGAAAAAATATCATACCTTGATAGCACTTTGGATAAAAATGCGATTAATTTTATGCATCAGATAAAAAAGATGTTTGACCCGAATAATATACTTAATCCGGATAAGATTTTTAGAATGCAGGAGGAATTATAATGGATATAATAGTTATTAATTGTACGGTACCTGATAAAAAAATAGCAAAAGATATTACAAAAGTGTTGATGAAACATAAACTTGCAGCTTGTGTTAGTACTGTAGAAAATGTTCGTTCAGTATTTTCTTGGGACGGTGAAGTTTGCGAAGAAAAAGAAATCTTGATGATGATTAAGACTCGCCGCTCTAATTACGGAAAAATTAAACTTGTTATTGAAGATGTTCACCCGTATACAGTGCCTGAAATTATTGCATTGCCTATAGTTGACTGTAGTGAAGATTACTTGAAATGGTTAGTGAAAGAAACAGAATCTTAGCCTTAAAAGAGTATTTTGAAACTCTTGGTATAGTTGTAAACATTAATAAGAACAAGGCTCGTGGGAATAAGGGCTTCTTCAAGGGGCATGAATCCGGAATATACAGGATAGATATTTCAAAAAATTTACCGGAAGAAGCTGTTTTAGCTGTTATGCTCCATGAGTTTGCTCACTATGTCCATTTTAGAGCTGATAAAACACTTAAAACACTGGATTTTATTTTCGATAATTTTAATGACGAAATTGAAGAAGAACTCTTGAAAATTACTGTGCGAGAAGTCCCGAAGGAATTTGCCGAAAAATTGTATTTCCAAAAAGACGAGCTTAAATTTCAAATCAAGAGTCTTTCAGCTTCAATAAAGGCAATATATCCGGAGTTTAAGATTTCAATTCCGTTTAAGCCTATTGAAAAAACTTTTAAGCTGCCTGAAAAATATTTGCTAAATTATGATAGAGTCAAAGTGTTTAATACAATTTATAGCGTTGGTTCGCTTACAAAAGAGCATTTTTCTGATGAGCAAATCGCTTATATTAAACTAAAATCAAAGCAACGAGCCTTATCTAGGGTAAATTCAAGGATTTCAAAATTGAATAGGTATTATTCTTCATATACAGAACTTTTGGCAAGATTTTGTGAGCTTTATTTTCTTAAACCAAAAGAATGCCAAAAATTAGCTCCTAAAGCTTATGAAATTATGCAAAATGCAATAGCCATCAATAAAATACCAGAATTCAAAAAGGTAGCGACATTAATTTAGTACTTTATTTTTTGAAAAATTTAGTGTATAATTTCACAAGAAGGAAGAGAGTCTGTGATAAACAATTTTGGCTTAAAGAGCCGTAAAGATGACATAAGATATTTGTGCATGGTTATTCTTGTTTTTCTAGTTTTTGCTTGGCTTTGCACTCCTCCTGGAAATAAGTTTATGCAAATATGTTTCTGGGGAAATAATACTCAGTTTATGATTGCAAAACTTACTAATAAGGATGACACTACAGCTCATTTGTTTTATAGAAATAATGCGATTTATTTGGCTAAAATGTATCCCAATAATAAGGCTGCTGTAACAGAAATGAACAAAGCTATCGCCGCATATCCTACTTATATGCCTGATAGTGGCTTGAATGATTTATATAAAGATAGAGCTAATATTAAACTCTATAATGGTGATTATAAAAGTGCTTTGGATGATTTCTTGCACTCAGGGCCACTAGGTCTGAATGATTATTTGAAAGTTGCCTTACTTTTTAAACAACAGGGCTTATATAAACAAGCAGCGTCATATTGCAATGAAATTTTAGCTATTGATAATACTGCCTATGCAGGTTATGCTTGTCTGGCTGACTTGTATGAAACGACCGGCAGACCTGATATTTCAATAAGAATTTGGGATTTGGCTCTTGATAGAAAACAGACCGCACGTGCTTATGCTGATAGGGCTGTTGTTAAGAAGAAAATAGGTGATTTTGAAGGATATAAAGCTGATGCTGATAAAGCAAAAGAATTGGTTCCTATGATTGATTTTGATCAATCTTTTATCAATGACACACTTCATCCTAAGATGCTGTCTCTGAATATTATTAGAATTTAATAAATCTTTATAATAAATTTACACTCTGTTCTTGTTTTTGTTTTACAATGTAAATATATAGATAGCAGACAGAGGTAGGAACATGAAGTATTCCGAATATTCGGTAGTTATAGTAGGAAGCGGTGCGGCCGGTTTGTATTCGGCTCTAAAAATATCTCAACAAATAAATTTGCCCGACGGTATTTTAGTTGTGACAAAATCCGTTTTAGGCGAAAGTAATTCTAAATATGCTCAAGGTGGTATCGTAGGTGTTGTTCACCAAAATCCGGAAGATAATGTTCAATCACACGTAAATGACACTTTGAAAGCTGGTGCCGGCTTAAGTGAAGAAAAGGTTGTTGAGTATATTTCAGAGGCTTCTGATGAAGTAATAAATGACTTAATCGAAAACGGAGTTAAGTTTGATAAAAATGCGGACGGGCATCTTACTTTTACTCTAGAAGCCGCTCACAGCATAAGAAGAATCCTTCATTCAGGCGGAGATGCCACTGGAAAAGGTATTACAGACGCTTTGTCGCAAGATGTTTTGAATGATAGTAATATTACTGTTATGGAAAACGCTATGGCTGTTGAGCTTCTTGTTGATTCTGATAAAGAATGTAAAGGTATCATTGTTTATAACGAATTAACAGGCGAACATGAAATTGTCTATACGTCAGCTTTAGTCCTTGCTACTGGTGGCGTTGGTCAGGTTTACAAATTTACGACAAACCCAGATGGAGCAACAGGTGACGGTGTTGATATTGCATATAATGCAGGTGCTATTATTCAAGATATGGAATTTATACAATTTCACCCGACAGCTTTAGCTTTGAGCCCTACAAGTAAAGACAGGTTCTTGATTTCAGAAGCTGTAAGAGGCGAAGGAGCAAAACTTATTAATAAAGAAGGCAAAGAGTTTATGTCGCAATATCACGATAAGAGAGAATTGGCTCCTCGTGATATCGTTACTCGTGCAATTTATTCTGAAATGTCAAAAGAGCATTCGTATAACGTGTTTTTGAACGCATCTATGATTGATCATGCAAAACTTTTCAAAAGATTCCCGACAATTTCTAAACGTTGTGATGAAAAGGGTATTGACATTTCTCATAACCCGATTCCGGTAGCTCCGGCAGCTCACTATACAATGGGCGGAATTAAGGCTACTGTAGAAGGCAGAACTTCTTTAAAGGGGCTTTATGCAATTGGTGAGGTAGCATCTACAGGCTTGCATGGTGCAAACAGACTTGCTAGCAATTCTTTACTGGAATGTGTGGTTTGTGCTTATGAGCTTGCTGACTATTTATCTTTTGCAAATCTTAGCACTCCTAAAAAAATTGACGATTCTATCCGCAGTATAATTGAAACTTATTCAGAGCCTATAAGTGATGCTGATTATAATGCAGTTGAACTTAAGCAAAAACTTAAAAACTTGATGTGGAACAAGGTTGGTATAGTAAGAAATGAACAAGATTTGTTGGAAGCTCAGGATGAAATCAACAAAATGAAATCCGAATTTAAGCGTACAAGAAAATGCTTGAATCAAGATGAATACGAATATCGAAATATGCTTACGGTTGCCGGATTGATTGTAGAAGGTGCTCTTTCAAGAAAAGAATCAAGAGGAGCTCATTCTAGGGTTGATTATCGTCAAACAGACGTAGAAGCTAAACATTCAAATATAATGAAATCAGAAGAAAGAGAGTTAGTATATGTTAAATAATTTTTTTATAGAAGCTCACGTTAAAAATGCGTTGCAAGAAGATATCGGATTTGGTGATATTACAACAGATTATTTAACTAACGAAGAAGATAGAATGTCTTGCGTTTTGAATACTAGAGTTGACGGAATCTTTTGTGGAAAAAATGTATTTGAGATGGTGTTCAAAGTTCTATCTCCATCAATTAACATAAAGTTTTATTTTAACGACGGCGATGCTATAAAAAAAGGTGACAAAATTGCAGATATAGAAGGACCTGCAAGATATATTCTTATGGGCGAAAGAACTGCATTAAATTATGTTCAAAGAATGAGCGGAATTGCCACAGAAACTAACAAGTATCAAGCTGCTGTTGGCGAATATAAAGCAAGAATTGTTGATACAAGAAAAACAACTCCCGGATTTAGAGCTTTTGAAAAGTACTCTGTAAAAACCGGTGGTGGTAGTTTGCACAGATTTAATCTTTCTGATTGTGCAATGATTAAAGATAACCATATTAAGTATGCAGGCTCTTTAACGAAGGCTGTTGAAAAATTAAGACAGCATATCTCTCACGCACATAAAATTGAAGTTGAATGTGATACTATTGAACAAGTTAAAGAAGCCGTAAATTGCGGTGCAGATATTATTATGCTTGATAATATGTCTCTTGATACAATGAGAGAATGTGTTAAGCTAATTGACGGTAAAGCGATTGTCGAAGCTAGTGGAAACGTTAATTTGAATACTGTTCACGATATTGCATCAACGGGAGTTGATATAATTTCATCAAGTGCAATCGTAGCTAAGGCTCCGACATTAGATTTGGGCTTAGATATGTAGAGGTATTAACGTCCTATTCGTTCAACTTCTTCTTTTTCACGATTAAGCTTGTGTTCTTCATTGTTGAGCTTGTTTTGTTCTCTGTTCAGGAATTCAATCTGTCTTTTGATTTCTTCCTGTTCTTTGTGAACTTGCTCTTCTTCTCTTCTGATATCTTCTTCAGCTTTGTTTTGGCTTTTGAAGTTTGGCTTATTTATTGGTGTGCAAAAAATTGGTTGAATTCTCATAACGACTCCTTTAACATTCTTTTACTCTATTAAAAACACTAAAAAATATTTTTTGCTATTATTTATTATATGCTAAAATAATTTTAACTTCTCCTCGTAGCTCAGTTGGATAGAGTGCGGGTCTCCGAAGCCCGAGGTCATGGGTTCAATTCCCATCGAGGAGGTTTATTTTTCCCAATAATATGTTATACTCTAAATATAAATAGTGAGGAATGTAAGGTAGTCTTGTGGGCTTTTTTGATAGTATAAGAAATTTTAAAAAGCAAATAGATGATGTTGAGTCGACTGTGTATTCAAACAACGGCTCTTTGTTGGCTGTTTATGAACGTAACGCTAAACTTGAAGCTGAAATCGCTCAGCGTACAAATGAACTTGATAGAGCGAATAAACAGATGCTAACTTTACAGCATATTTGGGAGATGATGAATTCTTCAAAGCCGCTTTCAAGCGTTTTGAATGCAATTGTAAACAGTTTGCAAGGTGAATTAGGATATTTGTATAGCTTTATTGTTAAGCAAAAAGCTGATAATGACGGAGATTATTTACAGGTTGTTGCATCATCAAGAGACGATTTGGGGGTTAAATTTTCTGAGTACTTTAAGTGCGATGTTACAGATTATAGAATGCAATTCCCTAATATTGAAGAAATTAAGCATGCAATTCAAAATAATCAAATTTTTCAATCTTCCGATATTGTAAAACTGGTTTGCTCATTTATTCCGACGTTGAACCCTGAAAAAGTTAAAGTATTTCTGAGTGCCGCTAAGATGCGTTCTTATATTTTGGTTCCGCTTGTTTCTAAGCAAACTCATTTTGGTTCTATGATTGTTTTTTCTTCAAGAGAAACTGTAAGTAATAATGAGTTGAATTTTATAAAATTATTCGCTAAGCAGATTGAACTTGCAATAACAATTGCAGACTTGTTCCAAGCGGTGAAAGAACAGGCGATAACTGATGCTATGACCGGACTTTATAATAGACGCTATTTTGAAGAGTATATTAAAAAAGAAGCCGTGCGTGCAATGCGTCAAAATCAGAAGTTTAGTATTATTGGGCTTGATTTAGATCATTTAAAGCAGATTAATGATACTTACGGTCATAATTACGGCGATATTGCGATTAAGGCTATTGCAGAAACCCTAAAAAACAACGCTCGTTCAATTGATATTCCAGCAAGAATGGGTGGTGAAGAGTTTAATATTATTCTTCCCGGCGTTGATACTGCGGGCGGATGTATTGCAGCTGAACGTATACGAAAAGCAATCGAGAATATGCATCTTGAGAAAATTGGGACAATTACGGCAAGCATTGGTGTTGCAACTTATCCTGACCAATCAGATGATATTGATGAACTCTTGGAACTTACTGACCAAGCCATGTATGAGTCGAAACGTAACGGCAGAAATAGAATTACTGTTGCAAAACCTGCTAACGACACTTCATGGCAAGAAGTTGCAGTTAATGCGTTTGTCGACATTTTATCTAAACATAGAATTCCTGTTGATGAAGGAACTTCTAAATTACTGACCTCTAAACTAGAAGAGATGAACAACGATAAATTGTATCAAGTGGCAGATGCTTTAGTTTTGACTTATAACCCTGAACATCAGCAGGGTGGGGTTAAGCAAAAGGTTGAGCTTGCGACAATTCTTGCGAAGCGTTTCGATTTGTCAAAGGAAGCTATCGACCGTCTGAAAATTGCAGTATTGCTTTATGATATCGGAAATACTATGCTTCCGAAGGATTTGCTGAACAAACGAGAACCGCTTACTGATGAGGATAAAATTTCTATTAAACAACACCCGATAATTGCTGCAAGAGAAATTTTGAAGCCTATTTCTAATATTGTCGAAATTATTCCAATCATAGAAAAACACCATGAAAACTGGAACGGAACCGGTTATCCGCAAAAAATATCAGGAGAAGATATCCCGATAGAATCACAGATTATACTTATTATTGATTCATACTTTGCTTTGATGGAAAAACGTCCTTATCGTGAAGCTTTGAATAGTGAAGAAGCTCTTAAAATCATCGAAGCGGATGCGAATACAAAATGGAATCCTAAACTCGCAGAAGAATTTATATCTCTGGTGAGAGAAGATTATTAAAAGTTATGGTATAATTAACCTATGATTGAGCTCTTGATATTATTTGAATTGAATAGGCGGGTTTTAACTATGTATGGGATTTCAAAAGAAATCCGTGCTACATTTTCAGTGCTTACAACACCGAGTTACGGTACGATTAAGCCTGCTCTTTCACGACTGGAAAATGGCGGGTTTATAAAAAAACAAAAAACACTTTCAGAAGGTGGCAGACCGTCTTGCTTTTATTCTATTACAAAATTAGGAGAAGAAGAGCTTAAACGTTTAATTATGGCTCCACCGGTTGAAAATCCGATACAATTTTTTACTAATGCCAGAATTAAACTTGCTTGTTCAGATTGCTTAAACAATGATGAGCAGAGAAGGATGCTCGCTCAAATTAAGCTCAAGGCTGAGAATATTTTGATTGATACTCAAAATATGATGAAATCAAATGAACTTGCGTTTTATCCGAAGATGGTTTTTGATAATCTGACTTGTGAATACAAAAATTTCATATCATTGCTAGAAGGATTTGAACATGCCTGCACTCGTTAGTAATGTTTTAGAAGGTTCTATTGCGGAAGAACTCGGTTTAGAGGAAGGCGATATTTTGCTTTCTATTGACGGAGAAAAATTGCAGGATATGATTGATTACAATTATCTTTGCAAAAACGAGCTGATAACGGTCGAAATCCAAAAGAAAAACGGCGAGATAGAGGAAATAGAGCTAGAAAAAGACTTCGACGAGGATTTGGGAATTGTATTTGAAAGTGCAGTTTTTGATAGAATTAAACCTTGCTTAAATAATTGTATTTTTTGTTTTGTGGCTCAACAGCCCAAAGGACTTAGGGATACACTTTATGTGAAAGACGATGATTATAGACTTTCTTTTTTGCAAGGAACTTATATCACGACAACCAACCTTACCGACAAGGATAAGGAACGTATTTCTCGTTTACATTTGGGACCATTTTATGTTTCTGTTCATACAACAAATCCGGAACTTCGTGTAAAAATGCTTAGAAACCCGAATGCGGCTAAGATTATGGATAATTTGAGATGGTTTAAAGAAAATGATATACCTTTCCATACTCAGATTGTACTTTGTCCGGGCTATAACGATGGCGAAGAACTTAGACGAACATTAGAAGATTTGTCATCTTTATGCGATGCACTTCTTTCTATTGCAATTGTTCCGGTTGGGGTAACTCAATTCCGCACAAGTGAACTTAGAACTGTAGATAAAAAGGTTGCACAAAAAACTCTTGAGATTGCCTCTAATTACCCTAAGGCTTGCTGTTCAGATGAATTTTTCTTGCTTGCGGAACGGGAAATCCCTTCTGCAAAATATTATGGTAATTTTTCACAACTTGATGACGGAGTCGGTTCTTTAAGAACTATAATGGATGATTTTGATACAATGGAACTTCCTGATAAGCTTGATGAAGATTTAACTATAGCTTTTGCCTGCTCTGTAGCGGCTAAGAGTGCGTTTGAGTATATTGCTGCAAAACTTAATAAGGTTAATGGATTAAAATGCATTGTAAATCCCGTTAAATCGACTTATTGGGGTAAAAATATTACGGTTGCAGGGCTTATTACTTCAGAGGACTTGATTAATTCTATCAAAGATTTGGAAGCTGATTATGTCGTTGTACCGTCAATTATGCTAAAACCTTTCACTAACTTGTTCTTGGACGGTCAATCGTTGGATTATGTTGTAGAGAAAACGGGGAAAAATCTTTTTGTTACTACAAATAACTATTCAGTGTGTGAAGTTATTGACTTAATTTATGATTATGTTCAGTAAATATTGGATGGTTGGGTAATGTACTACTAATCGTATCTATTATTTAATAGAATGGTGGAAACATTAGGAGGATTTGAAATGAGCACATCAGTATCAACAGAGAAAAAGGTTATTAGTGTCATTATTATAGAAGATTTCAAACTTACAAGAGTTGGATTGAGATGTGCATTGAATTCGAATGAGGATATTCAAGTTGTTGCAGAAAGTGATAATGCGACAGACGGCTTGGATTTGATTATGAAGCATAATCCTGATATCGTTTTGATGGACTTGGGCTTGGCCGGCATGAACGGTATTGAGGCGACAGTTCATGTCAAAGAAATGAACAAGGATATTAAGGTAATTGCTCTGACTTCGCACGATAGAGAAGAGGAAGTGATTGCAGCCTTATCTTCAGGTGCGATGGCTTATTGTTTGAAAGATATTGATCCTTCAAAATTAGCAGACGTTATTAGGGATGTGAATAACGGTGTTTGCTGGTTGGATCCGCTTATTGCAAGAAAAGCATTGGATGCTTTTCCTAAACAAGAAACTATCGGCATATTGAAGGACAAATGTTCTGAAGAAGGACGTGTACCTTTGACAGATAGAGAGTATGAAGTTTTGAAACATTTGGTTGATGGTAAGAGTAATACTGAAATTGCCAGAGAGCTTATTGTAAGTGTTCATACAGCGAAGGCACATGTATGCTCTATATTGCAGAAAATGTGTGTAAATGATAGAGTCCAAGCGGCAGTAAAGGCTGTTAAAGAAGGGTTGGTGTAGTTCTTCATTTTCTTTTCTTTGTTGCAAAAAAAGAAAAGAAAACGAAGCAAAAGAAAAGAAATGACGCATTGTTTTCTACAACCTTACGGTTGTGGATTAAATGGCTGTAGCCGGTGACCGGCACTTTTACACTCGCTAAGGTACGCTCGTGGTGCTAATGATGTTCATTTTCCCTACGGGCTGAAACCTCACCCCATCCCTCTCCAGATGGAGAGGGTGCAGTCGTTCGTGAGCTTTGCGAACGTTACGAATGCGGGTGAGGGGTAAATATTCTGAATACATTAATCTGATGTCCTTGGTCATTCCCTCGCCTTACAGGAGAGGGTTAGGGTGAGGTGTTATCCCGTAAGGGGCTGAACATTATCCAAAACCTCAACATACGAATTATTGGCACGCCAATAATTCGTATGTTGCATATATCCTCTGTTTATAGTACTCTTTAATCAGGTATGTATTAGAAAAGAGGATATATAAATGAATACAACTATTGAAAAACAACCGGAAAATATCGTTAAAGTTGATATTGAAATACCGGCAAAAGATGCAGTGAACTTCTATAATGATGCTGCAAAGAGATTAGCTCAATATGTAAATATTCCTGGCTTCCGTAAGGGTAAAGCTCCTAGAAATATTGTTGAGCAAAATATCGGTGAAGAAAGAATTAAACACGAAGCATTGGAAAATGCACTTCCAAGAATTTTCTCACAAGTTATTAAAGAAAATGATTTTGACGTAGTGGCTCAACCGTACGTAGAATCATATGATTTTAATATTGGCGAAGATTTGAAGATTGTTGCTAAAATGGAATTGCGTCCGGAAGTAACTTTGGGCGAATACAAGGGCTTAACAATTGATGTTGAAGCTTATAAGACTCCGGAAGATGCTATGCAAAAATCAATTGACGGTATGTTGCAACAACACGCTACTACAGTAGTCGTTACTGATAGAAAGACTGTTGCGGATGATACAGTTGTTTTCGATTTTGAAGGTTTTTCTAATGGCGAAAAAATTGAACACGGCGATGCTAAAAACTATACTTTAGATTTAGCACATTCCAGCTTCATCCCAGGATTTGCTGAACAATTGGTAGATAAAGCTTTGGGTGAAGAATTTGAAATCAATGTAACTTTCCCTGAAGAATACCACGAAAAGAAATTGGCTGGTCAACCTGCTACTTTCAAATGTAAAATCAATGAAATTAAGACAAAAGTTCTTCCAGAATTGAATGACGAATTCGTTCAAAAAGTTGGACCATTCAAGACAGTAGACGAACTAAAAGAAGATATCCAAAAATATCTTGATTCTCAAAAAGCTGATATCGACAGAGTTAACTCTGAAAAAGCTATTTTTGAAAAAGTAACTGGTGACGCTAAGGTTGAAATTCAACAAGCTATGATTGACAGAGAAGCCGACCAATTAGTTGCTGAATACAAACAAAAACTTGAAATGCAAGGTTTCACTTGGGAACAAGCAGTAGAAGCTCAAGGTTATGATAGCATTATGAACAGCTTGAAAGAAGATGCGGCAGTAAGAGTTAAAAACTCTCTTGTGATCGATAAGATTGCTAAAGAAGAAAAGATTACTGTTTCTCAAGCAGAATTCGGTGCTAAACTTGCTGAATTGAGCCAAATGTACCAAATCGATACTCCTACTATGATAAAACAATTATCTCAAACTCCGGGTGTATTTAATGCTTTATCTCAACAAGCATTGAACGAAAAGGTTACTAAGTTCTTGGCTGATAATAACAAAGTTAATTTGAAATAGTTAAGTATAGAAACAGGGGCTTCCTTCGGAAGCCCCTGTTTTTTATTGCATGATTGCTTAAATCTTTTATCTTGCTTTTCTTGGGTTTGCAACTTTCAAGAACCCGCTGTTTACTTCAGATGCCGTTGGAGTCTGTAACCCTGCACAAGAGATTACGGTTTCTCCGTTGATTGCAAGACTTGCGTTGTTGTTTAGTCTGCAATAAGCCTCTCTGTATGAATAATAAGCCGGTCTATCGTATTTATAGCTACTGCTTGTTTTTACTGCTCTTCCTACTATTCCGTTATCAATATAGGTTGGAAGAAGGTCATTTCTTTCTTGCAGGTTAATGTTGTTTGCATTAGCAGAAGCTACTGGAATCAATAATCCGCCATTTTCGTTGTAATAAATAAATCGAGTTGATGCGGTGCCGTTATTTTGTCTAGTTTTTCTTTGCGGAATTGTCATAATGATTTCAAAATAATTATTATTATCATTAGATGAACAAGTGTAAGTTATTCCGTTAGAAGTGTTAATTGTTGTAGCTGTAACACCGCTGTCACCACCAGGATTCCCATTACCAGAACCTCCATTGCCGGAACCTCCGTTACCAGAGCCTCCGTTGCCAGAACCTCCGTTACCGGAACCTCCGTTACCAGTGCCTTCACCGCTGCCACCACCAGAGCCTCCGTTGCCAGAGCCTCCGTTACCAGTGCCGTCACCACCAGAGCCTCCTCCTGGAACTGGGTCGTACCATTCAGGTTTTTGAGGCGGGAGTGCAGGCTCTAAATCTGGCTTAAATTTCTCAGGGGTCGGAATATCATTTTTATTATAAGTAGGACGTTCTACACCGTTTCCTGCTGGTGGTAGGGCATTATTATATGAACATTTTTGTGTTAGAGGCAAAAATGATGTTTCCTTCGTTTGAACTTTTGAGGATAAAATATCATTTGCGTGTTTGATAATATCGCTGTTTGATGTCAAGCCTATCGTTCTAGCATCTGCTATAGCGTTATATAAATTAATATAGCCGGTGTAATAATAGAGGTTGTAAGCACTGTCAGCACTTCTTTTGGTTATTAGCATACCCATAGCAGTGACTACTCCGATAATGCCAATGCATAACAGCAGCTCAACTAAAGTAAATCCGTTTTTTTTCATCATATTAACTCCAGAATATCTTCGTACTTATCAATTATAACACATGTTGTACGAAAATTCTCTGGTCTAACGTCTAAAATTGTTTCGTTTTCTTTAACTGCAAATATTTTTATATTTCTTTTTTTAGCTTCTAATACAGGAATTGAACCGATAGCATTATATGGAACAACTAAAAAATCTAAATCTTCAATTCCGATTTCGCCATTATTGCCTAGTTTTGGAGCTTGATTCAGTCCTATTAATATACAAGGCAAAAATGTCGGTGTAATGTATTCAGCAGAGCATCTTCTATCCACAATTTCTGTTGGAATAGTAATGTCATCAAACGCCGGTGCATGTGCTGCAGGAATTTTAAACTCTTTTGAAATATAATGCGAAATTATAGCTTCAACTCCGCCGACAGGGTCAGCTCCGATGCCATTTGCGTAATCTTCACCTTGCTCGTCTGGAAATCTGCAGACAATCGCAATGGCTTCCGCTCCTCTTTCAATTAGTCTTTCGGTTGCTGTTTTAAGAGTTGAAAGATTTTTTACGTTCCCTGTTGAAGCTCCTGTTTTATCGATATAAAACTCAACTCCGACATCCTCGTCAGTCATTTCATACCCTATAATATTTATGCCATAAATCATTTCTACTGCGTGAAACGTGTTTATATGCACATTTAAAACTTCCGGTCGGATACTCTTATCAAAGATTATTCCGATTTTATTACCAAAAGAAGGTGTCAGTTGCAAGTTCCCTTTAAAAAACTCGTCTATAGAATAGCCTTCTACATATAACATATTAGAATTGATTCCGGAAAAGCACGCAGCATTAACTACGTTCGGGTTGACAATCAACCTGCATTTTTCTGAAATCATTCTTGCGTATTTACTTGCGTCGCCCGCAAATCCTCCAATTGACGCTCCGATGCCTGTCGGAACTATAAAAGCACCTGTTTTCATGGCTATAATTATATTACAAATAGCTCAATATTGCAAAATTTTCTACTATAGTGTAGAATTAAAAGTATAACTTTAAAGGTATATGAGAGTAAATGGACCTGACAGACATATTTATAAATATATTTATAATTCTATTTTTATTATTTGTTAACGGATTCTTTGTTGCAGCTGAATTCTCACTTGTAAAGGTGCGAAAAACTCGTCTGGAGCAGCTCTGTAACGAAGGTAATTCTAACGCTAAAAAAGCAATGAAGCTTGTGGATGATGTTAACAAAATGCTTGCAGCAGCTCAATTGGGTGTAACAATCGCAAGTATCGCTCTAGGTTGGGTTGCAGAGTCAACAATTGTTCAGCTTATTGAACCTATTATTAGAATATTTGCCGGTTCAATGGCACACGTTTCATCTCACGTAGTAGCAGTTCCGATTTCATTCGTTCTTGTTACATATTTTCACGTACTTCTTGGTGAACAGTTGCCAAAATGTATTTCGCTCAGACATCCTGAAACAATAGCACTTCTTGTTTCCAGACCTATGGATATGTTTATAACAATCTTCAAACCGTTTGTTTGGCTGCTTGAAGTTTCAGGCAACAAGATTCTTTCAGCATGTCATGCTAATTCGGAAGACGCTTCTTTAGTACATTCAACCGAAGAATTAGATATGTTGGTTGATGCAAGTTACAATGAAGGCGTTTTAAACGAAACAGAAGCAGAAATGCTGCATAATATGTTCAAGTTCTCCGATTTGATGGCAAAACAGGTAATGATTCCGAGAACGGACATGGTTTGTATTCCAAATGATATTTCTTATGAGGAATTAAACAAAGTAGCTCTTGAAAACCAATATACAAGATACCCTGTTTACGAAGAAAATATTGATAAGATTTTAGGTTTTATTCACGTTAAAGATTTGTATTCTCTAGCGATGAAGCACGAATCATTCTCTGTTGAAAAGCTCATCAGACCTTTGATGCTTGTGCCTGAAACAATGACGCTTGATAATCTGATTATTGAATTTAGAAAATTGCACTGTCAAATAGCAGTGGTAATTGATGAATTCGGTGGAACATCCGGTCTAATTACCTTAGAAGATGTTTTAGAAGAAATTATTGGCGAAGTTCAAGACGAGTTCGACGAGGAAGCTGAAGCTGACATTAAAGAAATTGCTGAAAATACATACATTGCAAATGCTATGATGAGAATTGACGAGCTGGTTAAATTCTTTGATTTGAAAGAATCATTGTTTGAAGAAGATGACGTAGATACAATTGCAGGGCTTGTTGTAAAACTTCTTGGAAGAATTGCAGTTGTAGATGACACGGTTTCGTTCAACGGACTTACATTTACCGTAAAAGAAGTTGATGGTGCAAGAATTACAAAACTTCAAATTTTTAAAGAACCTGTTGTAATTCAAGAGGAGTCAGAAGAAGCATAGTTTATTAAGTTTTGTAAAGTTTTTCTATGCTTATGCAATTTATTTTAATAAAACTACTTTATATAAATATAGTGTGTATTTATTTGTGAAGGTAGAAAATAAATGACAGGTTTAGCAATTACAGCATTTATGCCATCAATTACATCAAGCGGCATCTTCTCTTCAAGAAGAGCTAATACAGGTGTGGATGCAATTGCGTCTAATAATCCGTTTGTTGGTGTTATGAACCTTGATGTTGCAGGCGGACAGATTACAAATGCTGCTAAAGGCGTTGTTAGTATTGCTAAAGAGTCAAAAAATGCAGTTTCTAACGGAATAATAAGTGCTGAAAAATCAATCAAAGATTTGGCAAATAGTGGCAAGATTACTCGTGGTGTATCAAAGGTGTTAAACTTCACTGCTGATAACATTAATCCTATTATTTGTGCAACAAGTGCAGTAAAGGTTCTTAGTGCTGACGATAAAACAGATACAGCAATTCAAGAGGGTGTAGCATTAGGTTCTATGTTTGCAGCAGAAAGAACTGCAAAAGAATTATTAGGCATGCCAAAAACAATGAGTTATAATCCTAAAAAAATGGTTGTAGAAAAAGACGGATTGTATAAAATTAAGGGTGATAAAAAAGAATTGATTGCTAAAAATGGCAAATACAATATTATTAATAATGAAAAAGTTGTGGTTAAAAGAGATGCAATTCTTGCAAAATCACCATTCTTTAATGAACAAAAGAAAGCTTTGCAACAATTCTGCGAAACAAAGACGATTTGTAATAAATCATTGAAATTTGTTCCCGGAGCTTTAAAAGGATTGGCCTTTGTAGCTGCATCAATCAGCGGATACAAGCTTGGAACTTCTGCAGCTGACATGATTGTAAAAAAATCAGACGAAGCTAAGAGGGCTTAATTATTTAATCGCTTTAATCTTTCCGCCTTGTTTGTACAAGGTTTGGAACATTGATTGAGAACGTCTGTAATTGTTGATAGAAGCTTCTAATGAAGCATTGATTGTCAAATAGATAATTGGGATAGAAACTGCGATTGTCAAAATTGCTACAATAGTGTGTTTGATGACTGTTTGAATAATTTTAAATCTTTGTTTTGTGATTGCAATATCATCCTGTTCTCTAAGAACTTTGTTTATAAGATTTTTGCGTTCTTTTACTGTCAAACTTTCAATAAAATCAACATTTTTCGGGTCAATATAGATGACATATTTCGCATACTTAACATTTCCATCTAAGTAATCTAAACTGTCATTATAATTTTTTTGAGCCGGAGTAATTGGTTTTTCCGTAATATTGCCATTAGTCAGTTCTTCGATATTTTCTTCTGCGGCTTCCGGCATAGGGAAAACACTGTTGCTGATATTTGCTTCTTCTTCCTGAGCTTCTCCGCCTTGAGCGTCCGGATTAAATCGTTGTTTACTCAACTTAGCTTTGTATTTTTTTAAGAAGTTGTCGTCGAAATTTACAGACGGTTTTCTCTTCGGAAGTTCTGGCTTAGGTTCAGGAGCTTCTTCTTCAGAAGTCGTTTCAGTTTTAACTTCAGCCGTTGGATTTTCTTGTGGTTCTTCAAAGAGAGTTGTGTCATCATTACTGTTGAATTCAGGCTTTTGAGTTGCATCCTCGCCATTCAAACTCATTGCATCTTGAGTAAGTTTTTGTTGTAATTGTTCAATAAGTTCCGGTGAAATGTCATCATTAAGTGAAGCCAGTTCGCTTATGTCCATTGAATCTTTATCATTAAATGCACTTTTTCCAGCCATTTGTTAACTCTCTTTTCATTTTTGTTGTATGATATAAATACATTATATATGATATTAAGTGTTTAGGCAATCATAAGAGAGATTGATATATGGATAAAGAAAAATTATTAGGATTTATTAAACAAATAGGCGACGCTAAAATTCTTGTTGTCGGAGATTTAGCTCTTGATGAAATGGTTTATGGTGATACTGAACGTATCTCAAGAGAAGCTCCTGTTCTGATTCTACAGCATACGCATACAAAATTTATCTTGGGTGGTGCTTCAAATGCTGCTCATAACGTTTCTGAGATAAACGGCGGAAAAGTTAGCGTAATTGGGATTATAGGCGATGATTATCAAGCAAATGATTTGCGAAATGCGTTCAAAGAAGCTAATATTGATTGCTCATCTTTGATTGTTGATAAGTGCAGAAAAACGATTACGAAAACAAGAATTTCAGGTTCTGTATCAAGCTCAATAACTCAACAAATTGTTAGAATTGATAGGCAAACTAATGCTCCGATTTCAAAAGAAACAGAAGCAAAAATGATTGCAGAAATTGAAAAACTTGTTCCAAAACACGATGCAGTAATCTTATCGGATTATCATATTGGAACACTTACGGATAATGTAATTAAAGCTGTAGTTGATACGGCTAAAAAATATGACAAAAAAGTTATTGTAGATGCTCAAAAAGATTTGGGCAGATATAAAGGTATTACATCAATGACTCCAAATCTTCCGGATACTCAAAAGTACGTGGGGCTATATCTAAGAGATAAAGAGGACTTTTTGAAGGCAGGTAACAAGTTGCTTGATGAAACGAATGCTGAAGCAATTTTGATTACTTGCGGGGCAGATGGTATGGTTGTTGTTGAAAAGAATGACAAGTACACTCATATTCCTGTATTCAACAAAGCAGAAGTCTTTGATGTTACGGGTGCAGGTGATACAGTAACAGCTGTTTATACGCTTGCGTTAGCAATCGGTGCAGAACCTGTTTATGCAGCTATTATTGGTAATATTGCAGCCGGAATCGTAGTTAAGCAGTATGGTTGTGCAACAACAAGTATTGATGAAATTATTGATGCTATGCCGGAGAGAATTGTGTTAGAAATTTAGTTTTGAGGAATTAACATTCCTCACCTTAACCCTCTCCCACTAGGGGCGAGGGAAAGAATTATAAGAAGAAAGGTTAGATATGAAAAATTTTCACTTAGTAGATATTTTAATCGTATTAGGCGTAATTATTGCACTTATAGTCGGAGTGATGACGACAAAACACTTCAGACAAACTGCTGACAAGCAAATTGAAGCAACTTCACCTATTACTTTTCAAGTGTTCTTGAGAGGTGTAACTGTCACAGGTGAAGAATTCCCGATTAAGCCAAATGATAAAACTTTTATTACAATAAGAAATGTACCTTATACAGAATTAAATGTTTTGAATGTAACCTCTGATGTTAGAAAAACTGCGGTTGCTTCATCAAAAGCGGTTGAGCAATATGTATTAATTAAAGATCCGACTCAGCCTGCAATCTATGATGCGGTTGTAACTATTACTGATACAGCTAAAATTACAAAAGACGGTGCTGTTGTTGGCGGAAATAAGATTAAAATGGGCTTGCCTGTAACCTTAGAAGGTGGAAGCTATAAATTTAACGGTACAATTTCTGATGTTCGTGTAACCTCAGATGTTGATGTTCAAGACGATGGTGCGAATAATCAGGTAGGGTAAAATCAATTGAAAATGGGGAATTAGTCATAAAAAAGTAAGGTGCAATTTTTACACCATAAACTTTTCCATTTTAATTTTCCATTAATTTTAATTTAGAGGTAACAAAAATGTTTCTAAATAACATTTTAACTTTTTTTCAGAATAAACTTAGTCCGATATATAATAAGAGCTTTTTCTTGCAAAAAATAGACTGGCTGATTGGAGCAAATATTTTGCTTGTGATTTTATCATCAACGGTTGCCCCATCTGATTATATAGGTTATTTTGCAATATTTGCAATAATTTTGACTGCAGTTAAGCTGCTAACGAAAACAGGTGAAAAATTTGAACTAACTTGGGCAGATAAGCTTTTGCTTGTGTATTTTTTATTTGTTCTGATAAGTGTTGCCGGCTCTTCGCTTTTGTATTTGAGTCTTAAAGGATTCTTTAAAACGCTTACATATTTTGGGTTTTATGTTTCTCTTGTTCATTATTTCAAGGACAATAGAGATAAGATTAAATATATATTTTGGGCTTATGCTCTGTGCGTTGCATTTGAAACTGTTGTTGCATTTTTACAAAATTTTGCAGCAGTTGATGAAATTTCAGGCTGGCAAGATACTTCAAGACTAAATCCGGAAGAAGTTATGACAAGAGTTTACGGCACTCTTAAACCATATAATCCAAACTTGTTTGGCGGTTATATGCTAGCTTGTATTCCGGCTCTAATAACTTTGCCAAAAAGATTTGGTATTCCGATTGCTTTGTGTGCGTCTGTTGCTTTGATTTTAACCGGTTGTAGAGGGTCATATATCGGATATTTCTTCCAGCTACTTTTATTAGTTGCAGTGTTGTATAAATTTTTAGAGCCAAAATTAAAAAAAATGTTTGCAACTATTGTTGCAGGCGTGGGAGCGTTCATATTCTGTATTATGATGTCAGTATCAGCTCTTAGAGCAAGAATAATCTCGATTTTTGCAATGCGTTCAGATAGCTCAAATTCATTTAGATTTAATGTTTACAATTCTTGTATTGATATGTTCAAGGATAACTGGCTTCTTGGAATTGGAGTCGGGAACCAAAACTTTAGAGAAATCTATGGACTATATATGAAAACAGGCTTCGACGCATTAAGTGCTTATAATATCTATTTAGAAACTGCAGTAGAAAGCGGTATATTTGCACTTTTGGCGTTTTTAGGATTTGTTGTGTTGATTATAAAATACGCTTTGAATAATTTAAAGAATGTGTATGTTTTAGCTGCACTTGTTTCAATTGTTGGTATTTTATTGCACGGTTTTGTAGACACAGTCTTTTTCCGTCCGCAAATCCAATTTACATTCTGGATAATGGTTGCAACGATTAGAGGATTTTATGATACAAGAGAGAATTAATTTTTTAAAAGATGCGTTAAATAAATACTCTTATAATTATTATGTACTCGATAACCCTTTGATTAGTGATTTTGAGTACGATGAGCTGTTTACAGAACTTAAAACTCTTGAAGAAAATAATCCTGAGTTTATAACTCCGGATAGCCCGACTCAACGTGTTGGCGGAATTAGTTCCGGTTTTGAAGAAGTTAAGCATAAATATCGCCTTTACAGTCTTGATAATACTTATAATTATGATGAACTAAGAAAATGGTACGAAAGAGTTACAAAAGAGTGCGGTAAAGAGTTGGAACTCGTTTGCGAGCTTAAAATAGACGGACTTGCGATTGCACTAACTTATCATAACGGTTTGTTTGTAAAAGGTGCAACTCGTGGGAATGGGATTATTGGAGAAGAAATTACACCTAATCTAAAAACAATTAAGGCTATTCCGCTCAAATTATTTGAGAATGCGGATGTAGAAGTGCGTGGTGAAATTTATATGCCGATTTCTTCTTTTGAAAAGCTTAATAAGGAAGCTGAAAAGCCTTTTGCAAACCCAAGAAATGCTGCTGCAGGCTCTCTAAGACAATTAGATAGTTCAATTACTGCAAAACGTGATTTATCGATGTTTACTTATACTGCAATAATTGAACGAGCTGAAGAAGAGCCTAAAACTCATTGGGATAGTATTCAGTATATTAAAAAACTTGGGTTTAAGATTAATCCAAATATTCGTTTGGTTAATAATATTGAAGGTGCTATTCAGTTCTGTCAGGATTGGGAAACTAAGCGTTTTGATTTGGATTACGCAACGGATGGTGTTGTAATAAAAGTAAACGATTTGGCTTGCCAGAGAGAACTCGGTTTTACTTCACGTGCTCCAAAATGGGCGACGGCGTTCAAATTCCCGCCGGAAGAAATGTCTACAAAACTTTTGGATATAGAAATTGGGGTCGGAAAAACCGGTGCAGTTACTCCCGTAGCGGTTTTAGAGCCTGTTTTGCTTGCAGGCAGCACTGTTTCAAGAGCTAGTTTGCATAATTTTGACGAAATAAAAAGACTTGATGTTAGAGTCGGAGACAGAGTCTTAATTAAAAAAGCAGCAGAAATTATACCAAAAGTTATTAAAGTTGTAGATTCTGATGAGCATGAAACTTTGCCTGTTTATGTTGCTCCTGAAACTTGTCCGGAATGCGGTACAAAGCTTGAAACCCGAGAGGGTGAAGTTAACCTTTATTGCCCGAATGAGAATTGTCCGTCTGTACTGAAGGCAAAATTGGAGTATTGGGTGTCTAAAGAGGCTATGGATATTGATTTTATTGGGCCTTCTGTAATTGCACAGCTTTTTAGCCTTGGGATGGTAAAATATCCTGTAGACTTTTATGAGCTAAAAGTCGAGGACTTTATGAAATTGGATTTAGTTAAAGAAAAGTCTGCATCTAATATGTATAATTCAATTCAAGCGAGCAGAAAACAGCCTCTTGCACGCTTTGTAACGGCACTTTCAATAAGACACGTAGGCAAAGAAACGGCTGACATTTTGACATCTGAGTTTACAGACTTAGATGCCCTAATGAACGCATCTGTTGAAGATTTGGCTAATATTGAAGGTATTGGAGAAAAAATCGCAAAAAGTGTTTACGAATACTTTAGGAATCCGGAAAATAAAGCCAGAATTGATGAATTTTTATCACTTGGATTTAGCTTTGAAAACACGGCATTAATAAGAACTGACGAGTTTGCAGGACAAACATTTGTTCTAACAGGAACATTATCCAGCATGACAAGAGATGAAGCTAGTGATAAAATAAAAGTCAGAGGCGGGAAAACATCGTCATCAGTATCTAAAAAGACATCTTTTGTTATTGCGGGAGAAAATGCCGGTTCAAAATTAGACAAAGCTGAGAAATTAGGTGTTATAATATTGAATGAGGATGAGTTTCTCAAAATGATAGGTGAAAAATAATGAAAAAGAACTTAAATATAATTCAGATAAATGGGGTTAAGGGGCTGATAATGGCAGGTTTTATTGTAACTTGTTTAGTAGCAGGTTTTGCTGCATTTCCAGGGTGGGTTTGTATGCATATTTGGAATTTTGCTGCTGCTTATTCGCTTGAAATCCCTTCAATAGGTTTGATACAAGGATTGCTTTTGTGGGGCATTCTTGTCGCTGCTTATTTTACATTCAGAAAAGAAAAACTTGTTGTTTGCATGAAATCCCCTCAAGGCTTGAGTGATGAAGAACTAAAATCAGTTTTTGCCGATATCAAAAAACAAGCTCAAGAAGATAAAATTATTCAAGCTATGATTCAGGCTCGTGAGGCTGAATTAAAGATTAAAGAAACTGAAACAAAAGATTCAGCAAAACAACCTGAAGAAATTAAACACTAATGATTTTTATAAATAAAAAAATCGGCGAATGCATTAGCATTCGCCGACTTTTTATCTAAATATCTATTCTTCTTCAGAAGCTTCTTCAACTTCTTCTTGTTGAATATCATCTTCATCAAGAGCTTGTTGATTCATTTCTTCTTCGATTTCTTCTTGAATTTCATCGGAATCTACGGCTCTATCTTCTTCCTCAGCAGGTTCTTCAGAGTATTCGTAATTTGAATTCTTACGAGCTTCTTCATCTTCCATTTGAGAAACGCTCTTGATATCAATTTTCCAGCCTGTTAATCTGTGAGCAAGTCTTACGTTTTGACCTTCTCTACCGATAGCTAATGACAATTGATCATCTGGAACAACGACTAAAGCGTCTTTTGTTTCTTCATCATCTGTCATAATATCAACAGAAACTACTCTAGCCGGAGAAATAGCGTTAACGATATATTCTACAGGGTCTGGTGACCATCTAACAATATCGATTTTTTCGTTTTTCAATTCGCCAACGATTGTTTGAATTCTTGAACCACGTGGTCCGATGCATGCTCCAACTGAATCAACTTCAGGATCGTTTGACCAAACCGCAATCTTAGTTCTGAAGCCTGCTTCACGTGCAATAGACTTGATTTCTACAATGCCGTCTTCAATTTCAGGAACTTCAAGTTCAAAAAGTTCTCTAACGATTTCAGAGTGTGCGTGAGAAACAATAACTTGTGGCAATCTGTTTGTTTCTTTTACGTTAAGAACAAATACTCTGATTCTGTTTCCAGGTTTGTAGTATTCACGAGGAATTTGTTCTCTTTGAGGCATAATCGCATCAGTTTTACCTATATTAACGATAACATTTCTGTTTTCAACTCTTTGAATGATACCTGTTGTCAAAGTACCTTTCTTTTCTAAGAATTCGTTAAGAATATTATTTCTTTCAGCATCTCTGATTCTTTGAGTGATAACTTGTTTTGCAGATTGAGCTGCGATACGGCCGAATTGGTCAGGAGTTACTTCGATTTTAACTTCGTCGTCAACTTCTACTTCGTCATCAATTTCTTGAGCATCTTCTAAAGAAATCTGTGTATCAGGATCTTCAACTTCTTTTACAACAGTTTTTGTACTAAATACACCGATTTCGCCTGTTTGTTCGTCCAAGATAGCTTCAATATTAGCAGCTTCTTTTACGTGCATGTGCTTTTTATAAGCTGCAACCAATGCGTCGCACAAAGAAGAAATAAGTACTTCTTTAGAAATACCACGTTCTCTTTCAAGCTCTTCGCAAGCTTCAAATAATGCTGTGCCAATTTTAATCATGTTTTTTCTCCTTTTTGAGGGAATAAGGTAATAGGGCAATAAGGGAATAAGTGGTTTTATTCGCTACGCTCATCATTGTTCTATTATTCTTATCTCCATTTATTTGTTATTATTTACTTTTTCTAAAAAATATTTTCTTAGTCCGCTTATTAATGCGTTTACCTTTTTAATCTGTTCATCTTCAATTTTGTAATTTTCTATATAATTCAACTCTTGTGCAATTGTCAATTGTGTATCTAATTCTGCTAAAGAGCCTAAAGCTATATCAATAAATCTTATGGTTTCCTTAGCAGTTGCTCTTGCATTACCTTCTGCAATATTAGATGGAACAGAAATAACAGCTCGTCTTATTTGGGATGTTAATCCGTAAAATTCCTGTTTAGGGAAATCATTAGTTAATTTATAAACTAATTTCACAAGTTTTATAGATTCTTTCCAAGCTTCCAAATCTTTATGAAACATAATTTAAAACCTCTTATTCCCTTATTGCCTTATTACCCTATTCCCTTTTAATCTATGTATAACTTTGCAGATTGAATATTTTCTTTCGGGATTTGGAGTTCCTCGCCATCATCAAACCTAAAGAATTTTAGACCTGTGTTGTCGTCCCAATCCAATATTTCGCCTTTAAATATTTTTTCTGTTTCACCTTCAAGAGGTTGTTTTAGCTTAAGACTGATTCTTCTTCCCTTGAAAATTAAAAACTCTTTGTTTGATTTAAACTTTCTTTCTAATCCGGGAGAAGATACTTCTAAATAATATTTTACAGGAATTAATTCGTCCAAAAAGTCATTCAAACTTCTTGTTACATTTTCACAATCATCAAGAGTAATGTCTTTTTCATATGAGTAAAGATAAATCCTTAAAAACCATTTGTGATTTTCTTTTACAAACTCAATCTCAATAGGGATAAGATTAAATCTCATAGCTGTGTTTTCGATAAGTGGTGTTATTTTTTCTAAGACTTCAAATCTGTTAATATCTTGCTTCATAACACTCCTTTCTTTGAAACAAATCTCTTGTCCAACTAATAAAAAAAGAACGGGAATTGTACCGTTCTTTCTTCTAAGAAACTATTTACTCCATGAGTATATCAAATAGTTATGTGTTTGTAAATTGTTTGGTTTCATCTGTGAACTTTTGTAACGAATAATTTTCCTGTTTAAATCTCTAAACGAGTTTTGCCATTTATATGTTTATGTTAAAATTTTTTATAGAAGTCAGAAAAAGAGGATATTAAAATGACACAACAACATAAAGAACCTGTTTCTGCTAAAGAAACAATCAGACAAAACAGAATACAAAAGCTTGCGGAACTGGCTGATAGAGGAATTAATCCATATCCGTATGCATTTGATAAGGATGCCGACGCAGCTTTCTTGCAAGATAAGTATAAAGATTTACAAGCCGGAGAAGAAACCGAAGATTTCTACTCTGTAGCAGGTCGTGTAATGGCTATTAGAAACTCCGGTATGTTCATTGACCTTATGGATCCGACCGGAAAAATCCAAATCTTTTCACATAAAGAAAATATGGACCCTGAGATGGTTAAAACTCTTAAATTGGTAGATATCGGCGATATCTTAGGTTTCTATGGTTCTATTAGAAGAACTCCACGTGGAGAACTTTCTGTTAAGGCTAAAAGCTTCAAAATGCTTTCAAAATCATTACTTCCGCTTCCTAATAAGCAAATCAGTGAAGAAAAGTTGGAACAATTGAAGGCTTATCACAACATGAACGATACTGAAACTAAGTACCGTCAAAGATATGTTGACTTGATTATGAATGAAAAAACAAGAGATACGTTCAGAAAAAGAAGCTTAATTATCCAAAAAGTTAGAGAATATTTAACAAAACAAGGCTTTATTGAAGTTGAAACTCCAATGTTACACACACAAGCTTCTGGTGCTAACGCTAGACCATTTATTACGCATCATAACGCTTTGGATATGGATTTGACTTTAAGAATCGCACCGGAACTTCACTTGAAGAGATTGATGGTTGGCGGTTTGAACGAAAAAATCTTTGAACTTTCAAGATGCTTCCGTAACGAAGGTATTGACACTCGCCACAATCCGGAATTTACAATGATTGAGCTTTATCAATCTTATGTTGATTATAATGAGATGATGGTATTGACTGAAAACCTTGTTGCTTACGTTGCACAAGAAGTTTTAGGCACAATGAAAATTAAATACGGCGAAAACGAAATCGATTTGACTCCACCTTGGGATAGAAAAACTATGTTGGGTTCAATTAAGGAATTTACAGGCATTGACTTCGGTGAATTCTTCACTGCAAAAGAAGCTTATGACAAAGCGAAAGCTATGCATATTGAAGTTGATGAAGAAATGAACTGGGGACAAATTGTTGAAGCTGTATTTGAAGCAACTGTTGAACCTACTTTGATTCAACCTTGCCACATCATCGATTACCCTCGTGAAATTTCTCCTCTAGCGAAAGTTCATAGAGATAACGATAGATTGACAGAACGTTTCGAAACAAGAGTTAACGGATGGGAAATCGCAAATGCATTTTCTGAATTGACTGACCCTATTGACCAAAGACATCGTTTTGAAGCACAAGCATTAGCTAAAGCAAACGGTGATGAAGAAGCAATGTCTTATGATGAAGACTACATTAATGCTTTGGAATACGGTTTAGCTCCGACAGGCGGTATGGGAATGGGTATAGACAGATTGGTTATGTTACTGACTAACTCGCCTACAATTCGTGACGTAATTGCGTTCCCTACATTGAAGAAATTAGAAAACTAAATATTATTGAAGGGTGAAATGAAAGTTTCACCCTTCTTTTTAAGAGGTTATTTTGAAAGAGCAAGAGTTCATAGATATTATAAAAAAACAAATCGGCACCGAATATATAGGTGACGATTGTGCTTACATTAAAAACCTTGGAATTGTTGTTTCTCAAGATAGCTTGGTTGAAGGCGTACACTTCAGACTTGATTGGTGTACCCCGTATCAGCTCGGGTATAAAGCAGTAACGGTCAATATTAGTGATATTTTAGCATCAGGTGCAGTACCTAAATATATAACTATAGCTTTGTCTTTGCCTAAGGATATCACTAAAGAATTTGTAGAAGAGTTCTACAAAGGTGCTAAATCAGCTTTGCGTGGAGCAAAAATTGTTGGCGGTGATATTACGGGTGCTGATAAAGTTTATATCTCAATTACCGCAATTGGTGTAGCGGCTAATCATAGAATTTCTTCCAGAAGCCATGCAAAAGAAGGGTATAAAGTAATAGTTGCGGGTGATTTTGGAAAAAGTTCTGCCGGATTAAATGAGCTTATTAAAGGCGGAAACGATTCAGAACTAATTAGAGCCCATTTAGAGCCTGTTCTCGACGAAGATTTTGCTTCTGAAATATCTGGTCAAATTAACACGGATTATGCGATGATGGACGCCTCAGACGGCTTAGCTGACGCATTATTTAAAATTGCTGAAGCAAGCAATCTTTCTATTGTGTTAGATTTCATTGAAGGCATGTTTGGAGCAGAGGATTATAAAATTGTTGCAGCTGTGCCGGAAGAATTTCTTGCAAATCTTTCTACATATAAAGTAATTGGCGAAGTTGCAGATAAACAGGATTATATCCTCAAAATCGGAGATAAAAAGTTTTATAAATACGATGAATTAGGTCTTTTTGACCATTTTGGAGATAAATAATATGAATAAATTTTCACTTATAATAACTGCGGGCGGGACATCTTCTCGTTACGGAAATACAAATAAACTGCTGGAAAAACTTGGTAATAGAACTGTAATTGAAGAAACAGTGTCAAGATTTGTGGATTTTGATGAAATCGTTGAGATAATTATTGCTGCAAATGCGTCTATTATCGAAACGTTAGAGCATTTGTTCAATAATCCTAAAATTAAAATTATTGAAGGCGGAAATACAAGACAAAAATCTGTATATAATGCTCTGCAAGCTGTTAATAACGAATACGTACTTATTCATGACGGTGCAAGACCGCTTATTAGAAAAGACACGATTTCTTATGTACTTCAGGCTGTTTTGGACAAGAATGCTGTTTCTGTTATGACAAAAACTACTGATACTATTAAAGAAGTTGACGAGACTGGGCGTATAATAAAAACGATTGACCGCTCAAAGCTTTATAACACACAAACTCCGCAAGCGTTTAAGACTTCTATTATCAAAAAAGCCCATGAAACATTAAAAGAAGGCAATTTTACTGATGATTGTTCAATGCTTGAAGAGTTGAATATACCTGTCTATATTGTAAACGGTAGTTATACGAACATTAAAATAACTACAAAAAGCGATTTAGATTTTGCAAAACTTTATATATAAGCTTTCGAGCTAATAGAAAATGCTAATAACATCAAAATTTTAACAGCTTGAATTAGGTATATTTGCTTAATTTTGTGGAAAATTATTTTGATTGATGGTTCAATAGTTTAAGGTTGAGTCACATTTTATAGTGGTAATAAGGTGTTTCCGCTATGAAAAAAATTATCTCAATCATACTAATAATAATGTATACAAGTGTTTTTACTCCTGTATACGCTCAATATGAATCAACTATAACAAAAATTGAAAATGATATTTATGGTTTTGATTATTCTAAAGACAGTACTCAAAACCGCTTGAGCAGACTTGAAAAAACGATTTATGGTAAAGCCTCTTCAGGTGATGTTTCAAAACGTGTCAAAAAGCTTTCTGCTGATATTTCAGCGGATGTTATCGGGTTAGAAATAGAACCGAGTGAAGACACCTTTAGAGAACAAGAAAACGCTCTTGCAGACAGTTCTGTAAACTATCCGGTAGTAGATGAAATTGAGCAGAAAATCTTTAATCAGACATATAAAAATAGAGATTTCCACTCTCGCATTGTAGCGATTGAAAGAAAACTATTCGGTAAAATCTACGATGTAGATGATTATTCAACTCGTATGGACAGAATTAAAGCTGAGGTCATGCCCCAGACGCTTGCATATGATAAATCTTCTAATAGAGATTATTATGATGACAATGCAATTGACTCATCATCTCTATCAGGCTTAGGTATGAGTCGATTTAAAATGCCATTTGGACAGCGTAATTATTCAAGACCATATGCAAATTATGGTGACATGTCCGGCGGTGCTGCTACTTTGCCACCGAATCCCAGCTTGAATGATGAGCTTGCACAATTAGAATTCGAAACTTTTGGCACAGAGTTCTCTAACGAAGATACTACAAGTCGAATAAAACGCTTGAATAGTGTTAATAAGGCGAAAAAATCAACCTCCAAATATGATTCAAACAAATTTAGCCAACGCATGTCAACGGCAATGGAAATTGGTGCAATGATTTTAATGATACTTGCAATGGTGCTTTAAAACTATTTTCTGCCTGTATTTTGGTTAATAATATCAGAAAACCAAGGAATATAGCTGTACATTCCCATGCCCGCAGTTATAGCAAGGTATAAAATTACTGCTGTAGTAAAGGTTTGAATTATTGATAAACCAAATAAAAACTGTATTGGCATATTTATCAAGTATGGAATCGCATTGATTAATGGTATTCTGTAAAGAATTACGTAGATTAAGTCAGCAAAAGTTGCAACTAAGAAATATGCAATTGATAAGAAAATTGACTGCATTATATGGTACATCAAAAACTGTGTAACGTGTTTTTTCATAATTGCCGCAATGATTAACCATACAAAACCGGCTCCACCTGCGGTTAAATAAGATGCTGCGGAAATTAATCTTTCAATTGGATAAATTTGTTTAGAAGGCTGCAACGATATCGTCCTTTCTGTAATCTTTTACAAAATCTTCAAGTACTTGAATGAAAACGAGTTTGTATTCGTCGTTTTCCGGACGCATATTAACTGCTGCACGGTATGAATAAATAGAACGTTCAATTTCGTTATTCATATACATAACGTTTGCAATCAATATGTAAATTCCTGGGTCTAGCTTGTTGATTTTAAGTGCATTTTTGTATTCAGCAATTGCTTCGTCAAATCTTTTGGTATTTGAGTACAAATTTCCTAGCAATATATAAGCATTAGCTTCTTTAGGATTAATTTCAATGGCTTTTTTGTATAATGCAATTGCTTCATCATAATCTTTGAAATCAGATTTTGCGATTGCAAAACAAATATATGCTTTATAATTGTCTCCTGGTAATTCAATAGCTTTTTCAAAGTATTCATAGCATTTTTTCTTGTCTTTGCAGATAGCGTGAGTATTTGCAATGCATAGAGCTACAGTTTTATTATCAGGTGCAAGTGCGAAAACTTTATAATAGTATTCCAAAGCTTTTTTGTAATCAAAGAGTTTGAAACAAACATTGCCTAAATCAACCAAAGCTGTCAGATTGTCTGCATCAAGAGATAAAGCCTTTTCATAATATGCTCTAGCTTCAACAAAATCATCGAAATCGTGATACAAGAGTGCGATTGCGTTATAGATTTCAGGATCTTGTGAGTTAAAGTCAAGAGTTCTGTTATAATAATGCAATGCTTTTGCGAAGTTTTTCATTTCAGCATAAGTATTTGCAAGGTTATAGTAAACCAAATAGTTGCTAGGGTTTACAAGCATAGCCTGATTGAAGTACTTAAGAGCTTTTTTATAATCTTTTGTATAAAACCAGATACTGCCCAAATTTAGCAAAGTTTGCAAATCTTTCGGGTCAATTTCCAATAAGCTCTCATAAACAGAGATAACTTTTTCGTACTGATTATCAAGTGCGTAATATTTCGCAAGTTCGTGATAATGTTCTGTGTTACGTGGCTCCATAGCCATCTTTAAAACGGTTTTTTCAATAGCTTTCTCTAATTCTTTTTTATCCATATCTTATCTTTCAATGTTTTTGTATTCAGAATACTCTTCAGATTCTTTTAACCAAGTTTCAGCAGGAATACTGAATGCATGGTTCCAGAATTTTTCTATAGCATAAGCTTCTCTTTCGTCTTGATGTAGAATGTGAACAATTACATCGCCGTAATCAACTAGATTCCAACGATTTTTTACATCATTTTCTCGTCCGATTGGTAATCTGCCGAAAGTTGTTTTAACTTTGTCTGTAACATTTTCTGTCAAAGCTTTTACTTGTGTATTTGTTTGAGCAGAGCATATTACAAAATAATCCGCAAAAGAAGATACATTGCTAATATTCAATATAGAAATATCCTTTGCTATACTTTCATCCAAAAATCTTGCTAATGCACAAGCAAACTTATACGATGTAATCTCTTCTGTCATCTAAATCTCCAACTTGCTAATTCGTCTTTCGTGTCTTCCGCCTTGAAACTCTGTTTTTAACCAAATTTCAACAATATCAAGAGCCAAGCCGCTACCTGTAATACGTTCACCTAAGCATAAAATGTTTGAATCATTATGCATTCTTGTCATTCTTGCGGTGAATGTGTCTGTGCAATGTGAAGCACGTATACCTTTAAAACGATTAGCAGCTATTGACATTCCAATACCAGTTCCGCATACTAAAATACCTTTTGAGCCCTTAGTAAGCACTTTTTTAGCAACATTTTGTGCGATGTCAGGATAGTCGCAAGATTCTTCGGTATAGCATCCGCAATCTTCGACCTTGTATCCTAGTTCGTTTAAATATTTAATAATTTCATTTTTTAACTTGAAGCCCCCATGATCAGAGCCTATTATTATTTCTGGCATATTACCTCTTCACTTTTCTTCATAATTGTAACATTTTTGCAATAATTTATCAATCATTAACTTTTTTTTACTTTAATATAAGTATGATGTGTGGTTTCGTTAGCTCAGTTTTAACATTTAAATCATCAATTTCCGATAGAGAAATTGATGGGTTTACTCGTGCAAAACAGGCCTTTAGCGACTGTTATCTAATGTCTACGCTTGATACGCTTTCTCATACGGAAAACGGTAGAAAGGTGCTTAAAGACCGCATACAACATGATGATAATAAACCGGATTATATAAATTGTTCTCTATATAAAGAAAACGGAGAAAAAGAGATATTTTCAGTTCCTGCCAAAACCGCACTAAAAAAGTACAAAAAACTATATGATATTCAAGAGAACGAACTTGTGCGTGCCGTTGATATATCTGTTGCAGAGTATGAAGATAAATATAAAGCAAAACCTTGGGTTTGCCGAGTTACGGACAAATTAAAGAATTATGCTTTTGAAAACAATTTACCGTCACATTTCATGAAGATATTTACAGGTGTAGAGCCTCGAGTTATAGCAGAAACCGATTTTAATTTAGATTTGTCTTCTTATAAATCAGAGGTTATGAAGCTATTCAAACGTATGGATAAAGAAAAAGAGCATAGCTTTGTTATTGGAACAGGTATTAAAATGCTTGATGGCAGAACTTGGCATGTATATGTGCTTGAAGATGTTGATTTAAAGAACAACACTGTTACAGTAAAAGAAAAACGATTAAATCAGCCTAAAAAAATGAGTATTGATACCGCACTCAATACGTTTAAGTACATTGTCGGATATTTCAACAGCGATTTAGCTAAAAAGGAATCTCGACTATAAAAGTAGAGCCGTTGTTTACTTCGCTAATCAAAGAAATTTTTCCCCCGTGTAATTCTACAAGTTCTTTTGTAATTGTTAATCCGAGGCCTGTAGAGCTTTCTTTTTTAGTATATGCACTATCAAGCTGTACAAATTTAGCAAAGATTTTTCCGTGGTATTTTTTATCTATTCCGATACCGTTGTCATGTACTGAAATTTTGAACATATCTTCTTCTGAAGCTACATAAATATCAATTTTATCGTTTTCAGGCGAATATTTGATTGCGTTACTCACTAAATTATATAAAATTTGTTGAATTTTTTGATAATCGGCAAATACCTGAAAATCTACTTCCATGCATTTATTCAATTGAATATTTTTCTTCTGAGCGAGGGGTGAAAGTATGTTACAGACTTCATCTACTGCTCTGGATATCCAAAACGCACTTTTCACTATCTTCATAGCGTTTGCTTCAATTTTTGACATGTCTAATACTTCGTTTATCATGCCCAAAAGGTGTGTTGCAGATATTTTTATGTCATTAATGTACTCTTCTTGTTTTGAGTTCAAGTTTCCGTAAAGTTGAGTCCCCAAAATATCTGTGAAGCCGAGAATTGAATTAAGTGGTGTCCTGAGTTCGTGCGATATATTTGCCAAAAACTCGTTCTTGACTTTATCTGCTTCCAAAATCTTTTCGTTCTGCTCTTTTATCGTTTTATAAGCGTCATTTTTTTCAATGATACCGTCTTTTAAGGCTTTTAGTTGTAATTTAAATACATTTGAAAGCTCCAAATCCTTCAAATTGTACGCTAAAACTGATGCAATAGCGTTTAAAGCGTCCAAATCATTCTTTTTATAATAATTCGCTTCTCTTTTAGAAAGTACAACTATTCCGAATACAGTTGATTTAATTGCAATTTTCGAAACGAGATAGGAATTCTGTCTGCTTCCTTCAAGCTCGATAGCTTTAACCAGTTCGCTTTCGCCATCAATAATTTTACCTTCGTTTGTGAATATAAATTTCTTTAGGCTTTGAGATAAGGCAAAAGTCTTTTCAATTTCATAGTTCAGATGTTTTTTGTAGCTGTATTTCAGTTGTAAGCTGTCAGGATTTGCAAAAAATATAAACCCTTCGTCAAACACAAGAATTTTTTCAAACTTTCTAAAGATATTTGAGCTTGATAGATTCAACTCAAAAAGTGAAGGTATTAGCTCTAAAATTTTATCAGAATTCAATAATGGCATAACATCCCCTTGCAATCTTTTCTAATTTACCCCTTTACCCCTTTACCCCTTACTATTTACCCCTATCGATTTACCCCCTTAGCCTGCTGAAAGTGAGAAAATATCGTAAATTTCTTGGTCAGAAAGTTCTGTAATGATTTTTTCGCCTTCGTAGACTGCCAAATCTGCAAGTTCTTTTTTAGACTTCAACATCTCGTCAATTTTTTCTTCAAATGTGCCGAGTGTAATCAATCTATGCACCATTACGTTCTTTTCTTGACCTATACGATAAGTTCTATCTGTTGCTTGCTCTTCAACAGCAGGGTTCCACCACAAGTCATAGTGGATAACATTTGTTGCACTTGTAAGGTTCAAACCTGTACCGCCGGCCTTAAGAGACAAAATCATAATCTTTCTATCGTCATTCGTTTGGAAATCTTCAATAAGATTTTCTCTTTGTGGAACTGTTAACGAACCGTGGAAGAATGATGGTTCTGAACCGCACTCTTCCAGTAGAATTTTAGTCAACAAATCGCCCATTTCTTTATATTGTGTGAAAATTAGCGTCTTTTCATCGTTTTCTAATATGCTTTGTACCAATGAAACGCATTTTTCAGCTTTACCGGAAAGCTCTTTAGATGTTTCACCGCTTTTTAAAAATTGGTATGGGTGATTACAGATTTGCTTAAGTGCCGTAATCAACTTGAAGATGTTTCCACGTCTGTTTACGCCAGTAAATCCGCTTATCTTTTCCATCATTTCATTAAGCGTTTTTTCGTATAAAATAGCTTGAGATTTAGCTAAATAGCAGTAATCATTCATAACCATTTTATCAGGTAAGTCTGAAATTACGTGTTTATCGGTTTTTAAACGTCTTAAAACGAACGGAGAAACAGAAAGTTTAAGCTTTGATGCTCTTGATTTTTCTTTAAAACGTTCGATTGGCACGGCATAGCTTTTCTGAAACTCTTTTAGGGAGCCTAAATAGCCTTTGTTAATAAAGTCAAATATGCTCCAAAGCTCGGTTAAACGGTTTTCTACAGGAGTACCTGTCATCGCAATCTTAATATCTGATTTTAGAGATTTAATAGCTAGAGTTTGTGCTGTATCCGGGTTTTTGATGTTTTGTGCTTCATCAACAACAATCATACCCCAACTATTTTTCTTCATTTCTTCAACATCTATTCTCATGATTGCATAAGTTGTAAGAATTACATCGCATTTTAAATCAAGTTTTCTGTCCATGCCATGGTATGTAACTGTTTTCAGAGATGGTGCAAACATTTGTAATTCTTTCATCCAGTTACCCATAAGAGTTGTCGGACAAATTACAAGCACAGGATTTTTAATTTTCTTTTCTTCTTTTAACTTAAGAATCAAACTGATTACTTGAATCGTTTTACCAAGCCCCATATCATCAGCCATACAGCAACCAAACCCTTTTGAAACGTTTGTCCAAAGCCATTTAAGCCCTGTCATTTGATATGCTCTTAAATCACCTTTCAAGCCTTCAGGCTGTGTCACTTCAACAGGTTTTGCGAAATCTTTTATAACGTTTGCATAAGCTTCATCATAGTTGAAATCATAATTTTGTAATTGACCGGACATAGAAGCGTGAATAAGTTCTAATCGGGTCATTTTTTTATGGTTAGCGTTTTTAATTTGTTCAACAAGTTTAAGTCCTTCGGCTTTATCTACAAGAATATATTTGCCGTTATATTGAATAAGTCCGTTGCTTTCATTAACAAGCTTGTTGAATTCATCCAATGATATTTTCTCGTCACCTAAAGAAATTTCATAGGTAAAATCAAGAATGTCGTCTAACGAAATTGCACTGCTTGAAACAGTGTTGAATATTTGCATAAGTTCAGCAGAACGAGAAGCTTTGACTCTAGCGTTAATTGAAGCTCTAGGAACAATAATATTCGTCAATTCTTCCGGTAAAATAACCTCAATTTGAGCTTTTTGAAGGTAATATGCTGTTTGTGCAATTATCTTGTAAACCTCATTCAAATTAAGCGTTAGTGCTAATTTGTCCTCATCTTCAAACAGAGTTTCTAATTCTGGCATATATCTGACAGCATAATTAAGCTGTTTTTCGACAATCTTTGCGATATCATTTGTATCCAAATCCCAGATTTTATCTTCATGGTACAAATCATCGAGCAAAATTGTTTCATTTGTTTTTCTGTTTTTGATATGAATTTTTAGCTCAAACTCATCATCGCTAACCTTATTAACCTTAAAGAACGGTATCAAATCGTACTTACCGAGGTAGAGTTCGTCAAACCATTGTGCAAAGTTTTCGGCAATATCTTTACCTTTCATCAAAGACTTTTGCTCTAAATCTTTAATCATATAATGACCTGATTTGATATCTTTGAAACGGTAAGCTTTTATGCCTAAAAACTTGTATACCAAGTAATTCAAATATTCTCTAACAAACTTTTCTACAAAGTCTTTTGGCTTATCACCTTTTATAAACAAATCTTCCGGAACATTGTTCTCAAGCTCATTGATGATTTTTGCGGATTCTTTATTAGAAATAATCGGCTCATACACAATTCTAAAAAATCCGCCCGCAGCACCTTCTCTTTTGTGTACTGTAGGTATGAAGTATAATTTTTCAATAAGCTTCATTACAAAGTGCGTAAGCTTGTTAAAATATGCAAAAGTTTGAGTCAGAGCAGAAAAATCAATAACTTCACCAAAGCCGCCGAAATAGTCTAAAACTAAATCAAGAGGCATAACATAACCGATTTGTCCGTTTACTTCTTTAGAGGTAAATCTGAACATAGAACCTTTAGATTTTAGATAAAATTGGAAATTATTTGTAGGCGTTACAAAGAATGAAAGCTTTGGATTTGCTGCTGTACCGTCGTTTATAAGCAAGAAATCAGTGTTTCTAACCGGTGAATTAGGTGAAAGAAAAATTCCTTCAAATTCATCCTCAACGAGCTGATAAATTAAGCTCAATGTGTAACGAAAGTCCTTATTTTTGAACCCGTTGGGGTTTTCGCTCAAATTGTAAAAGAACTCATCTACATTATTTTTCTTTAGTGATAAATCTATATTTAATGGTTTAACGTTATTCTCTTCAGTCATTGTAATCTCTCATAATTATGTAGTTAAAGAGTTTAGAAGTTGAATAGTTGATAAGTTCTTTAATTCCGTTAACGCTCAAAATATTTATTAATTCAACTGTTAAGCTTTTCAACTATTCAACTTTTTCTCTTTCTTTATTTAATCAAACTGTCGCAATCCATTTCAGCAGGTTTTTCAATACCCATCAACTGTAATACAGTTGGTGCAACATTACATAAAGCACCGTCTGATTTAAGTTCAAGACCTTGAGGTCCGTTGATTACAACGAACGGAACTTCATTTGTTGTGTGTGCTGTGTGTGGTTTGCCTGTTTTTTCGTTGAACATTACTTCTGCGTTACCGTGGTCAGCCGTAAGCAACATTACAACATTGTTTTCTTTACATTCTTTTGCAATCTTGCCAACGCATTCGTCAACAACTTTACAAGCCTTTTCCGCAGCTTCAAGTACACCTGTGTGACCAACCATATCAGGGTTAGCGAAGTTTACTAATACGAAACCGTATTCAGGGTTTTTAACCGCTTCCAATACGTTTTCGCAAACCTCAGGAGCACTCATTTCCGGTTGCATATCATAAGTTGCAACCTTTGGTGAAGCTACAAGCTTTCTTGTCTCGTGAGGTTGAGGTTCATCAATACCGCCATTGAAGAAGAATGTAACGTGTGCATATTTTTCTGTTTCGGCAGTTCTGAATTGATGAACGCCGTTAGCTTCCAATACATCACCCAATATGTTTACAAGCTTAGTTTTAGGAAATGCAACAGGGAATGTAAATGTTGCTTCATAGCTTGTCATTGTGCAATAGTAAATATTGTTTAGAACTTTTTTTCTTTCAAAACCGTCAAAGTCTTTGAAATTAATAGCTTTGGTTATTTCTCTTGCTCTATCAGGACGATAGTTGAAGAAAATTATAGCGTCATTGTCGTGAATTCTGCTTTCAATTACTTCTGCTTCTGTGCCGATAGCAGTTGGAAGAACGAATTCATCTGTAACGCTTTCTTCGTAAGACTTTTTAACAGCTTCACAAGCGGTTGCAGCATTGTTGCCTTCGCCAAATAATAAACAGTTGTAACCTTTTTCAACTCTATCCCAACGGTTATCTCTGTCCATGATGTAGTATCTGCCGATAACTGTTGCAACTTTCGGTAAATTATATTTCTTTAATTCATCTTCGACTGTTTGCAAGTATGTGCAAGCACTTGAAGGTGGTGTGTCACGACCATCTAAGAATGCGTGTAAGTAAACTTTTGTAAGTCCTTCATTTGCAGCAAGTTTGATTAGAGCAAGTACATGGTCTAGTGATGAGTGAACGCCGCCTGTTGAAACCAAACCGTAGATATGAAGTGCGGAATTATTCTTTTTAGCATGTTCAATTGCTTCCAAGAATTTTTCGTTTTTAAAGAATGAGCCGTCTTTGATGGCTCTGTTGATTTTTGATAAATCTTGGTAAACAACTCTACCGGCACCCAAGTTTAAGTGTCCAACTTCGCTGTTACCCATTTGACCTTCCGGAAGCCCTACGTATTCTCCGTCAGCATGAATTCTGATTGAGGGGTTGTCTTTAATAAGTTCCGGTACATTAACTGGATGTGAAAGCTTTGTAGCGTCATATTTGTCAGAACCTGTAGAGATTCCCCATCCGTCCATTATGCATAATAAAACTCTATTTTTCATAATATAATCTCCTCTTTATAGTCTTTTTAACCTTTTAAGTTTATGACAAACAGGGGAAAAAGTAAAGAGGGCGATGATATGCCCACTTACTTTCTTTAATGATGTTCTGTCCCTTACGGGATTTCACCTCACCCTAACCCTCTCCTGTAAGGAGAGGGGATGACCAAAGTTGTTCACCTGAAGTAGGTTGGGGTTTTACCCCAACAATCCGTAGAACATCATTCGCACCACGAGCGTGCAGCGTTTAGCTGTGATAGCGAGTGTAAGAGTGCCGGTTCACCGGCAACAGCCATTCAAACCACGCCCGAAGGGCGTAGGAACATTAGCCGAGGTTCTCTTTCTTTTGGTATCTTTTCTTTCTCTTTCATTGCTTAGGCAAAGAGAAAGAAAAGTACATTTTTTTATTTCAAAATATTTCTTCATTTTCTTTTCTTTATTGCGAAAAAAGAAAAGAAAACGAAGCAAAAGAAAAGAAATGACGCACTGTTTTCTACAACCTTACGGTTGTGGATTGAATGGCTGTAGCATGCAGAGCCTGCACTTTTCACTCGCTATCGCAGCTAAACGCTGCACGCTCGTGGTGCGATTGATGTTTTATTTTGAAATATTAATTTTTGTAAACATTAATTTGCAGGCTATAATTCAAGCAGTATAATAGTTCTAGAGATAAACCGTAAATTTGCTTAAAAAAATATAGCTTATGTATAGCAATTTTTATATTGTTTGTGTGTTTATATTAGTAAACCTAAGATGTACGGATTTATGGGATTAAAAAAATAATAGTAAGTTGTAAATATAGGAGTAATTAGTTATGACAGATGAATTATCAATTCAAGCAGGAGCACCACAAGTGAAGCAAACTTCTTCTACACCATATGTGTTGGGTGGTGCAGTTTTAGGTGCCGGTGCAGGCTATGGAGCCGCACGTATCGCAACAAAGCCTAAATATGAATCACTTGATGATATCGTAAAAGAAGCTCAAGACAAATTCGAATCATCAGTGAAAGAAGTTAGTGATGATAAATCTATTCAAGATAAAGCAATTGCTGCTCGTAAGAAATTAGCAGATGCTGATACTGAATATGAAAAAATGTGGAATGACTACAAGGCAGAAAATGCTGGTGGCGACATTATAAAGGATGATAATTACAAAAATCTGGAAAAAGAATTGAGCGATAAAAAAGCCGCAGTAGATACTAAGCGTGCTGAGTTAGAAAAGGTTGAAGCTGCTAAAATTAAGGCTTCTGCAAAAGGTTCTAAACAAGTTGCTCCGAAACAATTATATAATGAATTGGCAGATTTGATTTATAAAGCTGATGGTGATGTAAATGCTTTAAGCAAGGCTGATAAGACTATTAATGCAGCTCTAGATAATGTTGTATCAGGCTTACAATACACCGGTACGAAAGAAGAAATCGAAGCCGCTAAAGCAGCAACAAAGAAAGAAATCTACGGCTATATCCAAGAATTAGCCGGTAAGAATATCGTTCGTGGTAAAGCTTCTAAGACTCCAAAATTAGTTTCTAAACAAAAAGGTTTACTAGAAAGCAAAGCTAACTATCAAGATGCAATAAAGAAAGAAACTGAAAATGCATACAACGCTTTAAACAAAGCATTAGGTGGCGACTTTAAGGCTCTTTATGAACGTGATGCGAATATTGCTGAAAGAAAATTGAACAATTATACCAAAATTCAAGAAAAGAAAATCGCAAAATTAACAGAATTCAAGAAAGCATATGGTGAAATTCTTAAGAAACAAGGTGCTGTTAACGTAAACGTATTAGATGTTCTGGCAGGTTTGTTCAGCAAGAGCGGAATCAAAGTTGTAAATGAAGCTTCTAAAGAAACATTGTTAGAAAGATTTACAGCTGGTTTATCTGATGCTGATAAGAGAGCATTCAAAAAATTACTCGGCAATGATATCAGTGTAGAAAAACTTGATGAAGCCATTAAAGATGCTGAGGGTAAGAAAAATGTAGCAACAGAAGCTTACAATACAATTGCACACCCTGAAAAGAGCAAAAATATTAAGGCTGCAAATGCTAAAATTAAAAAGATTAATAACGAATTAAAAAATGTTCAAAAAGAACTAAGAAAAGAATATGGCAAGGGTGCTGAAATCAAAAATGGCGTAATCTACGATAAGAAAGGTAACAAAGTTAAGATTCAAAAACCTGTATTAGAAATGCCTAAGTTGGAATTACCAAAAGGTGTAACAGTTCCTAATGATTATAAAGTAGCATCATTGGGTGAAGCTTTAACAGAAGAACAAATTGCTCAAAAGGCTAGAGAATCTGTAACTGATAATATGTTAAAAGCTGAATTAGATGCTCAATCAACTGCACAAAAAGCTTTGGATGACGCAAAAGCAAAACTTCCTAAGGCTGAAGGTAAATCTGAAGCAGATTTGAAGAAGGCATTTGAAGAACTTAAGGGCACTAAAGAAAAATATATGGCTGAAGTTAAAGCATCTGCTAAGGAAGATTTGAAAGCATTATTTGAAAGAAAGATTCCTGGTGGCAAATTAGCAACATATATTGCCGGTGGTGCAGCAGCTCTAGCATTAATTGGTTATGCAATGGCTCCAAAGAGCAAAGAAGTATAAAACTAAAAACAACTATATTTACAAACAACAATATAACGGCGGGTAAAGATTTACTTGCCGTTATTTTTTATTCACAATTTTTATGATAGAATGGGTAAAAAAAGGGAGAGGGAGTATGACTAAGATTAAAGAATTTGTTATCAAGCATCAGGAATGGTTTACTATTCTGGGGTTAGGCATATTATTTTATTTTATATTCTTTCATAATATTTGGGCATATGCCTTGATGGACGTGGATGAATCAAGATATGTTTCTATGTCAAAAGATATGTTCAATACAAAGGACTTTTTGACCCTGTATTTGAATAACGAGTTTTTCTTTGAAAAGCCACCTCTTTACTTCTGGGGAGAATGCCTATCATTCGGCTTGTTTGGTAAAATAACCGAATTCACGGCTCGTTTTCCGGTCGCACTTTATGGAACTTTGTGCGGTTTTTTGACTTATTTTGTAGGAAGAAAAATTGTATCAAGAGCTTATGGTGTAGTTTCAGCCTTAGTCCTTGCAACATCTTTAGAATTTTTAATCTTATCAAAGTTTGCAATTCTCGATATCGTTGTTGCTACCTGTGTTTGGTTCTCACTTTGCTTTGGTATGCTAACAACATTCTCTGAAGAAAAGAACAAAAAATATTTCTGGTGGTTGTTTTATATTTTTTCAGGTTTAGCTGTAATGGCGAAGGGGATTCCGGGATTTGTTGTTCCATTCGGCTCAATGTTCTTTATCTCAATTTTTTCAAAGAAATTCAAAGAAATTTTTAAGCCGCAATACTTTTTAGTCGGTTTTGTTTTGTTCTTTTTAATAACGCTACCTTGGCACATTGTAATGCTAAAAATCCATGACCCGCTATTCTTCCAAGAATATGTGATAAAACATCATATCGCAAGATTTCTAGGTTCAAACGAAATCGGACGCCAACAGCCGTTTTATTTCTACTTTTTAACAATTCTTTGGGGCTTCTTCCCGTGGATTGTTTCAACTCTGGCTGTACTTATCAGAAAATGTATTAAGCGTGATTTTAAGTTCCAAAACTTAACAGATACACAGAGATTTTTGGTTTATAACGCTATAATAGCAGTATTTACACTGTTATTTTTCTCATCATCTAAAACAAAATTAATTACATATATTTTACCGATTTATCCGTCATTGGCTTGTTTGGGCGGTTATATCTGGTATAAATATATCGAAAAAGGTGAATATAGCAGAATCATAAATAAAACTGTTTATGTTGTAGGTGGAATCTTTATATTGGCTTCAATTGTAGCAATATTTACTCCACTATTCTTGCCGGCACAATTGGTTGCAGATATATCTTCTGCAAAACCTCTTTGTATAACACTATTATTCGCATCAGGTTTGGCATCAATTCTGTTTGCTAAGCGTGAAAGATATTTGGGCGTATTTTTTACCTATGTAATTTTAATGCTTGTTTTGTCAGCTTTTGGCACCGAAAAGTTCTTCAAGATTGACTACAAATTTGGTCAAGATGATTTGCTTGAATATGCTCAAATTGCTAAAAATGAGGACAAGACTTTAACCTGCTACCATTTTTCTCACAAGTATTCATTGATTTATTACGGCGGAAAACCTGTTGAGTACGGTAAAGATTTTACTATAGATGAACTCAAATCAGCTCTTAAGCGTCCGAATAATTTAGTTATTCTTCCTCACAAGGCAATTGATGAAGAGGTTGAAGCTCTTGATTATCAACTTGTTAAGGATGGCAGAAAATATATGTTAGTAGAAGGTAAATAAATGACTTTAATAAATCTTGCAAGTGAAACAATTTTTAGAATTTCTTATCCGCTTTTAAAGCTATTGCACAATAAGGCGGGCTATTCGGATGACGCATTCAAACGCAAATGCGGAGAATTTGAAGCACCTGATTTTTCAAATAATCGAGTAATCATGTTTCACGGAGTGTCTGTTGGCGAAATTAATGCGATAGAAAAGCTTATCAAAACTACCAGAACGACTTTTCCTAACGCAAAAATAGTTGTTACAACGGGTACTAACACCGGTCAAGAAATTGCTCACAAAAAGCTTGATGGCACGGCTGATTTGGTTACTTATTTCCCTTTTGATACACCGAGTTGTGTCGATAAATTTTTAGATAAAATCAATCCGACAGAAATTTTGATGGCTGAAACCGAAATTTGGCCGAACTTTGGAAGTATTTGTAAGAAACGTGGAATTAAGCTGTATATTATAAATGGCAGAATTTCTGATAGAACCTTTAATTCTTATCGTAAACTAAAGTTTTTCTTTGAACCTTTATTGCAGAATTATACAGGCATTTTCACGCAGTCGACTGAGGATTTGAACAAGTTTTTGGCTCTTGGGGCAAACCCTGCCAACACAAAGAGAATGAATAATCTAAAGTTTGATATAACCGCTCCTACGGTTGATTTTGAGCTCGAAAAATGCGGACGAATATTCCTTGCCGCTTCGACTCATTCAGGCGAGGATGAAATTATTTATAATACGTTTTTGAAGCTTAAAACGAAACATTCAGATTTAAAATTTATTATTGCACCAAGGCATTTGACTCGCTTAGATGAAGTAAAATCAATTGTAAAAGACGCTTGCTTGCGTTCTGAAGGCGGAACTTTAGCTAATAATGATGTTATGATACTTGATACGATGGGCGAACTGGGGAAAATGTTTGCATTCGCAGATGTTGCGTTTATTGGTGGAAGTTTCAACAAAACAGGCGGCCATAACCCGCTTGAAGCTACTATATTTGGAAAACCTGTTATTTCTGGGCCTTCTATCCATAATTTTAAGGATATTTATGCGATTATCCAAAATGCGAAAGCAGGATTTGTGGTTAAAACGCCTGACGAGTTATTTAATATTGCAGATAAACTCTTTTCTGATACAGAATTTTATAACAAAACGGCTGAAGCAGGTGTTGAAGTATTCAAAGCTCAACAAGGTGCTTTAGAATTTGTTGTAAACGTATTAAAAGGCTAAACCTCTAATGGTTGGTCTAATGAGCGAATAGATACGTCAACTTCGTTTGCAAAGACTTTGTTAACATGGTTTACGAAGTCGTTTGTAGAATTTACCCAGAAAATCGGTGCGGTCAGGATTTTTGTACTGTATCCGTTTACTGGCGGCAATTTAAACATTACAGGGTCATCTCCGTGGTGTTTTGCTAAAATATTTTTAATTCCGCAGAGTTCCTCGTATTTAACCTCTTTTTTAAGGCTAACCGTAACTATATTTGAGTTTTCAACTGATTTAACGTTATCAATCAAGACGCTTATGGCATCTTCGCCCCTATGTTGAACTTTGCCGGTAATTACAACTTTGTTATCTTGCACAAGCATTTCGCCAAACTCTTGAAGCTTTTTGTGGAAGCAAACGCAGTCGACTTTTCCTGTCAAATCTTCTAATGTAATAAATCTCAAGAATTTTGACGGGTCTTTCTTCGTAGGAATCTGTCTTGTAGCAGTAATCAATCCACAAAGAGTCACAACGGTTTCTTCTTCAAGGTCTTTTAGTTCTGCGACTCTATGTGTCATTAAAAATGGCAGCTTGTCCCTTATTGAAAATAGGGGGTGTGATGTGACATAAAACCCGAGGAATTCTTTTTCAAACTGCTGAATTTCTTTGTCTGTATACTCTGCATCGCTTCCGATTAGTTGATATTGTACATTTTCAAAACCGCTATCTTCGCCAAGTGATGCAAACAAGCTTACTTGCCCCATAGCTTTGTCTTTAGCTTCTTTCGAAGTAACGTCGAGGATGTGCTCCATATTCTCAAACAGTTGTTTTCTACTCTTTTCAATATTAGAAAATGCTCCGGCTTTAATCAAACCTTCTAAAGACTTTTTGTTAACATATTTTGTGTCAACACGCTTGCAGAAGTCAAATATATTCTTAAAATCGCCATTCTCTTCACGCTCTTTTATAATAGCTTCAACTACAGGAGCTCCAACGCCTTTGATTGCAGCCATACCGAAGCGAATGTTGTCACCGTCCGGTGCGTATTCAAGATAGGATTTGTTAATATCCGGTGCAAGTACTTTGCTGCCAAGTCTTTGAGCTTCTTCAATATAAAGTTGTGTCTGGTCTTTATTGTCAGCAACACTTGATAAAAGTGCTGAAAAATATTCAACGGGATAGTGCGTCTTTAAGTAGGCTGTTTGATAAGCTACGAAAGCATAAGCGGCTGAGTGCGACCTGTTGAAACAGTATGATGCGAACGCAAGGATTTGGTTAAAGAGCTTTTCTGCATCTTCTTTTTTCATATCATGTTTTGCAGAAGCTTCAATAAACTTGCCTCGTTGTTCTTCCATTGTCTTAAGGTCTTTTTTACCCATCATACGGCGGACTTGGTCTGCTTGACCGAGGGAATAATCTGCAAGCACTTGGAATACCTGCATGATTTGTTCCTGATAAACAATTGTGCCGTATGTATCTTTTAACACAGGCTCAAGTAATGGATGAGCATATGTAATTTCTTGCTTTCCATGCTTTCTGGCTACGAAATCGTCAACCATGCCGGAACCCAACGGCCCCGGACGGAATAAGGCTACTAATGCACCCAAATCTTCAAATACGTCCGGTTTAAGACGTTTTACAAGGTTCATCATACCTTGAGATTCAAGCTGGAATATGCCGATTGTTTCACCACGTACAAGCATATCGTATGTAGGTTTATCATCAAGCGGAATGTGGTTAATGTCTACATCTATACCACGGTATTTTTTAACCATTTTGCACGTTTTTGTAATCATAGTTAAGTTTCTTAAACCTAAAAAGTCCATCTTTAATAGGTCAAGAACTTCTGTTGCTTCGTGTTTCGGGTACCCTGTTTGTACAATACCGTCTTTTGACGGTTGAACAGGTAAAATCGTATCTAACGGTGCGTGAGAAATAATTACACCTGCTGCGTGTGTACCTGTACCGCACTTTAAGCCTTCGATTGCAACAGCCATATCAACCCAACGCTTGAAGCTTATTGTTTTACCGCTCTCCGGATTCATTATTTGATAATCTTCGTCATATAGCTTTTTAAAATCAGACTCTCCTTCCGCAACTACAATATCACGAAGCCATTCTGCTTTCGGATTTGTTGCTCTAGCGACATCAAGTGCAGGCTCGATTAATCCTGTTAGGCGGTTACTTTCTGCAAACGGAACTTGCAATACACGCCCAACACCCTTAAATGCAGCTTTTGGAGCATAAGTAGAGAACGTGATAATCTGACAAACTTTGTCCTCGCCGTATTTTTGAGTTACGTAGTCAATAACTTCACTACGCCTGTCGATACAAAAGTCGATATCAATATCGGGCATAGTGAAACGTTCTGGGTTTAAGAATCTTTCGAACAACAGTTTGTGATATATAGGGTCAATGTCAGTAATTTCAAGTGCGTAGGCTACAACTGAACCGGCAGCAGAACCTCTTCCCGGGCCTACAGGAATATCATGAGTCTTTGCAAAGTGGATAAAATCCCATGTAATCATAAAGTATGCCGGGAAACCCATTTGGTTGATTACGCCCAGTTCGTATTTCGTACGCTCAATGATTTTTTCGGGAATCGGGTCGCCGTAACGTTTTTTTAAACCTTCAAATACAATGTGTTCAAGATAATTTTCTATACCTTGAATGTATTTTGCTTCTTCTAAAACGTCTGCAGTATTCTCTGTTTTGTTTTTCTTTTTAAGTCGTTCAAGAATTTTCGGGTCAACGTCGTCTGATGTAAACAAGAATTCTTCAGGCACGTCATAATGAGGCAAAGGAGCGTTGTGAAGCTCTATTTCTACGTTGCACTTGTTGGCAGCTTCTTCTGTATTAGCACAGCATTCTTCAAAAGTAGCGTCATCCATCCACGAAAACGCTTGTCGCATCTCATCTTTTGATTTTACGTAAAACTCATTATTTGGAAAGTGGAAACGTTTTTCGTCATCCTTATTGGCGTTTGTTTGCAAGCATAATAGCGTATCTTGTGCGTCAGCGTCCGCTTTGGTTAAATAGTGCGAGTCGTTTGTTATAATTAATTTTATGTCCAGTTCTTTTGCAATACGCATTAAATCAGGATTCGTACGTTTCTGTTCTTCCAAATTATGGTCTTGAAGCTCTATATAATAATCATCTCCGAATAATTCTTTGTAGCGTTTTGCAACTTCTTTCGCTTGTTCATATTCATTTTTGAGCAAATGTTGTAAGACTTCGCCACCTAAACAGGCAGAAGCACAGATAAGCCCTTCGTGATACTCTTTAAGAAGTTCAAAGTTTATACGTGGCTTGTAGTAGAAACCTTCGCACCAAGCTGTTGAAACTAATTTGATTAGGTTTTTATATCCTTTGTTATCCTTTGCAATCAAGATTAAGTGATATAGTGGGTTGTGCGAATTGTCGTGAACATGGATATCTCCATCATGGACATAAAATTCGCATCCTATTAGCGGGTTAATTCCGGCGTGCTTTGCCAGTTCATAAAATTCGACCGCAGAATACATAACCCCGTGGTCTGTAATCGCAATTGCAGGCACATTGTTCTCTTGGGCATACTTGACCAAGTCGCCTACTCTAATCATCCCATCTAATAAAGAATACTCCGAGTGAATATGTAAAGGTATAAAATTTGCCATATATTTAATTTATCACAATGGCGTATTAAGGATTGTAAAATTTTATGGGGTAAATATATCCCTCACCCTAGGAGGCACTACTGTCCATAATAATTTTTAGAAAAAATTCTAGAATAGAATAAAATCAATATAGTTATGTTACAAACATAGAGTCAAGACTAAATTTGAACGACATTCGCACTGCGAGCGTTTTTTAGCGAGCGTAAGAGTGCAAGCTCTGCTTGCCACATCCATTTAAACCACAACCGTTAGGTTGTAGAAAACAATTAAAGTTTCTTCTTTTTGCTTACTTTTTCTTCTTGCTTTTTCAAAGAAGAAAAAGTAAGAATTATTTTGAAATAAAAAGTTTTTTGAAATGTTCTTTTCTTTCTCTTTTGTTGCGAATAAAAAGATTTTTTACTTTACTTCCAAGCTAGTAAGTGCTCCTACAAGTTGAAAGTATTTACCCCAGAAAAGGACCAAAAGAAAGAGAAAACACGCTATCGCTTCCTACGCTCTTACGAGCGTTTAATTAAATAAATGTAGCAAGCAGAGCTTGCACTCCTGTGCTCACTATCGCAGCTAATCGCTGCACGTTCGCAGCACGAATGTCGTTCATTTGATAAAATTTATAATGGACACTAGTGCCCTAGGAGAGGGAATGACCGAGAGTTGCAAATTTTATATAAAATAAAACAAGGGCGGCTCTTCGAGCCGCCCTTGTTATATGAAACTTAATAACTATTATTAACCTAAACCGAACTTCGGTGCTGAGTTCTTCACTTCTTCGGAACAAGCTTGTTCGATTGTTTGTAATCTTTCTCTTGCAGATGCTAATTGAGTTTCGATTGAAGACTTTTCCAAATCGTATTCTGTTTGCAATGCTTCAAGTGGTGCTAATGCCATTGCCTGTTCATCTTCAATTTGTTCTTTCATTCTTGCTACATAGTTTGTAAGACCTGTATCATATTGTGTAATAGTGTTTTGACATTGCATTTGAGCTTGTGATTCACAATTGCCTGCCCAAGTCATTAATTGTTGGAAGGCTTGAATTTGATCATAATTAAACTCGCCATTAGCTCCGTACTTACGATCAGTTGCTGCAACATCTGCTCCATCATTTGTTTTAGATAATGTACCAGCTTGATATTCTGCCATCATCTTTTCGAAGTTACCTTCGCCGATTTTGCTTCTAAGTTCAGAGTTGTTAGCTATTGCTTGTTGCATTGCATTCATTCTGAATAAACTATTACCATTACCCATACCAAAATTCAATGGGTTAAAGCCCATTTGATTTGAGTTCAAACCTGCACCTGACCAAATGCTATTTTTAGCCAAAGCTGACCAATTTTTAGCTTGTTGGTCTAGAGTAGTTTCCTGTTTTGAATACATCTTTTGGATGCGTTCAATATTCTTTTGAACACGTTCTAGGCGGCTAGAATTTTGCGTCTGTTTTAACGTCAGTTTGTTGACCTGACGTCTCAGCCTCAATTTTTCATGTAGTAATAACAAGAATGCCATTTTCTGTGCCTAGTCTCCGTGTTTTTTATACTCTTGTATATATAAAGTATTTTTATTTTTAATAATTGCACATGTTTAAAACTATTGTTACAAAACTTTACATTTAATTTTACAGAAATTATTTACAAAGTTTTACATTGGATAAATTCTATACTAAAATAATTTTATAGTGTATGGAAAAAATTAAGTATAAAAAATTAACTCGTGAACAACTCTTGATTTCTTTAGATAGGCTGACTCGTTTCAAATCTACTAAAGAAAAATATTTGAGGGTGTTTTTTGATATAATTCTATCTAATTTAATTGAGCCTAAATACAAAAAAACAGAACTTGAAAAGTTAGAAATTCAAATTATTAGAGATTATGCCGTAGAAATAATAAACTCGTCGTTACCAGACAAAACAGTTGATTTTTCTATAAACAAATGTTTACAATCTTATGAAAATTCTATATATAATAATGATGAAGCTACGCAAATTTTATTAGACAATAAAATTAATTATCAAGAAGCAATAACATATATAGATGACTCATGTGTTATAAATTTGCGTTGGCTGAAATCTTTGGCGGAACATAATGACCTTATAAAAATGAGAGAAGAGAACCTGCTCAAATTTCCTATAGAGAAAGTCATTTTGGTTGAAGGTTTAACGGAAGAAATTTTACTTCCGGCGTTTTCAAGGTATTTAGGGCATGATTTTTACCAAAAAGGGATACAAATTATACCCGCTGGTGGCAAAAATCAGGTTGTAAAAATGTATTATAGGCTTATTGAAGAGTTAAAACTACCAATTTTCTTGCTTCTAGACAGGGATGCTGAAGAAAATATCGCCCAAATCCGTCCGAAATTACGCAGTATAGATAAAATACATCTTGTTGCTTGTGGAGAGTTTGAAGATCTGCTACCAAAGTCATTAATAATAAAAACACTTAATCATCATTTGGAAAATTTCGCAACAATTAGTGAGGCAGATTTATTAGACGGGGTTCCGGAAGCTAAAAATCTTGAATTAATATTCAAAAACAAAGGTTTACATGAATTCAAAAAAGCAGATTTTGCTAAAATGGTGAGAGAAAATATTGCTTCTCCATCCGATATTTCACCCGAAATAGCCGAAATCATTGAAGAAATCTTTAATTAAATAAAGTGGTTGACAGTAAATTTTGTTCTTGATAATATATATCTTGTGGTTATTCCACAGCCGAGATATATAGACCGTTGAATACGGAAGTATGTAAGGCAATTAACAGAAAGCTGTTATTGAAAATAGAATAGTTTACAAATTTTTATAATTTGCGCTTGTAGCTCAGCAGGTAGAGCACTCCCCTTTTAAGGGATAGGTCGCGCGTTCGAATCGCGCCAAGCGCAATTTTTTATTGCGTAAATTGCAATCGCAGGCATTATTATAGTTCACCAGCTAGAGAGTCCCCTTTTTAACGCCTAGGTCGTGCTTTGTACCGAATCGTGTCAAGTGCAATTTTTTATTGAGTAAATTACAATATACTACCCTCTCCATCTGGAGAGGGATAAGTTTATAAAACAAATTTCTCTCTTTTGTGTTATTATCAGTATATATTTAAGAGGAGTCTTTGATGAAAGTATTGGTAACTGGTGCCGAAGGCATGTTAGGACAGGATCTTTGTCCGATATTGGAAAATGAAGGGTATGAGGTTGTTGAAACAGATATAAATGCTCTTAATATTACGGATGAATTAGCTGTAATGAGAGTCTTAACAGAAGAATCTCCGGATTTTGTTATACACTGTGCCGCTTACACTAACGTTGATAAAGCTGAAGAAGATTTAGAAAATGCTGCAAAAGTAAACGCTAAAGGTACAGAAAATCTAGCTAAAGCTTGTGCTAAACTCAATATTACAATACTCTATATTTCAACTGACTATGTATTTGACGGAACAAAAACAGAACCATATACTCCTGATGACAAGCCAAATCCTATAAACAATTACGGTTTGACTAAGTTTCAAGGAGAAGAAGCAATCCGTAAATACTGCTCTAAATATTATATTGCAAGAACAAGCTGGCTATACGGTCATCACGGCAGAAACTTCGTCGAAACAATGATTTCTTTGAAAGATAAAGAGGTATTAAAAGTAGTAGATGACCAGCGTGGATGTCCGACTTGGACAGTCGAACTTTCAAATGGTATCGTAAAACTCCTTGCGGGAACTGATTATGGCACATATCACGTTTGCGGAAGCGGAGAAACCACTTGGTATGGATTTGCTAAAGAAATCTTTACCCAGCTTGGTCTAAACGTGAATTTGCAACCATGCACAACGGCAGAATTCCCACGTCCTGCTAAGCGTCCTGCATATAGTGTTATGGATAATAAAAAACTTTGCAGAGATTGGAAGATCGCATTAAAAGATTATTTGGCTTTAAGAATAGAGGAATAAAATGAGAAGAAAAATAAGTATATTAGGCTCAACAGGCTCAATCGGCAGACAAGCATTAGAAGTAATCGAAAAACTAGATGACAAGTTTGAAATAATTGCATTAACTGCCGGAACTAATACCGAATTATTAAACGAGCAGATTAAGAAATTTAAGCCAAAATATGCTTATGCAGAAGATATAAAAGCAATTGAGGGTGCAACTCCGCTTAGCCTGGAAGAAATATGCTCTAACAAAGAAAACGATATAATTCTCGTTGCAGTATCAGGCAGAATTGGTTTAAAACCAACTATAACTGCCATTAATAACGGTATAGATATTGCTTTAGCGAACAAAGAAACACTTGTTATGGCAGGTGATATCGTAATGAAACTTGCTAAAGACAAAGGCGTTAAAATTATTCCGGTCGATAGCGAACATTGTGCTATTCACCAATGCATTAAGGATATCTCGCAAGTTGACAAACTTATTATAACTGCTTCGGGCGGCCCATTCTTGAAAAAATCAGTCGAAGATATGAAGAATGCGACGGTTGAACAGGCTCTCGCTCATCCAAGATGGCATATGGGACGTAAAATTACTGTAGATAGTGCAACCCTTATGAATAAAGGTTTAGAGGTAATCGAAGCTCACCATTTGTTCAACATGGATTATAATAAAATTCAAGTAGTTGTTCATCCACAAAGTATCGTTCACTCTGCAATTGAGTATGTTGATGGTAGCGTAATTGCTCAATTAGGGCTTCCAAGTATGCATATTCCTATACAGTATGCAATAACTTATCCTGAACGCTACCAAGGTATAAAATCAAAGAGTTTTAGCTTCTCTGAAATCGCCAGACTCGATTTTGAAGAACCAGATTGGGATAAATTTAAAGCTCTAAACCTTGCTTATAGTGCCGGTAAAATGGGTGGCTCTGCAACAGTTTGTTTGAATGCCGCTAATGAGGAAGCTGTATTTGCGTTTCTAAAAGGTCAAATAAAGCTGTTTGACATAATTGACACAGTAGAAAAAATGATGTCCGAGCATAAGCTAATACAAGCTCCAACTCTTGATGAAATCTTTGAAATAGATAAAGAAATCAGAGAGAAAACTAAAGAGCAATTTCTAAAACTCGTTTAAAATCATTGAGTTTGCAGTCTGCTGTTAAAGAAATTCTGAGCCTTGATGTACCTTCAGGTACCGTAGGCGGACGAATTGCCGGAATATAATACCCTTCGGCCTTTAATTTCTCTGCAATTTTTATTGTATCATCATTAGAACCAATAATAATTGGTATAATATGGCTTTCTGAAACTGTTTCAATTCCACGTGAATCAAGAAGCTTGTGTACATCATTTGTTAAAGTTTGCAGTTTCGTCTTTTGTGTTTCTAAATAAGCTCTCTTCTCGTTCAAAAGCCAATTCGACCACGCAATATTTAGTGGCGGAATTGAGGTTGAGAAAATAAATGAGCGGGCTTTATTGATTAAATAAGAAATAATCGTTTCATTGGAAACGCAAAATGCTCCAAATGAGCCAACAGCTTTGCCGAATGTTGCTGTAATAATATCAACATCTTTACCGTATGAAGCCCCTGCAAGGGTATCTCCATAAGCACAAAATGCGTGTGCTTCATCAATCATTAGCAGGCAATCGTATTTGTTTTTAAGCTCAACAAGCCTGTCAATATCAGCAACATCACCATCCATACTAAATACTGACTCTGAAACGATTAAAGCTCGCTTATAATTCCCACGCTTCTCTTTTAGTAATCTTTCCAGATTGTCGTAATCAAAGTGCTTATAGCGATAGAATTCTCCTTGCGAAAGCTGCATCCCATCAATTATACTTGCATGGTTTAATTTGTCTGAGAACACGACATCGCCACGCCCGATTAAAGCCGATATAACACCTAAATTGCACTGATAACCGGTATTAAATATAAGAGCTGCATCTTTATTAAAAATCTTGCTCACCGTGTGTTCAAGCTCTTTATATTCCGGAGAAGAACCCGTCAAAAGTCGTGCAGAAGCGGAAGATAGCAAATGTTCTTGAGTTTTTAAGAACTCTTTTTCTAAATCAAGCTTGGTACTAACACCCAAATAATCATTTGAAGCAAAGTTTACGTACTCAATCCCATCAATCGTAATTTTTCCGTCAGATTTTGACTCAATATTAGGGATTGTACGCAATTGCCCTTTATTTTTTAGTATTTCCAGTTCGTTTATCATTGTTTAAAATATCTTTCGCTTTTTCCAACTGTACATCGTTTTTATTTTCTAAATAGAAGTCGTATTCGTTTCCGACCTCAATATCAGGTTTTATTCCAAGTTTATTAATATCAGTGCCATTTGGCGTTAAGTAACGTGCAATCGTCACATTTACCCCGGTCTGATTCGGTAGTGGCACAACTTTCTGTACAAGCCCTTTCCCAAAGGTTTTTCTACCAATAAGAGTAGCTTTATTATAATCCTTTAATGCTCCGGATAAAATTTCGCTAGCACTTGCACTGGCACCGTTTACAAGTACAACGACAGGCTTTTGCATAGTCAATCGTTCATCTTTTGCTTTTATTGATTTTTTGTAGCCGTTTCTATAAATAATATCGACAATTGTGCCATCATTAATAAACATGTCGGCGATAAATACTGCATTATCTAATAAACCGCCTGTATTTCCTCTTAAATCAAGAATCAGCGAATCCGCATTTTTTGTATTTTCGAGTGCTTCGACAAACTCATTTGGAGTAGTTCCGCTCATAAAGCTCAATATCTGTATATAGCCGATATGATTGTCCAATACAGAGCTTTTAACACTCTTAATTTTGATTTCTTTACGTTTAATTTTCTTAGTAAATTTCTTATTGTTTCTTAAAATAGTTAGCTCAACTACACTGTTTTCAGGTCCTCGAACCAGTGCTGCAACATCAGAAACATTCATACCGTTTATCTCTTTTCCGTTTACTGCCGTAATGATATCACCCTGTTTAAGCTGAGCAAAATCAGCAGGTGTTGCCGGCATAACGTTAAAAATCTCGATTTTGCCTGAGTTTGAGTATATATTAACCCCAATACCATAGATTTTTGAGGTAATTGAGCTTGTTAAATCTTCAAAATCCTTCTGTGACATAAAACGAGTATACGGCTCATTTAAGCTGGCAATCATTGTGTCAATTGCAATTCTTGCATCCTCATCCGTTTTTATTTTACCCTTATAATGGTCTTTCCATCTATACCAATCTTGGTTGTTTAAGCTCGGTTCGTAGTATTCTTTATAAATCACTCTCCAAGTTTTTTCAAACAAGCGTTGCGGAACTACCTGCTCGTCGTTTATCATTGCTTGACGAGTATAAAAAGCGTTTGTATTCGTAAAAACAGACAAGAATACATTATTAAATATAACTAATATTAAAACGGATAATATGAAAATTAATAATTGCTTTTTCTTCATACCTTAATTTAACATCAAGAATAAAGCGTAATCAATATACCGATAGCACTTGAGCATGATTATTCTTAAAAGTTTTTCTATTTAAAACACAAATTGATTATTGATTGCTAAATCCTGGAGAAGTAAGTGGTAAATTTTTGTATCCTTCATTTGCAAACACAGTCTTTTTAATGTATTTGTTCGTATTATTCCCTTTTTCCAACAATTGTTTCAAGACATTTTCTCTTGTTACAAGTGCTGATTCCAAGTCATTTGATTCCGGAAAACGTTTCAATATCTCTGTCCAAACAACAGCTTCCATTGTCCAAGCGTAGGTTTCTTCACTCAAAGAGTTGTATTCATCCTGATGAATAGCTTCATGGGCTAAAAGAGCTGCAATTGCTCCGGGTGGTGCGTATTCGTGCTTAGGGTTTATATAAACATATAGCCTTCCCTTTTTCTTCCAACCAATTGCATCAAAAGAAGCGTAGGCCTCATTAATCTCTGATAAGTCTTTAAACATAACCTTTACAGGCATTTGCGTAACATTATATCCTAGAAGAGCTTTTCTAGAAAACTCTCCAGAGGTATCTTTAAGCATATCCAGTGCAACATGGAAAATTTGCTCATTAGAAATATTTTTATATTCGTCTGAAATACTGTCTATGTAAGACTGTGTGTACTTTGCAGGCAATTTTACATTGGAAGGCACAGGTTCGTAAGTCCTTGCCATTACTGGCGTTAAGCTAAGTCCAAATAATATTAATAAGCTGAAAAATTTCTTCATACAACCATCCTCGTTAACTTATAATATTATATACTTTTGTTAAGAAAAAAGTCAAAAAATTTGCCTAAATCTATATGAGAATTGCGATTTTTAGGTTATAATATAGACTATGAGGGATTATGAACCGTATTATACTGAAGATGGCTCAATAGGGCTGTATTCCTATGCTGATAAGGATGTGTTTCACTCTAAGTTCGGGGCTTTAACAGAAGCTTGGGAAAAATTTGTTATACCATCTGAGTTAGATAGTATAAAAAAAGATAAAATTAAAGTTTTGGATGTGTGTTATGGAATTGGATATAATACAAAAGCTTTGATGAGTTTTTTTATAAACAAAAATAAAAATAATAAAAAAAATTTTTTAGAAAAATTACATGAAAAAATATACAATATCGTATCGATAGATAACAATAACGAATCGAACAAAAATAATGAAGAATTATCAGCACATATCGATACGACAGATGATAATAAAACACAAAGGCAACTAATTCATATAGACTGTTTAGAAATTAATAATGAGCTTGTTGAATTGTCTCCTTTTTTTAAAACAATAAAAACTGCAGGAGAAATTTACGATGATATTGTGCCGGATATTTTTGACTGCTTAGATATTTATTATAAGCTTAGAGATTTATTTGTTAATTTTATGGCACCATTTATGCCACACAATAGAAAAGAGATAAATGACTTATTAGATATAAAATTTAAAAACATGCATATCGAAAAAGAGTATAAGATTAATGAGTATGTAAATTTTATAATCATGAATGCTCTATATGAAAATTATGGTTCAGCTTATCCTGACAAAAATATCAAAGAAATTGTTCGAGAGAAGAGAAATCGAAGATTTTTTGAAAAATCTCTTATAAAATATGCCCGTTTTAATCAAAAATGGGGGTATAATAAGTCGTCTCAATTAAATTTATCGACCTTCTTACATAATATATATTATCATCATTTATCGAAACGAGATAAAAAGATTAAATTTAAGGCTGCTGAGAGCCTTTTTAAGCTTAAATTTCACATCAAAGATGCTCGAAAGACCATTTTGGAGCTTGAAGGCGATTATGACTGCATATTTCTGGACGCTTTTACGTATACAAAAGCTCCACAACTCTGGTCAGTCGAGTTTGTTGCAGAATTATACAAACGTCTTGCACCGGACGGTGTTTTGTTAACGTATTCTAATTCGGTTCAAGTGCGGAATACTTTGCTGGAGAATAATTTTTATGTGGGCAAAATTTACAATGAACATAACAAAAAGTTTATTGGCACAATTGCAGCTAAAGACAAAAATAAAATTGCGTATCCACTGAATAATTATGAGCTCGGCCTTTGTGCTACAAAAGCCGGTATTCCATATCACGATCCAAATCTTGCTTTTTCAAATAAAGAAATTATGGAGCTTCGTGAATATGAATTCCGTCACAGTAACTTAATAAGTTCATCCAGATATATAAAACAAAGAGGGTATAATAATGAGTAAATATGATGTAATCATTGTTGGTGGTGGAACTGCGGGATGTGCTTGTGCCTATACAGCAGCAAAAAAAGGGCTTAAGACGCTTTTAGTTGAAAAAAACTCATTTTTAGGCGGCTCGATAACTTCTGCATTGGTTATTCCGGCAATGAAAACCTCTTCAAATGCAATTAATACAACTTTTTTTGACACTTTGTATAAAGAATTGAACGACATCGGCGGAGCAATTACGTATATTGACGGTAATAAAGGCTGGTTTAATCCAGAACTAACAAAAATTGTACTCGATAAAATATTAATTGAAGCAGGAGTAGAAATTTTATTTGAATCAAGTATAAAAGAAATAGAGAAGAAGTTATCGTCATATATCGTAACGATAGAGAGTGATAATATTGATAGCTCTTTATGCGATAGATTATTAGTACCAGTCGAAACGAGATATCTTGTAGATGCGACAGGTGATGCAAAAATTTGTCAAAAATTAAATTGTGAATTTTTAGAAAAAAAATCACAACCAATTAATTTGAGATTTATTATGTCAGGAATTAATACAAAAGAATTTGCAGACTGGCTGCTTAAATTTGATAAAGACAGGGATGTTACAACGGCTTGTGAAGTCGATGGTAAAACATATTTATCTACTGCCTACACATGGGATAGTGGTAAAGACTGGGCTCTTAAGCCACTATTCAAGGATGCTATAGATACCGGGGTCGTTAAAGAAGAAGATACAAACTACTTTCAGCTGTTTTCAGTGGCCGGAACGCCGGATTCAATTGCTTTTAATGCACCTCGTTTAATTGATGACCAAAACCCTTATATAGACGGGCGTGCAGCCATTTTTAGGCTATCAAATTTTTGCAAAAAATACTTGAAAGGTTTCGAAAATAGCTACATTTCATCCATTGCAAACTCTTTAGGGATAAGAGTTTCAAACCGAGTCAAAGGGAAATATGTATACACTCAAGAGGATTTAAGAAGCGGCAAAAAATTTAACCATCCGGTAGTAGTTTCAAACTACCCGATAGATATACATTCGGACAAAAAGGATGCTTCAACCTTAGAAAAAGTATATCAAGAATACCAACTCCCTATTGAATCGCTAATCGTAGATGAGAATTTATTTGTAGTTGGAAGATGCATTTCAGCTGATTTTGAAGCACAAGCAGCATTAAGAATAATACCTTCTTGCTTTTCTATGGGAGAAGGCCTCGCAAACTACTTAGCAGCAAAAAACTAATCACCAAAATTGTTTGTAATTGTATGAATATATTCCAAAATCTGTGAGAAATACTCTAAATTAGTATCGCCATTAATAATGATATCAGCTTCATTTCTATAAGGTTTAACGTATTTTTCGCCAGCACCGAGGATGTATTCCCAGTGTTTTTTTGCGTTCTCTAAGTCTTGATTACGCTCAGTATAAGCTCTTGTTAAAAAACGTTCTTTTCTAAGTTCCAAATCTGTTTCAACATAGACTTTAATATCAAAAATATCCTTATTATCCCCAAACATTGAAGCCATACCTTCTACAACAACAATTTTATTAGAAGGTACAAATTTAGCTTTAGGAACAGAAACTCCCGTGCCATTCAACAAATATTCAGGTGAATAAATATCTTCGCCCTGAGAAATCTTATCTAAATCCTCTTTAAGCACATCTAATTGGAAGCTATCAGGCGAATCGACATCATACCCGTTATCTCTTAAGTTATCAAATGTACCATATTGCTTGATTAGCTCAGATATGTCGTTAAAATAATTATCTGTTGTAAGGATTGTTACAGGCATATTCAAACGTTTTATAACGTTTTCAATCTCACGGCAAATTGTTGATTTACCGGAAGCAGACTCTCCCGTAATCCCTATCATAATTCTTTTTGACGGGTTTTGAATAAGGCGTCTTGAAAACTTCTGAATAAAATCATACCGAACCTCAACAAAAATCGGCTCGGCAGCTTTATTATCATATGCTAATACTTGTTTGAATTTTGATTGTAAATAAAAAGCAAGCAACTCACGACCTGTTTTCTGATTAAAATCAGGTTTCATAATCTTATCTGAGGACGCCAGTTCCTTTTCTATTAAATGGGAAATTCCCGTTTTGTCATCTTCTATCATACTTTTCTTCCGATATTACAATATTATACAACGAACAAAATTAAGACTCAAATAATTCGCTAATTTTATCTGCAATATCTCTCGGATCAATTTCCTGAGTAATTTTATTAATATCTTGAGCTGTTTGATAAAGCTTAGCAGCTTCTACTTTATCACCTACAATTGAGGTTGCACGAGCTAAATTAAAGTGAGCTAAGGCATAGTTAGGATTTGTTTCTACGGCCTTTCTGAATAATTCAATGGCCTTATTTACACGTCCTAAGTCATCTAAATAAATAACACCCAAGTTGTTGTATGCAATGTCATAATTCTCATTATATTTAATCGCTAGTTCGTAAGATTTAATAGCTTCTTCAGTTTCACCCTTTCCCCAGTATAAAAAGCCTAAGTTACAATGAATCTTAGCGTTATGTGGTTGAAGTTCCAAAGCTTGTCTATAGACAGCAAGCGCATTATTGTAGTCCTCTTTATCATAGAAGGCACTGCCTAAATTAACATAAATATCAATATCCTCAGGCGTTAGTACATACGCTGTTTGATAAGCCGAAATAGCCGCATCCGGATCAGATTTGTTCTCTTGATATACAAATCCCATTGTTTGAGCAATAACACTTGTCCAAGTTTTATTCGGATTCAAAGTTATTGCCGTCTGGTAATTCGATATAGCTAAATCAAACTCACCTTTGATGTAGTATATGTTTGCAAGGTTTGAATACAAATCGGGGATATTTGGAGCCATTGCAATAAGTTTGTTATACACGTCAATTGCTTGATTATAATCACCTTGTTCTTCATAAGCTCTGCATAAGTGTCTATATGCAGCTATATTAAATGAATCCAACCATATTGCCATTTTGTATTCAGTAACAGCATCATCAAAATACCCTGTTGATAAATAAATATCACCCAAAACACAATAAAGCGGGGCAAATCCGGGAGCCGTTTCGATTGCATCTTTATAAAGCTCAATTGCTTTGGCAAAATCTTTCAATTGGATTGCATAAAACCCTCTTAAAAACAGAGGTAAAAATCTCAAATAAGAAATATTTTTGATTATATTCTTGATTGCAGTTTTATCAAATGGAACCAATGCCGCAGACAAGAATTTTTCCCAAAATGCTTTAAGCTTAGTGCCTTCATTTTTAAATGAAGATGCGTCATAAAGCTTGTACAACAAGTAGTGTGCACTTGATGATTTAAAGCGAGAGCAAATAATTGCAGCTTGAGCAGCATCCAATGCATCTGTAAAGTGTGCTTTTTTAACAAAAGTTTCTGCTAGCATATAGTATGCTTCATAGTAGTTATTTTTCTTTTCTAAAGCAATTGTAAAGTAGTTTATAGCCTTATCTAAATCGCCTTTATGGTAAAATGCAACACCTAGCTTGTAATATATTTCACAAGAGTCAATTAAAGACTCTAATGCTTGTTGATACTCAGTTATAGCCTCATCTATATACTGACCGGCATTAAAAATATCAAGGTGCCATTGCATGTACAAATCACCCATTCTTACGTGAAGATTAGGGTTTGTAGGATCTTTTTGCAAATCCAAACGGCATCTTTCTATTTTATCAAACATTTTATTTTTAATCTTTGTTGAAGTTACTTTATCGTTTTCCATTAATTTTTTCATTTTCATTCCTAGTCAGTATTGTTACTATATAAATACATATAATAAAGCAGTGTTTGCCTGTCTTCTTCTGTCATATTTGAATAAACTGCCTTATATTCATCATCATAAACCGGATCAATCTCGACAACAGTCGCTCTAAATTTTATTATACCATGATTTTTAGGTAAAATTAACTCGCAGTCAAAAGATTGCCCCTCACTGAATTTCTTATCCGAATTAAACTTTATGTACTCAGTAGAAATTTCAAAAGTAGAAAGTTTAACCAAATTCTCTCCAACTGTAGCGTTAACAAGCTCAACAGCTTCAATAACAGGGATTTCCTCACCCGGGGTTAACTTCATAGCATTATAGTCTATTTCTATAGAAAAATTGTCCTCTAATGGAGAAGTAATTACAACCGTATTAAAATCTATTGTACCAAGCTTAGAGAACACTTTAGCAGTAAGCTTTTTACCGGTTTCTAAGAACTCGATATAACGCATAAAATACGGAGGAAGCTCAATTTCCAATCTATCATCAAAAACTTTCGAAATTTTACACAGAATTTCAACAAGGTTAACACCTTTTTCAAAACTGATGCTTAATTTTTGCTCCGGTTTAAATAAATCCATAATCACCATTATAATCTAAAACATTCACTTGCGTTAATCGTTTAAACAGACTAATTAATACGGTAATGCTTCAATAAAATCAGGAACTTTAACGTCTGTCATAGGGACATCTTTTTGCCTATATGACTTTTGAGTATAAGATATCCAGTTGAACAGCATTACAGAACTTGGTTTATCAACTACACCATTAATTACACTTCTGAATTCTTTAGTGTTTTTCATAGGAAGCTGTGGCAATTTCTCAAAATCTTCAGGAAGAATATTATATTTATGAGATTCTTCACCAGAAAGCATTACCATTAATTTATTAAATGAAAAGTCCCCAAATGCTCCAAGGCCTGAAACTACTTCATCAGAGAGTCTGCCAAGCACCACAAGTTTGGCATAATCAGTCATTGGATTGTATTGTCCTTTGATAAATAATGCCATTAATGGACCTTGAGATTGCAGCATCTTCACATTTGCTACGCCATTTTTAAGGGTAATATCACCTCTTAAGTACTTAAATAAGCCTGTGTCTTTTAGAGTAATTGCTTTAGTAACTACACTCAAAGAAGTTCTTAACATGCTATCTGCTATAACGTTTTGGGCATACAATAAGTGTTCGAGTTTGCCAAGCGTCCCCATTCTTCCGTTATGTACAATGAATTTCAAGTCACCATTTAGAGATTGTTTTGAACTTAAGTTTCCGCTCAAAGCTGAGTCAAAGTCCATCACACCACTAACAGTATCCTTCCGGATTGATACAATATCAAATATCGGTGCTGCACTCACACCCCTCGCTTGAATTTTTGAGTCAAACTGTTCGTCTTTCAAGTTGAAGCTTAAAGAACCTGCCAGCTTACCATTAAACAGTTCTGACGCAATATTTTTAAGTTCAAGATTGTTATTTTTAACCTTAAAGTCCGCAGTCAAAGCTGATAGATAAACAGGAGAATTATAAATTGTTGCTAACGCTTTTTCTGCGTAAAATTTACCTTCATTTACATTTAAAGGCAAAATTTTAAGCATTGGGCTATCTTTGTACATAAGTAGTGTATCAGTATTTATGTACTTAGATTTAACATTAATATTTTTAACCAACAATTCCTTCGAAATATTAGTAGACACTGTAGAAGTAACTCCCATTGAAGAATCGCCGAGTTTGACTAACGGTGCATTAACAACCGCAATATTTTTGTTAAAATCAACTGTCATGTTGCTTACGGCTAATTGCAAGAATTGATTAATTAGGTTTTGAACAGAGACTTGACCAACAATTTCCGGTTGATTAAATTTACCGTTAACAAAAACGTCACCCTTAAGTTGAGCAATCGTATCCATATATGTTACATTCAACAGCTGAGGAATAAATACACGAATATTCTTCATTATAGGATTTGAAAGGTTATCAATATTACCTGTTATAATTATCTTCTTTTGTCCCTTAATATTTGTTTTAAAATCATTTGATAATCTGCCATTGAATGCTGAAACACTCAAATCTTCGATTTTAAGCACGTTATTTTCAATTTTTGAAACAAAGTTAACTATTGAAGGTTCATCTAAAATCAAAGCTTTATCCATTTGGATTTGTGCAATGATATTTTGTGCATCTCTATTCCCGTAAAATGCCATTTTCACAGGATATGTTGCAGCGTATGCACTTAAGTCCTTCAAATCTTTTGAATTAACAAAGCCGTCCAAATTTACATTGAATGTCAAATTATTTGTACTATAATCCGTGAGCTCTGCTTTCAATACCAACCTTGAATTCGGCATATAGATATTTGTATCAGGAATTTTTATAGACTCACGCTCTATATATAATTTGAGAAGCGGTAGCTTTATAGCTTCTGTTTTAGGAGTCTGGAGCATTAAATTATTAATAAATGCAATATTATTTTTATTTGTATCTATTTTTAATGATGAAAAAGCAACACTGCCGTTCTCATTAACCGCCTTGAAGTTATCAACTTGCAAATTTTCTTTGTGTACAACATTATCAAGAGTACCACTCAAATTAGCAACAAGTGATGCAATACCGTTTTTTACCCCTAAATATGAAGGGCAAAGGTGTTTAAGTTCAACCTTATTCATCAAAAGTTCAACATCAATATTCTTGTCAATTTTACCTTTTGCCATAATTGGTGCATTATTAACGTACCCAATAGCGTTTACAATATTTATTACGTTATTTGAGAAATCGATATCAGAGTTAATTTGATTAATATCCAAACCACTTGCTTTAACTGCCGCATCAGTTATTTTGAGGAATCCGGATGATTTAATCTTATTCAAATCGCCTTTCAAAGCAAAATCAGCAGTTAACGTACCTGTGATTGAATCAATACCCTTGAATTTAGAAAAATCCACAAAGAGCTTAAGTTTTTCATATAAATCAGCTAAATTAATTTTATCAGTCTTAACCTTTAAATCAATTCCAGGCTTTTTAGAATTATTTACAACACCTTCTACGTAAACCTTCTTGTCACCTGTTGCATAAACATTAGACAAAATGCCGATTTTATCACCTAAGAAAGTCAAGTAAATAAAGCTTTTTGGATTCTTTTTAGCTTTATCAAGTACAGAAATGTTATCAACATTAACAAGACCAGAAACCTGCATTTCGCCGTTCAAGTTGTTATATAATTTCAAATCCGCAATAATATCAGAATGGAAATCCAATGCTTCCATTTGTTCTATGAACCTAGAAACATCAAAATCAGCCTTTTTATCAGGCATTTCTACATTCGGTAGGATTGATAAATCATAAGATAAATATTTTTTATCATTAATAGAGAAATTACCGATAGTTTTTAACTTAAAGTTCTTGAAATTGGCAACTTTATTGATTTCTAGAGATGGACCGCTGATTTTGTATCCTTTTTCCAATTTATTATCATAATATGAAATGCTATAGGACTTAAACGTTACATCAGGAGTCTCTTCATAATCTTTTTCTTGAAGTCGTTCAAGAAATTTTGCTAAATATTTATCATCAGAATTAACTTTCACAATAAATTTATCTGCATACAAACGTTTTACAACAGTATCGTTCTTAAATAAAGATGACCAAGGAATAAAGAATTTAACATTATCAAACTGACCAAATTTCTGCCCATCTTCGTACATCATATGCATAGTTGGAGCTTTTACCTTCAAAGAAGGACCAAAACGCAATATAAGCTTTTCGATATGGATTTTTACACCCAAATCTTTAGTAACCTGAGATTCAATCGGAGGAATAAATCTTGATGCATCTATAGGTATAAAGCATATTGAAACGCAAAGTGCAATAAATGCCAATGATAATATTATATATAATTTGTATTTTTTCATTCTAAATTACTTCTCCGCTCTCTTTATTAAAGAAATACATATCGTTTACTGATAGTTTAAGTTCCATACTCTCTCCGATTAAGTAATCCAATGGAACTCTAGCTGAACACTTACAATTGTTCAAACTAAAATAAACAATTCTTTCTCCGCCTGTCATTTCAACAATTTCGGGCTTAACAGTTATTGCAACATCACCCGTAACCATTTTTTCTGCCCTTATTGCAGCTGTAACTTCACCATTCAAAGCTTTTTCAGACTTAAATCTATGTCCTGCAATCTCAAAACAACCGTTTTCAGTCAAAATATCAATGAAATTCATCTGCCCTAAAAACCCTGCAACAAACTTGTTTTTAGGCTTATTATAAATAACTTCAGGAGTATCAACTTGTTGAATTTTACCTTTATCAAGAACAACAATTCTATCCCCCATAGTTAAAGCTTCCGTTTGATCATGAGTTACATAGATAAACGTAGTTTTTAATTTTTGGTGCAATCTCTTGATTTCAGAACGCATATGCACTCTCAAATTAGCATCTAAGTTTGATAATGGCTCATCCATCAAAAATACCTTAGGATTTCTTACAATAGCACGGCCTAAAGCTACACGCTGCCTTTGACCGCCGGATAGCTGTTTAGGCTTTCTATCAAGTAATTCTTCAAGATTTAAAGCCTTTGCAACCTCTCTGACTTTTTCATCAATTACTTTCTTGTCATATTTACGCATCTTTAAGCCAAAAGCAATATTTTCATACACGCTCATATGCGGATACAAAGCATAACTTTGGAAAACAAAAGCGATATCTCTGTCTTTCGGATGAACATTATTAACAATCTTATCGTCAATAAAGATTTCTCCAGAAGTTATATCCTCGAGACCAGATATAAGACGAAGAATTGTTGATTTGCCGCAGCCTGAGGAGCCTACAAGGACAATGAACTCTTTATCTTTGATTTCAAGGTCTATACCATCAATAATATTCTTTTTGCCATCATAACTTTTGACAAGATTTTTTAGTATTACGTTACTCATTCTTACTATACTCCGGACGGAATAATTATATTAAAGCTTGTATTTTTCAATATTTGAGATTCAACCCAGATAATACCATTTAGAGATTGAACCATGTTTTTTACACTTGCTAAAACAATTGCTCTTAAAACGTTCTTTCTGTTTGAAGAATCGACAATTTTGTATGGGTCAAACATACATTCCAAATCGTTTTCAGAAAGCAACAATGCACTGCTTGAAAGTGATATCAGTGTATAAGGAGCGTTCTGCAAGTTCTTTGATGCTAAGAATTCTTCATCAGGAGTCGTCATATTAATAACAATTTCACCCATATCAACAGACTTCAAAATCACTTCCAACGTGTCTTGTAGAATATTTTTCAAAACTTCTTCGTCAGAGCTGATTGTTTTTTTGAAGTTTTCATCAGATTTAACACTGATTTTAATTTCCTTACCTTTATAAAGCTGTTCATTAAATCTCACAACAGAATTTACAAGGCTTGCAACATCAAATATCCTGCTTTCAATCTCTTTTGATGCTAATTCTGTTTGAGAAAGTTCAAGAAGCTTACCAATAAAATACATTAGCTCCAATGAGTTCTTATTAATTATTTTAATATACTTTTCTTGTTGTTCATTCATTTGACCGCCAAGACCGTCTGCCATAGCTTGTGAAAAGCCGACAATTGATTGAACAGGCGATTTTAAATCATTTGCTAATTTGATTAAGAAATTATTCTTTTCTCTGTTGACTTTTTCAGTTTCCTCGTCTGACTTAGTCATAGAAGGTATTGAAACTGCATCCCTAAAATCAAGCACATAACCTTCTTCAATTTCTTTTGCGGTCATGTCAAAATATATTTCTTTACCGAAAGCTTTTGTTATAACAGGCTTGTGCATTGTAATTGATGACAGAATTAAATTAATAGGATTTTCGATAAAATCCGCAATATTAGAGGTCAAAAGATGCATCTTTGAAGTCTCAAAAATTTCTGCTGCTACATCATTAACCCATTGAATCTTGCCGTCTTTTGCACACAGAATCAATGCATCGGGCAAAGCCTTTTCCATATCTATAGCGTTAGTTCTAAATAAAATTTTCTTTATATCCATAATCTTATACTTCCTTTATCCGTATTTTATCACAAAATTACAGTATTAAAAAAAGATTAACTTTATTAAGTTTTGTAATTTTTTGTATTAATATTAAAATATAAAGAAATATGAAGGACTGAATATGAAATATAAAGACTACTATGAAATACTTGGTGTAAGCCGTGATGCAGACGCTGCAGCAATCAAATCAGCGTATAGAAAGCTTGCAAGAAAATATCATCCTGATGTTAACAAAACAAAGGAAGCAGAAGAAAAATTTAAAGATATAAACGAAGCCTATGAAGTACTTTCAGATAAAAATAAACGTCAAAGATATGATAGCTTAGGCTCTAATTGGCAGGGCGGTGCTGATTATACTCCACCTCCCGGATTTGAAAACTTTAGTTTTAACTTTAACCAAGGTGGTGCTCAAAGCTTCGATTTTGGTGGAAGCGGTTTCTCTGACTTCTTTAGTTCACTATTTGGTGACATGATGGGAGGCATGGGAGCTCAACAAGCCAACTCCGGATTTAGCGGTTTTGATTTTTCTCAGGCAACTCGTGGTGGTGGGCAAACTCGTCAAAGAAGAACTACGCAACAGGCACCGCAAGAAGATTTAGATATCACTAAAAACTTAAACGTTACCGCAAAAGAAATTTTTGATGGGAAACCAATTTCAGTAACATTTACAGACATGGAAAAATGCGGTTATTGTCATGGTGGCGGATACTGCTCACACTGTGGCGGAACCGGAATTGTATCAACTTCTAGAACAGTAAAAGTAAAATTACCAAAAGGTGTATCCGAAGGGAAAAAAGTTCGTCTTAAAGGTGAAGGGAAAGTCGACGAATATGGTAGAAAAGGCGATTTATACCTTGTTGTTCACTTTAAAGATTCCGAATATGAATTTGATGGTGAGAACTTAACAAAAGAAGTCGAAATTACACCACCTGAAGCAGTTCTTGGATGTTCTAAAGAAATTAATACTTTACACGGCAAAATCAGCATTAAGATTCCAGCAGGAGTGTCAAGCGGGCAATCATTAAGGTTAAAACAAATGGGACTTCCAAAAACCAGCGGATATGGTGATTTAAATGCTAAAATTAAAATAATTGTTCCAAAGAACATGTCAAAAGAAGTTCTTGAGCTTTATAAGAAAATTAAAGAATTATCATAACATCAGAAACGGTCAGGCATTGCCTGACCGTTTTATTACAATAATTTACTTGACATATACCCTTAAAAAAAAGAAAATAAAATAAGATATGGGGGATATATGACTAAACAGACTTTTTTACACGACAAACACGTTAGCTTAGGTGCAAGAATGGTTGATTTTGCAGGTTGGCATATGCCTGTACAATACTCTTCAATAATAGAAGAGCATAAAACAGTGCGTGAAGCTGTCGGGCTTTTTGATGTATCGCATATGGGCGAGGTAATTGTCTGCGGAAAAGATGCTCTGCCATATCTTAATAAACTTGTTCCACAAGAATTGTCTAAACTCGTTGATTCAAAAGCTATATACTGCCAATTAACAAACAAACAGGGCGGAATCATTGATGATTTAATAATTTATAAACTTGAAGATAACAAGTATTTGATTATAGCAAACGCCTCAAGAATTGACGAAGATTTGAACTGGATGGTTCGTAACAAATGCGGATTTGATGTTTCAATAATTAATGAATCCCACAATTATTCTTTGTTAGCCGTTCAAGGTCCAAAAGCGTGTGAACTTATTAAAAGCTTAGGTGTAGAAGATTTGCCGCCATTTTTCTCCATAAAACGTGGCGAATTGTTTAACATTAACCTATGGATTTCAAGAACCGGCTACACTGGAGAAGACGGTGTTGAGATTTTAGTCAAAAATGAATTCTCAGAATATTTATGGGACAAACTGCTAGAGGCTGGCAAAGCTTATGACATAAAACCGATAGGGCTCGGGGCAAGAGATACATTAAGACTTGAAGCAGCCTTGCATTTATACGGAAATGATTTAGATGAGAATACAACGCCTGTTGAAGCAGGTTTGGCTTGGTCAGTAGCAAAAAACAAGCAAGAAGATTATAACGGCAAAAAAGTTATAATGGAGCAGATAAAAAACGGTGTAGATAAAAAGCTGGTTGGCTTAAAGATGCTAGACAAGAATATTGCTCGTCACGGTTACGATGTATATTACAACAATGAAAAGATTGGCGTAGTGACAAGCGGCGGAATTTCACCGGTAAGAGGGGATAATATTGCACTTGCATACATAAAAAACCTTGACAATTTAACTGTAGGCTCTACAATTCAAATATTAATACGAGATAAATTTCATGATGCTGAAATAATAAAGCGTCCATTTGTTGAAAAAAGGAATAAAGGTTAAAGGAGAAATTTAATGAACGAAAATATGTTATGCTCAAAAACTCATGAATATGTCCTTGAAATAGGCGATAAATATGAAGTTGGTATTACAGATTATGCAATACAACAACTTGGAGATATAGTTTTTGTGGAACTTCCTGAAGTGGGTACAGAATTTTCTAAGGGAGAAGCTTTTGCGACTGTTGAATCAGTTAAAGCTGCTTCTGAAGTTTATATGCCAATTTCAGGCAAAGTAGTTGAGATTAACGAATCTATTGTTGATAGCCCGGAACTATTAAACGATGAAGGTTACGAAGATAAATGGTTCATCAAAATAGAATCAGCTGCTGATCAGCTTGAATTCTCAGATTTGTTAGACTACTCAGATTATAAAGAAGAAATTGAATAATGAAAAACTTTTTAGCACATACAGATGAAATAAGAGAGCAAATGCTTAAAGAACTCTCTTGTATGACGTTAGAGGATTTGTTTAAACAGATTCCGATTCAAATTAAGAATTTTGAATTAACAAACCCGCTTAGCGAAATGGAAACTCAACGCAAAATCAAAGCTTTGGCTACACAAAACAAAGTTGGATATTCTAGTTTCATAGGTGGCGGAGTTTACAATAAGTTTATACCTGCGGCAGTAAACTATGTCGCAGAAAGATTTGAGTTCTTGACTGCGTATACACCTTATCAGCCGGAAATTTCTCAAGGAACATTGCAAATTATTTATGAATATCAAACAATGATTTCTCGTTTAACAGGCATGGATATAGCTAACGCATCTATGTACGATGGCGGTTCTGCTTGTGCTGAAGCTGTCTTAATGTCGCATAGAATTGCTCGAGGTAAAAAAAATAAGGCTCTTATTTCAAAAAGAATCAATCCGGAGTATGCAGAAGTAATTAAAACATATGCTTGGGCACAAAATATTGAGCTTGAATGGTTTGATGAACTACCTGAAAATACTGCAGATTATTGCTGCGTTTTGGTTCAAGATCCTGATTATTTCGGAGAAATAACAGAATTAAAGAAACCTGAAACAATATTTATCGTGTGTGCAAACCTTTCTGCATTGGCTCTAATTAAACCACCGACAGAAGCTGATATCGTTGTTGGTGACATCCAACCACTTGGCGTTCCAATGAGTTTTGGCGGCCCGCACGCAGGATATATGGCTTGTAAAGAAGCATACATGCGTCAACTTCCAGGACGTTTGGTAGGTAGAACATTAGATGCTGATGGGAAACAAGCATTTACGCTCACTATCCAAACAAGAGAACAACACATCAAAAGAGAAAAAGCTACAAGTAATATTTGTTCTAATCAATCGCTGGTTGCACTTTCTGCGACTCTTTATCTGAGCTTATTGGGCGAAAAAGGATTCAGACAAGCATCTGTTATATCAGCAAACCTTGCTCATGCATTATCTAAAATGCTAAAAGGCAAGGGAATTAGAACAATGAACAAAAATTTCTTCAATGAATTTGTTGTAGAAGTTGAAAATGCAGACAATTATCTAGACAAATTGAAGAATGCAAACATTTTAGGTGGGATAAAACTTGATGACAGAAGAGTTTTAATCTGTGCTACAGAAATGAATACTGAAGAAGAGATATTAGATTATATAGAAGCTTTATAATTAAAATTGCACCTTATCAAACATTGATAGGGTGTAATTTTTTGCACCAATAACTATTTTATGTTAGAATTATTCGCATAGAATATCAAGGAGTTTGAATGGAAAGATTTATCGGAATTATCGGGATTTTAGTAATATTTGCAATCGTTTTTGCAATGTCAAATAATAGAAAAGCTATCAACTACAAAACTGTTGGTACTGGCTTTTTACTTCAAATACTATTGGCAGTATTTATTTTCAAAGTTCCGATTGGCGAAAAAATGTTCCTAATGATTGGTACATTTATCCAAAAAATCCTAGAATTCGCAACAGAAGGCGGTTTGTTTGTATTTGGTGCTTTATTAGAAAATAACCGTTTGATTGAACTTTTTGGAAAAGGTGGAACGATTTTTGCAGTACAGCTAATTTGCACAAACATATTTATGATGGTTCTGGTTAATATTCTTTATTATTACGGAATTATGCAAAGAATTGTCGCTGTTCTTGGTAAAGCGATGAACAAAATAATGCATATATCAGGTGCAGAAGCCCTTTCTAACGTTGCAAGCTCCTTTGTAGGTCAAATCACTGCACAAATTATGATTAAACCATATTTGGAAAAACTTACTCGTTCTGAGCTTTTAGCATCAATGGCAGGCAGTATGGCTTGTATATCAGGTGCTATAATGCCTATCTATATAGGAATGGGAATTCCTGCTCATTACATACTAGCTTCATCAATAATGGCTGCTCCTGGGGCAATGATATTGACTAAAATCGTTTATCCGGAAACTGGTGAACCTGAAACTAGAGATCATATCAGAATATCTAAGAGAAGAACTTTCGCAAACGTATTTGAAGCAATTTCAAATGGTGCTTCAGAAGGTATGAAAGTCGCTATCAATGTTACAGCGATGATTTTAGCACTTGTAGCACTAGTAGCGTTCATTGATTGGATTTTAGGTCTTGGCGGCATGTTCTGCTATAACTACATCCCTGGATGCTCACACTTAACCTTCTTGAGTCACTTATCATTAAAATTAATTCTTGGTAAAATATTCGCAGTATTCGCAATAATAATCGGCGTACCGTTGCACGACGCATCAACTGTCGGTGCGTTAATGGGTACAAAGCTTGTTCTAAACGAAATGGTAGCATATGTCGGCTTAACTCACGTTGCACAGACTCTTGATCCTAAAAGCTTTATGCTTGCAAGCTTTGCACTTTGCAGTTTCGGAAACTTTGGCTCTATCGCTATTCAAATTGGTGGTATCGGCGAACTTGCACCGAACCAAAAGAAGAACTTAGCAAGATTAGGCTTAAGAGCTCTTATTTGCGGTACCCTAAGCTGCTACTTATCCGCTGCAATTGTTGGAGTTTTGCTGTAACATAATTTCATTTTCCATAGAAAGGTTTAAGCTAATCATATTAGAAATTCGTTCAGATAATATGTTCAGCATATTGATGTAGTGATTGCGTTCAGCACTTAGTCTAACAGACTTGTCAGCCGGAATATCATAATATTTCCCGCTGAATTCTCGCTCTTCGCACGACTGTTTGGTCAACTGCACAATTGAATCTATCGTATGCAATTCGTCGAATACTTCTTGTGAATACGACAATAGGTTACGATAACTATTCATAAAAATACACCTCCATACTATAAAATAATCCTTAATTCCAGTCTATATTTATAGTATAGAACGAGCAGAAAATTTGTTGTTAATGTATTTTCCTAATACCTATTTACATGTAATAAATGCATTCAAATACCTTATAAGTTCATTGAATTCGATGTCATTATCAGTATTTTTGCGGTTTCTCAAATACTCATCTATTGTATTAAGGATTTCTAGAAATGTTGATTCAGAGATATTGTTATCCACATAATCTTCATAGACATCTAAAATATAAGCAAATGTATCCTCACCCGAATGCATTTTTATTTGAATAAATGCCTGCTTGATACCATCTTCTTTAAAATTAACATTAATGATATTGTGATACAATGAAGCAGAGCGAGTTATACGCTTCATTAAGACATCTTTCGGCATATATTGCATCATTGTCTCAAAATAATTAACAAAGCTCTCATAGAGCCTCTCAGGATTAAACTTCTTGTAATTAAATTTAGTTACAAAAAAGTCCTTCAAGAACAATTTTATATCATTATCTGTTGGCAAATAGTGTTTTTTTAGATTTTCCCACTCTTTTTGAACGCCATTTTCCGTTAAGAAGTCATCAATAAGCTCAATTTGGTTCAAGTTACGTGCAGAATTGAGTTTGTAATACAGATTTCTCTTGGAAACAGTGTCTGTTTCAACAAGAGTAACCGTAATTTTCTTAAGCATAGTAAATATATTTGACGCTTGCAGCTTTTCCTCTTTTATTTGAGTCCAGAAATTGTGCAAAAGCCTGAACATCGGTGTATTTTTTTCGTGTCCTGAAAGTCTTTCACCATTAATAATCTTATTATAGATAATATTATCAGCCTCATTTAAACGAAGTTTTGAATGAGAACCGCTAATCAAATATTTTTTTCTTATAACTTTAATTGCTTTGTTGTTTTGCTCTGTAGTCTTTTTGTAGCATTCACAAACAGCATGAAGCAATAATGAAAGTGAAAGCAGCCTATTAAGCCCATCAACAATTGTAAACTGATCAAAACTCTTTTGGTTTACATACATAATACCCAAATCAATTTTCTGAGTAAACTGTTCGTCTTCAACCATCAAATCGAGAAAATTCACCAAATTATCGTCACATTTTGCATAAGGCAAAGTGAACAAATCTTTTGCACTATTCAGAAATTCAAGTAAATTAACTACTTTCATATTACTCAGTTAAAACGAATCCACCTGATGGAACGTTTTTCAACTTGTCACCCTCAATTTTTGCTCTCAAGTTTTTGATGTATTTGTAAATATAATCTCTCGGCAAATCTAACAAACTAGCTAAATCTTTAGCATAAACAGTTTTACCGACATTATTTAAGAAGTATTCAAAAACCATTTGCTCTCTATCAGTTAAAGACTTTTTAAGAACAATTTGAACATCTTTTTTAATATTTAACTCTTCAACTTTTTCCAAAACAGTTTTCAAAGACTTTTTAGGAGCTGCTTTTTCTGCCTTTGGTTCAGCTTTAGCAATAGGAGCCTTATTTGACTGAGTATTTTTTCTGCTTACAGAAAACGGTGTATGAGAAATTTGTCTTTCTCTTTCAAAAGCTCGTTGAGCAATTTTAGAGAATCCGTCTTTCATATTTCTGTTTGTGCTAGATGAAGTACCTTTTGACATAACAATATCAACTACATCATTTGTCGGCTTGCTTTCTTCAACTTCTTTTCCTAATCTCGCTGCGAACTCTTCGAGCGTAATTTTTTCCAAAGAACTTCTCCACTGTCTTATCTCTTCCTTAGTCAAATAATTAGGCATTAATTATCTCCTATATATAACCTGTGATAGTCTTACTTAATTCCCCATTACGGATTTCTTTATTATAATGTATCATAAAATATTCAAAAAAAATCAAAATATTTCAGGATGTAAAGATTTTTTTCTAAATATTAATAATCTTGTACAATTCTACCAGGAAGGTGATTTTGTTGTACTGTGTATAACAAAGATTCCGCACTTTGTTTGTTTTTAAATATACCGACTTGTAAAGTATAGCTGTTTGAACCGATACACTTAACAATCGGATTCAAGCCACTTCCGGATTCTTGAATAATATCTTTTGCAACTTTAGCCTGTTCCGCAGATGTATAAGAACCTACAAAAACCTTGTAAACAGGATCCGCTGCAGGAGTTGGTGCCACATCAGGTGTAGTTGCGGAAGTATCTTTTGTAAGTTTATCCGGAACTACTGTCGGCTGTTTTGTATCCTTTACCACATCATCAGGCTTAGACATCAAGTCAGAAAAGTTTCTGCCTTGGTCTTCACTCTGAATCATTTCTAATCTGTCATCAACAATTTTCTTTGTTTCATCTTGAGTTTCCGTTTCTTGTTGATAATCACCGATTGACGTATCAACGGACGGAGAAAAGGACTTTATCAAGAAAGTAAAAACAAGAAGCATACCAAAGAAAGAAACAATAAAAATCTTTAAAAGAGCGTTGTCTTTTTGAGCCTCTTTCTTCATATATTTTTTGTAACCAAATTGATTTCCCATTCTTTTCACACTCCACGGACTTTTGTAGTCGCTAATAATATATCTTCAATCTCTTCTGAATAACGCTTCATTACTTCAATTGCGAATTCTTTAACATCAGTAATACCAAGTTCACTTGTTAAACCGGATGCTTTAACTGGTGCACCTTCTGATAAAATGTTCAAACCGGTATGAATTAAAATTGAGGTTGTAGATTTTGTTGCAATTGATACCGAAAGCTTTCTGCCATCAATCATCAAATCATCGCCGTTTCTTATAACAAAGATACCTCTTTCTTCCAAAAGTTCTTTAATAATACAAATCAAAAGTCTTTGCCTAAATACTCCTTCAGAAAGGTTTACGCCGAATTGTTCGGTTATAAAACTTAGCATATACTTGCTATAGATTGGTTCATTGTTTATAACATCCTCAATATCAACCATTTCTGTTAAATCGACTTTACATTCGCCTAAGAATGCAACAATTGCGTCACCTTGCATTTTAAAATTCTTGTAAATCCAATGTGGAGCAAGTTGCGATCCTATATATTTAATCTCGTTTTCAATAAGTTTAGTTTTCATCATTTTTCAAATAATATATCTATGTAATCTTCTCTCTGATTTGCGATTAGAGCCTTTTTTAAGTGATTGCAGGACTCACAGACTCCGCAATGTTTCTCCCCCGAATTATAACAACTCCTCACTAATTCAAGCGGGATAGCATTTTCCACTGCAATTCTTACTATATCATCCTTACTGTAATTAATCAAGGGTGCAATAACTTTAGGTTGCTTAAGTGTAGATGTCTCAAAAACCTTCGAAATTTCACTCCTAAATTTTTCGGTATTATCAGGAAAAGTTTCCCCTTCATCTTTATTCGCACCATAAAGTATGTAATCATATCCAAAAGAATCTGCATAACAAGCGGCAATATTTAAAAACAATCCGTTTCTGTTCGGAACCCAAACCGCTGCTGCACTCTCTTTTGTACCCAAGCCTTCTTCAGGAATATCTTTTTCTGACACTAATGCTGTTTTGGTAATCTCTTTTAGCCAATCAAGCTTTATTACCTTATTTTTAATATGATAATAATCAGCAATTTTCTTCGAAGTCGCAATCTCTTGAGAAGCCGATTTCTGACCATAATCAAAAGTTAAAGCTAACTCTATACCGTATTTTTCCTTAGTGTAACCGAGTGCAACGAGTGAATCCAAACCACCAGAGAGTAAAATTATAGATCTAGTCATTTTCTTCGTCCTCATACTCTTTAATAAGCTCTGATGCTTCATTTTTCAAGAACTCGGAATAAACAGGCAAAGATATAACTTCATCCAGAATATCCCTTCCAACCATATTATACAGAGCAATTAGAGCATTACGCTGAACTTCTTCATCCTCGTCCTTTAAAGCAGTTCTTATCAGCTCTTCAGCCTCATCATACTCACTATTCATCAACGCTTCGATAGCATTTATCCTAACCATTGCAGAAGAGTCCATTAATGATTGTTTAAGCACATTAAAAACTCTTTTATTGTTAATATTGAGCTTCCCAAGAGCTTCTACAATTCGTTCTTTCAGAAATGAAAATTTATCCCATAAACCTTGCTTACCTTCGATTATAGAAACCAAAGGCTCAATAGCACTGACATCCCCAATACGACCGAGAGCGACGGTAGCGGATTCTTTCACGTAAACCGATTTTTCGTTCTCGTCTTTAACCACGTCAATCAATGGTTCCACCGCAAATCTATCTCCAATACGTCCTAAAGCATCCGCACAAGCGAGTCTTACCTTGTAGTTTTCATGTTTATCATTCAAGCAATAAAGTAAGGCACCAACCGTTGATGTGTCTTTATAATTAGAAATAGCTTTCGCAGCCAAAACTCTAACATTAATTAAGTTATCAACATCCTTTATATTCTCTTTTTTTAACAAAAGAATATCTAATAAAATAGAAAGTGTTGAAGCCGCTTTATAAGCGTCAGCTAGCTTAATAACAAACATTAAGATTTCAGGTTCTTCAATAGTTGTAAGAAAGTAATTGTAAATCTCGACTAACTCTGAAGCGTCATAAAACTCCTCTAGATTAGCCATATTTTCAACAACAGCTTGCGAAGAAAGTTTTCCCACTCCGCATTTTTCTAATATAACACTAAAATCCAACACTCTATTCTCCACAAGATAACAATACAATAAAGTTCAACATTTAGCAATAATAACAAGCTTTTTAAAGATAAATAGACGCAATTTTTCTTAACATTACTTTACACTCGAAAATAAAAAAGGCAATTTTTTAAAATTGTAATACTTTATATATACATAAGAAGATTTTATAAGGAAAAAATAATGAAAGAAGAAGAACTAAACGCTACTATGTCAGTTATTGCAGACCCAATTAAGAATGTTTATAAATTGAATTCTCGTAAGGATGTAGAAGAAATCCAAAGAATCTGCAGAATTTTCGCTATTTCAGAAAAACAAGCTAATAAGCATAAAATGTTGTCTATCAAAAATTTGGCCACTTTTAGGCTGGTTTTGAGTAACAACTAGAATTATATTTATAAGAATTATAAAATCGTCATTTTGTAATAAAATGACGATTTTTTGTTGTATTACTTTGTTTTGAAAGAAAAAAGTAAATATTAAGAATTGTAACAATAATAAACAAGCTTGAAATTGAATAATCTTTAAATACTTTATATATACGTAAGATAAAAATATAAAGGTATAAGAAGATGGCTAACACAGCAGCATTATTAGGAAATTATTTAACAACTAAAGCAGATATTAACTTCTACACTCAAGAATCTATCAAGTGGAATGCCAAATACGAAGCAAACAGTGCGAAGCTTGAAAAACAAGTTAACTATGAAGAAAAATGGCAGGATGCTTTTGATGATGCCCAAAACGTTGATAAGACTTGTAAAATAGGTAATACAACTTGGAAAGAAAAAGACAAGGTTTTGAGTGATGCCGATGCGGATGCTTATGCTCACGCAAAAGTTAAGCAATATAATGAAGAATTGTCACTCGAACTTGCTGAACTTGATATGGAGTATGACACAATGAAAACAATGTATGACACATTGTTGGAAGAAATGAGAGCTCAAGCAGAATCCGAAAAGACTGCAACATCTACAGCAGCTCAAGATACAGGCTTATTACAATCATAAGGTTAGGGCGAAAATCCCGCCCACCTTAATCAATAAACCTTTGAAGAATTGTACATTAAAGACGCTATGGTCATCGGACCAACTCCACCGGGAACCGGCGAAATATAACCGCAAGACGGCGATACGAAATCAAAATCTACATCACCGGTCAATTTGCCGTTAGAATCTTTGAAGATTCCGACGTCAACAACACAAGAAATTTTTTTAACCATCTTACATCTTACAATCTTTTTACCCACCGCAGATATCACGATATCGGCGGTTTTTATTTTGTCTTCCAAGTCAGGAGTGTAAGAATGGCACATTGTAACTGTAGCATTGCGTCTTAAAAGCATTTGAGCCATTGGACGACCTACAATATTTGAACGCCCAATAACAACAGCGTCTTTTCCTTCAATAGGAATCTTGTATTCGTCAAGTAGCATCATAATTCCTTGAGGAGTTGCAGGATAGAAATACGGCTCCAGACCAATTACAAGCTTTCCGACATTTTCAGGAGTAAAACCATCAACATCCTTCTTTGGTGAAATAGCCAGTATTACTTTATTTTTATCTATATGTTTAGGAAGCGGCATCTGTACAAGAATACCGGTCACATCCTTATCATTGTTCAATTTTCGTATCGTATCTAAAAGTTCTGCTTCAGATACACTCTTATCCATCTCAATAATAGTTGATTTAATACCGACCTTCTCGGCAGCTTTTTTCTTATTATTTACATAGATTTGGCTTGCAGGATTATCACCAACTAAAATTACAACCAAATGCGGTTTAACATCCATTTGAGCAACTTTTGCTTTTACTTGGTCCAAAATCTTTAATGAAACAGCTTTTCCGTCAAGTATAATCATCTGTTCTCCTGTGGTAAGTTTAATCTAAAATAAAACTGTTTGACAGCATCATTTACAATTTCAGAATTTCTATCTAAAACTCCGGTCGACAAATTTTTATCAAACGGAATAGAGCCCAAAATTTCAATATCAGCAGCTTTCAGCTCTTCTGAAATCAAGTTCAAATCCTCATTCGCAACCTTATTAACGACAACACCCATTTGACCGCCAGCCGCATATTTTGCAGAAAATTCGCTGATTCTTTTTGCTAAATGAATAGAATCAATCGAAGGATTTGCAACAATTAAAGTTAAATCGATATCAGTATCAACAAGCTGGTTCAAGTATTTCAAATCGAATTCGCAATCAAAAAGCACAAAATCATAACGTTCAATTAACTTCTGACAAGCATCATTAATTTGACCCGTAATCGGACACCTGCAGTCTTTTGCACCAACAAACCAAGATACAATGATATCCACATTATCGTTTAAGCTTACTATAATATCTTCTATCGCCCATTCGACATATTCGTGTTTGGTCATACCCTGTGGAATACCCGTCTTATACTCGTGTTTTCCGCTTCTGATACCATAAATCGTATTTCTGATATCCAAACCGAACGAATGAGCCAATTCGCTCGTTAAATCATTATCAAATAACAGAATAGATTTTTCAGGAAAATTTTCTTGTAAGACTTTCAGAAATGCCTTCGTTAATGTTGTTTTCCCACTTCCGCTTTTTCCGGTAATTGCTATTTTTATTGTCATAATACCTCTTTTTTATATTCTAACATAAAAAAACGGCGGTTGAAGCAAAGCTTCAACCGCCGTTTCGAATATTCTAAAAATTATTCATTATCAGAATTTTTGTTGTCACCAACAAGCAAATCAGGAGCACCAAACATACCTTCAATTTCTTCCAAAATTGCAGATGGTTTGCGAGCTTGATTTCTTTGTGCTGCACGTTTTTGAGCTTCTTTATCTCTTTCTTCGTTAGCACAAGACAAGTGATAGAAACCTGTACCAGCAGGGATTAGACGACCGATAATAACGTTTTCTTTCAAACCTCTTAACAAGTCTTTCTTACCGTCTACTGCAGCTTCTGTCAAGATTCTTGTTGTTTCTTGGAATGAAGCAGCTGAAATGAATGATTCAGTGTTCAATGAAGCTTTTGTAATACCTAACAACATGTATTCACAAGTTGCTTCTTGACCATCATGTTCCTTAACAGCCTTGTTTTCATTCTCAAATGTTTGAACTTCAACCAATTCACCTGGAAGCAAGTTAGTATCACCAGAATCAACAACTTTAACTTTCTTAGTCATCTGACGAACGATAATTTCAATGTGCTTATCCGCAATTTCTACACCTTGTGAACGGTATACACGTTGAACTTCGTCTACCAAATATTGTTGAGCTTCTTCAGGTCCGCAAAGTCTGATAACATCGTGTGGATTCAAAGGACCGCTTGTTAATGGTTGACCTTTCTTAATCTTTTGACCATTTTGAACCACGATACTAGCATCGATTGCAAACTTGATTTCAGATTTAGAACCGCCTTCAGTTTCCAAGAACAATCTAGGGACATCGTCTTCGATTTCAATTCTAGCTACACCATCAGTTTCTGCCAAAATTGCACAATCTTTTGGTTTTCTAGCTTCAAGAAGTTCTTCAACTCTCGGCAAACCTTGAACGATATCGCCTGTTTTTTCTCTTTCGAATACCAATGTAGCAAGCATATCACCACGTAGTACCAAAGAACCTTCCTCAACCTGTAACATAGTACCTGGGCTGATTAAGTAAGGACGACCGTTTCTGATTGTTACAGACTTAGCTGAAACATCAATAATCTTACCTGAAACAGTAGCTGTTTCTCCAGATTCAGCAAGTGGTGTATCCAACTTAATGAAATCACCTTTCTTAACTGACGGTTTAGACTTAGTTGCAAGTGTTGTTTCAAAGTTTGCACAGTTTAAAAGTAATCTTCTTGACTCTGCAACATCACCCTTAATTGAAGCAACGCCATCATTCAATGCCAAAACTTCAGTCTTAGCAATTGGAGTCTTAGGTTCAATTACTTGACCATTGCTTACCAACAATTCAGTTTGCAATGAGCTGTTCAACTTAGAATTACCTTCTAATTCACGACGAACGATTAGAGTTTCTAATACAACAATCTTCAATTCGCCAGCTTCATCAAGTTCTACCAAACCTTTTAAGTGTGATAAGTAACCTTGCATTTGAAGAACTAAGCTTGTTCTAGTTAATGTAGCACCGTCCAAGTTTCTAACTCTAGCACCGTCTTTGTATTGCAATTGAGTTACAGGAACGATGTTAATTAATTCATCTGTAGTATTGAACTCAATAGAAACTTCCTTAGGTTCAATGTACATCGGTTGAACAGGTCTAACCAAGATTTGAACTGGCTTGTCTTCGATTGATTCTTCTTCAAGAGAAGTTGTATCGATATCTTCATCCAAATCGTCAATATCTAAGTCATCAAAATCCATTTCCATAATAGTTACGATAGAAGTTTCTTTTGCTTTGATACCCTTGGCAATTACAGTACCTGCTTCAACTACAGCACCTTCTTCTACCTTCAATTCAGAAACGCTAGGAAGTGTGTGAACTTCACCAGGTCTGATTGTAACTTCGTGAACAACTTCGTTGAATTCCTTGAATTCAACAATACCGTCGATGTGGCAATAAACATCCTTAACCACTTCTGTACCAGCTGTTACAAATGTACCGTTGTCAACCATTTTCAAAGAAGCATCTTTATTAACTTGGTGAACTTCTTCAGGAACAAATACTATGTTACCCGGTTTTGTAACGATTTGATTTTCATCAACTTCAATATCAATGTATTTAATTTCACCAGATGAAGCTACTGAGCATTCATCATCAACAAGTTCAGCGATAATCATACCATTTTCAACAGTTGTATCAACCGGAGCTTTAACAATATATTTTTCGCCAGACTTTTTAACTGTCCACAATTGTTCTTTCTTAGTTTGTTCAAACTTAGCATTTGCAGGAGTTAAAGATGCTATAACGATTGTAATTTCTTTACCTTGTACAATCTTATTGATTTTGTTCTTGCCAGATTTAACTGATTCAACAACCAAATCTTCTGCATAACGAACTTCGCCGCCGTGTTCTGAAATCATCAAAGTTTCAGCCAATTTATCACCAGCCTTAACTTTTTGTTCATCAGATACAAGAACTTTAGAGCCGCCAGGAAGGTTATAAACATCACCACCGATAATCCAAACGATACCGTTTTTGTTAGCGGTTCTTGAAATGTTACCTTGTCTGTCTTTCTTTTCGTCTGCAACAAAGTCTTCAAACAAAATCATACCTGAAACATCAGCATTGATATCTTTTGTTGCTTTTTCTGTCAAACGACCGCCGTCATTTGAATTTGGTTTGTATTCAGCAAGTTTAAAGTTCTTTTCAATCTTCATACCTTCTTCAAAGAATACTGTAGCACCAGCCGGAATATGGTAAGAAGTAGACTTTTTTGAACCTTTAACTTCTATATCAGCTTCATAGATAGAAACTTTAACTACATCACCGTGACGAGTTCTAAGTTCTCTTGTCTTAAGCTTAGTTTCTACAGTACCGGCTTCAGTTGCGTGAATTTCTTTAGTAGCTTCTTTTACGCCAACCGCACCACCTGTGTGGAAGGTTCTCATTGTAAGCTGGGTACCAGGTTCACCAATTGATTGAGCAGCAATAATACCGATTGCTTCACCAACATCAACTAATTTTTGAGTTGTCATTGCCCAACCATAACATTTTTGACAAACACCGTATTCAAGACCGCAAGTTAAACCAGAACGAACTTTAAGTTCTTGCAAGTTCAAATGTGCAATTTTCTTGATATCTTTTCTATCCATTGTTGTATTTTTAGCAACCAACAATGTTTTACCGTCTTCATCAAAAATATCTTGAGCAACAGTTCTACCCAACAATCTATCAATAAGAGGTACGATAATATTATCACCATCTGTAATCGGTTTCATATCAATACTCTTATCAGTACCACAATCAGTGTCTCGTATAATAACATCTTGAGCTACGTCAACCAAACGTCTTGTCAAATAACCAGAGTCAGCTGTTTTTAACGCAGTATCTACCAAACCTTTACGAGCACCATATGATGAAATAATGTATTCAGTACAAGAAAGACCTTCTTTAAAGTTTGAAGTAATCGGCAAGTCGATGATTTGACCTTGTGCGTCTGCCATCAAACCTCTCATACCAACCAACTGAGAAACCTGTGATAAGTTACCTCTCGCACCAGAGAATGCCATCATATATACAGGATTCAATTTGTCGAAGTTTTCAACCACTTGTTCAGTCAACTTAGCTGTTGTTTCGGACCAAGTATCGATAACCTTTGTATATCTTTCAACTTCGGTAATTTCACCTTTTAAGTATCTGTTTGTTGACTTTTCAATCTCAGCTTCTGCTTCTTTCAACAATTCTTTCTTAGAATCAGGAACTGACAAGTCTGCGATAGAAATAGTTACACCAGACTTAGTTGCATATTTGTAACCAAGGTTCTTCAATGTATTAGCTAATTCAGCCGTTTTTGCACCGCCGTATTCAAGATACATTTGGGAAAGTAACTTTTTCAATCCGCCTTTATCCATTTGTTTATTAATAAACGCAGGAGTTTGTTTTGCATGTGCGTATGTATTTTCCATCTTTTATATTTCCTTTTAATCTCTTTACTACACTAAAGCTGAGCGTACTGCTTCGTTGAATATAATTCTACCAACAGTTGTCTCTATTCTCTTACCTTTTTCATCACGAACGACAATCTTGTCATGAAGTGTAATTACTTTAGCTTCAAGTGCTGAAATTGCGTCTTGGAAGCTATAGAAGTAACCTTGTACATCTTGTTCCGGATCTTTCATAATAGTTAAGTAGTACATACCTAATACCATATCCTGAGAAGGTGTGATGATTGGCTTACCATTTGCAGGAGCCAAGATATTGTTTGTAGCCAACATAAGCATTCTAGCTTCAGTTTGAGCTTCAATTGAAAGAGGTACGTGAACAGCCATTTGGTCACCATCGAAGTCGGCGTTAAACGCTGTACATACTAATGGGTGAAGTTGAATTGCACGACCTTCAACCAATTTAGGTTCAAATGCTTGAATACCTAATCGGTGAAGGGTTGGAGCTCTGTTCAACATTACAGGGTGTCCATCAATAATTTCTTCTAAGATATCCCAAACTTTTGCGTCTGAGCGTTCAATCATTTTCTTAGCAGATTTGATGTTTTGAACAAATCCTCTTTCGATAAGTTTATTAACAACAAACGGTTTGAATAATTCAATTGCCATTTCTTTTGGCAAACCGCATTGGTTAAGTTTTAATGTAGGACCAACAACGATAACTGAACGACCTGAGTAGTCAACACGTTTACCTAACAAGTTTTGACGGAAACGACCTTGTTTACCTTCAATAATGTTAGATAATGATTTCAACGCTCTGTTATTTGGACCAACAACAGTTCTACCACGTCTGCCGTTATCAATTAGTGCATCAACAGCTTCTTGAAGCATACGTTTTTCGTTTCTAACGATGATTTCAGGAGCACCCATTTCCAACAATCTTTGTAAACGGTTGTTTCTGTTGATTACACGTCTATATAAATCGTTCAAATCAGATGTAGCAAATCTGCCACCGTCCAATTGAACCATTGGTCTTAAATCAGGAGGAGTTACAGGAAGTACATCCATAACCATCCAAGTTGGGTCGGTTTCAGAAGAAATTAGAGAATCTAACAATCTCAATCTCTTAATCAACTTACCTTTTCTTTGAACAGAAGTTACGTGACCTGCAAGTTCTGATCTGATTTCTTCTGCCAATTCTTTAACATTAATTTCACCTAAAAGTTTCTTGATAGCTTCTGCACCAATACCAACTTCTAATTTAGATTCTTCATTTTCCATGATGAAATCTTCGTATTCCTCTTCAGAAAGAAGTTGAAGTTTCTTGAATGGGCTGTCAGCAGGATCAATAACTACATAGTTATTGAAATAGATAACTTGTTCAAGATCTTTTAATGTCATATCTAAAAGTAAACCAAGATATGATGGAATACCTTTTAAGAACCAAATGTGAGAAACAGGAGCAGCAAGTTTGATGTGTCCCATTCTGTGACGTCTTACTTTTGAATCAGTAACTTCAACGCCGCATCTTTCACAAATGATACCTTTATGACGAACTCTTTTGTATTTACCGCAATAGCATTCCCAGTCCTTTGTAGGTCCAAAAATTCTTTCGCAGAACAAACCGTCTCTTTCAGGTTTCAAGGTTCTATAGTTAATAGTTTCTGGTTTTGTAACCTCGCCATAAGACCACTTCAAGATTCTTTCAGGTGAAGCGATGCTTATGCGTATATAATCAAAATAATCAATACTTGTAGACAATTTTCTATCTCCTTATATTTCGCCTAACGTTGTAGATGTTTCAAAGAAGTTAATATTTAACAACTCTGAATCAATATCTGAAAGAGTTCTCTTTGGAGCTGCTTTACGCAAATCTTCCATATCAGACATCAAATCAACTTCAACGCCGTTTTTCTTAGCTACTGTAATATCTAAACCGATACTTTGCAATTCTCTTACAAGTACCTTAAATGATTCCGGAATACCAGGTCTTGGAATGTTGTCACCCTTAACGATTGATTCATAAGCTCTGTTACGTCCGTTAACATCATCTGATTTAATAGTCAACATTTCTTGAAGTGTGTAAGCTGCACCGTATGCTTCAAGTGCCCAAACTTCCATTTCACCGAATCTTTGACCACCGAATTGAGCTTTACCACCCAAAGGTTGTTGAGTTACTAATGAGTAAGGACCAGTTGAACGAGCGTGAATCTTATCATCTACCAAGTGAACTAGTTTCAAGATATATGATAGACCTACTGCAATCGGTTCATCGAACGGTTCACCGGTTCTACCATCAATTAGGTAAACCTTACCATCTTCTCTAACCCAATCGCATCCTGATTCTTTGATACCTCTTAGAAGTTCTGCCTTTGTTGCGATTTCTGATTGGTTATCACCATATCTTTCATCGAATGAAGGAGCTTCATAGTGTTCACCTGTCAAGTATGCAGCCAAACCTAGCAAGCATTCATAAGTTTGACCTACGTTCATACGAGAAGGAACACCTAGTGGGTTCAATACTATATCAACCGGAGTACCGTCTGGCAAGAATGGCATATCTTCTTTTGGAAGAATTCTTGATACGATACCTTTGTTACCGTGACGACCTGAAAGTTTATCACCAACAGATACCTTACGTTTTTGAGCGATGTAAACTCTGATTACTGTATTTGCTCCAGGTGGCAATTCGTCGCCTTTTTCTCTGTCAAATACCTTAACATCAAGCACTCTACCGCCTTCGCCGTGAGGAACTCTTAATGAATTATCTTTAACATCTCTTGCTTTTTCTGCGAAGATTGCTCTTAACAATTTTTCTTCAGGCGGATGTTCAGATTCACCCTTAGGTGTAACCTTACCAACAAGAATATCATCAGCATAAACTCTTGCACCGATACGAACAATACCACGTTCATCCAAATGTCTCAAAGCTTCTTCTGAAACGTTTGGAATTTCTCTTGTGATTTCTTCAGGTCCAAGTTTAGTTTGTCTTGCATCAATTTCCAATTTTTCAATGTGAACTGATGTGAAGATATCATCATGAACGCATCTTTCTGAAAGCAAGATAGCATCTTCGAAGTTATATCCTTCCCAAGGCATATATGCTACCAAAATGTTTTTACCGATTGAAAGTTCTCCGCAACTTGTTGAAGCACCATCTGCGATTACATCACCTGCTTGAACTTTGTCGCCTTCCTTAACAATTGGTTTTTGGTTAATACATGTATCTTGGTTAGAACGAACATATTTCATTAATGTATGTAAGTGTTGTTTACCTGCTTGGTCAGTAATAACAATTTCTTCACCTGTTACACGAGAAACGATACCGTCAACTCTTGCACAAACAACCATACCGGAGTCTTTTGCAACTCTTCTTTCCATACCTGTACCAACAACAGGTCTTTCGGTAATTAGAAGAGGAACTGATTGACGTTGCATGTTTGAACCCATCAATGCACGGTTAGCATCATCGTGTTCAATAAACGGAATCATAGATGTTGCAACAGAGATAATCTGAATTGGGCAAACTCCCATGTAGTCAACTTTTGAAGAATCACTCATAATGAATTCTGATCTGTAACGAACCGGAATTTGAGCAGCTTTGAATGTGTTATCAGGGTTCAATTGAACGTCTGCTGGAGCACATCTAAAGTTTTCATCTTCGTCAGCTGTCATGTAAACAACTTCATCTGTTACCTTACCGTCTTTAACTACAAAGAATGGAGATTCAATAAAGCCATAATCATTAACTCTAGCGTGAGTAGCTAATGAACCAATCAAACCTGCGTTCGGACCTTCCGGTGTTTCAATCGGACAAATACGACCGTAGTG
>CAKVIM010000004.1 GCA_934754775.1 uncultured Candidatus Melainabacteria bacterium | reverse complement strand
CCTTTCGTGAATTGGTTAAATATTTGACTTTGAACAAATTGTTAAGATGTGGTGAGTTGATGTTTAGTTAAAATTTTTAACTTTGAACAAAATATTAAGATGTAGTAAGTCATTTTTAAATTAAAATTTTTAACTATTTAAGGTAAAAAAGAAAAGGGGAATTGCTCCCCTTTTGTTAAATATTATTTTGTTCGCAAAAATTTTTAACAAGTTTCCACGGACTTTTAATACTGCCATCAATTTTCTTTTTGGTAGATTTTGCCGAAAGTAAAATTTGGTATTCAATTTCACAATCGGCAAGCCCGGTATGCTCTTCTTCAAAATTGGAATTATTTGTTAAATAACCCCATACGACTTCGGCTGATGTTTTGCAATTTCCTTTTTCTGTCATAAAGCCATGAGCTTTGCAAAACTTTACATATTTTTTACAACAGCACTTTGTCATTACGATAGCTGACCAAATGTCAAGCCAATTAATACCCATTTTATCGAGAGCGTTTTCTCTATTAAGATACTCCATAACTTTTGAAATAGCCGAACTATCAAAAGAGCAGTTATAAGCCCATATTTCTTTTACATCATTTTCCACAAGGTCTTGAATAAACCTATCAAAGAAAGTCTGTGGCATATCCCAGTGATATTTGCTAGGATTTTCCAAAATTTCCGTGATGTTCTTGTGTGTCATTTCTCTAGCCGTTTCTTGTGCCGACTTTATAGCCGTTGACAGGTTTTCTATAAGAAACGGCATAAGAGCAAATGACCGACGCACAATTATATTGCCGTGCAGGTCACCGATAATATAGCCCACGTTATACGGACGTTTTCCGCTCATTCCCTCAACATCAAGCACACATACATATTTTCTTGTAAACATTTTTAATCAAGTCCTTTCAATTTCTTTTGTAAAGTTTTGTTCTGTCCTTTACTGTATCTTAATTATATCATACTATAAGAAAAAAGTCAACCCCTTTTTGAAAATTTATTTGTAAATTAAATATGAACGAGTGGTAAGTTAAATTTCCATAATTTGTCGTACTGCACCGAACAAAAGTTCGCCTGCCGGCACAATTAAATCTTTTAATCTATTCATAAACTATTTACAATAAAAAGCTTGACAAATTACTCATAATATGATATAATTAAATCATAGAAAAGAACAGAGAAACTTGAAAGGACTTGATTTTTATGAAACATATTACAATTTGCTTTGACCTTGACGGCACACTTTTTGACCTTTACGGCAAAAAGAATTGGCTTGAATTGTTGAGAACTGAAAACCCTAACGCATTTGAGGGAGATTTTCTCCCAGAAATTAACAAAGATGAACTTTATTTCTTTATGAAAAAATTGGCATATAGAAACGTTCGTTTTGAAGTTGTGACTTGGCTACCAAAATTTGCAAGTGTTGAGTATGAGCAGAAATGTGCTGAAAAGAAAAGAAAATGGGTCAAGAAAAATCTTCCATTTATTGCTAACGTTTCTTGTCAGTCATACGGCACGCCAAAGCAAAAGGCAATTATTAAAAAGGCTTCCAAAATGTACCTTATTGATGATAGTGAAGAAGTTGGGAAAATGTGGAAAACAAAAACACAAAGAAAATTTGTCAAAGTAAGTAAAAATTTTACAGTAGTAAACGCTTTGGAAAATATTCTCATAGAATTGGAAAAAGAGGAATAATATCCTCTTTTTTCCGTTTGTAATGTAAACGATTACATTGTGAATGAAATGTGAACAAGTGGGCGGTAAGTGTAAACGATTACACTCTTGTGGCACAATGTGAATAAAATGTGAACAAGTGGTAAGTCAGACAATTAGTTAAAATTTTTAACTAAAAGAATAAAAGAAAGCAGGCGTAAAGCCTGCCCTTTAATTGTTAATTATTACCTCTGCCATTTCTTTGAAAATCTTATTGTTATATTTTTCCTTTATACAAAATTGATAAAGAGAGATAAGACTTCCAAAATTTTCAATTACTTGTGGCGGTAAAACAATTCTTTCGTTTGTCTTTGTCTTTGTGCCAAAAATTTCATTTTTAGCATTTGACGGCAAAGCGGAAATAAGTTTGTCTAAAATTTTCTCGTCTGTCACTTCTTCCCAGTGGTCTATCTCTTCATTATCAACTGACACTTCTACATAAACCGCAAAATGACAATTTTTACTAAGGTTATCAACTCCTGTAGAGTCTGTGCTTTCATCGTCAAGTGCTTCTTCAAAAGAACTAACCTTATCAAAATAAGCATAACGAGCAGAAGCAAGAGGAAAACGACATTCCCCCTCTATAATTTCAAAATCGTCTGTAAATGCAATAACCATAAATATCAAACTCCTTTTCTTTTTTACTATAATCATTATATCATACTTTAAATAATTTGTCAAGACTTTTTGAAAATTTCTTTGTAAATTAAATATGAATGAATGGTGAGTTGAATGTAATCGTTTACATCTAAAAGTAAAAGAATGGAAATTAATCCATTCTTTCCGATAAACTTATTGCTATACCGCACTTGTCACAAACATAACAATAATAGTTTGTGCCGTGATAGCGTGAAATATTACAAAATTCATAAGTACCGCCACACTCTTGACAAATTCCGTTATTCCATTTACTTACATTTTGTCTGTGTTCCATAGACAAACCAAAATATCCTGCACATCCAAAAAGAATAAGAAAAATAATACAACGAACAATAATTTGTAAAATTTCTTTCATTAAAATCAACCTCTTTCTTTATTTTCTATATTTAGTATATCACATTTTCGCCGCCTTGTCAATAGTTTTGTAAAATTTATTTGTAAATAATTTATGAACAAGTGGTAAGTGAATTTAATTAAAATTTTTAACTAAATAGAAAAGAAAAAGAGGAATTTTATTCCTCTTTCTCCAATTTTTCATCATAATCATCAAGTGTTACGCCATATTGTGTATTACCACTTTTTGTAATCTCAACTCCATTCCATTTCTTGACTTTTACAGTAATTTCCACGCAAGCACCGACTTCAAAACCCTCATTTGTGGTAACATCACCTACATCAACTACAACGGTATTTTTTGCCACTTTTGAACAATTTGGCGTGATACCTATTTCTTTAGGAATGTAACGGACGTATTCATCTGTAAATTCTTCCCTCATCTTTTCATAGATGATTTTTGACAAACGTTCTCTTATAACGTTCATTCTTTTTGTGTCGTTCTTGCACTCATTCAAATCTTTAAATCTCATTATATCAAGTCCTTTCGTTTTTCTTTAATATAAGTATATCACAATTTTACCGCCTTGTCAAGTTGTAATTTTGCACAAAGTTTCGTGTTGAAAATTGTGCATTTTGACGGGGCGGCACAAGTTGACTTTATGAATAAACTATGAACGAGCAGAGAGCCAATGTAATCGTTTACATTTCAACTCAAAAGAAAAGCGGACATTAAATCCGCTTTACATTTCCGTAATTATCAACACTTATGACCTTTTTACATTTTGGACATTTGTAAAAATATTGTTCATCACCTCTCCATGTTGACCCATTGACAAATTCCCATTGAGTATTACAAGTAGGACATTTGCCGTCATTCCAAATTTTATCTTTATCTTTACTACCGTCATAAGTTGCTATTGCATAAATCATCAAAGGCAATAGTCCAATGATAAAAGCCATAAAAATTCCTTGTACAATTTCTTTGAACTTTGCACCCTCATAATGCAAATAACTGATTATGATAATCAAAGCAATACCAAAAAATACACCTGATACAATTAGTGCGATTTTCATTATAATCGACTTCCTTTCTTATTTTCTATACTTATTATATCACACTTTCAATAACTTGTCAATACCCTTAATGTAAATAATTTGTGAACTTGCGGCGGCATAATAAATATGAATAAATAATGAACAAGCAGAAGGCCGATTTAGTTAAATTTTTTAACAAAATAGACAAAAGAGAACGGCACAATGCCGTTCCCCTTTTCCATTATTCGGCAAGTCTGTAACCCTTTACCTTACCTTTTCCCTTTATCTTAACCTCTTCACTTACAAGTTTTCCTTCTTCTACCAACTGGCGGAGAAGTGCGGACGCCTTCTGTGTGGAGTTTATGCCGTCAACCAGTCCGACAACCTCGGAAGCAATATAAACCTTATCATTTTCAAAAGTGGTGAGAAGTGTTGCCTTGATTTCCTTGTTTGCTGTCTGTGTCTTGCTGTCGGTTGACTTACGCTTTGCGTTCTTGTTGTCGAGTTTTTCAATCTGTGACTTTGCAAAGTCCTTGATTTCGTCCGTAATGTTACCCTCAACAACTGCATTGAAGAACTCTCTTGAAGTCATTGTGTTAGCCATAATTTACCTCTTTCTACCCTTTTGGGCGGTTTAAGTTGTGGAAAACTGTTTTCTTGTGTTTTCCTTTACTATGCTTATATTATAGCATATTTTTTTAAGTTTGTCAAGCAAACTTTTTCTGAATTGGTTAAGAGATTTAACAAAAGCACTTAATGTGGAAAATTTCCATGAGATTAAATTCTTTGATTTTCTTTTGTTCTCTTTCTCTTTTCTTTAATATAAGTATACCATAATTTTTGAAGTTTGTCAATGAATTTTAAATGAACTTTTTATTAATGTTAAATTAATAAGTTAAAACATTTAACTAAAAGTCCTCATCTTAAATGTTAATAAAATGTTAAGACGTGGTAAGTCTTTCTTTAATTAAAATTTTTAACTTAATGATTAAAAGAAAATCTCCCTTTCGGGAGAAAATCTTTTACTTACTAGAACTACTCTTAAAAATGCCTTTAAGAAGAAATACTACAAGTGTAAGAAGAATACTCCATTTAAGGAATACAAATTTTACACCTAACCATTTAACTACAAGCAGTATAAGTGATACCTCTCCCCATGTCATGAGAAAAGCCACTATCCAAATTATAAGAGTGAGTAAAAGTGTTGTTGAAATTTTCATTAATAATCAATTCCTTTCTTGTTTTCTGTATTTATTATATCATACTTTTAAATAAATTGCAATAGGCAAAATGCACAAAAGTACAAACTAAAATTTGTTTATTTTAACTATTGCAATTTAGATTGAAATATGTTATACTAATTATAGTAAAAGGAGTGAATACAATGAAAATCTTAATTAAAATAAATGCGTGGGTGTTGGTTCTTGGTGCAATACTTACAGTTACAAATAACCCTTTAGGTTCATTTGTTTTCTTTTATACTTGTGTAATTGGATTGATTGACGGCATTAAACAAAACAATTTTAATTCAATTCTTGTTAATTCTGCACTTGGTGCAATGAATACATATTATATAATAAATATTATAAGGAGTTGGTTTTGATGTGTGTTAATGATTTTATTAATGTTCTTTATGGAGATTGTACAATAAGTGTACAAATTGCACAAAATAATAATAAATGTGTGTATATTGGCTTAGCAATGGAACTTGAAAAAGAAGAAATACTAGAAGAAGAAATAAAGGAAATTTTTGTAAATGACTTTGGTCATACTTTTATTTACATTTGAGGGAATTTTTCCCTCTTTTGTTTTTATTAAATGTAAACGATTACAATTTGAATAGAATGTTAAGAAGTGGTGAGTTGAATTGTTAAGAGAAAATGAACAGATGGTGCGGCGGCACAAGTTAAAATTTTTAACTAAAAGAACAAACGAGAAGATTAATTCTTCTCGCTGTCCTTTTTGGCTTTACCTTTTGCCGCAAGTCGGTTCATTTTGGCAAGAAATTCCTCTTTATTAAGAACGTGTTTCTTGCCGTCCTTGTCAGTGTAGATAACTCCTTTTGTTACTGTTGTTTTACCTTTTGCCATAATTTACCTACCTTTCTAAAATTTCTGTGGTGAAGTAATAAGTTACTTTTTCTCTAAAAACATCTTCAACTTCATAAAAAGTTGTACCTGTAATATGCTCATGATTTTGCTTTTCAAAGAAAGAGCAATAATAATTAAAATGGTTAAAAGCCTGTTCTTTTTGTTCATCTGTCAAATGGTTACAACGACTAATTTCAGTTGTAATACACTTCTTAAAGCACTCATAAGCACTGTCAAAATTTTCAAATACTCTTATGTTATAAAAGAGTTTTGTTCCTACTACATAAACAAGTTTATTCTGTAACATTTAATCAAGTCCTTTCGTTTTTCTTTAATACTATTATACACCTTTATTGTTTGTTTGTCAATAGTTTTTTGAGAAATTAAAAGTAAACAATTTATGAATAGGCGAATAGTCAGAAGATTAGGGAGATTAAACTCCCCAATCTTCATCTTTTGCTAAAAGACTTCTCACAAAGTTTGTTCTTTTTCCATTATCAATTTCAAACATTGCAAGCACTTCAATACAATTTGACATATTATCAAAGGGAGCAGGCGTAATTGTATTTGTATAGTCTTTTCTCCACGCTATGCAAGTTGAATATTTTTCCTTTAATTCTTGCCTTGTCATATCAGAAGAAATAACAGTTATGCCGATTCTTTCCATTGTGTCCAAAAACCAGTCAAAATCATCAATATAAGCATACTTGAAATCTTCTCCTTTTGTGTCTGTAATTTGTTCATAGTCCATAAGCCTTGCACACTTATCAAAGTAAACGTTCATTTAATCAAGTCCTTTCTTATTTACTATAATAAGTATACCATAAGCAGGCGTAAAAGTCAATGGTCATTTTACACAAAGTTTAAATAACATTTTTGTTGAAATTGTTCTGCCGTGACCCTGCGATAGCACGATGTAAATGTTAATAAACTATGAACAGGTGGAGTTTTTGTGTAATCGTTTACATTTACATAAAAAGGAAAAGGAAATCAATCCCTTTTCTTTAAATAATCGTCAACTCTTACATTATGACATTTTTTTTGACCTTTATGATAAACATCACTTTTCATTGGTAAAGACTTAAATTTTTTCTTTTCAAAAGTTACATAGTAATTACTTTTAGTATCTGTTGTAAAAAGTTTTCTGTCCTTTTTTGCAATATACATGGTAGTGGCAATATTTCCTCGACTGTGAAAAACTGCTTTTACAAAAAGATTACTAAAAGCAAACAAAACCGATTTTGCATATATTAGTCTAATTATCATAAGTGGTATTACAAGGAAGCAAGTGATAAAATATACAAAGTAATCATTATCTTCAAGTCCACAAGCAAAACCGATAAAAATTATTATTTGCCAAAGTGCAATTCCTGCAAGAACGGCTAAAAGTGTAGATGTAAACGTCATAAAATCAAAACCTTTCAAATTTAATTCAGTAATCTTATCTCTTACTGTATCTATATTATAGCACATAGTTTCTTTATTGTCAAGTAAAAAGTTGCACAAATTTTATTTTAAAAATTATGCAAAGTATACAAATAGGTGTAATCGTTTACAAGTATGAATAAAATGTGAATGGATGGCGGCAGTGATGTAATCGTTTACATTTCATCGTAAGAGTAAAGAGGAAATAAATTCCTCTTTATTCATACCTTGACAATTGTATAAAATTGTGAGTATCTTTGCAAAATGGGCAATAAATTTTTTTCAAATGCCCTTCTTTTGTTCTTCTTGCTGAATTTTTGTAAGCAGTATAAACATAACCACAATAAGGACATTTGAATTTTCGTTCTGTTACATTGTATCTACTCAACGTTAAACACCTCGAAAACTTCAAACATATTCCAATTTGCATAATCTTTGTAATCATCTTGCATTGGATTATTGTGCTGATTGATGTTTACCCAACTTGCAACTATCCACACAACAAATGTAATGCACGCAACTGTTATCACATTGTCAAGTACTTTAAAAATTTTGTTTTTCATTCTTATCAAGTCCTTTCTTATTTACTATAATAAGTATACCATAATTAGGCGTAAAAGTCAATAGTCAAACTAACTAAATTTCTCACTTTAAATTTGTTCATTTTGCCTATTGCAATTTACTCTAAAAAGTGATATAATAATTATAGTAAAGAACGAAAGGAACTGATTTAAATGTGTGAAAAGATTTTAATGCGTTATGGTTGTGAAAACTGGAGAACTATTCTTGCATATAGACTTGCTGAAAAGTTTCGTCCTTGTAAGAAAATAGCAATTTTCTTTGCTCCATATATTGCATTTGCAATGGCAATTTACATTTTCTCCCTGTTTTGCTAACAAAGTGCCGCCGCAAGGCGACATTTTTTGCTTGTAATGTAATCGTTTACACCCTAGTGGCGGCACAATGTAATTTGTTAATAATCTATGAATAGGGGGTGGGTTAGTCTATGTAATCGTTTACATCCCTTCTGAAATTTTACACAAAAATTCTAATTATTTTTGTACATTTTGCCGATTGACTTCTTTATCTTTTTATGTTATACTTATTATAGTAAATAAGAAAGGATTGATTTGAATGACTTTAAGAGATTATCTTGAAACAACGACTTTTCCACTTAATACAACAATAGAAATAATTGACAATACTGGTTCTATGATTGGCTATAATAGAAGATATACTCTTTTTACTATGGAAAGATTTTTTAAAAGAATAGAGGAATACTTAGACAGTGAAGTTAAAAAAGCTATAGTTATTCCTAAAGTAAATTATCTTGAAATTACTATTTATTTAATTTAACAAAAAGGAGATTAATTTCTCCTTTTTTTCTTTTTAATGTAATCGTTTACATTATGAATTACTTATTAACAAGTAGACATTCTAATTAGTTAAAATTTTTAACCTTTTTGCGGCACAATGTAAATAACTTATGAATAAAAGGATAGTCAATTAGATTTAAACTTTTAATTATTTTTTCTTTAAAAGGAAAAGAGAAGAATTATTCTTCTCTTATTAACTTTTCTGTTTGTTCATTAAGTGTTTGTGCATAAGTTAAAAATTCTTTTGTTTTTCTTTCCATTATTTTTAAAAATGCTTCTTTTTCTTCTAAATTCATTTCTTCCCATTTTTACGTTATTACATTCCACTTGTAAAAATTTGGTTTTAGATTTGGTATCTCTCTTTCTTTATTTTTTATTATACTAAGTCCGAACATTCTAACTAATTCCATATAATCATCTGCATAAACAAAATAAGTTTTATCTATTTGTTCTTCTTTTGTCATAATAAGTAAATTATAATCTTTATCAAAATATACATTCATCAAAATTACCTCCTTTAAAATTTATACCATTTGAATCTTAATCTATTCTCTTATCTTAATTATATTATACTCCTTTCTCCCTCAAAAGTCAATGTACAAACTATACAAACTTTTATCTCAAAATTTGTTCACTTTTAAACTTGACAAGAGGGGTGGTATATGGTATAATTAAATTATAGAAAAGAGGGAAAACCTCAAAGAAAGGAATTGATTTATAATGTATGAGAAAAGTATTTGGGTAGCAAGTGACGGAAAAGAATTTGCAACAAAAGAAGAGTGTATCTCTTATGAGAAACTTACTTGCCTTCCAGTAAAAGTAAAGAAAGCAATTCAAAATCTCCGTGCTTATTGTCAAACAAGAGATTGTTCAGAGTGTCCTTTAAATGATAACGAGAAAAGAGACTGCTCACTTTGCGACCTCCCTATAAACTGGAAAGAACCTTGAGTTCTAGCTTTTTCCAGCTCCTTTTACTTTGCTGTGCCGTTGCCCTTGACCTTATCGGGGTAGGGCAGGGCGGCACGGCTTAGTAAAATGAGCAGGCATTATTCATAATTTGTTCATAATCCCCTCGTCACATTACTATTATAACACGTATTTATGAACGAGAAATAACGTATTTGTGAACAAATATTAAATTATTTTGTTAATAAAGTGTTAAAATGTGGTCAGTTAGGCTTTAATGTGTGAATAATATATGAACTTATGGATAGTTGACCTCATATTTGTTAAAAATATTAACAAAATACCTAAACTATCCAATTTTTAGGACTGTTTTAAATGTTAATAAAGTATGAAGTTGTGGATAGGCAAAAGGCAAAAAAGAACCGGTGAAATTAATCACCGGTTTATTTTATTTATCTAAGTATTTCATAATCATATCCTTAGTCTCTGAATATAGTTGCGTTGCGGTGCGGTACTTGCTATAGGCTTGCGGTAACATAATCTCACAACTATCGTAAAAAGCTTCTATCTGATAGTTATATAATGTTAAATCTGCAAGTGGTCCGCATAAACAAGACTTTAAACAGTTCTCTTTTATAAGTGTTTGTATCTCATTGCAAGTATTCAAAAGCTTCTTGTATGTTCTAAAAAATTCACTTATTTTCGTCATTAATATCAGCCTCCAAATTTTATAGCTCTGTGCGGTCAAATGTGACCGCACCTTTTTTATTTATCTATGTATTTTAAGGTCGCTTGAATAGCTCTGTCAATAAATGGAGTTGTGTAGTAAATTGTATCGGTTAGCTTTTGTGCAGTTGCAACGCTTTTTGAGTTATCTAGCAAATTGCAAATATCATAAAAGGTTTTTGCAAATACTCTCAAATCACCATAAGCTGCACAAATACGAGCTTTCTTCTCATTATCATGTATAAGCTCCATAATGTAGTTGCTAGTTTTCTCGATTATCATGCTCATTTTTTTAAGTTCAATTAGCTTTTTGTTATTCATAGTTTAAAACCTCTCTTTAATTGTGCTAATCGGTGTAGGCTTAAAGCCTACACTTCATAGCTTATTTTTTTTAGAAATTATTAGCTGACGAGTAAATAACATTTGCGGTCTGCTTCTTTTTATCGAAATTAGCGTGACCGATAGATACTTTGAGTTGTACGGCTTCACCGTTGAAATAGCCGTCAATCAAATTGTGTGTTTTCTCAGCCTTGCCAAACAAAGCTATTTCACTCTTATAGCCAAAGTTTACATCTTTATTAGCTTTGATATTGTGATAGCTTATTTCAGCGACTTTATACTTGCTATTAAAATCATCACTATAAAAAAAGTGGTTATTTTTACGCTTTATTTTACTACCAGTCTTATTAATACGGAAGTCGTATTCACCCTTAGAATTTTTTGAAAAGAATATCTCAAAAAAGTCCAGCGTCAATTCAGCTATCTCAAACTTGTAAAATGATACCATGCTATCATTTACAAGTTTCTCGAGTTCTTGCATTGTAGGCTTGTAGGCTTTACGGCTCTTATCCTTATGTAAAGGCTCAAGTGCGGTGAGATTAGTACCTACTATAATAGCCGATACACCGCTTGCAAGGTATTTGCTTTTTAACGTTGTAAATTCTTGTACGGTCATAATAAACACGCCCTTTATTAAAATTTTATTAAGGTATGGAGTTTATCGTTCCTTTACCTTATGCTATTATTATATCACCTTATAGGCTAGTTGTCAATAGGTTTTTTAAAAAATAATGCACAAATATAAAGCTTTAAAATACTCTTTATATATACATAATGCACAATAGCCCGCCCCGTATAGGTCTTGATAGTTAGCCGCTCCTAACTCTTAAAATTGGTAAATCTTGCTAGCTTTTTTTTACCTAAAATATGGGCGGGGTGGTAAATTTTAGAAATTAAATACGGTTAGTTAAGACTAACGCCCCTGGCAAAAATCTTATAAGTAAAAATTTTTTAATCTCGAACGGAAAATCTTATAAGTAAAATTCTCAAACCTTTGACTTCCTCAATCATTCATGTTATACTATAATTAAAGGAGGTGAGATGATGTAGAAATTTAAACTTGATTTCTCCATCTATTCTTCTAAAGACCGTTTAGAAGCAATAAAATCAATCCCTCTGGAAACTTTAACAAAATCTGAACTTGAAACTATTACAAATTATGTACTTTATGGAAAAGATGAAGATGGAACGTCATCTGTCGACAGAAAAGAAATTCAAATCAAAACCAAATTTAACTCATATAGGAAAGACAAAGATAAAATTACAAGTTTAGATGCCTTAATGGAATCTCCAACATTTGATGAAAGTTCATTTTCTAGTTCCCCAACACACTGGAAAAATGTTAAGCCATCAATTGATAAGGAGAAAGATAAAGATATTCCAAATATGAGGGAACTTTGGACCGAGATTGAAAGACTCGGAAATATTCAGAAGTAGAATGAAGGCAAGGAGCCGCGGCAACCAAATTGTCCTGAACTTACTTCTACTCAACTTTACTATCTAAATCATTTATTGATTGAACTTAGGACACAATAGTATTATCTAATAGACTCTGTTCGTCCAACAATTTTTGCCAAAAAGAACAAAGCTCAATTTCATCCAAGTCCAGTTCAAGACCAGCTTAACTTACCTATTTTGCCGCGAGGCCTCTTTCATAGCAAAAATGACTTTTATTTTCAAAATCCCCACGAGGACAATTTTGAAAGTAGCGCCGCGGCACCAAATGAATCTCAAATTCTTGAAGGAAATAAACCTTACTTAGACTTTAGAAAAGAGGAACACCTGTATTGGATGATTTAGTTCTATGGGGAAATTGAGGCGGCGGCACAATATCACCCAGATTCAATTCTGTGGAATTTGTTATGGACTCTCGATTTTTACATTGAAAAGGCAAACCTTTCGCCGCAATAGCATTTGATTGTGGAACTTAAGAAAAACCAAATGCCTAATAAACAGATTTGTGAGGAACTTCAATCCCAACTTGGAATTAGTCACAGAGAAAACTATATTAGTACTATTTGGAATAAGGCAGTTCGCAAAATTAAAGATGCAGTTGAACTTAATTATGATGAGTGGCTGTGTAAAGATTATGAGAGAGCTTGGAAATAGTGTTCAAGATGCGGAAAATGGTATTTGAGAGACCCAAGAAATTTTGTGAGAAAGGCCAAAGCCCTCGATGGCTTAACGGGTCGTTGTAAGAAATGTGATAAGGAACTGAGAGGTTGAAAGATAGATGACTAAGAAAGGAGAAGAAAGAAAAGCAGCTGAATTTTTGAAAGAGATTTCAAAGCTGGAGCTTTTGGACTTGCTTGCTATTGGAAATATTTTGGAAGTTGAAGAAATTGACCCCTTTGAGGACTATGTGACTGAGATTGTAGGAAGTTATTTGAAAAAGTCTAGGAAGTTTTAGAGAGAACTTTTGAAATTAGCAAGAGATGTTTAGAAAGACAACAAAGAAATTTAGGAAGAGAAAGAAAAAGAGAACCCAACTCTCTGATTGAAAAGATAAGGGCTAAAAGAGAACCCAACTCTCTTTAAACCTTAACTATAAATTACGATGTGCCGGCGGCCATAAATTTGAGGCAAACTTCCTCTAAAGTTTTCAGACGGCGGCGCAAGGAGATGAGGATTATGGCACTTAAAAAGTGTACGAAATGTGGGGAAGAGAAAACCACAGCCAACTTTATTGGTTGCAATTCTCCTCTTCACACAGGCAGTCTTCCAATTTGTAGAGCTTGTATTGATAAGATTATTGCCGCGGCGCCGGAGGACAAACGATGGAATCAAGTTGATAAACTCTGTTAGTGGGCCGATGTTCCATTTGTGCCGGCCTAGTGGCAAAAAATTTATGACGGCGGCGCAAAAGATGCATTTGGTCGTTATATGAGTATTTTTAGAAATGAAAAATATGAGACTTTAGATTGGGGAATGTATAATGATGTTTACTTGAAGCTTTAGGAAGAACATCGAGTTGAAGATGCTATTCCAGAGTTGAGAGAAGAGCAATTCAGAAAACTGCGAAATAAGTGGGGGCCTAATTACGACGATGGGGAATTGGAGTACCTTGAAAACTTACATTAGGGACTACTTGAGTCGCAAAATATTGTTGGTGCTTTGAATGAAGACCAAGCACTTAAACTCTGTAAGATTTCACTTATTATTGAGTAGAAGATTAGAGAAAGAGCAGATTTTTCTAAAGACCTGCGCGCCTACGATGATTTGTCGAAGTTGGCTAATATTACTCCAAAAGCAGTCAAAGATGCCAATGAATTTAATTCAGTTGGAGAGCTTATGGCTTACTTGGAAAAGACCGGTTTTGTTAACAAATATTATGACGGCGCGGTAAGAGATGAGGTTGACTTCTGTATTAAGGATATTAAGTATTGGTTACAGTACTTGTACGTTAATGAGAGTGGAGTCGCTGATGAAATCGAGCTGAGAATTAACAATCTTAAAACTAGTGCGGCCATGACTGGCGGCACTTTTAATGAAGATGAATTTAGACAGTATATGAAAGAATAGGGGTCTTCACCTATTACAGAAGAGGATTTTGAGGTGGATATCTAATGGAAAACATTGAGATACTGATGCCACAAACCATTTTGAATACTGTCCACTTTGTGATGAAAGATATGTCTAAAAAATTCTATCGAGATGGGATTGAACTTGAAAAAGGCGCAGTTATCACAAAGCAAAGAATCGAAAAACATCGAGGGCTGTATGAGTAGATTATGAATACTTGGTCAGTTTATCCTGACTTGTATTTGAAGATGATTACTCCTACAACCTCAAAATTTAAGCTAAAATTCTTTTAGATTATTTTTATAAGAGCCTGCTTAAGACATGGAAGACTTTTGACTATTGCGCCCAGAGCTATTGGTAAAAGTTTTATCTGTATTTTGGCTCTTTATTTGATTTGTATTTTTAGACCCGGAAGTCACGTCTTTTAGGGATGTCCTGGTAAAGCACAAGGTGCCAAGGTGGCAAACCAAAAGATACATCAATTGTGGGAAATCTTTCCACTTTTAAAAGAAGAAATTTTGGGAGAAGGTAATTTCGGAAATGATTATGTTAGAAAAATGGCATACGCTCTGGTAACAGGGTGATAAAAAGAACGACTCTTAAAAGCTGGAAACTCATAAAGCCGTTTTGACCTAAATTTAAGTACCTCTTTAAATATTAGGTTACGAAAGTAGAAACAATAAAGCGGATGGAATATGGTTAAATCCTAAGTTCTTTGAATTGATAATCAGCATCTAATATGGAGGTAAATATGACTTTAGATAAATTTGAAGAAAAATTAAAACAAAAATTTCCAAATGAACATTATACGATTATCTATGCAGGAAAAAATAGCATAGAAATTAGTGTCATAAAATGCTTAGACTGCGGCAGAAAAATTACTATTAATACTGGTGAACTTTTTAGAAGCAGAAGAAAAAGCATTTGCTCTAAATGTAATACAATTAGAGAAGATACTCTAAAGAACAGAGAAAAAGTTAAGAATATTTTAAAAGATATTGGATATGATTTTAATTTTTTTATGTCAAAATAGAGTGTTAATGGTAATTATGGAGATAAAGTTCGTTTTAAATGCAAAAGATGTTCTTATTAGAATGAATTGTGGGTAAGTAATGTTTTAAAAAATCATAAAACTACTTGTCAGTATTGCTCAGGGCAAAAGAAAAATAAGGATAATAATATTTTTCTTATGGAACTAAATAGTAAATATCCAAATAAGTTTACTCTTTTAACACCTTATGTAAATACCAATAAAAACATTAAAGTACGATGTAATGATTGTGGCTTTATTCGTGAAGTAAAACCCGCTACATTAATGAAAAGTGGTTATTGTCCAAAATGTGGAAAAAGAGTAAGCAAAGCAGAAGAGATAATAAGCAATTGGCTTTCTGAAAATAATATTCCCTATGAAACTCAAAAATATTTTAAAAATTGGAATATTGGTATTCATTATTTTGATTTTTATTTGCCAGAATAGAATATTTTAATTGAATTTCAAGGAGTATAGCATTATTATTATAACCCATTTTTTCATCATAATGAAGACAACTTTATCTATAGAAAAGAAAAAGATAGAATAAAGAAAGAAGAAGCTTTGAAACAAGGTTACAATTATTTATCTATTAGTTATAAAGTACAAGATTTCTTGCCAGAAATTCTTAAAAAAGTATTGGATACAACGACTATCTCGAAAGAGAGTAGGGGCAAGTGCCTCGAAATAGAGTCCTTCCTTCGGGAAGAAGATATAGTCTGGTCTTAATAGAAATATTAAGAGGAAGCGTAACGAACTTCCGCAACATAAATGAAATTGACTTTCCGCAATGGTTCTCTCCTAGACATCATCTCGCCGTTAAACTCATCTCGTGGTAACCGTGCGACAGCCGGTATCCTAGATGAATTTAGAGACCACGACCCTGATGATGTAAATGAAATACTTCTTCCTCTTTTGAATGTTGACCGCCCAATGGCCAACCAAGACAAAAACCCTTATGAACCACAACAAGTTCAGTTGTGGATTTCATCTGCATCCGATAAAAATACATTTGCTTATGATAAGACGATTGAGATGATGGAGCTTGCCATTCTTTATCCTCAGAAAGTTTTCTGTTGGGGAATGGATTATAGAGTATCTGTTATGACAGGACTTTTGTCTGCCGATTTCTTGAATGAAATGAGAATGTCAAATACTTTTAGCGAACAAGGTTTTGCGAAAGAGTATATGAGCCGTTTTGTTGGAAGTTCATCAGAAGCTTGGTTTGATTATGATAAGCTTGCATCTAGGAGAAGATTAGTTAACCCAGAAACACACGAAATTGTTAGAGAAGGCATTGAAAGTTTTTACTTGATATCGGTAAAGGAAATCTGCCGCCTAACTTAGAAATAAGTTAGTGAAAATTTACTTAAAAGCGAGAAACTCCTAAAGATAGATAGTGCCGCGGCGCAACGAAAGTTCTAAACTATCTATATGGTATATGGTGTAAACCTAAGTACTTGCACAATGGACAATTCGCACTATTATGTAGTTCAACGACTAGTTCTTGTAACGTAGGCTCAAGTGAGCCGAAAGAGTAAACTTCTGAAAAGAAGAAAATATAGTCTAATCTTTAATGAAAGTTAAAGCAGCGAAAGCGGATATAGAGTAACGACCTATATCGAATATAAATGTGATGTCGCAAGAAGAGGCTGTCAAACAGTAGCTACAATTCTCAAAGTCTTCCCTGGTGGAGACCGTTACACAGCAAATCTTGTTAATGTCTATGTTCTTGGTAAAACTGAGAACGAAAAAGTTTTTGACCATCAGGTACTTGAACTTAAAAGACTAATAAAAGCTTTCAACCCAAAAGAAACCATCATAGATATAAATGGATTAAATACTAGTCCCCTTAAGCGGCGACGCTTAAGAGCAAACCCTTTAAATTGCTGGAAACCTAAGTTCTAAAGAATATGGCAATCAGCAGCTAAGTAGTGCCGCGGCACTAAAAGTTCAACGACTATTATGTAGGGTTTAAGTGAACTCGAAAAAGAGGGCTACTCTCTGAGTAGATGATATAGTCTCAACATCTAGTGAAAACTAGAGCAGCGAAAGCGGATACAAATTAACGACTTGTATCGAAGATAATGTAGGAATTGGTTTCGCCGACTTAATGATTAAACCAACCCTAGACCCTCGCACAGGAGAAATCTTGCCGGCCTATGGTTTTTCTAATCGTGATGAATATTTAGATATTCAGCCGCGCGACGCAAAAAAGGTTCTTTTTGGTATAAAAGCAACAAGCGAAATTAATAGTCAAATGCACTCTGCACTTTATTCAAAAATTTATTCTGGCTGCTTGTCATTCTTAATTTCAGAACGTAAAGCAAAAGAAAAATTAATGGCTACTAAAGTTGGTAGTAAAATGAAGCCAGAGCAAAAAGTGGCGCGCTTGATGCCACATGAATTAACTTCTCAACTTATTAATGAAATAATGAATTTAAAACCTAAGCCAACGGGAGTTGAAAATAAAATTGCCGTTGAAATGATTAATAAGAGAATGACAAAGGATAAGTTCTCCGCTCTTGAGATGGGTGTGTGGAGAATGTGTGAGATGGAAAACGAAGAAATTGCCCATCGCCGCAATAGAGGAATTGGAAGACGGCTAACATTTACCCGCTCAGGAGGTGGAAGACGTAAGTGACAGAAGAAACAGCAAGACTGACAAATTTTAAAAGTGCCTTTAAAGGTATGACAGCGGCATCACAAGATGCTTATGTTAAAACTGAAAGGAAAAATGCTAAAACTAGGAGTAGAGCCTATGATAGAAGAGAGATTGATTCTATTGTAGAAGGCGGCGACCCAGTACGTCAAGCTGAACTTTCTAAACATTATTTTGAAACTAATGGCACGTATAAACGTATTGTTCTTCACTATGCGACTTTTTTAACTTATAGCTGGATGTTAGTTCCTTCTTTAAAGAATAAAAAAGACTTAATGAGCAATAAACAAGTTTCTAAAGCTTATTACGATGCTACTAAGTTTCTTACTAATTTCCAAGTTCAAAGTAAATGTACAAAATTTGCTTTAGAAGTTTTTATCAAGGGCGGTTATTATGGTTTGCTTAACTCAGAAGGTAGTAAAATTGTTCTTTAGGATTTGCCTTTTGAATATTGTCGTAGCCGCTTTAAAGACATTAATGAAATTGATATTGTTGAATTTAATTTAAAGTTTTTTGATACTATTAGAGATAGTGGTCTAAGAACTGAGATTCTTAAAACCTATCCACGTCTAATTAGAAAAGCTTATAATACATTTAAATATGCCGACGGCCCACAGTGGATATTCTTGCCAGCAGATATGGGTATTTATTTCTGTTATTCAGAAGAGAGACCTTTCTTTTTAGACCTTATTCCTCTTATTGATGATTTGGAAGATTATAAAGCAATGGACAAGCAGAGGAATGAACAAGCTCTTAAACGTATTCTTGTTCAAAAAGTTGGCGTTGATGGTACAAGACTTGTTTTTGAACCAGATGAAGCAGAAGAGATGCACGAAGGTGTACTTGATATGCTTTAGAACAATACTGATGTTGATGTTGTTACAACTTATAATACAGTTTCATTGCTTGATTTGAGTAGTACAGATGATGAAAAAACTCAGATTGAAGAAGTTCAAAATCTTATCTATGAGTCTGCCGGCCTGTCAAAAGAATTTTTCTTTTCAACAACGGATACAGGACTGGAAGTTTCTGAGAAAAATGATTTGGCAATGACAATGGTTTTAGCTTAGAAATTTGCTCATTTCTTTACTATTCTTACAAATACAAAATTTGAGAACAAGAAAGTTGACTTTAACTTTATTATTCTGCCTGTAAGTTATTATAATAGCGATACTTATGTTGATAAAGCACGAGACCTTGTTTCATTTGGTTATAGTTTTATTACTCCTGTAGTTGCAACAGGACTTGACCAAACAAGTCTTTCAAACTTAAAATTACTTGAAAATGATTTACTGAATCTTGATGTTATACTTAAGCCGCTTCAAACTTCATATACTCAATCAGATAAAACGATTAGTGAAGTTAATGCAGCGAAAGATGCCGAAGACCAGAAAAATAAAGGACAGTCTAATACTGATCCTCAATCAAACGATGCCGCGGCACCGTCTGACACAAATAAAAAGACAGAGGAAGGTGAACAGTAATAGTGGAAAGCTTAAAATTTAATCAAAACTACGATAAAACTGTTCCTCGTAATTTAGATGTTACTCTTTATGGAGAGCTAGAGCCTTATAATGAGGCGCTCTCCAAATGTAGAGTACGAATTTTTTATAGGGGACTAAATAGAAATCGCACTTATATATCAGAGGATTTTGCTCAACAACTTATTAATTCTCTCCCTTATACCCCAATTAAAGGAATTTTTGATTCTGATGAAATTGATTTTAAAGACCACGGTAAGAAAAATAATGAGGGAAGAATTTATGGCGTTGTAATGGCAGAACCAAACTTTGCTTGGGAAGAGCATGAAGATTGTGATGGGGTTACTCGGAAGTACGCCTGTGCAGATGTTCTTCTTTATACTGCTCTTTATTCAGAAGCAAAGTTAATCCCCGGTTCTTCTCAATCTATGGAAATTAATCCATATACTTTTGAGGGTAATTGGGAAATTTATGACGATGGAAAGCCTTTCTTTAATTTTACTAAAGGCAGTCTTTTTGGACTTCAAGTTCTTGGTATGGCAACTGAGCCATGCTTTGAAGGTTCGGCTTTCTATTATAATCTAATAAAAGATGATTTACAACCTTTTGTTAGTTATATTAAAAATATCACAAAGGAGGAAAAACAAATGGTAGATTTGAAATTCAGACTTTCTGACAATGAGAAAGCCCACAAAATCTTTCAGGCATTGAATGATGGCGTTGAATCATATGAAGATATCAAATATTGGCTGTGTGACGTTTATGATGATTATGCTGTTGCACAGGCAAATACTTCAGAAGGTGGCTATATCAGAGCTTACTACACGAAGAATGAAGATTCAATTACAATTACAGGCACAGAGCCTTGTTTTATGCTTGATGTAACAGAAGTTGAAAAAGTAGCACTTGAAGCAATGAAAACAGTTAGTGGTGGTTATGAGAAGGCTGCTGCTGATTATAGTGCTCTTAATGCTAAGGTTGCTGAAATGACAACAGAGGCAGAGACTCTTAAGTCTAGTCTTGCCGCTGCAGAGGAAGCAAAAGCAACAGTTGAGTCCGACCTTGCAACTAAATCAACAGAATTTGAAGCACAGAAAGCTGAACTTGATGAAAAGATTGCTTCTTATGAGGCTAAGGCGGCAGAAGATAAGACTGCTCTTGAAGAAGCAGCAGCTAACTATGCTCAGCTTGAATCTGAAAAAGTTGAACTTGAAAATGCTAAAAATGACTTAATTAATGAGAAAGAACAGCTTGCTGCTTTCAAAGCTGGTGTCGAAAAAGACCAGAAAGAGCAGTTGCTTTCTAAATATAGCGAGCACCTTGATGATGCTTCAATGGAAGCTCTTAAGGAGAATATGGATAAATATTCTGTTGCAGATTTCAAGAAGGAAGTTTGCACTGCCGCAGTAGAACACGACCCAACCATCTTTAGTAAGAGTGGAGAGCCAGACCGTTTTTATTCCAAAGGTGGTAATACAGCAGATAAGTTTGAAGGACGTACTGCTGTTGAGAGACTGTTAAATAAACATATTAACGGAGGTAATAAATAATGATTAGACGTTTTGACTGTAAAGGTTTTGGTCAAATCGAGCCTAGCCAGGTTTGGTTCACACGTGCTGGTATGGTTGAAGCTCAGTGCTACCTCGACGAAGAGAAGTTCGCTGCTAGTTTCCCAATGACTCCAGCAGAAGCAGAAGACGGCAAGATTTATGCAGAGAATGGTGCTTTTCTTATGGTAGATAAGGCTAATAAGACAGCTACTCTTCCAAATCAGACGATGAGTGATGCCGGCTTCCCTATGGGTATTAATTATTCAACAGAGAAGATTTACAATCAGTTTACTCCAGGCCGTAGAAATTTTGCTATGATTGCTGGTGAGTATCTGCCAAGAATTGGCTATATTGAGCCAGGTATGAGAATTTGCACCAATTCTGTATGCTGGGATGATACAGTATTCACAGTAAGTGATGATGATAATGACTCTCCTTCTGTTCAGATGTATAAGAAAGTTAAGGAACAGCTTAAAACTCCAGGTGCAAATCCTATTTATGCTTATGTAATTGATGATTCTAAGCTCCCTGCAAATGAAAAGACACAGGGCAAGCTTGTTATTGGTGCATCAGTAGATAAGGCTCTTGGTGGAGTTTATGCACAGATTGTTGAGGCTTATACAAATGCAGACACGACTCTTTCCTTTAAGATTCAGTTTGTAAATAAGCCTACTAAGTAATTTTGGGATTAGGAGGTAAGAAAATAATGAGTATGGATAAAAGTGCAATTAAAGATTTAGTCGTTTGCTCTTTCTGCAAAAAGAATCCTGACCCTACAAAGTATTCACAGGAAGATATTAAGGCAACTCTGAGAGACGAGATTCACTCTATTGCTAACGACTATAATTCATATAGACGTAATAAGCTTGACCTGTTCGAGATTATGCAGGAAGCTTATACAGAAATTCTCCCTAAGTCAGTTGAAGACTTTATGGGTACTTTTGCTGAGATTAAGAGAGTTGCTAATAATGAGAAAGCTCAGTTTGTAGTTACAACAGGCCGTAGACGTGCTAAGCAGTTTGTAACAGCAGTTTCTCTTTCTGGTGTTTATGAGTCTTTCAGACTTGATAAGAACACATTTGAGGTAGGCGGTCACGCAATCGGTGGTGCTGCTTATATCGACTTTGAGAGATATATTTGCGGTGATGAAGATATTTCTGAGTCAACAGAAATTCTTCTTGAAGGTCTCACAGAGGCTATTTATGGTGAAATCCAGAAGGCTCTTCTTGCAGCAGTAAATGCTGATGACCGTCCGTCCAATAATAAGGCAATCGTCGCAGGTTTCGATGCACAGGTTATGCAGGACCTCTGTATGGTAGCTGGTTCTTATGGTAACGGCGTAACAATTTATGCTGCTCCAGAGTTCGTTTCAGCAATGGGTCCAGATGCTATCGGTCTTCCAATGGTATACCCTGTTGGTAGTGGTGCAAATGGCGTTGCAACTCCTGTTTATAATCCACTTAATATTGATGAGATTGCAAGAACAGGTAGAATTAAGACTTTCAGAGGCAATCCAATTGTTGAGATTCCTCAGTCTTACACAGACGAGACAAATACAACTACAATTGCTAATCCAGCAGTAGCTTATATCTTCCCTAATGGCAGAACAAAGCCTGTTAAGATTGTCTTCGAGGGCGATACACAGGTAGACGAGTTCAAGAATAGAGATAGAAGCTTTGAGATTGAAGCTTATCAGAAAGTTGGCGTTGCTATTCTCACAAACTATGACTGGTGTGCATATGTTAATACAGACCTTCAGAATAGTGAGAAATATCCAACTAAGTACGAGACAAAGTTTGCTTAATTCTTAATTTAAGATAAAATAAATACCAATGAAAGAAGTGGTGGGTGAGATAGCTCACTCACCATTTTCTTTTGAGTTAAAAGGAGGAAAAAATAAATGGCAGAAAGAATGGTTGTTCTTAAGAATATGGTTAATAGTAGAGTTGTTGTTAACAAGCCGGCTTATGGCGTAAGACGTGTTTGGAACAAGAGAAATCAGCCTATGGCGATTGAATATAATACAGTTCAGCAGTTGCTTTGGGACCCTGGTTTTAGAAATATGATTGATAGTGGTATTCTTTATATTGAGAATATGAAGGATAAGATTGATTTGGGACTTGAGCCAGTGGGAACAGAAGAGCCTGTTAACATCATTGTCCTAACAGAAACTGAAATGAAAGAACTTTTGACTACTATTCCTTTTAGCGTGTTTAAAAGAAAAGTTTCTGACCTTTCAAAAGTACAGGTAGATAACTTAATTTCTTACGCTGTGGAAAATGAAATTGTTAATACTGAAAAGTGTAGATACTTGAAAGAAGTTACTGGTAAGGATATTCTTGCTAGTATTAGTCGCAAGCAGAACATGGAAGCAGAGGATAAAGCGGCTCGCTAATTTTAAAATAAAGGAGGCTAGTTATGATTACACTAATGAATGTTTATGATGCCTTCTTAGGAAAAGTGAATGAAGATGATTGGTCACATTGCTATTCCAAAGATGACCTAGAATGGTTTATGAAAGACTGGCGTACCTTCTTAAATGCGGCAATTGCTTATTTTAAATTTCCACGTTGTAGTTTGGAAATTAATGAAGAAACTTAGTCTTTTAAGGACACTAATATGTCTCAAGATGAAATTCAGATACTCGCCACTTATATGAAATATGAGTGGTTGAGTAGAACTGTTGATTCTTGGGAAAATATAAAAACTCAATATGATGAAAAGGATTTCTCTTAGGCGAACTTGCTCAAAAATTTTATCTCTCTTAAAGAGCAAGCTTTTGAAAATGCGGCACATTTAGAAAGAACTTACTATCGTTCGAGAAATAAAAGACCTTATCATTATGGACGTCTTGCCGGCGGCAGGAAACGATTAAAATGAATGAAAATCAAGAAATAATTATAGAAGCCTATAAAGATAAAATGAAAAAGCGTCTTTACGGGCTTTTAAAAGAAAGAGAGAAAAATGGCGAATGGGAAAAATTTTTAGATACTATTTTGATTGAATTAGAAGGATATAATGAATCAAGCAAAACAATTGATTATTATACTCTTTATGCAAAGCTTTCTTCTTGTAGATATTTGTCTTATAAATATTACCGTAAAACAATCTTTGAATGTATGAATTTATTTGATAGGATAAGAATAGAATGAGTTATTTTGAAGATGTTTATTTAAAACGAATGAATATTGATGGACAAACTCAGCAAGATAGAGTTAAGACTCGTAAAGAAAAGGAATTTGATAAATTGTTCTTGAAAAAGACAGAATATCAAGTTTTGCTTTATGGGGTTAATGGAGAACAAAGAAAAGATATCTGCTCCCTTTAGCCAAATAAGTGGAATGAAAGTAATTTAATTGGTAATTTACTTATGTCCACTAGTGCCGCGGCCCTCAAAACGGGTGATTTACTCAATATAAGATAGAAGATAAAAGATGAAATTTAGGATAGGGTTTGGCTTGTGCTGTTTGTAGAAGCAAATTTAACTAAAGGTTATTAGCTCTTTAAATGTATCTGTCTTGATGAAGAAATTAATATTACTGATGAATATGGAACTACAAAAGAAGTCATTCCTGTGAAATTCATTAGTGCTACCTCATCTTTTGTTTAGGATAATTTCACTTTATCTGCCGGAGGTTATCGTGAAAATGATACGAGCCGTGGCCTTGTGGCGGCGGATTGTGATGCTTTAAAGAAAGGAACTCACTTCATCTATAAAGATAAACGATGGGAAATTTCTGGTAAAGATAATATCAGTATTGATAACGTTGCTTATACTTTCATTAAAGAAAAACTAATGAAAGCAGAAGAACCTATTTCCTCAAAAGAAATTCCTGTTGGAGAAGATGATAATTTCTTTTTAATAGGTAGGTGATAACATGGAGTCAGTTGTAAAGTACGGCCAAGAAATTGGCCCAAATTTGATTAAGATTGCTAAGAAGCTTTTGCAAAATGAAAATTTACTTATGCTTTTAGATAATACAGACTTAGACCCACTTAATAAAGACTAGCACCCCGTGCCGCCGACCCCCGCTGAAATTTTTAATGAACTAATTCGTGTTGTTCCGCTTATTACTCCAGAAGAACAAAATACAAAGTCTAAAATTATTCTCTTGTTTACTGGCGGCAATGTTGGAGGGGATAATTATGATAATGAAAATTTATCCTTAGACATTTATGTTTATTGTCCTTTTGAAGAATGGCGTATTACGGGAAACACTCTAAGACCATTTGCAATTATGTCTGAAATTCGTAAATCTTTACAAGGTAAAAGAATTAATGGCTTGGGCGAAATTAGATATAATGGCTTTACATCAGCTCTTATGACAGACCAAGTGGGTTCTTATGAGATGTCATTTACTATAAATGCTTTCTCTTAATCAATTTGAAGAAATTAAAGAACAAGCTTACTGCGGCAAGCCAAGCCAGTTGTCGGGAGTTTGTTTGGTCTATCCCCTAACTATTTCTGAAATTATGTCCATGGGACGTAGTACTTATCAAGGTTACTTGGGAACCTTATTGCTTTCAGAAACTGATATATCTGCTCTTATTAAAGAAAAGACAGGAAAAGAACCTCCGATTGAGTCTATCAATCCTCTTGCCTATCTTCTTGAAAGCGCGGATAGGGACGATAGATATTTATTAGAACTCCAGTAGATATTTTCTACTTTTATAAAAGAGGAAGTTCTTTTTCTTCCTAAAATGAAATCAATTGTCGTAGGCAGTCCAAAAGAGAAGCGACTTATTACTCCTCAAAATTTTGGAGACTTTCAAACTATTTTGAAAATTCAAAATAAAAAAGAGATAAAAGAGCCGCCACCGGAGAACGAATCCCCGGGACAAAGAAAGATGCGACTATTACGAGAGAAAGTGGCTGTTGTTAAAAAGAAACAAGCTGAGAAAAACAACGAGGGGTAGTCTTTCTTAGAGCTTCTTGAAATAGCAGATACTTTCGGAATTGATACAATGAATTGCTCACTTCTTAAGTTTTATAATCTTATAAGACGTTATCAAATGAGAGAGAAGTGGGATTAGGATTTGCAAATGCTTTGTGCTGGTGCAGACCCTAAGAAAATGAAAACAAAATATTGGGGCGAAAGCTCCGAGGAAAAATAAGGAGGTTAAGTAAGAATGGCTAATCAGAACCTTTTTGAAAAATATGGTATTCGTGATGTCGCTGACGTTACTCTTTATCGTATTGAAAAGAAAGAAGAGACATTTGAGTCTCAGAGAAAAATTGCCGCAAGCTCTATTCTAAAGGGCGCTCTTGAACTCCGTACTGTTTATCCTATGATTAATGGTGTCGGTGATGAAGAAGGCTTTGATGCTCTTGTATTTACAGAAGCAACAATTAATAAAGGTACAAACTATGACTGCGATGATGTGGTTAAGCTTGATACTAAGATTAAGGTTGTTTATAAAGAAAGTGCAGCCAGTAAGCCAAATGATAATGAAATTCTTAAGAATGGTGCTATAAACTATATTAAGACAAATTTTGAAGCAATCTTTAAGAACGCTTTCAGTGCTGACAAGGGCAAGGAAGTTGAAGAGGCTTCTAAGGGCTTTGTTGTTGACCTTGGTCTTGCAAAAGAGCAGGAAACAGGTATTGTCTATAGTGCTGAAAAGATTAAAGCTGCTCTTGCTTCTGGTAATACTACTGCTACTGCAGCAGGTGATATCAACGTTGAAGTTGTTGAACCACTTGAAACAGAAGAGGTTATTACAGATGAAGACGAGACGGTTTATAATTCTGAAGGAACATTCCTTGTAACAGCAGTAGTTGACCTTAAAAATGAGGACGAGAAAGCAACTGGCGTTTATGAGAATGAAGATAGTGTTACTCCAGACCCAGTTCTTGAAATTGGTACTCATGAGTATACTTATCCAGAACAGATTTGTATGCTGTTTGCAAGACGTCAGAACATCATTGCTAAAACTGGTGTAAGATATGTTTTTGAGAACGCAGACGAAATCTTCGGAGATGTTGCTTTTAATGACAATTTTGCCGCAGCACCTAAGTCAACTGAAAAAGTTGTAGTAGCTGGTCTTGCTGGTAAGTTTGATGAAAGCACATATGACCTTGAAGAAGTAAATGAGCTTATTGCTCAGTTGAGAGATACTCTTGAAGCTAAGGCTTATGATGTAACTTATAGCGACTATGCAGAACTCGTCGTAGAGGATGAGATGGGTTACTTCAATCCTAAGTTCCTCGGTAAGGATTATGTAAGAAAACAGGGCGTTGGCTCAATCACATTCTTTGGTGAAGGCGGCTATAAGGAGTATGTTGGCGACAACATCGACGTAGCAATCAAGGATGCTGAGATGTGGAGCGACGGCGTTCATTATAGTATTAACGATGCTATTGACGCTTTGAGACAGAAGAAACTTGTTCTTGATGCAAGTGAAGTTAATGGCGCTGTTGGTATTGAATCTATCTTTGGCGGTTATAAGGTAAGTTCTAAGGAAGACCCGAAGGCCGGCACAGAAGACACAGTAAATGCTGACAATATTTACAATTATAAGGTAGATAAGGCAGGTGCACTTACTGTCGCAACAAATAAGGATGGAGAAGAAGTTACTTCTAAGTATCCTCTTGAAAATGTTGTAACTGCTGTAAGTGAAATCGGTCGTTCAGGCGTTGCCTTTGGCAAAGCTCTTAGAGTTGATACTGCTGGTAAGACTTCTAACAGAGCAATCTATGTTAAGGTTGATGGCTCAGTTGACACTGCGGCAGGTGCTTACATCTATCTGTTGAGAAATAAAAACTTTAAGAAGCTTTCTCTCGATAAGGAGGGTATCTTTAAGTTTGTTGATAAGGCTGGTAATGTTCTCTACTATCAGGATAAGATTTTCAAGGGTATTGAATATCTTGCTCTTGTAGTTCTTGGAGATAAGGGTCTTATCTTTGTAGTAAATCGTCACGGCACTCAGAACATTGAAAGAGTTGCTTGGATGATTAATGACAAGGGCTATGTAACTAATAGTCAGGCTAAGCTTCTTGTTGAGAATGGACTTATTCATACAACTGATATTACAGTTAATGATGAGTCATTTGAAGCAACTTGCACAGTTGATAAGATGAAGATTCACAAGACAAAGAAGATGACAAACAGATATACTCCTGTTCTCTTCCTTGATACTCTTAAGGTTTCAACTCTTGAGCAGACAGCAAGTGATTCTTATGCAACAGGCGGCCGCGGCAATGCAAATCTCATTGGTTGGGATTATGGTAAGGAGATTACTCTGAATATTGATGATGCTCTCTTTACTCCTGCTTCTATGAGTGCTATCTTTGGTGCAGGTGAGGATGGCGACATTCGTAAGGGTGTTAAAGAAGCTAAGGCTATTGATAGACTTGAAAAAGTAACTGCTAAGAGAAACTTTATTGTGCCAGCAGGCAATAGCAAGGGAACTCCTTCTGAGGCAGATAAGACTGCACAGGCAGTATTTATTGACCCTAATACAATGAATCCTTATGCTGATGGTACTCCAATTGCTGAAGGCGAGAAGTTCCTTAAGTTCACTCGTTCAATTGCTTATGAAGGCCAGTCTATTGGTAATGTAATTGAAATCTCTGCTGAAAAATTCCCTGGTACTTACAAGGTTGTAGGTGATACTTACATCAGAAGTAAGGAGACTGGTGAAGACCAGAGATTCCAGTTCATCATTCCACAGGCTAAGATGGGTTCAGAGCAGACTATTACACTCGAAGCCGATGGAGACCCAACAGTAAACATAAATGCTGTTGTAAAAGTTGCTTAATTGCTGGAAGTTCCTTAGAGGTCAATAGCTACAACGGAAGAAGTAATTCTAAACGTGAATGCTTGAAAATATTGACATTGGATAATCAGCAGCGAAAAATCTAAAAGGAGGCGTGGTCATTTAATGAACAGCTTTGAATTAAAACCAAAAAAAGGATATGGATTTATATATATGTATACGAGTCCATCAGATAAATCATATATCGGGCAAACGATACGTTCACTATCGGAAAGAGCACAAAAAAACGGAAATGGATATGTGGGATGTCCAATTTTCTTTAGAGCCATACAAAAATATAATTTTGAAAATTTTAAATACCAAATCTTAGGTGAATTTAAAATTGAAGATTTAGATTAGAAAGAAATTGAATTTATAAAAAAATATAATACTTTATAGCCAAATGGATATAATATTTAGAAGGGTGGCGCGGAAGAATATAAGAGAATAAAACACGGTGTAAAAATAAATCAATTTGATTTAAACGGAAATTTTATTAAACAATATTCGAGTGTGATTGAGGCGGCAGAAGATAATAATACAATTTATCAATCAATTTCCGCAGTCTTGTCTAAAAAGAGAAAGCAACATAATGGTTATATTTATAGATATGACAATGAAGAGAAACCCCTCCCGGTGCAAGTGAAACATACCCACGGAAGAAAAACAGCTCAATATGATTTAGAAGGAAAATTGCTAAATATCTTTGATTCGGCAACGCAGGCCGGCAAATCATTAGGAAAAGATGGAAGGAATATTCGGTCTGTCTGTGACGGAAAAAGATAGTCAGCTTATGGTTTTAAATGGAAATATTTAGATTGACGTTCAACGACTATCGAAAATCTATTAAAGATGAGTAGTTAGGGTTCAAGCGAACCCGAAATGGCAACCTTTTCTTTTATAAAGAAAATGAAGATATAGTCTCAACTTCCAATGAAAGTTGGAGAGTGGTTTAGCGAGCCACGCAAGATAATTGGTTTAGTTTCAACATGACAGTTCTTCGTCCAGACGACGGCAAGATGGTAAGACTTGTATCTTACGATGTTGTTGAAAATGAGGAAGAGAATGATGGTTCAACAATGGTTAAGGGTACAGAAAACCTCAACCTTCTTGACGATGCTGAACTCTTCAAGATTAGTGACGACAGTGTTGAGGACGAGTCATTCATCGGAGCAACTGAATTTTAATCTAAAGAGGTGTTAAAAGGTGAACATTTTTGACCAGTACGGTATAAAAGAAGTAGCCGACGTAACACTTTACAGTATCCATAAAAAGAAAGATGGCAGTGGCGGGGTCTATTATGTCCCCGCTCTCTATCTTGATACTTTAAAGGTTTCATCGGTTGAGAAAACGGCGAGCAATACTTGGGCACAAGGTGGCCTGGGTAATAGTAGATTGATTAATTGGGATTATGGAAAGGAAATTAACGTAACTCTCGAAGATGCCCTTTGTACTCCTGCTTCTCTCGGTCTTTGCTGGGGCGGTATTTTAAGTGCCGACTGGAAAGACGGAAAGATTGATTATAATACTGATGTTTGCAATTGCCGCAATCCAGTAAATAAAATTTCCAGAATGGAAAAAGCTATTTATCCTAGAACAAGTAATGACCCCAATGAACACGTAGTAAGTAGACTTCTGCCGTAGACTGGTGCAGAAGGAATGTCAATGGACCTTTTGAGAAAGTCTGAGGTTGTTGATGGTACTAAAATTCAGGGTGTTGGAACTGTTTTAGGTCATAGTTATAGATGGCGTTTAATTCTTGAGTCTGGTGTAAGGTCAGTAGCTCAAGTTCCAGATAGATTTTTTGATGTAGAAGGTAGAAGTTATCCGATTGACTGGAACTCAAAGGTTTCAGTTTTCAATGGTGAGGCGGCCGCTTATTCTAATTTCAAAGACGCAGTAATTTATAGAGTAGGTCCTGCGGCAGAAGATAGTAAGGCAAAACCTTATATCATCTTTGATGCTTGGATGGATATTGCAGAGCATGAACAGAATAATGGACAAGATGAGGTTGCAGAAAGTCTTCAGAAATATTTGACTAAGTATAAAGAGAATTTGTCTGCTCATACAGTTGCTTCTGTTGAAGAAGATAGTGCTAATGCAGCACATACTTTCCCACCTTCTAATGTTTCTGATATTAAGCTTCCTTTAACTCAGGCCACTTTCCTTGCAGTTGTAGTTGATAATAATGATGTATATCATACTTATGTTACTAATACAACTGAGGATAAGATAAATAGTACAAGTGATAGAGAAATTACTTGGTATGAACCTGCTAAGCAGATTATTACATCTGAGTTTAAGGGTCTCGATATGTGGATTCGTTTTGAGAGTATTAATGAAATGATTTATTTTATTATTACTAAATATGAAAATGATATATTGAGCATTAAGGCTGCTTATAGAGCTAAGCCATCAGATACAGTAAAATGGGTTAAGAAGATTTATGAAGTTAATGAGGAAAATGTTACTGCTGAACCGCAAGGCCATCTATATACAAAAGGTAAGCTTATAAGTGTTTCTAGCGTTAGTGAGAAGGGAACTCCTATTGAGAATACTACTAATATTGAGCTTATTGATGGCGTAAAACGTTGGGTTGAGTATACAGATGCTCCACTTGATAAAGACAACGAGAATCCAGATGCAGTCGTTGGTAAGGATACTACTGTCATAGAAGAATATGATAATTCTGAGATTAGTGAAAAAACAGAAGGCAAACTCTGGGCTTATATAAATCCTCGTACAATGAAACCATTTACAGATGATTATTGGATGCATCAAGGCGAGCCATATTATATTAAATCTCTTACTATTGCGCCAACAGGTAAGCAGATTAAAGGCAATAAAATTGTAGTTAAGGCAGACCAGTGGCCAGGTATGTATATGTTTGTTGGTGAAACTTATATCAGAGATAGAGATACTGGCGAAGACCAGCGTATGCAGATTAAGTTCCCACAGGTTAAAGTTAAGTCTGACCAGACAATTACACTTGAGGCTGAGGGCGACCCAACTACTTTCAATCTTGACCTTGAGGTTGCTAAGCCAAAGGTTGGAGCAATGATGGAGATTACGGCTTATGAAGTTGCATCAAAAATGGTTCGTGGCGAAAATGGATGCTTCTATGCAGTTGACGGCTCTTCTGAGGTTGTAACAGAATAATATAAAAGGAGGCGATTAAAGTGAACATATTTGATTAGTATGGAATTAAAGACGTTGCAGATGTAACTCTTTATGGCATTACTTATGATAAATATGAGAATGAAGTCTATATTCCAGTAATTCATTTTGACACTTTAAAAGTTTCCTCTACCGAGCAAACCGCGGAGCAAACCTCTGCCCGCGGCGGTCTTGGTAATGCGGAACAAGTTATTTGGGACTATGGTAAGGAGATTACTCTAACTCTTTAGGATGCTTTATTTACACCAGCTTCTTAGAGTCTAGTTTGGGGCGGTCTTTATGGTCTTCAAAATATTAAAATTAAAGGCTTTTGGGACCCTTTTATATATGAGAATGATGAGTTTGGTAATCCGATTTATTGGATTATGATTAAACTAACAAAAGAAGAATATGAGAAAATCAATACAGATGGCGCTGCGGCGCAACGAGCTTTAGATAGTGGACTAACTATTGAAGGTGTTGATTTGCAAGCACAAGTAGACCTCATGAGACGTACAGAAAAATTTATCTGTCCTTGTGATAATGAGATTAAATATGTGCTTTGGAATTTTGGTAAAGGGGCTTATAAGTATTCTAAGTGGCATCATTCTGATATGGTGGAAGATAATGTCAATCCAGACAATGGTCATTTTATTGGTACTAATTTAGAGAGAAATGGAAAACCTGTTCGTTCTGCATCGGGATAGATTATTAAAATTTATACCATTGATTATTTTAATAAAATAATAAAGTAGAAAATGGAACGAGCTGAAATTATAGTAAATAATTTCGGTTCTTTTTCTTTTAAAAACTTGAAGATTGATTCGAGTGATAAAGATTATTAGATTACAGCCGAAGAAGCTGATTATATAGATTATTCAGTAAAAGATATAGAACATTCAGTTTTGCAGTATGAATGGAAAGACTGCGAAATGAGAATGTTAGGGGAGAATAAAGACTTGGCGGTAGAGTCTGATGTAGATTTTTGCTATCAGAGTTTTTATTTTAATAATAATAAAAGAATTTAGTTCATTGATAAAAAAGGAGAATATTGCTCGGCATTAGATTTTTATGCAATAGCAAAGAAAGTTGTAACCGATGCAGATGGCTATGAACGAATTGTCTGTAGACCTGTTCTACTTGGTACGTTTTACATCATTGAAGATTTAAATATTCCTACAGTCTCAGAAGAATATGCAATTCAAAATGTTAATAGCCATATCAAAAATGTTCACTTTATGGATACTTTTAAAGAATATTGTGCCGCGAGACCATTTGCGATAAATGTTGATAATAATATTAAGAGTTATAACTTAGCACAATTACCTGAATACAGTCAAGCAATTTTGTCCGTTTATTATGACCCAATAACTATGCGGCCTTATGAACCAAATGCTCATACTTTTATAAGAGCAAATGGACAAGTAGTTCAAGGTAACTTAAAAATATTTAAAGAAGGAGAACATTATTTTCTTTTCTCTCGTGACCGCGCCCCGGCACATCAATCTTTAGGACAACGCATTGAGGTTAATGCTAAAAATTTCCCTGGAGTCTTTAAACTCGTTGGAGAAACGTATATCAGAGATAGAGAGACTGGAGCAGACCAATGCTATCAAATAGAAGTTCCATTGTGTAAATTAAGTAGTGATACTAATTTAACACTTGAAGCAGAAGGAGAGCCTAGTACTCTTGATATGACATTAAAAGTTCTAAGACGTGATAATGGACAAATGATTAAATTTACTCGTTATGAAACAGAGTGTAAAGATGACGACTCTGTTTCTCAAAGAATAGTCCCGTTTGATATTCTTGAAGAAGTAACTTATATTTATGAAGCACCCGTTAGTCACAAAGTTTAGATACTGGCGCCGCGGCAGCAAGAAGTTTTTTGTGTTGAACAAGATTGTCGAATTAAACAAACTGACTATGCTAAAGATAATCAAGCACAAACTTATTTAAGATTACCTCTTGCTAATGAAAAAGAACTTTTACCTAATATTACGTCTATTGAAGATTTTGATTATGCAACTTTTGAAAATGAGCATCGTAATCTTATCTTAATAGCTGAAATAGATGAAAATAATAAGATAGTAGATTGGATAACTGCGGATAAGGTTACTAATTTAGCTATTACCTATGGAGAGTGATGTCGGTGAACTTATTTTAGAAATATGGAATAAAAGAAGTTGCTGATGTAACTTTCTATAGTATTATTGAAATTGGTGATGAAGAGTTTTATGTTCCTGTTCTTTTTCTTGATACTTTAAAGGTTTCAAATATTGAACAAGGTAGTGAAACAACAACTTCAAATGGCGGCTATGGTAATCAAAAAGTTATTTCTTGGAGTTATGGTAAGAATATTAGTTTATCTTTAGAAGATGCTTTATTTTCGCCGGCTTCCATAAATATGACTTTTGGTTGGCTTCAATCTAAATTATCCAAATATACATCAGCAATTGCGAAAATTAATTTAGCGAATAAATATGGTAGATTAAATTACTCAATTTATGCTTATCCTTCTCCTAAACTAAGCGAAGAAGAAGAAGAACTTATCTATTTTGTTATTGGACAGAAATGTAAGAGTATTGCTGCGGTCGAACAAATGTTCGAGGTGCAAATAGGTAAGTAGGGCAGCTTAGTAGGTTTAACAAAAGAATTTCTAAATGAGCCTTATGTAGCAGAAATTAGAACTTTTATTAAACAAGCTTATGAAACTAGAGCAATTTATTCTATTGAAGACCGCAGGGCGGCACTTCCTAATGAAGTAATTTAGCTTATATTTGACTAGATTAAGTATGTTGAGCAATTAGGCAAAATTGATACTGAGAACTATGAACTAGAAGTCGTAGATAGATTTGAGAAGTGTTATGTTGAGTCAAAAGACGGTTTTAAGATTAATATGAAAGAACAGATGGATAATCTTTTGAGCTATTATCTTGATGATAGAAGTCATGGCTACAATATCTACTATGACCCAAAAACAATGCAGCCTTTCTTTAAAGAAAATAGAGATGGCTATCATGTTATTAAAGAACAAACAAAAGATGAAACTCTGATACTTAAAGAAGGCACAATCTATTATAAGTGGAGTAGGACTCTTAAGCCTAAACTTGATGAAACTTCTCTTATTGGTAAGACCTTAGTTATCAATGCCAATACATTTCCAACAAACTTTAAGATAGTTGGTGAAACTTATATTCGAGAACAAAAAACTCAAAAAGACTCTCGTTATTAGTTTGTAATTAATCGTGCCGCAATATCAAATCAAACAAATATTGAATTGCAGGCAGATGGTGACCCAACTACTTTTTCAATGACAATAGATGTTCTTAGCCCTCCAAATGAAATAATGATGGAACTTCGTCAATTTGATGTTGATGAAGATACCACTTGCGGCGGCACGAGGATTATTCCTCAAAGCTCTAAGTATGATTACACTCCAACATTATTAGAAGCTAAGAATATACAAATTGAAAATGACGAAATTTTTTAAGACGGCAGTAATGTCGTCTTATTTTTTTAGAGAGGACTTATTTTAATTCTACTTTATCAATAGAAATTAAAGGAGGTGGCCTATGGATAGTTTAGTAGGTATTAAAGAACTTTATGATGTAACAATTCGTCTTAGACAACCAATAGAGATAAGCGGCCGAAAGTTTAGTATAAATGAGCCACTTCTAACTTTTAAAACGGCAGAAATCGCTTAGGTCGGAGAAACAAAATCTCGTAAGAAAGCAATTGGTGGTATTAATAATAGCTTATTAGTTGATTGGGAACTTGATAAAGAAGTAAGTTTTGCAATATCTCACGGAGTTTTATCTCCTTTGAGTTATGCTTTATTAAGTAATTCTCAATTAAAAAATAAAAGAGTTAAATCTGTGCCGCTGTGTGAAATAGTTGACGTAATAGAAGATGAAAATTATGCTTATGTTGACTTACGTCATGCGCCTAATTGTTTAGAAGAAAAAATTGGAGCACAACCAAATCCAGATTTTGAGCCTCTTCCAATGGGGAGACGACCAGAATTAATGCTTAAACCATTGCCGCCGTCTCAATCAAAATGGATATTCTGTTATGATATAGACACAGGCCGGCCAATAAAAACGTTTTCAATTTGTGGAAATAGAATAATATTTCCAGAAACCATGTATCGTAAGGTAATGGTAAATTACACTTGTGATTGTGAAGATAATATTAGGGAAGTGGAAGTCGGCAATCGACTTTTTAATGGTTTTCTCAAACTCGATGGGAAAATGAGTGTAAAGGATGAAAAAAGTGGTAAAGTAACCACTGCGATATTGGAGTTGCCTAAGATTAAATTGTCTTCGAGTTTATCAATGAGATTAGGAAGCGGATATAATACGTCAACTGTGGGAGATTTTTATTTTACTGCTTATCCAGAAGATGAGTTAAAGAAAAATAGCCCATTGGCGAAATTATCTTTCTTAGATACTGATTTGACAGGGGATTATATATAAGAGGGCGGCAGAAATGTCGTCCTTTTTTATTGGAGGTGAAATGATTGGCAAAAGGGAACAAAAGTAAAAATGAAAGCTCTCCAGATACATTTAGTAATATTGTAAGTAATTCTAATAAATATTATTGGTATTATAAAGGTCGAGCTTATTCAAGTAAAGACAATGAATCTAAAAAAGAAATGATAAAAGTTATTCAAGAAGCTCGTAATAACTTAGTTGAACATACAGAAGATAAAGCTGATTTATCAGCAAAAAATCAAATGATTTAGAATTTAATTGAAAAAATTAATAATGAACTAAAAAAGGAACAAGAATTAATTGGAAGCTTTAACAGTGTTAGTCCTTATTTTTCTAATATAACAATTTAGGGTTCTAGCGAATTAGTAGGAGATTTTAGAATTGATAAAAGTAAGGTTAAAGAATTAAAGAAAAAACTTTATGATTCTTCTAAGAAGTTCTAGTCTACACTTTCAAAGATTAGTTAGACAAAAGATTTGGTAAAAATTGCAAGAAGTGAAGATTTTAAAGCAAAGGCTAAAAAGAGTGTAACAACAGCATCTTTTACTAAATATGGAGAATAGTTGAAGAATAAAAATGTTAAAGGAGATACTGCAAGAGAAAAAGGAAAAGAGCAAATTAAAACTGCACTAAATAAAATTTCAGGTAAATCAGGTAGTGGTATAACCGCAGAAAATATTGCTAAAATGCTTTAGTCTTTATTTTTTTTAAGCGAGGAAGAGAAAGAGAGAATAAAGAGTGTACTTGATACTGAAATGAAAACCGAAGTAGGAGGAATTATTAAAGAAGCTTTAGTAGGAAATTTAGCTTATAAAGGAGGTACAGGAGAAAGAGTTAGTTATTAGGAAAAGAAAATGAAACAAGTTCTTAAAAAAATTTTTAATAATAATTGGTTAGAAACTTTGGAAAAAAAGGCTTCATTAGCAGAGTCTACTTTGGATAAAACTTTAGGAGGAGCAATACATTATGTTAATCAAGAAGGTGATGGTTTTGTAAAAACAGAAATCACAGCCTATTTTGCAAACGATTTAATTGGTTTTTCTAATAAGACTAAAGCAGAAAAAGATGCTGTAAGAAAAAACATAGTAAAAAAATTGGAAGATATTTGGTGGAATATCTTTAAAGAGTATGGAGCAGTAGATAATTAGAGAGGAATTTTTAATACAGCATATGAAAAAATTTTTTCAAAAGATATTTCTCGAATAGATAACTTCTTTGCTTATGACGGCGGTCAAATAACTGGTATGCTTGACGAATTTGCTTTGGCTTTAGAACAAGCTGGTATTAATGGTGTTACGGTTGAGTGGGCCGGCAAGGAAAAATTATCAGATACTAGATAGGGTAATGTTGATATTCGTATTATTTTTGAAAAAGACGGAGTAAGAAAAATTTATGGTATTCAAACTAAAGATTATTCTCGTTCAGTCTCTAATTTAGCTCTTTATGAAGACACCTCTTTTGATTTGGCTGGAAAAATAGCAGAACGTTATTTTTCTAAAGATATGATAGAACGGATATAGTTTTTGCTCATTAACTCTACTGCAATTAAAGATTTAGGTGGAGGTCTGTATAGCGAGCAAGAAATTAAAATGGCTTTATTAGATGCTTTACCTGCCCTTGCGAGACAAGAATTGGCAGTTGATAAAGATTTAAATAGCAATACTCTTTATTTTCTTAATGGACAATATTTCTTTTCTTCTTATATATTATTAACAATTTATGAGGCTATTATAGATGCTTTTTCAAGAGTAACAGATTCAAAAGCGACAGATTTAGTCTCAATTTCAAAAAGTGGCTCTTCAAACTTTTGTGCTATTGTGCCGGAAGATGCTTCTATTGAAAAATATGCGGAAAGTCAAGAAGGTACACGTTTTATTAAAGTTAATAATCAATGGTTACCAAGAAACTTAACTGAGGCTTAGTTAGGTATTAAAATACTATTTAAAGGAATAAAAATTAAATTAAAATAAAGATGAGGTGAGTAAATGGCAAACAAAGATAAAGTAGTAATGTAGTATGTCGGTAAATTGGATGTAAATGATATTACTACTAAACTTAAGCAAATTCAAAGCTCTGCAAAGTCAAAAGGCCTTGATATCTTAGGCATAGATAAATCAATGGAGTCTTTGGAATAGCTTGAAAAGGAAATTCAAAAAACCATTTCTAAAGGGTTTTAGACGCCGGCGGACGTTAAGAACATTGATAGAATGGTTGCGTCTTATCTTAAAAATGCAGAAAAAATTAATGAAGCTTTTTAGAAGGTTTCTGCTGATAATTTAACTAAGCAAATTAATGAAGCTAAATCAGCAGTTGAGCAGGTTAGAAAAAGTCAAGAATCTTCCATCAAGTCTGCCAAAGAAGTTCTCAATACTTAGGCACTTGGAGTTAAAAATGGCAAGAAGTATGCGGCACAATTAATTGAGCAAGTTAAAAATGGTGAAAGCTTAGAAAATGCTCAAAAATCAATTACGACATAGCTTAAAGCACAAGTAAAAGCTCAAAAAGAGTAGGTTACTTTATCTGAAAAGAATGTTCAGAGTGCTAAAACAAAAGTTGAAGATTTAACAGCCAAAGAGCAAAGTAGCACTGTTGCTAGTGGTGTTTTCCGTTATAAACAAAACTTTACAAAAAATGGATAGGCAATAAATGATTAGGATTATAACGTTATAAAAGGAGTTCTATCTAAGACTACTAGAGATGGAGCTTCAAAGGGTACTGACTCTGCTATAGTTTATGAAAACTTTTTAAAACAACTTAAAAATAGAGGAATTGAATATACTAAAAGCAATACTGATTCTGGTAGTAAGTAGGGTCAATAGAATATTACCAGACAAATTGAGTATTATAAAAACCTTTAGACGCAAATTAAAGCTGCTTAGCAAGAGTTAAAGGATTATGAAAAGACCTATAAAGAAAATCAAAAAAATCTTGCCGCGGCACAGGATGAAGAAACACAAGTAACTGGACTAATTACTGATGAAAATGCAGTAAAGTATTTAAATGAAATTACCCAAGCTATTCAAGATTTAGCTGAGAAATTAGGACTATTAAAACAAGCTGAATAGCAACAGAATGAGAATACTCCAGACTATGAAGAGGTAAGTCATAAGATAGATGAAGCTGACCGTTCTGCTGGAGCCTATGTGGATACTAATGCAGAATTAGCCCAAAAAGCAAATGATATAGGTACAAATTTTGACAATGCTATATCTACTCTCAAAACTTATATCTCATTAGGAGCAGGCATAAGACAAATTTCAGAAATTTTTAAGGATACATATAACAATGTAAAAGCTCTTGATAAAGCTTTTTCTGAAATTGCAATGGTTACTGATTATTCCGTAGAAGATATGTGGAAGAGTTATTCACAATATGCTACTATGGCAAATCAGTTAGGTCAGGAAACTCAGAATGTTGTTAAGGCTTCGGGACTTTTTTATCAACAAGGCTTAGATACTAATGAAGCTCTATCCTTAACTTCTGATACAATGAAGTTAGCTACCTTGTCTGGTTTGGACTATGAGGAAGCAACTTCTTCAATGACAGCGGCTTAAAACACGCAGGGTCGCTATAAAATATTTTAATTGCTGGAACACCCTTAGAATTTTAATAACTAAACGACATCAGCAATGGTGCCGCGGCAATTGGTAATGCAATTGGTATAGTGAAATTATTAAGAATTGGGCAATCAGCAGCGAAAGCTCTTTAAAGAGAGAAACGTTCAACGACTATCGAAACTAAGATATCTTAGAAGTAGAGTAGCTTCAAGTGAAGCGAAACAAATATGAAAAAGATATAGTCTAACCTTTAGTGAAAGCTAAAGAAGTTCATAAGAGAACTCGCTAAAATTAACGACTTTAGCGGAATGTAAATGTTGCGTGGCTTCCATATGGAGATGGACCAAGGTTCACACATAACTGACGTCTACTCCGAACTCGCTGCTAAGGCGGCGGCAGATGTAGAAGGCATTTCTAATGCGATGAATAAAACAGCGTCTATCGCTAATTCAGCAGGTATGTCCTTCGAAAATACAGCGGCGTTCTTGACTCAAATGATTGAGACGACGCAAGAGTCTCCTAAAATAAAGTTAATAGCTTAACTTCTCTGGAAAAGTCTGAATTTTTTTAGAGGATTATTCTTTAAAATCTACTTATATATAGAAGAAAAAAATAAGGAGGTTTTGGAATATGACAAAACAACAAATTGAAGAAAGAAGAGATAAAGTTGTCAGACTTTACACAGAAGAAAATAAAAGTATAAATCAAATTGCAAATGATTTAAAGGTTGATTGGTCTACGATAAAAAGAGACCTTGTCGCCAGAGGAATAGAAACTCAAAAAAGAAATCAGTATGGTAGAATTAATGGAGTTAAAGAGAATTTATTCCAATAGATTGATAATTCAGACTCTGCTTACTGGCTGGGTTTTCTCTATGCGGATGGCTCAATCAGAAAAGACCGAAATGAAATTACTTTAGACTTATAGGCGCAAGACCTTCAAGCTATAAAAGATTTTCATAATTTCTGTGGAAATAAAAATTCAATAAGAGAACATAAGATTAATCGTAATGGAAAAACTTATCTATCTTATGTTTCTGGATTTTCTAGTGCAAAAGTAAAAGAAAATTTGATAGCACTAGGTTGTGTACCTAAGAAGTCGTTGGTGCTAGAATTTCCCAATGAAGAGCAAGTTCCTCAAAAATATATTTATGATTTTGTCAGAGGTTATATTGATGGTGATGGATACATTCAATATGATTTTGAAAAATATAGATATAGAATTGTAATTGCTGGAACAAGAGATTTTCTATCAGGATTAATGAAAAGATTGGGCTTGTTTGAATATTGTTCTATTAATAGAGATAATCGTTCAAATATTTATATGCTAACAATATCTAATAAAGAAAATGTTTTTAATTTATTAGAAAAATTATATGAAGGTTCAAAATATCATTTGCAAAGAAAATTTGAAATATATGAAAAAGCTAAATTGGGCGTATAATAAGTGATTATTGTATGAAACGCATTGAATTGTCGGGAAAACCCTTAGAGATAATATAACCAAACCGTATTAGAAATAGTGCGGCGGCACGGGTAATGACCAAGGTAAGGTAAAATCATATTATATTGGGTAATCCGCAGCGAAGCTTCTTTTTAAAAGAAGAACGTTCAACGACTATCGGGATTAGCTCCGTTAGGCCACTAAGTAGGGCCGAAGTAGTGCGCTCCTTATAAAAGGAGAAGATATAGTCTATTCTGCAAAGAGATTTGCAGCAGCGTAATAGCGGGGCAGATTAACGACCTGCCTGAATTTTTTAAGGAAAATCTAGGAACAGCGTTAAAAACTATTATAGCTCGTTTCACTGAACTTAAAGAAAATGTTGCTGGAACGGCAGATTCAGAATTTGATGATTTAAACTACAATGACGTAGATGAAGCTCTTAAGTCTGTTGGCATCTCTCTTAAAGATGTAAATGGACAGTTTAGAGACCTTGATGATGTATTTCTTGAATTAAGTAAGAAGTGGAATACTTTAGACAGAAATACTTAGAGATATGAACTACCATTTTCCAGAATTTGAACTAGGTTTATCCATTTTTTTAGAGAACTTCTTTTATAAAATGTTTATAAATAGCAGATAAAAAGTCTGTAATATATGTTTTATAAAAAAGAAAGGAGGACTTTAAAATGAGAATAAAACCAGTTATAATTGATGGAAAAGAATAAAACAGCTATGTATCTCTCTAAAACCTCTTGAATTGCGGGAATCCCTTGAGAGACAATACAACCAAACCACGTCAGCAATGGCGCGGCGGCACGGGTAATGACCAAGGTAAGGTAAAATCGTATTGTATTAGGCAATCCGCAGCCGAGACCCCACGCGGGCACAGGTTCAACGACTATCGAAAGTGTAGTATAGAAGAAAAATCTATATGAGTAAATGAGTAGAGTAGGAGATGACTCCGAAGTAAGAGGAAGTTATTATCTGGTTACAGGATAATAGCTTATGATATAGTCTGTCTATTATTGAAAGATAATAGGTTAAACGATAGCAACAACAGCCGCAGGTTCAAGACAGCAGTCTCGTTTCATCGCTATGATGGAAAACTATGACAGAACTCTTGAATTAATTAATGCGGCACAGAACTCTACCGGCAAGGCAAACGAGCAATATTCAAAATATGCTGACACTATTGAAAATAAAGTAATTCAATTACAGAACTCATGGGAACAGCTTAAAATCTCTATTCTTGGAGATGACCTCTTCAAGGATTTAGTTACTAAAGCTAAATAGGCCTTAGACACCCTTTCTTCTTTACAAAAAAGAATTGGCACTGGCGGCATTTTAGGTGTTATTGCATTATTAGGTAAGGCTCTTAAGAATGTTTTAACTACTAATTTAAACAGTTTAAAGAAAGAACTTTAGAACCTTGAAAATAGAAAAAATAAGATTAATATTGATAAATCTTAGGTTGAAAATGCAACGCAAGAAGTTGTTACTCTTGATACCAAACTCCAAGAGGTAACAAATAAGGAACGTATTGTTCGAGTTACAATTGTTCAAAGTACAGTTTCCGAAGGAGAATATAATCAGAGTTAGTGGAAAAATCTTCAAACTCCACAAGAAGATGTTGATTTTGGTAACGTTAAAACTGGTTGGGGTTAGGCACAATAGCCGGCAGTTGTAGAAACTCCAAAGACAAAATCGCCGATAAATGACGCTAAACAAGTACCGGGAGAAGTAACACCTGAACAGAAGAAACAGAGCGTCTTCAATGGCGAAGTAATGGGTCAAGCCGTTTCATAGGCGTTTATTGGTACTATGACTGGCATGCTAACAAGCGATGGTGGAATTGGAAATGTTCTTTTAAGCACTGTTACAGCGGTAATACCTCAAATTACTAGTCTTTTAGGAACAGTTTTTAAGCTAATAACTGGTGGTATAACAGGAGTAGAAGCTGCAGCGGCTGCGGCATCTGCTGCGATAACATTGGGTATTACTGCTGTTATTGCAATTGGTGGTGCAGCACTTGTTAATGCTTATAAAGATTGGGAAAAATTTCAAGAGGATAATTCTGTTGAAATTCAAACAGAAAATGCTTAGAAAGAACTTGAAGAGCTTCAAGCAAAACTTACTGAAACAAAAGATAAAATTGATGAACTTAACTCATCTAAAAAAGACCTTTCTGAGGCCATTACAGATTATAATACATTAAGTAATAAAGTTATTAGGACTGATGATGAAGAAGAACGTTTAAGTGATGCTTATACGACTTTAACTGAAACATATCCAGAAATTCTTAATTATTATGATGATGAAACGCAAAAACTTTCAATCAATACTGAGGCTTATGAAAATAAAACTAAAGCAATTTAGGAACAATTAGACACCTAGAAAAAACTTTTATAGCAACAAGAAATTTAGACTTTTAATTAGACTGTAAAAGCAGATAAGCTTCAAGCGGCAAAAGATTATTAGGATAAGACTGGTATTGAAATTAATGCTTCTACTTTAACATATGATATAAATTGGAAATATAACGGAAACGATGCTATTAATGCTTTTAAATCTGATACTAGTGGAGCTTATTATGACCCATTAGAAGTAAATAGGGTTTAGGAACGTCGTAATGCAGTATCAAGTGCTTTAGGCTTTGAAGATTATTCTTGGACAAATAATAAAGAAAAGGGTCAAATTGACCAAGCAATGGAATATATTTGGGGAGATTTAGAATCTCTTGACACTAGCGAACTTGATACAGAACAGTTAGATGCTATTTATCAACTTAAAGCCGATACGGAAGAACTTGTAAATTCAACTTCAAACTATTTCACTGATGCTTTAGCTACAGCGAAAGAGCAAGTTGATGCAGAAGATTCTAATTTATCTGAATCGGAAAAAGCCATTAAAGCAACAGAAAAAGCACTTGCACTTAACACGGTAGCAAAAACTTCCACTTTGCAAGATGCTCTTGATAAGGTTGATAATTATGAAGCAGACGCTTTTGAAAATTTAAAGAAAAGCTTTGTAAATGATACTGGAATTACTTTTGATGATGAAACTTCTAAGGAACTTGATGATGTTGCAACAAGTTTTAAAGATGCAGCGAATGATATTACTGATGGTTGGAATACAAAAGATAATTATTCTACTTTAGATGATAAAACCAAGTCTCTTCTTAAGGAATATATGGGCATTGAGAACGCTTAGGACTACAATACTTGGACAGACAATGGCGCCAAGACTGACAAAGATGCAATGCATGACCTTATGGAAGCTTATTTCAATAAATTGGTTGAAGAAGCTGAATCTGATAAAGACTTTAGTCTTAGTGATGATGCTAAGGCGGCGGCAAAGAAACTTTTTTCTCCAGAAGACTTAACCGAAGAGTAGTATAATGCACAACTTGAATCTCTTAGACAAGAACTTGCTGATACAAATTTGAGTGAAGAAGAGCAAGGACAAATTTTAAGTACTCTTGCTCCAGAATGGGAATAGCACGTTAAGAATTTAGCACTTCAAACTCGCATATTAGGTAAAAATACTGAAATGGGTGCGGAAAATGCTGATAAACTTGCTGCGGCACTTAGTCAAGTTGAAGGAGCCGGTGTTAATGCGGCAGAAGCTTATTTATCTTCAATGTCTTCTTATCTTAAAGACCAAGGCATTAAGGATGAAGATATTGCAACTTATCTGCAAATTGATTGGACGCAAGTTCAAGACCCATCTTAGTTAGAAAGCTTTAAGAAATCTACAATTGAACAGTTTTAGGAACTTGGATATGAAATGGATTCCGAAATGTTCGATGCAGTAGCAAAAATTGCTAAATCTTTTGGATATCTTCATACAATTGTTTCTAATCCTATAGAGTTAACTGCTTATGAGAAGACTCTTAGTGATATTAGAGAAACCGCTTATGGAGGAAAAGATACTTTTATCTCTGCAATTAATGAACAAGCAGAAAATGGTATTGTTACTCTTTCTACTTACTTATCGCTACAAGAAAAGATTACTGAGCTAGGTGGAGATATAGCAGATTTTACTACTATCAATGCAGATGGCGGCATTAGTTTAAATTCTGGTGCTCTCAGTGCTTTTTATATTGAAAAGATTAGTAGTGCCCAAAAACTTAAAGCTCAACGAGATGCTATTGTTCAAGAATTATCAAGCACAGTTAGTACTTCCGAAAGAGAAGCTCTTCAAAAAACTTTAGACCAACTTAAAGAAGACTTGCCGCAAGCCCAAGCTTTATAGGATGCTTATATTAAAGACTATAAAGATAGTTTGAAGCAAGCTTGTGAAGAAGCAAAAGAAAAGGTTGAAGATTTAAAAGAAACTGTCAAAAAAGCACAAGATGACATTATTGAAAAACAAAAAGCTTTAAATGAAGCAGTTAATGGAACAGCAAGTTGGATAAATTCTGCTGACGACCTTTATAATTATACGACTAATCTTGAACGTTTAACTAAGGCGGCAGATGATGCTAAATCTTCTCTCGAAGACTTATAGGGTGAAGACCCTCAGCAATATATGTCTACTTACTTAGACAATGTTAAACGCGAGCAAGCAACAAGTCAAGCTGAAATTCAAACTTATGAAAGAGCTATTGAAAATGGTCAAAAAGTTTTAAATCAAAATCTTATTTCTGCTATCAAACAAATCAATAAAGAAACTGGCGAAAATATGTCTACTGACCTGTCTGGCTTATATACCAAAGTTGGTGACAGGTATAATATTGATTATAATAAGATTAATTCCTATAATCTAAATGATAGTATTAAAGATATGATTGTTAATGAGGTTAAGGCTTGGAATGAAGACCTTGATGCAATTGACGATTTACAAAAGAAAAAGCTTGATAGACAAAAAGAATTTAAGGAACTTTATAAAAACTCTTTGCAAGGCATGGTTGACTTGCAAGAGAAAATGAAAGATACTCTCAAAGAAAAATATGAGCAAGAAATTTCAGACCTTGAGAATAAATATCAAGCAATGGAAGAAGCTGATAATGATTACGTTGATGAACTTGAAAAAGCGATTGAAAAACAACGTAAATTGAGAGACCAAGAAAATTCTTGGAATGAATTAGCAGACAAAGAACGTAAACTTTCTTTAATGTAGAGAGATACTTCTGGTGGTAATTTAGCTGATACCAGAAGTTTACAAAAAGAAGTTCAAAATGATAGACAAGACCTTCTTGATAATGCAGTTGATAACATTGTCGATGGCTTGAAAGAAATGTATGAACTTCAACAAGAAAGCAGAGAAGCAGAAATTGAATATCGTAAAACTCTTATAGATGAAGGAGTTCTAATGCAAGAGGTTACTGCGGCACTTAGTAACATTAATAGTGCTCAAGACCTTGTTGATTGGTTCTACCAAAACACTGCTGATTTATCAACAATGTCAGCAGAATAGATTCAATTAGAAGAAGACTCTTGGAGAGAGCTTTATGATTCTAAGATGTCTTGGTTGGTTACAAGTTAGACAGATTTCAATTCTTCTTTAAAAGTTACTCAAGATGATATTAATAATACAATCTCAACTACATCAGAGACTTTGACTTCTTCTGCTCAGACCACTTTAGACCAAGTCCAAAGTGAAGTTACCGAAAATGTTCAAACGGCGAAGGATAATCTGACTGATGCCTTAAATAGCTTAAAAGAAGCTTAGGATAATCTGACTGAGGCTATTAAGGCTAGTGATGCAGCATCTAAAGCTCTTAAAAATACGACCGAAGAGCTTGATAAAGCTTTAAAGAAAATCTATGAAGATGCTTTGGGTAAAGATGCAGTAAACGGTACAGATACTCATACTACGGCGAATGAAGAATAGCGTAAAGCTATTATTGCCGCGGCAAGAAGTTGGGATAAAGATGATAAAGCAGGCTTCTTGAAAAAATATGGGTCTTATTCAGATGCAGAATAGATTTTTGATAACTATGGCGGTATAACTGGAACTTTAAGTGGAAAAATTAAAGTTGGAGGATGGAAAACTAACGAAGCTAAATGGAATAAATTATCAGTTTGGGGAAAAAAGGAAGCGGAAGATTATTATAGTGATAATTTTGATACTAGTACATTATTCCCTTTAACAACGCCAGAAATAGAGGGAGCAACAGATAAAGAAAAAGCTTAGGCTTTGCGTTCGGCATTGGAAGAAATGAACGATATATCTGTGAATCCTATACCTTTTGTTTTAAAAAAGAAAGATAATGGTTTATTATTTCTTAGTGGAACTGCAAGTAAAAAAGGATATGACCTCATAAAATATGCCAAAGGCGGTATGGTAGACTACACCGGTCCAGCTTGGGTCGATGGCACAAAGTCTCGTCCAGAAGCCTTCCTCAATGCAGATGACACCAAACGTATCGGTGAGGCGGCAAAACTTCTATCTGACCTGCCTCTTCTCGATAATCCTCGCACACAAACAAATGAAATCTCTAATACAAATGTTGGAGATACAACCTTTGAAATTCACATTAATGTAGAGAATATTTCAAGTGATTACGACGTAGACCAAGCAGTTGAAAGAGTTAAGCAAGATATTGCTGACGCGGCACAATATGCAGGTTCAAATGTAATCCTTAAGAAAAAGTGATAAAAGGGAGTCTGGGACTAATTAACTAGCCCCAGGCTTACCTCTTTTTATTAAATGAGAGGTGAGAAAATGAAGGACTTTTTAGGTTTTAGATTTGGCAATATTCATTCTAAAGACCTACACTTACTTGTTATTAGTTCAAGTAATCGTTATAACAAAAATTTATTACCATCTCCTACCGATTACACTCTTGATGTGCCGGGCGGCGATGGGAAATATTACTTTGGTTAGACATATAGCTCTCGTGAGTTTACAATTAATGTGGCTTTTGATGATTTAGATGAGGTAACTTGGAGAAGAATGGCACAACTCTTTTCGACTGATAAACTTCAAGACCTTGTGTTTGACGAGCATCCATATAAAACATATAAAGCAAAATTAAAGTCTGCACCAGATTTTAAATTTGTTTGTTTTAAAGATAGAGAAACAGGACAACGTATTTATAAAGGCGAAGGAACTCTTAATTTTATTTGTTATCACCCTTTAGCTTTTTGTTTCAATAAGTACGTTGTTAGAGCGGCGGATTACTACAAATGTACAATGCCACAGTCTATTATTAATAAGAACTCAATCGAAGTTAATCCTTATAAAGCAGAAAAGCAGCCAAAAATGCTTCAAGGTTTAATCAAAGACCACTACAATGTGACTCCTAATATGAAGACTCCTTGGAAGGGCGGCTATCCTTCTATTGAGCAAGTTTAGTGGGGAGAACTATATTATGATAGTGCCGCGGCACCAAAAATGATAATTGATGTAAGAGACTATTGGAATAATGTTCCTAAGTGGGAAGTTTCTGCAAAATTACTTACTACTCCTACTTTAGACTACGACCAAGAACTTATCTTTATGCCGCAATATAGTAAAGTTAATTATTACAATATGGACACAGGTTTAAACAAGCAAAACGGCTTAATAGGTAGTAGACTTTTAGTTTATAATCCTGGTGATGTGCCTGTTGATTTTGAACTTAAACTTGGCAATTTAACCTCTGATTTTAGAAGCAACTTAAAAGACTATACTTTTAGAATAAGTCGCTACAATGTTGAGCGTTTAAACATTGAGCAGGCAGTAGATTGGATTGGTCTTAAAACAAACGACCCTGATGATAATGAGAAATTTAAGTATGGTACTAAATATTTTACAATTGCCGAGCCAGCGCAAGAAGATTCTTATGAGCCTTCTTTCAGAGAATTGAAATGGTCACATCCAAAACATTGCTATGTAGCAGAACCAATTCCACAAGAACATTTAGCTCACTTCATCAAAACTTTTTATTGGCAATCTAATCTTCTTTTTAATAAGATTGAAAATGGAGAATTGAAGGCCGGCACATTAGAGTATGACAATGATTTCTATGAAGTAGGAGAAGTTGTTAATACGGCACGTCACATCTTCAATCATGAGCAAGGTATCTACTTTGCTAATCGTTATGAAGAACTAAGACAACTTTGTATCACAGACGATGAGCGTAATGAACTTTATTGGGAAACTCTTAAAGTGGCAATTCTTGACCGCTATAAAGAATTTAATGAGATGTTGATTTCTATTAATCCTAAACTTGCAATCTTTGATGAAACTTATACTTATGAAGATTTTGTTTATGATTATATTAATAAGCCGCTAGATTATATTCGTAAGGATAAGGACTTAAATTATGGTGAATTTATTTTCAACATAACTCGTATGCCACAATTTTACACTTTTGATTATTTTGACATATCAAATAAAGATTTTAATAAAATTCCTTACGCTAAATGCGGTTGTGATTTAGAACCAAAAGAAACTCATAATCGAGAAATGATACTACCCTTATTTCTTGACTCTGAAAGCCGTTTGTTGTATAATATAAATGAACCAAAATGGGAGAATACCCAAGCATTTAAAAAGGCTTATCCAGAGAAAGAAAAGAACTTCTTTAAATATAAACCTTCAAAACTTATCTACAATGATAATATTCAAGCAGGACATTGGTTCCAATTGCCACCAGGCTGGTCATTAATTGATATCAGTCCTGTTGTTGATGAAGATATCTGGGGCGGCAAGAGATGGTTAGATGCGAGACCTTTTGACTGGGGAAAAGACAATCAATCAGAAGATTTTAGAAAGCACTTTAATCAAGTTTATCGAGCCGCGGCCCTCAATTATTTGAGTCAAAATTGCCCTTATCCTGTTCTCAAAAAATATGAAAATGAAGAAATTACTTATCCTTCAACGGCTTCAAGAGATGCTAGTTCTCTTGGAACTGCTACAGCGGCACAACGTAAAGAATGGTTTTCTGCTTTTGATAATGAAACGTTAGAAGACTATATGCAATTCCGCAGATGGTATGAAGATAAGATTGGAGAAGACGGTCTCTTAACAAAATCCTCTTTCTATGAAACTTATGGTGATTTTGAAGATATTCCTTATGACCAACGAGTATTTTCTGAGAAAAATTCTGCAGAGCCGAACCCATCTCTCTTACTCAAATCTTTTGGTTATGAGCTAATGTAGTTCAGAACTGAAACAGCTGAGATTGGTTTCCTTCGTACTTTGGCAAACTATTGGAGAGCTAATGGTACAAAGGGTGGCACAACATGGAATAAAGCAGATGTGGATGATTGGTGGTGGTATGCTAATGATTATATCTGGGCTAACTTTCCGCCACTCTATTGGGGCTATGCAGATTTATTAAATAAAGCTGAAATTAAATACATTCCTTAGTTCTATTAATTAAGAGGTGAAATGAATGTCAATTCTGAAAAAAGAGTATGAATTGAGCGTTTGGAACGAAGAATTAATAGATGGTGTAAAGAAAGAAAGTAGAGGAACTACAATAGGTGCTAGTGACATGACCCATTTGGGTCGTGCTACAGCGCCAAAGCTAGTTCGTCCAGTAAAAGGAGTAAATACTCTTACTTTTCAAATGCCAACTAAATACTTCGATTCTGAGAAAGGGGACTACGTTAAAAACGAGTTATTAGAAGACTTGTACAACGAGAGAAAATTAAAATTATATTATGACGGCAACTGGTATGAATTTTATGTGAAATCAATTCAAGAAGATAAACAGTTTAAGTCAATAATGAAGACAATTACTTGTACAGATAGTTCTGCTGATGAATTATCAAGAACAGGTTATGAAGTTGAATTTTCTTCTGATTTAAATAATAGTGTTGAAGAACTAGGCACTTTTATGGAAACAAAAGAAGACGAAAAAATTAAAGGCTCTTCAAAAGCAATTCTTGATGGTAGTGTTTGGGACTATCGTCCAGACATGAACGTAGGAGACTTTACTGAATTTAATGAACAACGCTTTTATAAGATACCGCTGAGTTAGTTCGGCGGCACAATTAAAGGCTATAAAATAAACTTAGAAGTTAATGAAGATGATTTTAAAGTAGAAACAGAAGAAGAAAAAGAGCAAAGAGCTTATCTTCGTAATCCTTTTACAAATGAGAAGCGTCCTTTGGAATATGGTGACGATTAGGCTAGAGTTGAAGAACTTTTCTATGACCCATATGAGAAAGATAATGGCCGCGGCCTTCTGACTGACGATAACTTAGTAGAACTTAGCGGCGATTATATTTATGTTCCTATTACAGATTTAAGCTATATTATGGGTTCTGTTTATAAAAGTGCATCAGCTTCTCTTGAAGAGCCTGCAATTTATGGAGTTTATAATCCTAATGCTACAAAAGAAATCTATGCACTTCAACCAACTTCTGAAAATCCACGAGACTTAATTCAATTCATTTTCTTTAATGAAGATGATGAAGTTTTAATAGATGAAGAAGGAATTGTGGCAAATGAGAATTGTCATTATCTAATTACTATTGAGCAGTGGAATGAAGCTCTTGAAAAACGACTTAAGAGTAATAGTGAAGGTCTTATTCATTGGACATCGCCAGTTCAAAAAGATACAGAAACTTATACTCTTAATAAACTTTATACTACAGCAGAGACAGTAAAAGATAATGAGCAAATTATCTACACTACAAAAGTTTTTCCTAATACAAGAACTATTGATAACTTTAATTGGTATCCTGTTTATTATGAAGGATACCTAAATAAGATAAATGATGAGGAAGTCTTTAAAGCAAGAAAAATTTCTATTACTGATAGAACTGAACTTAATCTTAATTCAGATATCTATACAACAGTTTATAATCAGAAAGATAGTGATTTTAAAGACCTTTATTCTGAGGATGAACTTAACAAACTTATTAATAGACGATAGGAATTACGAGATAAAATACAAAATCACGAAACTCTAACTCGTGAAGAACAAATTGAACTAGATGCAATTGATAATGATTTTAGAGTTTGTTCAAAACTTAATACTCGTCTAATACTTCCTTCTTTAGCAAGAAACCTAATTGAAAATGGAACAGAGATTACTGATACCAATGGTTGGGAAGCCAAAACCCAAAATATCAATCACGATATTTTTGATACAGGTTCTTATCGCAAGATGCTGGAAATTAATGTTCAACAGACAGTTAAGGAAGAAAATAATGAGAATAATTTAATTTTATCTGAAGCCGACCTGACTGGCGGCACGACAGATGAAGGAGTAAGTGATTATTACTTAGAATTACTTAGTCCTTGTTTAGCTAAAGGCGATGATTTGTCTGTAAATGGTACGACTTTTACTGATTATGCAATTAATTTTGGAATGATTGGTCAAGAAAAACAAATTGAAAAAGGTAAGACGTACGCAATAAGATTGACAACTGGTAGTTGGAGAACTATTGATTATAATTTTGTTTTAAGAGCAACAGGTGAAACTCTTAAAAATGGAGATACTCCAATTTCTTATAATGATGCCGCGGCAACAACTTATAAGAATGTTTTTACTAGATATAAAAATGAGATTAATGCTTTAAAAGATAATACTACTTTTAAATCAATCTGTTCTGATGATGATACAAAGGAAATTATCACTAATCCTACTACATCAAGTAGCGAGCAGAAGTCAATTAATAAAAAGCTTTATGATTTATTAGTTAATATTTCAAAAGAAAAAGATGGAGACTAGCCTTATGAAAAGTTTAGTAATATAGCTAGATTAGCTACTTCTGATGAAGTAAGTAAGAATGATTATAGCAATTCCGATTTGGTCTATATTAAATACTTATATTTGAGTGAAGTTGGCTTACTTGATAATTTATCTAATTTAAGCTCTTCTTTCTATTATGCTACTTACTTATCCAATTCAATAGTAAAAGACTGGCAAGATAGTAATATTTTAAAGAACGCTGTCTTTGAAAAGAAAAATAATGTTGATTTAGACAAAATTGTAATTGGAGAAGGTTCAACAAATCTTCAAGGTAATTATGTTTTAGATGGTGTTGATAATACTTCTGACAAAGCTAACTATATTAAGTTTTCTGATGTAGCAGATATTGCAGACACAGGTTTGGTTTTCTTGCCGAATAACAACGCTTTGCCACCAAAAACAAAAGCTTCTATTTATCTGACCAATCCTCTTTACTATAAGAGAAAGAAAAATGATAGTGGAGTTGAATTATCTTCTCGTTGGTCTTGGGCCGGCGGCAATAACTCAGAAGAAGATAAAGATTATTATTCAGTTGAAGATAATGCTTTTCTTTTATTCAAAGCAAAGAAAACTATTAAGAACCCTTATGTTGCAATAAAACTCGAGAGCGGGCCGGCACAGATTCAATTTGATAAGATTGAAGAGACAACTTATACTAAGAATAGTGGTATTGGTGTCAAGATTTGTGCTGGAGTAACAAATGCAGAAACTGAGTTAATAGAAATTTTAACTGATAATTTTGGTTATTTGGCTAATAAATCAATTAAAATATATCAAATTGATAAGAACCATTTTAGTGATGATTTTCTTAAATCAGTTCATTTTAATGAAGATGATGGAACTATTAGTTTGAAAGATACAGATGGCTCAAGCTTTGCAAAAATGACAGATAAATCTTTTAAAGATGATAATGTAACTCCAACTTGGCAGGCACAAACATCTACTGAAGCACCTGTTTATTTTACAAGATTAAGAATAAAAGAAAAGAATAGTAAGAAGACTTTTGGATATGCGTTATTTATTGATGATGTATATTATGGAGTCTTTTGGCTTGAAAAGAAGTCTTAAGGAGGTGAGTGAATGGCTGATTTATTTAAGGTCTATAATACTAATAATAGCTCTTGTCAAGATGGCGTAAGAGCAAAAACAAAAAATGCACCAGGAAAGAACAAAGTATTAACTTATTGGAAAAAACCTTTTGATACTTTAGTCTCTGTTTATTATAATTATAATAATATAACAAAATCAAAATTAACCATTTCCACTTTAGATAAATCAAATAGCTGTATTATTTATTTTTTACTAGATGAAGAGATAGGTAAAACAGCCCAAATAAATAACTTATGGAAAAACTAGTCAACAGCAAAATATTTTAATTTTAAATCGGCAGGAGGATAGAATTTTCCTTATAAACCTAAGCTATCTTCAACAACGGTATCCACAATGCTTTTTGAATTTATTCATAAAATGTCTGCGAGCATGTATAAAGATATTCGTAAGAAAAAATTGAGTATAATTTGTGTAACTCCGACGGCTTTAGCTATTTGTCCTTCTAGGAATTTACATTTAATTCATAGGCAAACTTCTATAAATTATTCTATTTATCCAGAAAAAGGGAGTCCAACTACGGGATATGCTCAAGACAATTCTCACGGAAACTGGATAGGATATTCTTTTTATGAAAATTCTTGTGTAACGAGTGGCGGGGTCATTCTATTAGATAGTAAAAAATATTGTTTGCTTAATAATTCAACTAAAACTATAATTGGTTCACCAGGCTCTGCTTCAACTATTTTAAATTTATATCAGTCTAAAGAGAATAAGAGTAGTCTTTTGCTTCTTTAGTTAAAAAAAGATAAAGATAATCCTGATTAGAAATATAAAATAGTTTTTTCTTCTGACTTGTAGAAAGAAATAGATGACAACGCTCAAGATAACAATTCTTCTTCTGATTTTAATGATGTTATAGATGTAACGCCTTCTTATGTTAAACAAGACCTTGATTCCTATTCAGCAGTTTCCTTAAACTATGCAACTAATCTTAATAACTGGAAACTCTACTTTGTGCCGGCCGTCGATAATCGTACGGCTTCAAACAAACAAGAAAAAGAAAAATATCTGGGTCGCGGTATTAAATAGGATGAAGGTTCTAAGAAAGGTAGTGTTACTTATTTTACTCCAAGCAACAATACTATTTTAGGTTTAAAATATTCAGAAATAGAGAATATTGATTTAACAACACAAGAGCCGTTATCTACATTTACCACAAAAGTTGATTATGACCTACAAGACTTTGCGGCACAACTTGATAATTATTTCCATTATACAACCAAGAATGTTTGGAGTGGAGATAAAGACCTTTATCTTCCTGGTCGAGTAGCAAAGAACGATAGTCAAGGCAAGGAAGACAGCACTAATTTATTAAATATTCAAAAAACAAACTATCAATATGCAGTAAAAAGAGTGCCGAAAGTTGGTGCAATTATTGTTAATAAGAGTAAGTGGAAAGGAGATAAGATTGAAAATTATGAAAATTTAAAATCTGCTGTTGCGGCAAGGACAAGTTTTAAGAACTATTTTACTTCTCCAGCAGAGATTCAAAAGAACTATAAAATCCTTTATTATACTATTGAACTTAAGACTAAGCTTGCATCAACTGTTTCTAAATCTATCACTATTTCAGAATCTTCGATTGAGAGCTTCTCTGATTTCTTGGCTCAGCTTAAACCAACCATGCGGGCCGGCGCAATGTATTCTTTTAACACAGAAACTTCTATTGCACAAGAACGTACTTCTATTAATCTTTATGATTTTAAACTGGTAGAAGCTTATACAAGAGGCCATGATTTTATTCAAGAAGATTATACCACAGTAAGACCTTAGGAGCGTAATCCAGATTCTATTCAGGCTTTACAAGAAACTAGTCGTCTTATGAGTTTTGACGATAACTACTTTACTTATAAGTATTCTGGCAGAGAAATTAGTTTGCCGGCCGGTACAACATTCGCTCTTATCCACGAAAAAGATTTACTTCTTGAAAGCGATGTTACTTTAGGCGAAAGTTATGGCGAGCAACAATATTTTATTGAAGCCATTAAATATAAGAATGAGGGTAATAACCAAACCCTTCTTCCTTACTTTTATAAAGATACTTTTAAAGTAAAAGATTTTGTAAAGGCTATTGGAGAGACTCAATATACAGAAGACGATTATGAAATTCTAACAGGTAAGATAGACCTACTTCAATGTCAATATTATCAACCAGACAAAGCTACGGCGGCGAATAATTGGTATGACTGTAGTTTTGATAGTAAAGATAATAGTTGTATTCATGAATGTATTTATCAAAAACTTGGCAAATGTCCTTATAGATTTTAGACGGAAAAACATCCAAGACGTATTAGAACTCTTGAACAAAGTAAATCTAATCGTTTTAATTTGATACAAGAACTAAGCAAGGTCTTTGAATGTTATCCGCAATTCTATATTGAATTTGATACTAATGGCAGAATTTTATTAGATGAAAATGGCAAAATGAAAAAGCACGTTTTCTTTATGACAGAAAAAGGAGCAGACCAATACGCTGGTTTCCGTTATGAGAAAAACCTTTCATCTATTTCTCGAACAGTAGATTCAAATTCTTTAACTACAAAAATGTATGTTGAGTCAGTTGATTCTGACCTAACAGATAGTGGACTTTGTACAATACAAACAGCGGCAGATAATATTGGCCGTAATGCCTATGTACTTAATTTTTCTTATTATACAACAAAGGGACTTCTTAATCCAATTCAAACTCAGCGAGATGTTTTTGGTATAGAAAAAGGAGATTTAGCTTTCTTACCTGTTATTGGTCAATATAATAAGAAATATGACGAATATTCTAATTTAATTATTAACATGACCAATCAAGAAATGTCTACTCTTCAAGCTTCAAATGAAGTGGCAGTAACAGGAATTGGAACAGCACTTGAAGAACGTAAAAAGGTTGGTCAAAGACTTTATTAGTTTAAGACAACTTAGACTACTGAGCGCCGCGGCGCGTTAGTAACAACAATTACTACTAAAAGTTATACTACATCTGACACCTATCAAACTTATTTAGGTAAGTACAGAGAACAAGCTGTTATACTTTGGGGCTTAGTTGAGCAATTGTTCTTTAGCGGAGATTATTTCTCTTATTGTACGATTGATACAGAAAAAGGCACAATCAATAATTTAACTGTTAATTATTCCAACCCTTCTGCGGCAAACTCAGAAATTCAAGATTTAATTAAAAAATATAAAGATACCTATTGCAAAGGAGAACTCTTTTGGCGTTTAACTCTTGAAGGTTTTAAGGATATAAAGAAAGATTCTACTTATGAGCCGCCTTTCACTAATTGGAATGATTTTAAAGAGAAGGTCGTTGATACTCAGGAATATCAAGTCAATGGCGATTTAGGATAGTATAGAAGTCTTTATAATCAAGTTAAACATTGGAAACTTGAAAGAGCAAAAATTCTTAATAAGATAAATGAAATTTCAGACAAATTCTATAAAATCTATGAGCCTTATATTAAAGAAGGTACTTGGACAGACAGTAACTATCTAACAGACAACGAATATTATTGGGCAGCAGAAAATGTTCTGGAAGACTCTTGTAAACCAAAACTTACTTATAATATTAATGTTGTAGATATTAGTCCGTTAGTAGAATATTCTGATGATTATAAATTTGATTTAGGAGATACTACTTATTTAGAAGATATTGATTTCTTTGGCGTAAATGAGAAAACAGGTCTACCAAATAGACAAAAAGTTATTATCTCAGAAATCACCTATTCTCTTGATAAGCCACAAGAAAATAGTATTACTGTTCAGAATTACACTTCTGCATTTGATGATTTATTTGAGAGTATTTCGGCTTCTGTTTAGTCTCTTACTTACAATGAAAATACTTATAAACGTTCTTCAAACTTTACTGCGAAACAATATGTTCAGACAGATAGTTTACAAGGAACTCTTGATATGGGAGACCTTACTCTTATAGACGCTAATGACAATAACATTGTTTTAGACGAGAGCGGTACACAAGGTAACGCCATTGACAATGCTTCAAGTCAATACAAACTCAGCGGAGAAGGGCTCTTCTTCTCTACGGACGGCGGCACGACATGGGACTTGGGTGTTGGACCAAAAGGCTTTAACATGGATTATGCAAAATTCGGTAGTCTTGATGCTTCAAAAGTTCAGATAGTAGATGGGCAATATATCTATTTCTTATGGGATAAAAACGGCATTAATGCTTATCGTAATCCAGCTACAAGTACAACAGGTTTGGTAGACTTCGCTCGCTTTAATCGCTATGGCTTGAGTCTTGTTGAAAAAGGCAATATACGTCTAAGAGCAGGCTATGAGTTTAGAAATAATGTTGGTGGTAATAACGTCTCTGGTGATTATGAGACAGAGTCTCCTCTTACAAATTAGAATGTTGGTTTCTATCTTTATAATGATAATGGTCAACCTATATTTAAGACAGAAACCCAATCAGACTATGCAGATGATACAACGGACTACACTGCTCGTTTATCGTTAGCCGGCGAAATGTTTATTACGAATAAAGTCTTAGATAATGAGGACGATGGTAGCGTTATTGCTTCTTCTTCTGCAAAAACTTTATCTAATGGCTATTTAATTGTTAAAGATAGCGTTGCTAATTTTGTGGATAGTGCAATTGGCGATGTTTTAGACCAAGACCTTAATTCTTATTATTTTGCAGAAAATAGTTCATCCACTTATACTGTAACACCTATTTATGATAATATTCAAAAACAAAGTATTATTACTGTAAGCTTAGTAAGAAAAGAAAGTAGCGAATCGGTCACAATGCCATATGATTATTATGTCATTGCCTCGGCACCACCTCTCAATAAAAAACCTTCTAGCATAATTACTAAGGTTGAAGGCACAATAATTGAATGTTCTTTTGTAACTAATTCAGAAGTTACAACGCCTATCGTTTTAGATGCAACTGAATTAGCTAGTCATAAAGGAGATAAAACAATAGAACTAGGCGGAGCCACATGGTCTTCTTCAATGATTTCTTCTTATACCTCTGAAAATTATTATAAACTTAATAATCAGACTTATCGAGTTGATAGCATATCTGCTTATTTATGTTCTGGTATCAATACTTCGGCTTCTGTTACTGTGCCGGCACAAGGAGTTCATACTGAGGATATTAGCTATTATGATATTACTAATTTGCCGTCAGATTCAATTACTACAAGCCTTTATGTTTATACTAATGAAACTGAGAACTATAATTATTGGGGAACGGCTATTGATAGTGATACTCCTATTTCATCAACTACAAGTTCAGTATCAACCAAAGAAGTTGGCATCTTTATTAACAATAAAGTTGGTTTTTCTAATAATTCTGTTATTAATGATATAGATAGCGTTTAGGGAACAACAGAAGAAGAGCAAAGAACGAGTAAGGCTGTTTCTGGAGCAGAACGTTTATTTATGATTGCTCTTCGTGGAGATGAAAATGGCGGCACAGAATATAATAACATTTTTTCTGTACTTAAGAATGGTAATCTCTATATTGGTGGTAAGATTAAAGCAGGCACAGGAGAAGCGCTTAACGTGCCGGGCTTCGCTTATATTCCAGATGAGGTTAAAATTACAGAACCTTCGTTAATAATGAGTAATGATGGAAATATGTGGGTTTCTTGGGAGAAATTCTTCAATCTTACATCTGATGGTCAGCTTGGTAATAACTCATTGCAGAGTGTTCTTAATAAAATTCAGCAGGGTATTGTCGATAGCGGTGGAAACTCAGGCAGTGGTGATTCTGGTTCAATTTAGAAGTCTGGCTATTATATTATAGACCCAATTAAAGATTAAGAGGTGAGAAAATGAGTATTTACTATTATCACCCTTTAGGAGATTATGCAAAAACTTATAAACGAAATATAGACCACTACTATACTTATTCTGGTGGTTATCACGTTGCGGGAGAGATAGACATCGGTGTTACTACCGGTGTCTCCCAATACGCAATGTGCGATGGTATTATTACAAGTGCAGGTAAGTGGGATGATAACTATGATACAACTTATGCAATTCTCGAGTGTAAAGCCAATCAAAATGGTTTAAATGATACTTTTTACATTAGATATTTACACGGAGATTATACCGTAAAAACAGGTCAAGTTGTAAAGGCTGGCGACAAGATAGGTACAACTGCTAGTCATGGTGATGTTACAGGACCACATTTACACATTGGTTTTTCTCATAGTAAAAATGGATATAGAGACCCTACTGTTACAGGTAAACTTCAAGTTCGTAATGGTAAACATTATTATATTTATAAAGATAAAGAGTATCCAATAGATGATAATTTAAATATAGATTGGAATTTAATTGAGTAGTGGAAAGTTCAATTAAAAGTTACAAATGATGATATTGGTTACTGTTGGCTTGTATTGGCTTCTGAATTTAAAGAAATTAAGGCTGGCAGTGCGATAACTAATAAAACGATGGATGTTTCTTCTAAATTTAAAAGCGAGAATGATTGGTTAGCTCTTTATGGAATGTTGTGGTATGAAGAGTCAGGTTTAGCTCAAAAACTTAATGATGATATAAGCAAAGGAATTTGTGAATGGGTAGTCAGAGTCTTTAGAAATCGTTTATTTAGCGGATTATCTGTTTAGCAAATTTGTCTTTGGAATAGTAATCAACCTGGTTATTCTACTGCTGTTTCTTTAGGTAAGAATTTGCCGCAAAAGGCACGAGATTTTTGTAAAAACATAATTAGTGGCAAAGACTACTTTTATGTAGAAAAGATTGCTTAGAAATATCGGTATAGCGGCACTTCATCTTGGAATGACACAAAATGGTTTAATCGACTTTATAGTGCAGATACATTTTCTGGCGGAAGCTCTGCAAGATGGCCAAGTTCAACTCTCGCCGCAGTACCATTTTCTGGCGGCCCTTATTTCTTTATGGAAGGCGAGTTTACTAATAATGTAGTTAATAAGTTCTGGCCAAATGGGCAAGACGGCGCGGCCGCTTATCCTAATCCTTATTTATCGAGGTGATTTAAATGGCAAGATACTTTTATCACCCTTTAGGAAAAGAAAATTATAAGAGAGAACCTTTTACTTATTCTAGCCACGGTATCGGTAAGCTAGATATAAGTGGTGCTGATATGCCTCTTTATGCAATGACGAATGGTACCTGTGCTTTTAATGGTACTTATACAGATGGTGTAAGTGCTTTTGTGATACAAGTTGCAGCAAGTGACGTTGTTATTAAGCAAACTATTTATATTCGCTATCTCCACGGAAAATATAAAAACATTAAAGTTGGAGACAAGATTACTAAAGGACAATTGATTGGTACTAGTAATACTGTTGGCACAAATAATTATCATCTTCATATTGATATGAGTTGGTTGCCGAATTACTTCAATCCAGTTTCTGGAACTCTTAATTCAGATAAAACAATTTATATTTTAAATGGTTCAAAATATGATTTAATGACTTCTGATATTGATTGGACAAAAGTTAATACTTGGAAAAATTCTAATGGCGGCCCAGTAGATGCTTGGGGCTATATGTGGTTAATTATGGCAAGTAAAGGCAGATTAATAACAGAACCTGAGATAGACTCATCTTCAATCATTGCCGCGGCAAAGAAGGTTATAATGGCTTATTATAAAAATGCAATAGATAACTATGGTACAACAACTGGATATTACAATCAAAATCTTTCTGCTACTTTAAAAATTGACGGAAAAACAATTAAGAGTAGAAGAGATTGCAGTGGTTATATAGATGCTATTTTTTAGTATCTTAATGACGCAGATTCTTCTTATTAGGCTAATACTTCAAGTCTTGTATCTTATCCTCCTAAAAATTGGAAGGCTTATAAGACAACAGAAGTTACTCCACAAGTTGGAGATGTTGTTGTAAGAAATATAGGAAGTGGTGACCACGCTGAAATTATTGTGAGTATAAAGAATGGTATCTATTATTCTTATGGTCTTGGTGGAGACTATGAATTAGAATAGTGCGGCAAGAGCGGTACTCCAATTCCTTTATATAACGGAATAAGTTTTTACAATTATATTTTAAGAAGAACAAAATAAAAGGACTAGGGATTATTTCCTTAGTCCTTTCTTTTTTATTTAATTAAATCAATGAAAGCATTTAATTCTCCCATTTTAAGCCCAAGTTTTTCTAATTCATCTAGGCTGAAATAGAGGTCTGGTACTTGTACTTTTATCTCTCTTAACTCATAAAGTTTTTGTTCAAGATTATTTATTTGGTCTGTTTTAATCTTTGTGCCGCCGCTCTCAGAATGAATAATATTTCCTTGTTCATCTTTTTCTGCATAAGAGTCTAGTAATGGTTGAATTTGTTCCATATAAATTGGATATTCTTCATCAGCAATCTTAATTAATTTTAAAAGCTTATACTGTGTTTGTATATTAAATACCTTATCTTTCATTTGTTCTCCAATCTTTTTAATCAGAAATAGGTCTTCTCTTCTAATTAACATTTCTCTCACCTCTTTTATTTTATTATAACATTTTCCTTTTTCAAAGTCAAAAATCTACGTTTTAAATAAAATTATTTAGTTAATTTTTGTTGAAAACGTAGATTTTTTTCTATCCTTTTTTATTCATTTTGTACAAATCTCTTTTGAAATTACTTCTTAGTAGAAATCAAAACGAGGTGATTAAAATGGGATTTAATTATAACCCAAATCCAATGCAAATGCCGCAAAATCAACAGGTCGCGGCGCCACAAATTCCGCAGATGATGGGATAGAGTGTTCAACCTTTGTTCCCTCAGCCTCAAGGAAATGTCTATAACATCAACTCAACTTTAGAAGTTGCTAATGTTCCAGTTGGAGCAGGTATGTCTATTGCATTATGTTTGCCAGAAAATGTTATGTATATAAAAACAATGCAGAATGGCAATCCTTTATTCTATCCTTATAAGATAGTGCCTTTTACTAATACTTCTGCTTCTGCTCCAGAAGAAACTGCTGCGCCGGCGCAGCAATCGGAAGGAATTAATATCAATCAATTAGCCGAAGAAGTTAAGAATTGTAATTCAAAAATTTCAAGTCTTGAAGAACAATTTTCAACTTTTAATCAAAAAAATAAGAGGGGTGACTTTAACATATGAACGATTTGATGCAAATTGCACAACTTATGAAAGGGCGCAATCCTGAAGAGGTTGTAATGCAAATGATTAAAAATAATAACATTACAGACCCAAATATTTCACAACTCGTAAAATTTGCCCAAGGTGGCAACGAGAAAGAATTGTTTAATCTCGCTTCACAGTTATTTCAGCAAAGAGGACTTAATCTCAATAATGAATTAAGTGCTTTTCTGTCCTTGCTTAAATAACTTTAAGCGAAGAAAATAAATTTTATGGAGGTATCATAAAAATGGAAGAAAGAAATGGTTTATCAGTAAGTGATGCACTGGCTCTGGAAAAGAATAGTGGCACAAATGACGCAATGGGCTGGGGCGGCAATGGCTGTTGGTGGATTATCATTCTTATCCTCTTTATCGGATGGGGTGGCTATGGCCGTGGCTTCGGCGCTGGAAACGGAAACAATGATGGAGGTGGAAATGGCGTGAACACAGTCGTTGTACCTACTAATGCTTTTGGCAATAGTTATAATAACTGTTGCACACCAGCAACAGCACAGGGCGTTACAGACGCTTTCAATTTCAACACCCTTAACAATGGTGTAAGAGGTATTCAGAATGGAATTTGTGACGGTTTCTATTCTACAAGCCTTGCAATTTCCAATCTTGGCAATGCAGTACAGAGTGGCATTAATGATGTAAATGTTGCAAATCTTCAAGGTTTCAACGCTACGCAAAATGCAGTTGCGCAGACAGGCAATGCTATTCAGCAGGGAATGTGCCAAGGATTTAATGGCGTTCAGAGTGCCATTGCTCAGACAAACTATAATATGAAGGATTGCTGCTGCGAGACAAGAGAGTCTATTATGCAGTCTAACTTCAATAATCAGACAGGTTTTAACAACATTCAAAACCAGATGGCTTCTTGCTGCTGCGACCTCGGCCGCGGCCAGGAGAATATTAAATACGCTCTTGCTCAGTCTACTTGTGATATTATGACAAATGCTGACAAGAATACAGACAGAATTATTAACTATCTGACTCAGAATGAACTTGAATCACTTCGCACAGAGCTTCAGTCTGCTCAGCTTCAGTTGTCTCAACTTTCTCAGACAAGCACAATTGTTAATTCGCTGATGCCTACTCCAAAGCCTGCGTATCCTGTTATGAGTCCGTATACTTCAATTCCTTTCTCTGCTTTTAATACAGGTTGTAACGGTTGTAACGGAACATTCTGAGGTGAGCAATAATGTCTTGCCAGCGTAAACTTTGCAGAAATTTGGTAATTTCAGAAAGTGTAACTTTTACAAGTCCTAATTTAATTATCAACATTCCTGCTGGAACTTATAATAATGGGCAGAAGTATTGTTTAGTGGTAGCGTAGGATATTCCTACTACCACCACATACAACGCTACTGTTGGTGTAACAATAGGTTCAGATACAACAATTTACCCTTTAGTTAATAGTAATTGCACTAATGTAAGTGTTAATGAAATTGTAACTAAAGGCATCTATCCTTGTATTGTAAGAACTAATATACAGAATGGAGTTTTTAAGCTCATTGATGGCTGTAATTGTTGCAGAACTTGCAGGGCGGCATCTTCTATTCCCATTACAACTACAACTACAACAACTGAGGAGGGACAAGGCTAATGGAAGAGCTTTTAAGAAAAGTAAGAAAAGAACTTGACGCTATCGGAGATAAAGGTCTTACTTCTTCTAATCTTGAAACAACTTACAAGTTAATTGATATTTACAAAGATATCAAAGAAGCTTGTTATTATGAAGATTAGGTAGGTAAGAGTCTTGATAGAGATGAGCGTTATCGCGGCGACACCTATCGTGATGGCAGGCGTGCCGATAGAGAATATGAAATAAGGTCTTATTATCCTTCAGATAGCAAACATGACCGTTATCTCAATAAAATGAGAGAAGGTATGCATGACTACGATGAAGGCAAAATGAGATATAGAGACGGAGACTCAAAAGACAGAATGATAGATGGTATTGAAATGACAATGTCTGCTCTTGTCAACTTTGTAGAAGACTTGATGGACTTTGCAGAAACATCATCTGAAAAAGAAATAGTTAAGAAATACGTAAACAAATTAAAGAGCCTATAATTTGGGTTACCAGTTCTATAACAACAATCCCTTGGGGCGGCGCGTTGATGATTGTAGTGTAAGAGCGATTGCTTTAGCCACTGGCTAGTCTTGGGACAGGACTTACATTGAACTATCAGAGTTCGCCCGCCGGCAAGGAATAACTTTTTCAGAAATTGAGTTTATTAATCAATACTTATCTAACAAATATCCACGATATTGTTTGGGAAGCGGTGTTAAAACTTTAGGAGATTTTATTGGGTTAAATCTTAAAGGACGATGGTTAGTAACAATGTCTGGTCATATTACTTGTGTGATAGACGGAACTTGTTATGACACTTTTGACCCTTCTGACCGAACAATATGGTGTATTTACAAAGTAAAATAAAAAGAGCCAGACTATTGTCTGACTCCTTTTGAAAGAGGTATCATAAAGAGAGAGCGATTATTCGTTCTCTCTTTTTTTTAGAATTGAATTATTTCTGAGTTTTTATGCTATCCAACAGCCCAGCTTGCAATAAGAACTGCGTCAGCTTCATCCTAAGTAACACTTACATCATAAAGTTTTTTAACTTTAAGTTGTGCATTACGTTTACGGTCTGTTCGATTTTTTCCCTTAATGTCTGAAAAATGTCGCCAAGTTGCAGCCGGCACAACAGTATAAGGAATATTATTCTCATAACAATAATTCTTTAAAACTCCTTGAAGATGAGCAAGTTTTTTGAAAACAAGAACCGCATCTCCTTCACAACCGCTTCGAGTTGTAAATTTTTGGAGCTATATATCTTCAAAAACAACTTCATCAGGTTTCCATTTCTATATCATAGAAGCAACCCAATATTTCGTTTGGGCAATTCTTTCTGTACTTCTTGTACCATCAGAACTCCATTTTCCAAAATGAATGAGAGAACTGTCATCAAACACTGCCCAGCCAGAAGTAATGCTAGCTTGGTCGAAAGCAAGAATACGATATCCTTTCTTTTTGGGAGCAGTTATTTCTAATGTTTCCTTATTCTAATGAAAAGGATTAGATTTACAAATTGGACATTCATAATTGCCGCGGCGCCACTTTTCATAACAAACGAAGTTGATGTGCCCTTCTGGACACACCGCTTCCAAGTCTGTTTTTAAATTCTTATATTCAGTTGATTTTAATTTCCAACCTGCACTTTCAAAATCTTTCTGAATTTCTTCTATTTTGAACTTTGTTGCCACTCAAATCAACTCAGCGGCCGCTGCTACCAAAACCGCCTGTACTTCTATCAGTATCATCGGAAATAGTAGCAACCTCCTTCCATTTAATCATTGGAACTGGAGAAATTACAAGCTGAGCAATTTTATCTCCAGTTTTAATTTCATAAGAGGCAGTGGAAGTATTATGAAGAATAATGCCAATCTCTCCACGATACGCACTATCTATCGTTCCGGGAGCATTAGCAACTCGGATACCAGTTTTCGCTGAAAGACCACTACGAGGTCTAACTTGAATCTCATAGCCAATTGGAATTGCAACTTTTAGACCTGTTTTAATAATCTTTGTTTCCCCTGCCACAATAGTAACATCTTCTGAGGAGAAGACGTCTGCGCCAGCGTCTGTCGGGTGAGCATATTCTGGAATTTTAGCGGTATCTGAAAGCTTCTGAATTTCAACTGAAATTCTCTCTCTCGGCACTTCATAAAGGTCAAGAGTTGCGATTACTGCTTTTGATAAAAGCACCGAAAGAAATTCTCTCTTTTTTTCTGAAATAGACTCATCAGCTTTAATCTCTTCAATTAGTTTTGCAACTTCTTTCTTTTCCGCCGCAATATCAATATTTGGAATTGTTTTAAGATTAGTGAGTATTTCCTTCTGAAAACTTTCTGAGTCCAAAGTATCAGAAAGAGTTGTAATTAGTGTATCATACATATTGTCAAATACGTAATCTGGCAAATTGATAATTTTTTCAAACTGTTCCCAAACATCATTTGGCATCTGGCCTTGTGTTTTAAGGACCTTTTCAATATTTACATTCATTCGTTATCTATACCTCCTTTAAATGAAAGAACTGAACTTGTCTTTGCAATATCATTAGCAATACCATAACGGATAGCTTCATCAGAACTTATCCACCAATCATCATTGATGTGAGATTCATATTCATCATCTGTAATCTTGGTTTCCTTAAGAACGATATTTTTCATATCTTTTAAAAGTTTCTTGTAGAAGTCTGCATACTGTAAACATTTTTGAGCATCTCCTATAAAGCCACCACTACCCTGATGGAAAAGGAAATAAGAATTAGGGAAAGTAATTCTACAATCTCCTGCTAAGAAAATCATGAAACCTGCACTCCAAGCTTTTCCACAATTCCAAGTAATTACTGGCGTTGGACACAAGCAAATTGCATTGTAAATAGCATATCCCGCTGAAAGACTGCCGCCACAAGTATCAATCATAATACTTATTGGTTGTCTTTCATCTTCTGGTACTTGGTCAAAATCATCAACACCACTCCAGAACTGAAGGGTAGTGATAATATTTTTTGCCAACTTATCTGTAATATCTCCGCTAATACGAATGACACGATTAATGAAGTCAAAAGTTTTTGTACTTTCCTCTGGATTAATCTGAGTTAGTGGATTAGTGCAAAGTTTAAAGAGGTCTCCTTCTTTATAAGAATCTGGTATTTCAATCGCTTGTTCGTAAAATTTCTCCATTTCTTTGATAAAATCTTCTTTTGTTTTAACTGTTCCGTCATTCTTAGTTAGTGAAAAAACTTCGCTCTGTTTACTCATTAATTATTATCCTCCAATTTCTTTCTTTCCTCTTTAAGCTCAGTAAGCTCTCTTGCAAGTTCTGCAATTCGAGGATTATAAGCAAAAGTTGTAAGAGTTAAATGGTCAAGCTCATCTTCTTTTTCTTTTATCTTAAAATTAAGATTTTCTAATTCTGTCATTTAAATTATCCTCCTTTATTTTATAATATAATTATATCATAAAAGACCAGTAAAGTCAAAAGTTGAGGTGTTTATTTTTTGTGGAGACGTTTTAAGCATAAGGCGTAAATCGGTTGGCGCCGCGGCAATGAGTTGTTGAACTGATTTATCTGATTGGAAGTAATTAGCGAAAGACAGAGAGTTTTTATGAGAACACCACTCTCCTATTTTCTTACCTAAAGGGGTCTTTAAAAGACAATAGTTATTTTCTATTCTACCTATTGCTAAATAGTAAAGACCTTGTGCCGCCGCCCTTAAATTTGCATGATAATCATTTTCATTTTCTCTATATCCAAGAAAAGGAAAAACATTTGAGGGATTAGAGGCGTATTCTTTAAAGAAGTCTCCGTCATATTCAAAATCTATTTTAAGTTGATTTTTAAAAACAACTCTATATTTGTCAAAGAGTTCCATTTGTCTGGGGTCGCGGCACTGTATACCAAAGATGAAATTAAATTTATAATTCTTAAATTCTTCAATAAAATCGAAAGCATCTTCTCTATCAAAATAATTTTGGTCTGCTACATAGATAAGAGTTTTTTCTTTTTTAAAACCAGATAAATCTCTATTTTCAATTCTTATGTGGGAATTTCTTTTAAGCGACTCAAAATTAACATTAAGTTTATCAAAGAAAGGCTCATAAATAAGGTAGGCCGGCGGCACATCATAATAAACAAGGTCTAAGGGATAAAAAGTTTGATAGAAGCCTTGACCATAGATATCTTTCTTATCTCCCGATAAAACAAGAGCTTTTGGCACAACTGTTGAAATTCTCTCTTTAAAATAAATAATCTTATCAAAACGTCCTTCATCTGTTTTAGGAGTTAGCATTGTAACCATATCACCTTTTTGTCGGTGATAATTGGCTACTTTTGCTAATTCAAGATTTGGATAAGTTCTTTGTCTACTGTGCCACAGGTCGATATCATAAAGTCCTAAGTGCATTATTCTTCGACCTCTATTCTATCTGTTTGACTGTCTGTAATAAAGCCGTTTTCAAGTTTGTTGATTTTTGTGAAGAGAGGATAAGAGGTTGATTTATATTTCTTCGGAATAAAGGTATCATCTCTTTTAATACCCGTAATGATTAATTTATTACCTCTTTCAAACCACGATTTTTCCAAAACGTGTTTTTTCCCGTTCTCATCTTTTTCAAAAATTCTTTTATCCCATATGCCAAATTGATTTTTCCAGATTTTTAAAGTTACAACTCCTGTCGTTGTAAGTAAGGTGACTGTACTTTTATTTTTATTTTTGTCAATTACAGTTCCTGCAATTCTATGTATTTTAAATAAAGTAATTTCATCACCATTTTTTGTTGTGAATGTTCTATCTAACTCATTGGATTCAAGTTTATTGTAATCATCTATATCATAAATATCTGTTCGTAAGTCTTGCAACTCATGATTATGATAATAAAAGCTTAAGCTATCCATTTCCCATTTTGAGATATTTCCTTCACAATATTTTTCTTTATTTTCTTGTAACAATAAATTATTTAATCTATCAAGAATTTCCTGCTGATTATCTTTCATCCATTCACGCATTGGGTCCATACCTTTTTTATAAATATTATCCCAATCTTTCTGTGCTATCATTCCCTCAATACCATTTTCTGTTATTGATTGCTGAGTTAAAAGACTATCATCATAATTATCTAAGTAAAACTTTAAAGCAATTTTATCTAATTTATAAAAAGTTTTTACTTTAAAATTCTTAATATATTTATTAAAATTATAAAGACGTCTTTCAAAGTCTAATTCTTTTGGAATTAAGCTTTTTTCAATTAACATCTTCATATTCTGCAAAGTAATTCTCTTCTTTTTGTCTGTTATAAGATTAAGATATTCATTCATAATTTCTTCTCTTGATTTATCCCTATATAAGTTATCAAAAGCTCCAGACTTAATAAGAGAAATCATCTGTGTTTTATTTACCTTAACTCTTTCAAGAAAATCTTCGATATTTTGAAAAGGTCTTTGCTTTAATATGTCTTTTATGAGCTGATTACCAACGCGCGTAATACCTCTTAAACCATAAAGTATTACGCCTTCTGAAACCAAAGGAGAAAAAGTTAAAGTTGATTTATTTATATCTGGAAGAGAAAACTTTAAACCTCTTGACTTCATTTTTCCAATTGCCGCAGCAATTTTACCATAATCCGTACTAGAGTTTTTTATTTTCTTCTCTTCTTCTTTATCTTCTTCCTCGTCTTCATCTTCTTTTTCATCTTCGTTAATTTCATCAGATAAATTCATTGCTCCCGAGTCAACAATAAGATTTGCTGTATCCCAATAAATAATAGGATATCTATAAGCTAAATTCATTTCTTGTAGAGCAACTATTGAATAAGCAAGGGTATGCGCGGCGTTAAATCCATAGCCTCTATTCATCGCAATAAGGACTTTCCAAACATAATTACACAAGGCTGTTTCACAGTTCTTTTCTTTTGTAACTTCAAAAAATTCTTTCTCAAGCTGCTCATACTCAACAGGTTTCTTTTTAGAAATCGCTTTACGTAACCTATCTGCCCAAAGCAAACTAAAGCCACCTAATTCTGGCTGCTGAACTAACATCATAAATTGCTCTTGCTGAATACATAGACCATAAGAAATTTTCAAAATTTTCTCAAGAACTTTTTGTCCTTTTTTACTTACTCCATATGCGTCCATTTCTTGATACCATAGTTGAGGGTTCTTTTTAAAACGAGCAAATTTTTCAATAGGCTGCTCGCCGCCCTTCTCCTGTGCCATAAGACGAATAACTGCATTAAGGGCTGCTAAATCATCTACTGATTCAGGTTTTACTGCTGCTATTCCTTTAATACCACTTTGTTCTGTCATTTGAAATAGACTTTCAATCTTATGGTCATGTATCATTTTCCACATATCAAGAGAAGTTCTATCTATATTATAAACGCCTATTGCATCTTCGTAGCGCTCTCTTAAAGTTTTATCCTTATCAAGATAGCCGTCCTCTGTCAAAAGGTCGATACAAGCTCTTTCTCTATCCAAAGCTTCTATTGACAACAAGTCAATTTTTAATGAACCTACATCTTCAATTGTATGCAAATCAAATTGAGTTACTATATCTCCATTAGTAGTCCTCATTTGTGCGGTTGTATTTGTAATAGGTTCATCATAAAATACCACTCCGCCGGCGTGACTACCTACTCCGCAACATAAACCAGCTATAAATTTAGCTACTGTCCAAAGATTATGATATTTTCCGTCCATTAACTCTCTGAATTTCATATCTGGAGCAATGTCATTTTCTTCGTCACCGTAGTAAGTCTGGTCAAGTGTTCTTTGCTGACCTCTGTCTGATTTAACAAAAGAAGCAATATATGCCGCTTCATCGGGGTCAAGACCTAAACCTCTTGCTGCGGTCAAAATAGAAGATTTTGTTGCCTCTGTACGAATAGTTAAAACTTTAGAAACTCTGTCAACGCCATAAGTATCTTGTAATGCTTTATAAACTTGTGCTCGCTTACCCCCTTCTATATCCAAATCCACGTCTAACGGGCTGACTCTTTCTGGATTTAAGAAACGGAAGCTATAAGTTTTTGTAGTTTCTCTTAAAGGATTAATTTGAGTTATATTTAGCATATTTAAAAGAATAAAGCCTAGGCCAGAACCTCTTGACGGTCCCATTAAGGAGTCTCCTTTATTCCAGATAACATCAACATAGTCCCTAAGATTTAAAAGATAAGCACTCCATTGAGTGTGCATCTTTTCTGATGCTAGACGAATTGCTTTTAAATTGTCATCAATCGCTTCAAAAGTTTTTTCATTGCTATATTGCTCTGGGTCTATCAAAATTTTTCTTACTATCGCTGCGGCGAGGTCACGATTTTCTTTATGTGGAGAGGTATAAAAGTATTCTAACTCCAAGATTTTATCTTTAAAAAGATTAAATTCTTTTTCAGTAATAGTGTCTACTGTTAGAGGAATATAGACAATTCTTGTTGGTCTAGTTAAATCATAATCTTCACATTTCTCATAAATTGTCTTTGTGTTATTCATCCACAAAGAAACGGTTTCTTCACCTAGAGATTCATCCATATAAGAATGAATTTCTTCTCTACTCATCATATAAGTTGAAGCATAAAAGGCTACCGTTTCTCTATCTCCTTCTTGAGAAGTAAGAAAAGCGTGATGAATTGGTTCGTCTTCTTTTTTAAGGTAATGGGCATCAAGAGTTATGATAACAGGAAAATTTAATTCCTCTGATAACTGTTTATAAAGTTTATTAACAATAATTTGTTCTTTATTGAGAGAGGGCTGGGTTTCAAGGAAGAAATTTTCTCTTCCGCAGATATCTGAAATATGAATTATCCATTGTTTAATATACTCCCACTTTTCTTCTGTTGGAGAATTATGATAATCAAGTAAAAGCTGACTTGGCTTTGACCCCAAGCAGTTATGAACAATAACATTATTACAGCAAAAAGAATGGGAATCAACATTTAAACAATATACTGTTTCATTCATTTCAATTGGTTCGATAGATTGAATATAAACTTTTTTATATAGTACACCATTTATTTCAACATATCTTGATTCGCAATGCTTTCTACATTTATCAAAAATTTCAACAACCTGTTTATGTGTTATAGAACTTTTTTTATTAATATCTCTCCATCCATTGTTACTAGAAGTTAAATAATAAGCTTTCTGATGATGGGTATTATTTTTATCTGTTTTTTCTTTAGTACTGTATATACTAGCTCTAATACCTTGGCTTTTTAACAAATCTTGAAAATCTTTAGTAAGTTGGTATGATATTGAAGCAGTAACCATTTCTCCCATATCATATTCTCCTTTACTTCGGTTTCTAAAATAACCGTCTGCTAGCGCATATCCGAAGAATAATTCATAATTTAATTCTTGTGTAATATTTTTTAATCTATTTGGAATTTTTTTCGTTAGAGCTTTTTCGTTATTAAAAAGATAATAAAAAAGTTTAAACGCATCTATTGAAGCAGTAGATAAGTCTACTCGATGACGTTCAGGCCTTTTCAATATATTAAAAGAAATTCCCAAATCTTGACTAGCTTTTTTAATAAAACTTTCCCAATAAATTGGAAACTCTTCTTCATTAAAAGTAAAACCTAAACGATAAATACCTTCTTCTGAATTAAAAGAAGTGTGTCCATCTCCCAAAAATAAACCGAATAGTCTCATTACTTCTGGAGTGATAACAATGTCTTTAAGAATAGCCTTTTTTGTAGACTTTACAGGAAGAATATTCTCCCACTCTTCTTTTTTAATAATATTTTGATTTGTGTAGTTTATTTTAATAGGAAAATAAGCAATATATTTTTTATCTTTATTTAAATACAAATCTTTCGCTTCTATCCAATTAAAAGGAACTTTTTTCTTAGTTCTTTTATAATTAGAAATTTCTTGGCTTTTTCCTACTAAAAATTGGTGATTTTCTGTACAATAAATTGGCTCTTCCTTATTTTCAGTAAAGATAATTTTATATCCTGTTCCAGTATATTCCCTAGAAGTTGGAAAATTGACTTTTTCCCAATCTCCATACATATTTAAGATATAATCTTGAGAAGTAATATCTTGAATATCTTTATATCCTTGTGAAGTTAATACTGGAGTATTCCTTCTAAAGCAGGCTGTGCTAAAAATAACGTGTCCCGGTTCTTTACCAACTACCTCTTGTAAATCAGTGTAATAAGTTGGAACTCTACCCATTCTTCCTGTAATAAAGTAATGAGACCATGCACGAGTTGAGAGTTCTCTTATTTGACGATGTCCTATTTCATCTTTTGCTAAAAGAATAAAGTGATAAAATTTATCTATTCCTCTCTCATATGTTTCTTTGCATAGGCCATTTTTGCATAAATAAATTTCATTGCCTCGAATAATTTTAAAATCAGGATATTTTTCCCTTATTTTCTTTTCAACTTTCTGACAGTTTATTGCTTGTGCAATAGTTTCGTGGTCAGTTATAGCAATAAAATTATGTTTTAATACATCAGCAGCATACCAGCACAAGTCTTCCAAACGATTTGTACTGTCTCTTAAACGGAAATTCGAGTAATCTGTATGGTTGTGTGCTGAACCAAAAAATTCTTGCATTTAAAAATTATCCCTCCCAAAAGATTAAAGATACTTATAAAGTTCTTTTTCTTTTATTTTCTATAATAATTATACCATTATTTTCTTAAAAAGTCAAATTACAATAAGTGCCGCAGACCCATAGGCCGGCGGCACAATATTACCAACGTTTAACTATTTTACACAGATAGAAGCTTTCAATTACTTCCCCCTTAGACTTCTTTTCCTTAAGAGTAGTAGAATAGCTTACAATCTCAAAACCCTCTGTTCTTGCCTTCTCCTTAAAGCTTTCAATAAGGGCCTTTGCTTCCTCTTCTGTTCCAACAGTAATTTCATCTGTCTGCTTAATCAACTCATAATCCATTCTTTAAATCCTCCTTAAAAATCATATTTTGAAATTTCTTTAATTTCAATTTCATCTATCTGAATCTATGGTGTACTGCGGCCGCCCCAATGATTTACATTTGCTCGACCGGCGGCGGTGATATTAATTTTATCTGAATAAGTTTTAATTTGGTCAATTAGCTCAGCCGCTTTAAATTTAATATATGTTACTCCATTAAAAGTAAAGCGAATTGTGTCAGCGTTCTTTCCAATAACATTAATTGTTTTTGGGTCAATTGTAATATCTTCTGCAATAATAATTGGTTCTTTACAACCTTGGCCATAAAGAGGTTTTCCTTTATCAAGTTCTTCAATCATTGTTGGAAGATAAGAACAGTTACCCTTAACGACAAAATCTGCTTCATAGAAACCCTCATTGAAATTAATGTCTTTAAGAGTTTCATTTGCATAAGCATTAAGTTTGTCAATATTGCCAAGCGGAAGCGACGCGCCAGCAGCGTTTGCGTGACCTTCGCAATAATCAACTAAATGACTATCTTGCAAAAATTTTTGAAAATTCTTTAACTCAGACTCTTCTCTTCCTCTCATTGAGCCTTTAAGCTTTCCATCTGGGCTTGTTCTTCCAAGTATGACTGGCTTCTTATGTTGTGCTGCAACACCCATTGCACACAAACCTGTTAGAGTGTTTGGTACATCAAGTTCATCAGCATTAAGAATAAGAATTTTGTTATTTTCCAAACAATTATCCATTATTTGGATATTAAGCATTTCGATTGCTTTGTCTTTTTCTCTATTTTGGCGTGCCTTAGCATTAATACAGTTTCTTACACTTTGAGCGCTGATTGTTTCTGTAAGACCCTTTTCACCGCGCTTCGTAGAAGGAACGAGTTCATTTGGAGTGATAAAAGCTTGAAAAAGACGTTCTTTTTCAACTGAATTACCAACTCGAATGAGGGCATTGATAAGAGGAGTTATATAGAAAGCAACGCCTATTTGTGTTAGTGGACCGTCACCCAAAGAATAAGATTGTTTTTCAACTAAATCTTTGAAGAATTGATTATGAAGGTGAGAAAGACCGTAGTCACAAATATAGCGGTTTTCCAAAGTAAGCATTATCATCATATCGCTCACGAGACCCAGCGCAACTAAATCAATATAATTCCAAATCAAAAAGTCGTCTCCCGGCTCTTCTATTTTTGCTCTTTCTTTCATTTCAAAATATTCAAAAAACTTATAAACAACTCCGACACCGCTCAAATCTTTATTGGAATAGTTTTCTGAAAGTTGATTATTAATAATAATTGCATCTTCGCTATAAACAGGCGCGTTATGGTGGTCAAGTACAAGAATGTCATAGCCCATTTCTTTAAGAGTCTTATGGCTTTCGTAATCATTACTAGAACTATCAGCACATACTATAAGGTCTGCAACCTTACTTTTTGTAAGGTCTTTTACGAGAGTATCAAGACCGTGTTCTTTTCCATCTGGAATATGATAGGAAAGGTTGAAGTTAAAGCCTTCTTTATTTTTATAATTATCTATTAGATAGTTGTAAAAGAGAGCTGAGGACGTGAACCCATCAACATCAGGGTCTACTATCAGCAAAATCTTACTGCCAGCCATCAGGTGTTTCTTCAACAACTGATATCCTTCTTCCATATGGTCAAAGCCTTGTGACGGCAATTCATTCTAAATAGTTGGATAAAAGAAAGAATGTCTAAATTCTGGTGTATCATCTTTTGAAAGAATATCCCTATCAATCAATAGCTCTTCAAGAAAATTATTTGTAATTTCTTTTTTAGTTTTTCTTATATACTTCAAACATAAATCGCTCCTTTATATAAATTTTTAAAAGTTTCTTTTCCTTTATCAAATGGGCTGTCTTTTAAATCTAATAAATTTTTTGTATCCCAAAGAAAACCCATTTGACACCTATTTTTATATTTTAAACAAATTTTCTTTAATTTGTCATAATAAACTTGTTGTTCTTTCCAAGTGTCTCCTTCTTTATCAAAACAAATTAAAATTGTCCTTGCTCCGGCAGCCACTAACAATTCAAACTGATAAGTATGAAATGAACTGCCGCAAGCTGCGACACAAATGTTGTTTTCTTTTCCAAACATTGTTTCATATTGAAGAACACTTTTTTCGCCCTCTGCTACTAAAGCAATTCCTAATTTTTTAATATTTTCTTTGACTAAGTTTAATCCATAGAGGTTGTAACCTAGGGGATGATTAAGGAGTTGACCTTCAATTTCAACGGGCATATACTTAATACCAGCTTCCACACTTTCTTGATTTAATGCTCTACCTCTTATTCCAACTAACTCACCTTTTTCATTATAATGAGGAATGATTACTTTATTTTCTTTAATATCATATAAAATATTAAAACGTTTCATCGCTTCTTCACTTATTCCATCAGTTAACCATTCTGGTGTTGGATTGAAGGTATAAACGTTTAAAAGATTTGGATTAAGAATTTTTAGTTGAACATCAATTTCCTTTTCCTTATATTTATCAAACTGCGGTTTATAAGGTTCATAAAAAGTTTGTTGCGCCGGTACAAGGTCACTTTTATCTTTTATCTTTAAAACAATATCTTTATAGAAATTATACTTAATTCCCAATAATTCATATCGTCTTTTAAATAATCCAATCAAATCAAATGAGTCACCGCAACCTGTATAACAATGAAATAATTTATTCTTTTTATAATAATAAAGTTTCATTGAAGCATCACTTGGGTCAACATTATGACAAATAGTTTTAAAGATTATTGCTGCGGCGGTATCTTGATACTCGTCTGACCCAAGTCCTGTTACCAGTTCAATAACTTTTTCATCTGAAATAGATTGACAAAGTTCATTTAAATCATCCATTTATTCCCCTTTATATCAAATCATCAAAATCCATTTCGTGTACCACTTTGCGACGCTCTTGTTGATTTCCAAAAGCTTCTTCAATATCATCTGCAAATTGAGTTGGATATTTTTCAACAAATGAAGAAATTAGTTCTTGTGCGTGTTCATCAGTTACAACGCCATTGTTATAAAGTTCCTCCAATTCATCCATTTCTTTTGTTCGTTCTATTTTAAAATCAACAATCTGAAACTCTTCAATGATTTTATTATCTGGAGTTGTTACAAACAAGTCGTGTCGGCGCAGAGTTCCAAGGTCCATGTATGACCAAATTCGACACATTGTCCAGCGCCCTCGTCGATTTTTAAATACATCAGTTATAAGATTTGGGCTATAACTGAAACGTGCCCTAAAGCCATCTACCATTTTAAGTTCTTCTGGAGTTGGACGAGACATTATACACGCAAAATCGACTAGATTAACTATTGCCCTTGCGTAAAATCTATTGTTTCCAATAGTACTGACTATCTTTTAATATCTTACGATACTATATCTCTTTCGGTTCTCATTAGCTTCGTTTCCTAAAACTAAGATGTGTATTAATAACATCCCTACTCCCCAGCATTTCAACCTCAGGGATAGTCGATACAGGCTAATTATTGATTACAATAATTTTCCCACGGGATTACCTTATTTTTTAAACTTAGGCTTCCCCGTTAGCTAAGATAAAAAATCTTAACCCCCATTAATAAAATGGGAAAAGATATAATAGGGCCAAAGTCGACCCTTGTACATTACGAAAGTCCATAAACCCGCCTGTCTTTTCATCATTATTACTTACCTGTGTTGCAGTCATAATAAAAGCATCAAGTTCGATTGCAAGATTTTTTAGACAAGTTGTAAACAAACGTAAAGCAACCATATTTATCTTTTGTTTCCAAAAGTATAGACTATATTTCACCATATAGGTATAACTCTTTCGGTTCTCATTAGCTTCGTTGCCTAGGCTAAGACACGTATCAATAGTGTCCCTACTTCCTTATGACAAGGAATAGTCGTTACAAACTGTTTTTGTTAAAACAATTCTCGGTATTACCTGCTATCTTACGAAAGACCGTAGGTTCTCTTAGTCAGCTTATTCGTCTTTTATAAAAGTGCCATTTCGCTATTTGCACTAGTCTTATTTAGCTGATACCGATAGCCGCCTTGGCGACCCCGTTGATAAACGGTTAAGTTATTTTGAGGACATTGCTTTTAGTTTATCCTCACGAATTTTCAAGTCTCTAAACTCATTGAGCATTGCTGGAGAAGAGAAAACGTAATCATAAAAAAAATATTCAACACCTTTTTGAAATGAATACTTATGAAAAACGTTTTTAACCAAAGAAGAACAAGGGTCTGGTATTCTTACAAAAAGAAAATTATCCTGATATTTTTCCATAATATCCAAAGCCTTATTTATTCTATCCATATGTTCTTCTCCAAAAGTACCATACAGAAAACGTTCCTCATTAATATCTGTAAGATAAGCTAAAATCATTGTTTGAATTTCAGCAAAATCTTGCTCTGTCATTATATAGAGAATTGGCTCACAAACACCTGTTGCCTCCCATCTTTCGCTTACTCTATCATAACGAATTGGATAAGCGATTTGACAGGCATCTGCTACCATCGTTCTTGATTTACCAATTCCACTACCAGCCGACCGTAGGTATAGAGTTCCTTTACGTCCGCCACGAGTTATTGTGTTAAAAGCTTCTCCTTGAAGTTTAATACCTACTTCTGGCCTTACTTGTAACCTTTTTATAAGCTCTCTTGTTCCATCAAATGCCGTTCCTTCTTCAATCAACTGATTTTCAGAATACTTATTTTCCAGAACTGCCATTTTGCCTTTTAGTTCTTTAATTATATCAGTAGGAGTCATCTTTTCAAATTTATCATTAATTTCATTTGACTTTGGATTAAACAAATCCTCACAATAAAATCCACTAATATCTTGTCCAGATTTTTCAAGCTCTCTTAAAAGAGCAAACTTTTTAAATCTATTATAATAATAGTTAAAGTTTTCTGGCTCACAATAAGCTTCACAGTCCTGCATAAATGCAATTCCATTTTCTTTTTCAATTAATCCTGCCGCGGCATCGTTTGACTGCAAATAAGTATCTATATCAACAGTTCTAATTTTTTCTGCTCCACCAGCATAAAGATTATAGATTGCTGAATAAATATATCGGTCTAGCGGCATAGAGAAATCGGATGGCTCAATTTGATACTTATCTGTATCACTCAACAAAGATGGCTTTTGCATTAAAGTTCCTAAAATCTGTATAACAGTTTTTCTATCGACTTTAACCATAGGCATCACTCTCCTAACGTATTTAAGTCAATCATCTTTTTCTTTTTCTTTGGATTAAAGTAATTTTTCGGGTCATACTTTATTTCCAATCTATCTTTTTGAAGTTGTCTTTCAATAGCTTCTCCAATTTCATCTGCTTTCTTAGCTTGATTGTGATAATATTGTCTTGCTCTTTCATACACATATTCAATAATACCAATCGTTTTATATTCTTCTTTAATTGGGTGACGTTCTACTTCATAAAAATATTTAAGAGTTAGTAACTGTCCACGATAAGGATATCCTTTTGCTTTATACTTTTGCATAAGAGTTAAATTATGAGCACTTACTGGCTCTTCTTCTGAATTAATTCCGAACAATCTTATAATATAAAAGAATAAGGCATCTCTATCGTCATATTGATTTTTAACTTTCTTTAAATTTTCTTCATTCAGATAACGTTTTACCGTTGAATTTGAAACTCCAACTTCTCTTGCTACCTAAGACATATTAAGACATTCTGCATAAAGGATATTGATTTGTTCAATCATTTCTGGAGTTACTCTAACTCGTTTTTTCGGCTCATTCGCTGCCGCAGCGCCTGCGTAAAGATTGAGATACTTAGAAACTGTTGAAGCAGAAATACCAAGTTCTTTTGCAACCTTTGCTTTAACTCCATATTTTTTATAAAGAACAGGAATTTGTTCTATCACTTCTTTATCAATTTTTCCCATTTAATTCCACCTTTTTATTTTTCTTTTATAATATAATTATATCATAAAAAAGAGAAAAAGTCAAGATTTAGGTTGTAATCTTGACTTTTCTTTTTAATTAGATGTTACCAAGTAGATTGTCAAGATAATCTGCCGCCCTAGCAGTGACACTTCTTTCAACAGACTGTAAACGAACAGTTGAAAAGATTTTGGAAAATTCTGGAGACTCACTCAAATGAAGGAGTAATTTCAAACCACTCTTATTCTTAAAGATTTCAGAGTCAGTCTGTTTGAGGTCTCCATCAAAGAAAATACGACTTCCCTCGCCACAACGACCAATAAGAAGCTTAATGTGGTCTTCTGTAAGATTCTGGGCTTCATTGACAATTACAATTGAATCGGTGAAATTACGACCCCTCATAAAGCCCATTGGAACTACTTCGAGTTCTTCCTCTTCAAGCTTTCGGTTGATTTGGTCAATACCGATGAGGTCTACAAGTGGACCAATCTGACCTACTGTTTTACTAAGAACATCGCCAGGAAGGCTACCAATGTCAATTGTGTTCGCCGCAAAGGCATTGTTTGGAACATAGACAATTTTACGGATGTTGCCTTGTTCAAGTTGCCAAAGAGCATAATTATTCAATAAGTAGCTCTTGCCCACGCCGAAGCTACCACCAGCGTAGAGGATAGAGCTAGATGATGTCGTGAGGGCATCAAACAAGCAAACCTGTTCATCATTCTTTGGAACAACCTTACCTACATATTTATTCTTAAAGCCTTGTTTATCAAGAACTTTAAGCTCTCCATTTCTATAAACACAATTACAACTTGTTTCATACTGCTCTTTTTGAGTATATTCATCAAGAATTTTCTTATTCTTATTTCTCACAATTACATACTCATTCTCTCGAATATTTGGTAATTTTGTTTTTCCAGAAAGCAAATCATCAAGTTCTTCATTATACCCATTTTCATCAAAATCGAGATTTAAATAACGAACACCTGTATAAATTTCTGTGCCGCCGTACCCTTTGTTATCAACATTTTGAATATTAGCTTTAACCTTCAAGTAAACATCATTAGTAACAAGAGTTGCATTTTCCATTGCCGCGACCTTAAGTAATTTATCATCAACAGCAATTTTCTCATTCTCATAAGCTGAGTTCCATTTTATTTTCTCCAAATTACGAGAGATTACTACTGCGGCGCGACGTGCTTTAAAAGCAACTTCTGAATTAATATTAAGTTTTAATCCATCAAGTTCCCTTAAAGTGTCTGTCGCAATAATAATATTCTCTTCTTGTTGAATAATCTAAGGATAATCAAGTAGAACACAAGTATCTACAAGAATTGGTTTATTCATTTATTTCCTCCTTAAAAGAAAAAGGTAGAAGAATATTTCTTCTACCTTTTCTTTATTATATATTAGAACGAATTTCAGTAAGAACTTCTTCTAGCTTGTCTTTCTGGTCTGGTAGAATTTCACTAAATTTAATTGGTTTACCAAATTTTGTGTGCAATACTTGAGTTGCCATATCCACCTTTCCTTTTGAAATTAACTCTGTCCAAAGTTCTTTGGCATCTTCCATAAGTTCATCAAAGCTTCTTTGTGTGTAAGGATTTTCTTCATTTGTCGCCTCACCGCCGGTTGCTTCAACTTCTTTATCAATAGCATCATAGATAGCGTCTACAAGTTTATTGTAATCAAGTTCTACTCGCGGCGTAATATAACGATAACGAGACTTTGCAAGGTATCTATCACCGAGTTCATCTCTAAAGAACATAAATCTCTTACGAATAGGCTCTTCTTCTGTACCGACATTAATTTCTCTAATATAAGCAATCAGGTCAACCATCTTGTTTATAATATCGAAAGGACGCGCCGGCAAGGCAGGAACAATTTGTGTATACTCTTCGCCTTTTTCGTTTTTAAATGTTTTCTCAGCTGAGTGAGAAATGAAAATTAAACCGTAACCGCTATAAGCTAAATCACGAAATGTGCCAGAAAATTCTTTCTTAGCGGCATCATAACCTTGACCCCAAGGTATCTCACGAAGGTCTTCAACACCATTCTGCTGACAAATATACTTCACACAAAGATTCCAAGCTTCATCGGCAGTATCAATTGCAATAGAGTGGAACTTCTCCATAAGTTCTTTCTTTCTTGTCAACTGACTTACCATTGACTTCCAATCTGACCAAGTTTTAGCTGGCTGAACATAAACATTATTGAGGGCATTAGAACCCATTTCAAAACCTGCAATCAGTACGTCTTCAAACTTGGCGGCAAGAGACGTTTTTCCAACGCCAGGCTATCCATACGCTAAAATAAATTTGCCTCTCAGATTTTTACTTATCTTCTACGGTTCAAGAGTCATCAAATCTATTGCCATTCAAATCCCTCCTTAAAAGTCTTACAGAATTGGTTTCTGATTAGAAACTAAAACTGTCAGTCTTCTTAGATGCTGGTTTTGCAGCTGGCTTAGATTTATTCAAAAGACCTTCTTTCTTTGCCTGTCTTTCCTTAAGTGCTGCCTTAATATCGTCCTCATCATAAGCATGGTCTTCATCTGCACCTTCACGACTGCCAGCAGTAATAAGAAGCTCTCTGCAAGATTCTGTACGATGTCTTACAATTGGTTCGCCAAAGCCCACTTCTTCTGTATATGTTGTAACTTTCTGAGTCATATTAATGATTCCAGCAACTGTTACTGTATCAGATTTATTCCAATTATCCTCAATAAAAGACTTAGCATTATCTTCTGCAATAAGTTCAATTACGTCAACTTTACCAGCAAAAGCCACCAGACCGATATTAACGATAAGACGTCCTGTCTCTTCGCCCTCCTTATCCTGCTCTGGTCTCATACCAAGAACAACGCCCGTTACTTCAAACTTAGCTACATCTTCATCAGACTCTCTTGCTGAATTAATGAAGTTTGAAGAAATCTGAAAACCTGTTCTTACTGCACCGGTTCTCTTATCAACCCACATATTCTCTACAAGATTTGCTGTCTTACCAGAAACTGAAACTCTTGAAGCCTGAGCAATAGTTTCTGCCGCTGCAGCAGATGTAAGAGACTCCTTATAATCAGCGATTCTGTCATAAATAGAGTTCTGAGAGCCGTCTTTCTTAAGTCTCATTGAGAACATAGAAACAGGAATGAGATTTTCAACCTGTTTACCCTTTACTTCCTAGTCTACACGAATTGTTGCTGTACCACGAATGTAATCTCTGCCGTCAGAGGTCTTTCCTTCAACAATATCAAGCTCATTCAAAATACCAACAATGTCACACTCATTCTTACTCTGTACCTTTTTAATATCTAACATTAATTTTCCTCCAACTTATACTTAAAAAATTTTGTTTAAATTTACCAAAAGAAAGTTAAAATTAAAGTGGGGTAAATTGATACCCCACTTAGATTTTACTTTTGAGAATTAGTCCTCAACAGCCTCAGCATCTGGGTTGAAGCTTGCACCAGCCTCAGTAAGAGCAAACTTCTTAACAACCTTCTCCTTGCCGTTCTCGTCCTTCTCTGTTACAGAAAATCTCTCAGCATAACCCTTATTTACAAGACCTGTTACTGAACCTGTAACTGAACCAGCCTTCTCAAAGCCGCAAATCTCCATCATTTCGTGAGTTGTGAATGGAACGCCTGCGCCTGCCTTCTGAAGAGCCTCGAGTACCTTTCTGCTTCCTTCTGTCATTGCCTTCTTTGCCATAATAAAATTCCTCCTTAGAATTAAAATAAAAATTTATTAAATAAAACAAATAGTAAAAATAATTTGATGTGTTGTTTAGAACACAATGACTATTGTTTTATTTTCTATAATTATTATATCATAATCTGATTTTAAAATCAAATTATTAACTTGATTGTTCTCAGCAAAGAGAATGTTCTTTTCTCTTACTGTATTTATATTATATCATAAGTTTCATAATGAGTCAAACTTTTAATTCTCTTCTTTTGCCATTAGAGCCGCAACAAGGTCTGACAGAACCTTTATTGTATCTGTCAGATTTTTAACTTGCTTTTTCATTGTTTCAACAGTAAAAGTGAAACTAAGAGCGACTAAATTAATTTCATACAAGGATAAACTTAAGTCCTTATTTATTAACTTACGTCTAACATTTTCATACTTTTGAGTATCTGATTTAATTTCCAAAATGAAGTTTTTTAACTGTTCATTTTCTTCAGGAAGAGGAAGCATTTTTCCTTCTTCAAAATACTTGTCAGTTAAATCGTACATTGAATCAAGATAACTGGTAAGGGCCGCTATTGCCGGTTCTCTATACTACTCAATTAGTTCTATCTTAGACATTACCACTACTCCTTTTGTAAGTCAACAATAATATCATTGTTATCAAGAGTTGACGATTTTACCCCCACTGCGGCACGACTTAATACTCGAAGTTCTGAAGTAGAAATCTTTATACTCTTTTTCTTTGATACTATTATTATATCACAATCTTCATTAATCGTCAAATATTTAAGAACTTTATCTCCGTCTTTAATTTCAGAAATTCTCTTGCCTTTAATATTACGATTACATACAGAAAACTCTGAAAGATTCACTTTTTTAATTATACCATCTTTTGAAATAGAAATCAAATATTTATCTGTTTCTTTCACTAAATGAGAATCAATAACATAATCACCATCAGAAAGTTTAATACCTTTAACTCCCATTGATGTTCTTCCTATTGCTTTTATGTCATTTGTATTTATTATAACAAAATTTCCGTTATTAGTCAAAATTCCAAGTCGTTCTTCATTAGCAAAATGAACAAACTGAACTTCATCAGACTCTTGAAGATTAATTGCCTTAATTACCTTGCCGCGGCGCAACTTATATTCAGATGCAAGTGTCTTTTTAACCATTCCATTTTTGGTTACAAAGATAAAATACTTACATTCATCAGCTTTATTGTAAGTTGTGATTGAAGTTGGAATTTCTCCAGACTTAAACTCAAATAACTGATTAATATTAATCTTTGAACCAACAGGTAATTCATCAACTGCAAGAGAGTACATTTCTCCTTTGTTTGTGAAGATAAGAAGAGAACTAAAATTATCATCACGAATGGTTTTAGTTATAACTTCTCCATTGGAGAGCTTAATTTTTGACCCCTTGCCGCCGCGGCGCGTCCTAACAAGAGTTGAAGATTCAAAAGTATAAAGATTACCGAAATTGGTGTAGTAAATAAGAAGCTCTTTCTTTTCAATTGGCTCAGCGTCTTCCTCTTCACTTGTAAAATCAAAATTAGTCAAACGAGTTCTTCTTGCGTCTCCATATTGATTTGCTACTGTTCGTAAATCTTTCTCAATTTCTTTATAAAGAAGTTCTTTACTATTAAGAACAGCTTCATGGTCTGTTTTTTCTGCTAACAATTTTGTCTTTTCATCATTAAAAGACCCAATTTCAAGATGCATTAACTTGCTCAAAGTCATTTTAAGAATAGCATCACATTGAGCATCATCAAACTTAAATCTATCTGAAAGTTTTTTCTTAGATTCTGCCTTATCATTAGAGCTACGAATAAGTTCAACAACTTCATTAATATTGGCTATCGCAATCAATAGACCATCAATAATATGAAGACGATTCTCTATCTTCACTAGATGATACTGATGGATGTTCGTTCTCATTTCAACTTCATGGTCAAGATGTGCTTGAAGAGCCTCTTTCCAAGAAAAAAGTCTTGGATATGTACCATTATCAAGCATAACCATATTAATTGTATAAGATGAGTCAAGGTCTGTTTGTTTAAAAAGAGTTTTAATAAGGCGGCTTGGGTTAGCCCCTTTTTCAAGGACTATCTTAATGTTAGAAGTATTTTTTGATAGGTCCTTAATGCCATCTTTTGCAATACCAACAATTGTTCCATCATTTATTCCCTTCACTATCTGCTCAACAATAGTATGAGTATAAACTCCATAAGGAACTTCTGTAAAATAAATGGCATTTTCTTTTGAATCATATTCTGCTGTTGCTCTCATACGAACAGAGCTACCCAACTTTTTACCATTAAATTTCATTCCTTTAACAGCTTCACCGCCGCCATAGCGAAGAATTTCTTTTACAGCGTCAGCATTAAGAATTGTACCGGCAGTGCAAAAATCTGGAGCACAATAAATCTCGTCAAAAGAAATATCTGGATTCCACAATAACTTAATCATTGCTTCATTTACTTCTTTAAGATTAAACTGTGGCACAGAACTAGAAAGAGAAGTTGCAATTCCAGATGTACCATTTACAATATTATAAAAACCTAAAGATGGCACAACAGAAGGAAATTGCTTTGTATTAGAATAGTTATCAAACCAAATCTTAACACTATCTTCATTAATTCCTTCATACAATTTGCAACCAATTTCTCCAAGTCGCATATCTGTATATCTCGCTGCTGAAGGTTTACCTGTTTTTATTGGACCAAACTGACCTTTAAATCCCATAAGAGGATATCGCTGATTATATGGGCGAGCCAATCTAACCAGCAAATCATAACAAGACGCATCACCGTGGACATAGAAATCTGCCATTGCTTTTCCGACACACTCTTGCGATTTAACAAAAGGTTTCTTATAAGTATATTTATTTAAAAGTAATGAATACATACACATACGTTGTGATGGCTTAAGAAAATCTCTTGCATCAACTATGGCTCTATCTTGAATAGTCATTCCTGCATATGTTCCAAAGCTTTCTTCAATCACTTTTAGCATATCAAGCTCATTATATTCCATTTTCTCACTCCTTTTATAATTATATTATATCATAATTTTAAAAATAAGTCGAATAATTAAATATTATTATACTTACTAAAGTCGATATGAGACATAACGAACTCTTTACGATATTTAATATCAACGCCCATTAATTCGCATAGACGCTGCGCTGCCGTAGCACTATACATTATTTTATCAACTCTTTGGCCGCCTGTTGTTGAAAACATTGTGGCCTTAAGGTCGGCTTCTTCCAATTGACCTACGTATTATCCATTATTTCTAATGGTACTGACTATTTCTTACTATCAAAAAGATAGCACATCGTTTCGGTTTTCATCAGCTTCGTTTCCTAAAACTGAAACACGTATCAATAGTGTCCCTACTCCCCAGCATTTCAACCTCAGGGATAGTCGATACAATAACTATTTCGTTATCACGAGATTATCCGCCTATTAGGTTTGGACTCCCTCGTTAGCCACAAATGTGACCCTTACTGATAAGTAAGTTAGATGTGTTAGGGCCAGACTATCTCTTACCCCTTAATTCTATCCAAATCGCCTTTAATTTGTCCTTTTGTTCTTGCGGCAGCGAGTTCTTCATTGGTGTAATACCAACTTAAAGGCTGCATATTTTTATCATAAGCAATAAAAAGTGGGCAACGTAGCCAATGAACTCTGTTCTCTTGTAAGAACTGAGGACATAGGCGATATAAATTAGCTAAAATCAAAAGTGCTATATGGTAGCCGTCATCATCTGCATCGACACATATATAAATCTGCCCATAACGAAGCTTCTTTGGGTCATAATGGCCAACATCAATTCCCAAAGCATACATTAAAAGTTCAATTTCTTTATTTGAGAAATATTTTTCTTCATTATCTTCCTTTAAGCCGTTTAACATTTTACCTCTGAGATACATTACGCCATATTTCTTAGTATCTCGTCCGGCAATAATTGCGTTTCCAGCGGAATCCACTTTATCTCAATATTTCTATCAAGAGCTGACTATTTCTTCACCATCATTTTGTCAGAATGATTAAGGTGCTACCGTTTCGGTTCTCATTGACTTCGTTTCCTAAAATCAAAACACGTATCAATAGTGTTCCTACTCCCCAACAACGGGGATAGTCGATACAGGTTAATGAATATCTTTATAAGTAATTCCTACAATAGCATTACGAATAGTAGAAACTGCCTTTAAATATAATTTAAAGATACTCATTCTTCCCACGAGACTCGCATATACTCCATAAGATTGACAAAGTCTTATATCATTGTACTTAGCTACCCTCGTTAGCCACATTAAATGACCCCATTGATAAATGGAAAAGTTAGTAAGGGCAATTATTCACCCTCGCAGAGACAAAGAATTGAATCTTCTCCCAAATTCTCTGCGTCTGCTAGTTTATCAAGAAAGGCAACCTTCTGCTTTCTCAATTCTTTCATTTTATTATTACGATTAAGTGCTGCTTCCCTTGCCTTATCTGCTGCTTTTTCAGCGTTGGCAATTTTATTCATCATTTCGATGATAGGGCCAAAATCTGCTGTATTAGCAAATGTCTCCAATCCTTCATCAAAAGCCTGTGCCGCAAGAGTCCTCAAGCTTGGATTATTAACCTTACTCTTAGTCTGATTTGAGAAAGAAGGGTTCGCAACCTTACAATTAATTGCAAACACCAAGCCTTTTCTAATTAATTCTGGGTCAAAGCTCTTGCCGCTGAGCGACTTAATTTTTGTTGTGATTTTTGCTTTTGCTCCTGTAACTGGACTACCGCCTTCCGGCACAGCAAGACCATTAACAAACACATAAGACTGGGTTTCGTCTTTTGTCCAAATGAAAGCAATCTCTAATTCATCTATACCATCGGATACCGAAGCAAGAATTGGCTTAGACATTAGAGGAGATTTTGCTTTCTCTCGAATGAAATCTGCAATACCATTTTCTGAATAAAACTCTTTCTTTTCGCCTGCCGCCGTAGCAACTACGAAATGGAGTCCTTTATTCAAGTAAGCGATGTTTTTTATTTCATCACAAATTCTGCTATAAGAATAGGTTTCTGTCATATCAGAGAAAACTTCTTTATCTGGCTTAAACTTAACAAAAGTTCCGTCTTTATCGGAAGTTGAAGTTTCTTTATAGGAGACTAGGCTGCCCTTCGTGAAATTTGCTTCCGCACAAGTTCCAGAACGAACACTTCTTACTGTAAAGTATTCAGAACTCATACATACTGCAGTGCCTCCAATACCGTTTAAGCCTGAGCTATTTTTATAAGCATTTTTATCAAACTTACCACCTGTATGACTTTCAGTATAAATGGCTACAAGCACATTTTTTCCATTTTTTGTTCCAAATGGAACGCCACGGCCATAATCTCTTACAGAAACACAATTCTCTTTTTCATCAAGTGTGATTTCTATTCGGTCGCCGTAACCTGCAATGGCTTCGTCAGTAGAATTGTTAATAATTTCTTTTAAAGCCTGATATGTTCCATCTGTATCACTACTTCCAAGATACATTTGGACTCTAGCACGAATAGCTTCTCTGGTTTCCAAATGTTGGATATTATCAATACCATAGTTTCCCATTCATTTTCCTCCTTTATTCTTTTTTTATAAATATATTATATCATTTTTTATTGAAAAAGTCAAAAAGACAGACTACTAGAGCCTGTCTTTAAGTTACTTTATGTCAAAATATTTTTTAAGTGCCGCCTCAGCGTCTTCTGGATGATAATAAATTCTACCATTGAATTTGAGAGTATCATATTGATGGCCTAAGACTGCATAACCTGTCTTGCCGCCGTCCGTAATACAAAGTTTTTTTAGCTTTTCATAATCAACAATAACTTTGCCTTTTGGAAGAACAATCTCTGTTTCTTCTTCTATTTCCTTAATTTTATCGCAGGCCGGCACAGCGGATTTTGAAAGTTCTCTATCAAGTGGAATAACGTCCGCCGCGGCAGCAATATCTGCTGGAGTTACTTCTTTAAAATAAGTTCGAGAAATATTGAAATAAAAATTGCCTTTTCTTTCCCAAGCTTGTTGATTTGTACTACCACGATAGTCAAGTCCATCTGGTCTTTTAGTCATATCATATTCGCCGTCAATGATAATATCACAAGAACTAAGTAAGAGGTCTGTTGCTTTATCTCCTCTTGCTACAAGTTCAGGCAACTTATAACCTGTATAGCAGATAATGTTCTTTTCTTTATAAGCAAGAGTAGTTTCTAAAAAATTAGCCAACGGCATGACATTAGTAGGGAAGAATGGGTCACCACCAGACAACACTAAATTCTCAATATGTGGATTCATTATCATCTGATAAAGTTCCTTTTTTACATCATCTGTAAATGATACCCCAGCATCAACTGACCAAGTTTCTGGATTATGACATTCTTTACAATGATGAGAACAGCCACTTACGAAAAGAACAACTGAGAGTCCTCTTGCATTGGCGGTATCATAATTTATGATTTTACAGAAATTCATTTAAAATTCCTCCTTTTTATTCTTTATAATTATTATATCATAAAAAAGAAAAAGAGTCAAGATTTTTAAGTCTTGACCCTTTTAGAATTACTTGTCTATGTTTAAATGTTTCTTTCTATTCATAATATCTTGACTTCTGCCCTTGTTAGGAGTGTAATTACTAATATATCCACACACTCTATAACTCGTATGAACAATATCTGGGTCGGTCTCGCCGCACTGTGGACATTGCCATCTTATTGTTCCATCTTTTGCATAGACTTTCTTAAAGTCATGTCCTTGGCATCCACACTTGCCGCAAGTTGAAATCTCTGAATTAATTTCTCCATAAAGACAAGTATTACCAATATGTTCAATAATTTCTAGCATTGCATCAATATTATTGCCAAGGTCTGGCACCTCAACATAACTAATTGAGCCGCCTAGAGTCTTGTCGCTAAACTGAGCTTCTGCTGTGAGTTTTGAAAAAGCATCAATTTCTGCAAAAACAGGAATGTGATAAGAGTTGGTTTCATACTGACGAGCTTCTTCACCGTCAACTGTTCCAAAATCTCTTACACAAGCCGAAGCAAATTTGTCTGTCAAACTCTCTGCCATTTAATACCCTCGGTTTCCCGATATTTATTAGGGGACTAGACTATATCTTCATCCTTTAATAAAAGGACGTTCTCCATTTGGGCTTATTTCAGCCTACATTTCGCTCTATTATTGAGCCTACTCACTATAAAATTTATAGTTTTCCCTAGTCGTTAGACGTTTATTTACTTAAAATTTTTATCATAGCGAAAATAATATCCGCATCTTGTTTTACCTTTTATTTCGCCATTACAATGACGAGCAATTGTAGAACAACTAACTCCATATTTCTTTGCACCTTGTTTCATTGACCCTACTCTGTCTATCTCTTGCATTTCCTTATTATAAACAATAATAGGATGAGATTGAGAATCTTCATAGCCCTTAGCGTTAATAGCTAATTTATCGTCAAAAGCCTTTTTAGTATTTTCTGAAATTGTTGTCCAATACAGATTTTCAACCTTATTATTGCTCTTATTATTATCTTTATGACCAACTATATCATAATTGTTAGGATTGGGAATAAAAGCTAGAGCAACAAGTCGATGAACTCTGCGAGTTATTCGTTTGCCTTCTTTTGTATCAAAAGCAGTATACATATATCCGTTTGGATTATGAGTTAACTTTATCTTTAAAAATAAATTATTAGAAGTTAATTTATAGATATTTCCAATAGTTGATATATAATAATTATTTGTATTTGCAATTAACTTGATGTCTTCTTTAATATCTTCTCGTTTTAACGAACCATTTTTTGACATTTAATTCACCTCCTTCTTTTAATATAAAATAAAATTTTAAGTAAAATTTAGTACGGTATTACCTCTATCCAGTGGATTTAGGCTCTCTTACCAGCTTATTTTAATTCAGCTATGACCGTTTAGAAGAAATCGCTTTATTAATTACTTAATAAAGCCCCACATATGTTTAGGCGTTCCATACAAAGCCACAGACACATTCAATCTCTCACCAAGCTCCTTATTATTTCTATTCAAATAATCAAGTATCTTGTGAGCAAGTTTATTTGCTTTTTCATTTTTCCAGTGGTCTTCACCAGTAATGTATTTTACACATTCATATAAACCTGAATATCCAAGACTGACAGTTGCAAACCCTCCATAAACCAACGAAGATAAATCATCTTCTGGGTTAAGAGTTGCAAGGCCACCATAAACCCAAAGTATTGGACAAGATTTTGCCTTAATTTTTGCACAATGATTAACTCGCCAGATTATACCTTGATTAGCAACACCAAGATACTTATCAAGATTAAGAAAAAGCTGCTCCTCTGATTTGTCTGGGTTGTTTTCCATTGCAATATAAGGAAGATTAAGAGACATAACGCCACAATTAAAGCGGCCCCAGGTTACAAATTTACCTGTTTTTAGGTCTTTATAAGGACTTAAGAGCGCTCTGCATCCCCAAAATATTCACGCAAGTCGCAAGCTTGCGCCGTCATTTTATGACTGCTATATATCACTATATAGTTTAGACTATATCACCAACTTAATTTTATTAAGTTGCCCACCATTTCAACTCATCATTAGCTTATGAGCTTACTCCGCTACACTCATCACGGTTAGTCGTTAGGCTTTTCTAATCTATAAACATCTTTTATTCCATACTTCGTATAAAGCTTACTGTTTATAAATTAGTTTAGCACGGTAAGTTGTCTTTAATGTCGAGCTAACATTAAAGATTTTCTCCGTTTAGACGGGTTTTCTAGTATCCTCACGAATATTAGGCACAGTTTTCGTTTATGCTAGGGGTTACGACTCCTTTCAACTCTAAATGCTTCTTAACACTCATATAATCTGGCACAAGTCTTTTAGCACTACACTCAGCACAAAGTTTTGTTATCTCATAATACTTGCCGCCGCGCATCGTATCTTCGTCAAGAAAATAGAGAATTTTTGGAAAGTTAGGATTTTCCGCAACCCCATCTTCATTTGGAATACCTGCAATTCTTTGTCTCAACATCTCTTTGAAAACCAAAATCAAGTCATCTGTGTATTTTGGGTCTTCATTTAAGTAAACAGAAACGGTCAAGAAAACTGCTTGCCCAACGCTTGAACAAAGAGTTAAGTTCTGATACATAAAAGTCTGAACACCTTGTCGAATTTCTTCTTCAAGTTCTCGTGCCGCAAGTCGGTTTAGGACATCTGGGTCATCTATAAATTCTGTTAATTTCTTACGAATTTTCTGTCTGCTAACATTAACAAATTTGGCTAAAGCTAACAAGTTTATAGTACATCCCAATTGCTATGGAGATGGGTATATCAACCATAGCTTAGACTATTTCTTGTAACTTACGGGTGTGTAAGTCACCAACACGTTTCGTATATTGCTATCAATATACTACAATTAGTCGTTACAATTATCGTTATTATAAATTATGAATTTTATATCGTGTTTTTCTGGTTCATCCATATATCTTCTTGTTTGGGTTTCTGATTTACCCAAAAATCTTGCAAACGCCGCGACAGTATTAAATTCATATTGACCTTTATATAAAATCTTATCAAAAATATAAGTCCTATGATTTACTACTGTTCGATTTAATTCTCGATAAGCGTGAAGGTTATTTTCTGCTTGAGATACCCATTCAAGATTATCAACTCTGTTATTTTGAATATTACCATCTTTATGATTTACTGTATTTTGCTCTTCTGAATGAGAGTCAGTTAAAAAAGTAAGAGCAACAAGCCGCGCCACTTGAAGAGTTTTACCTTGACCATTTTTTGATAATCTAATTTGTAATCTATGACTAATAGAATTTTCGTCAGGTTTAAGTAAATAATAAGCCTTATACTTCTCTGCCATTCTCTTAATTCTACCATAATTAGAAATTAAATAATTTTCATATCCCAGAATAGGTTTCCAAATTTCTCCTTCAAGTTCTTCAAAATCATATTGAAGTTTTGAATTTTTCATTTGTGTTTCTATTCTTTTCTGAGTTTTGTTTTTCTTTCTATTTACAGATTCTTGATGAGCTTGTTTTAAAACATTATCATAATTAAAAATAGTATAAAGTTTTCTTCTATCAACCTTTAGGGCAGCAGCAATTTGAGTAATTGGTACATCTTTATCCAATTGACTTTTAATAAATTGCCTGTTTGTATTTATAAATTTCTCTGTTGATGGAGTCATGTGTTTCTTTGCTTCGGCCTCCTCGAAGTTCCACTCCTTTATTTTTTCTGATAAGATTTTTCTATCAATTTCTAATAGTTTAGAAATATAGCTTTTTGAACGACCTTCTTTTGAATAAAGTTGATATATGGTATTTTTTAGCATTTCAGATTTTTCTGCATTTGTCATATGGGAATTCCTCCTCTATTTATATTAACGATAATCACGAGATTAGCTATTCCTGCCTACCTCGTTAGCCTCGATACGAGACCCCACTGTGGTGGTTAGTGTTGTTTTATTACGGCAGATTATTTTAAACCGTAAGTACAGCTTGCGACGTGCGTGAGGACCTAAGTGGCGATGGTGCACGCGGTGCGGAAGTCGTGAGGTTTGTCAACCCAAGTGTTATTTATTTTACAGCCGTGTTGGAGAAGATAATCTAAATTCAATAGCTCACAATTGGTTAAATCTCTTACAGAATAAGCAGAATCATGAGCATAAACAACACCTTTCTTATGGGCTTCTACGCAGGCCGGCGGGAACACTTTAAAGAACTCTTCCTTTGATGGAATTTCTGCTAAATATGAGTTCTTAATATGGGTCAATGTTGCTTTTTTGTTTGCGTTTTCAAGTTCAACCTCCGGATTGGTGTAAAGAACTTTTTCAATCTCCGTTGGGTTCTTTTTAATTCTCTCCTTATTTATCTTATAAGAAGAAAACTCACGAGCTACAGCCGGCACCTCTCTATAAAGAACGCTCATTATAAGGTTCTCAACTTTTCCGACGGCAATTTCTCTTTTTTCGCCAGCCTCTGTCCAAATTAAATCTTCAATTTCATCAAGTAGCATATCAATCTCGTCAAAGTCTGGATAACAGATTTGGTTATAAGCTTGAATGATTGCATTACGTATACGGGTTTTATCATAAGGATAACGCTTATCTCCCTTGATAATGGTCATATCCCATTCTGCCATACTACATTCCTCCTTTTCTTTTTTATAATTTAATTATAACTCAAATAGAGAAAAAAGTCAAGGAATTTTACTTCCTTGACCTCTTCTTTATTTTATATCTCTTCCCATTCCTTCATTTCTTCTGTGATTGCGTGGATGTAACAATTGCCACCTTTTTGCTCATATTTTTCCAGCATCCCCATCCAGTCTTCTTTAGCATAGTGAGGAATTTTCTTTGTGTCCTTATACTAATGATAAAGGTCTGTTATGGAATGTCTGAGCATTACTACGTCAGTTTCATCCGACTCTTTTAGCTTTTCTTCTATGGTAGTTAGTTTTACATTAACTTCTTTGTTAGCTTCTTCTGCGCCCTCTCTAATCATCTTTTTAAGGGCCTCTCTTGGCTTTTTAGAAATCAATCCGAAAAAAGTAATCAACGTTATGAATATGCCAACTACTGAGCCTATATTTTCAAAAATTACCAATAAAGCTGCCATTCTTTCACCCCTGTCTTCGTAGATTATCATTGTGAAACTTATTCTTTACAAGAAACTTTGGGTTTGTAAAAATTTCTTGAAGAGTAAGAGTTTCCAAGCTCCAATAAGGAACTCTAATTAATGGGAATCCGTGCATCAGACAGTACTTGTTCTTCCGCCTATCCCATTCTTGTTGTCTTTTAAAACTTGACATCGTTTTGTGAAAATGTGGTACATACTCAAAATGTTGCCGGCCGTCTACTTCAATGAGACAAATTAACTTTTTACCTTGAAAAACTGCAAAGTCAAATCTTAAAGGCACTTTCTTATATCCATAAAGGTCGGGAAAGATATATTCCCTTTTAAAATTTAGACGGGCACTAGTGAGAAGTTTCTCTATCTTCTATTCTCCCTTACTCGTCATTTAAGTCATCTCTCCTTGCCGCAGGCTTCTTTGGATAACATTTAGGCCTTGGCATTGGAATAAAGACTGGATATAAAAGAGGAGTAGGTGCAAATTTATTTTCAAGACAAGGAACTTGTTTATCTTCAATGTGGTAGGTCGCCAAATGATGATAAGGTGGCACATCGTCACAACAACAATGAAGCTTCATCCTATCAAGTCCTTCTCTTTCGGTTAATTTCTTATCTTGTTCATAAAAGTCACATTTAAGAATAGCTGAAAAATAGGTTGTGTTGATAATATCTTTCTCTTTGTTTTCTTCTTCTTTTTTAATTTGTTCCGCTCTCCAATCTTGAAGTGCCGCCGAGTCAAATTCAGAAGATTTTGTCTTATAGACAATTCCATAGTAGATTTCTTTGCCGTCTGATAACTCATAACGACTAAACTCTTCACTCCAAGTTACTTTAAAGATAACCAAATATCTATCAACATCATAAAGCAACTGAATGAAATCTTTACTTCTAAATTTTGCGGCTTTTAACTTAGCAGTCAAAGTCTTGGTTTCATCGCAGGCCGGCACAACATCAAGCTCTGTTGGAAACAATTCTTCTGGCTTTTCAAAGTCAAAACCACTAAAGCTCTCATCACAACATCTAAGCTCTCTATCGTCTTGTGGGTCTCCAAGTATCTGTTGAATTAGATAAGCAGTCTTTAAATAGTCTTCTCTAATCGAACAAACAGGAAATTTCTTACAAGTAGCACAATAAGGCTAAATCTATGTGTGATGTGGCGGCTTGCAAATCTGAGCAGGACTTAAGAAATAATCCCTATTCACAAATAAGTCACCCCTTTTGCAAAATTAAAAGAGCAGAAGAAAACTCCTGCCCTTCTAAGAAAAGTAAATTTTGTTTAAGAGGTCTTTAAGTTTTTGATTTTAGTTAATTGCAATCTGGTCGAAAGTACAATCTTCCGCTGCTTTATCGCTTCTGAAGCCAAGTATCTTGCCGTGACGAAGCGAATATTCACCGTCAATGTGTTCAATCTGCATACAGGAAACCTCAACTACCTTACCAACCAAAGACTCTGGCTCGTGAATGATACGATTCTTGACATCATCTGTTATGCCTGAAATCCAAGCAACATGTACTGGTTTACCATCTCTCATCACAGACAAACTTATTGCCGCCGCCCAGTCATTATAAAATGGACGTGTAATTGGAATAAGAGGAGCACCATCACAATACTCTGAATACTGACAACTACCAAATTTTTCACCTGTCTTGACATTAAGCCAATAAGGCCAAGTTACAATTTCTTTGCCGCCATACTCTCTTGTTGGAGCTTTCCATGCTCCATCTATAAAAGCGTCGATTGTGCTTTCGATTTCTTTTTTTACCTTGATGGTCATTCTGGCTGTTCTCTTGCCGCAGTCATAAGTTGCAGTTTTCTTCTGAATAACCATTCCTTCATAGCCGGCCGCCAGTATTTCACCACAAAGAGTCCAAAGTTCTTCACCCTCTACATATTTTGCTTTTTCCACAAATTCATAGGTAGGGCGGCACAACGTTTTTTCGATGTAAGTTATTCGTTTTTCAATCGGAGTTTTGAGTAAGATTTCAGACCCATATGCCAACACATCAAAGCAATAGAAATGAAGTGGAGTCTTGGCCTGTCTTTCCAAACTCTTAGTTTTTAAACAATTCAGAATAGCAGTTGCTTTTCTACTTCCCTCGTCTCCATACTTATAAATTTCACCAAGCAAAACTGTGCCGGCCGGCACATCCTCAAGTTCTGACAAAATCTGAGGTATCCATTCTGCCTTATCTGCATAAGTACCTTCAACATTCTTTGTGCGGCTTCTAAGATGAAAGTTTCCTTTAGTGTCCTTAATAATCATTGCCCAGATACCATCAACTTTTCTTGCTCCAATATACTGTCCGCTCAACATATATTCATGAATTTCCTGTTTCCATTTCTGTCTGTCATAAGATTTTGGCGGCGCCCAGTATTTCATTGCATCAAAGCCATCCCAAAAATCTGTACCTTTTATTTCTATGTTCATTTAGAACTCCTCCTTTATTTCTTTTACTCTTAAATTATAACAAAAATTTTAAACAAAGTCAAATTTTTTTCTTTCTCAAAAAGAAGCGGCGCGCTGTCGATGCGGAGCGAAGCGAAGCAAGGCAGCACGTTCGCCGGCTTTGGTTCTTTTGCCGGCAAAAGAACCCCTTTTGATTACTTTTTGGGAAAAGTAATAAAAGAATATAACATAGCGTTTGCGGGACACTTTCTTGGATTGTTATAGCGTTTTTGAGACGGTTTTAGAAATTGTTATAGCGTTTGCGGGACACTTTTTAAATTGTTATAGCGTTTTTGAGACTATTTTTTAATGTGTTTCTAAAAACTAAGAAGAAATGAATTTTTTAGAGACTATTTTTTATTTATTTACTTATATTTAGAAACAAAAGGAGGCGATTTAAATGGGAAAATGGAATTTTGCACTACCTGACCCCGAAAAAAATAATAATGAAAGAGAAAAATTTGAAGCCATGAGCGATACACTTTATACATATCTATATAGTATTTCTAAGCATAATCCTCAAAGATATGCTGACGGCACATTTGTAGAAAATTGGAATTACTTATATTTAGATAAAAACATAGAGAAAAATGTGCCTCGATATAATGCTACAAATACTCAAAAGATATTAGGTATTAGTAAGTCTACTTATTATAGAAGACTTGAAATTTTGAAAAAATATAAGCTAATTGTTGAAGAGACTGACTCTGCCGGCCGACGATATTACCGAATACCTTTTATCCAATCTAAAATGATATTACCTGTAAGAACTTGTGCTTTTTTTACTAATTGTAAAGAAAGAAAATAGACAGCGGATGATATTATTAAATTAATGGCTATTCTTAAAATTTATTATTATAGTGAAGATAAATATTTTACTATGAGAAAATTAAGAATGTAGATGGGATACTCTGAAACTCATACAGATAAAGATGAATATTTGAGAAATCTTTTAATTACATTGCGTGGTTTTGGTATTATAAAATGGGAAACGGAAGAAAAAAATTTACCAAATCACAAAAAAGAGATTAGATATTATATTACTAAATTTGACGATGAATATAATGATATAATGGACGGCTTTGCAAAAGATGCTGAGTTTACTGAGGTTCAAAAAATGACAGAAGAGGAACGCAAAAAATTATTCCCAATAGAATAAGGAGGATAAAATGATTGGCATTTATAAAATTACAAATAAAATAAATAATAAATCATATATTGGATAGTCTATTCATTGCGGCAAACGTTTAGATGAACATTGTCGGGGAAAATAGTTTATTGATGAAGTTATTTAGTTTGAAGGAATTGAAAACTTTACTTTTGAAATACTTAAATAGGTTGAAGAGGATGAATTAAGTTTATGGGAAGACTATTATATAGATAAATTTAATACTTTATTTCCAAATGGATATAATAAAAGATGGAACTGTTCTAAAGAAAAGCGAAAAGAATTTTGTTCTAAAATAAAAGAAGTACTTACTAAAAATAAAATACAATCTAAAGATTATTTTTCTTTAAAAGAATTACCTTTTATTTCCTTTAAAATTTATTTTTACTTATTATCTAAAGCGGCACATTAGGATAATCAAAGTATCATTCTAAAATTAATGCCTATAAATTAGATTAAATTAGCTTTGCATATGCATCCTACTACGATTAAAAAGGGTCTAATTCTTTTAAAAGATAGTAATTTGCTTTTAAATAAAGAAAAGCCTTGGGCAGTTTTGAAAGATTTTCTTCCTAATTCAATAGAGTAGAAAGTATTAAATGACAAATTATATTTATCTTTATCTGAAAGACAACTAAAAATTTATTTATTTATAAAATTAAATCCTTCTAATATCTTAACTTTAAAAGAGATAAGAGATTATCTTAAACTAAGTAAAGATGTGAAGAATAATTCTGCAATAAAAGAAGATTTACAAGTTTTGCAATCTCAAAATTTAATTAATTATACAGAAATATTGATGTCTACAAATTTAAACACCTAGAGTAGTACATATAAATTTTAATTTCTGTCAAAAATCAGATATCAATAGGAAAAATCAGATTTTCATTTTTCAATCAAAAAGAGGCCAGATTAATCTCTGACCTCTTTCTTTTATTCTTCTACAAATTCCTTTGAAAGTATCCATTTTGAAAGTATCCATTCTCCTTCTGCGGCTTCTCTCTTCCCTATTACAGCATACTTATCAACAATCTCATTCTCTCTCACACCCGAATGACCCTTAACTTTTTCAAAAGAAAGTGTTCTTCCTTCTTCCTCTAGTCTTCCCATAAGATTCCAAATCTTCTGAATGAGAGCTAAATTCTCAATCGGTTCGTGTTTCTTTCCTCTTGTCCAACCATTCTTTTCCCAATTTTTCGCCCAAGAGGTAAAAATGTTGATACAATAGGCACTATCTGACACTATTCTAATATCAAAATCTGGCATCGTTGCCGCGGCATCAAGTGCTCGATAGATTGCTGTCAGTTCCATTTCGTTGTTGGTTGTTTGAGGACGACCACCATACTCGCCTTTTAGTTTACCTCCTTCACTTTCATAAACAAAAGCCCAGCCGCCTGCCTCTCTTATATAATTGCCATTTGAATCTTTTCTCATTGTTGCCGCGCCATCTGTCCAATATTTCATTATATCATTACCAACCTTTCAAAATAATCTTCTATTGAATAGAATGTTCTATGTTCCCAATCGTCTTCAATATAATCAAAACAAATATGGTCTACTATTATCATATCATAAGGGTTTCTTGTAAAGAAGAAACTATCTTCTTTTCTTTCTGGTTTTTCTTTAAAAGCATGCAAGATATTTGCTCGTTTGGAAGTTGAAAAATACTTAAAATGAAGTATTTTAAGAGCTTGGAAAGCCTCATAGGTTTCTTTATTAACAAAAAGTTTATTTTTATATTGTTCAGACCCAGTCTTTTCCCACCACTCTTCAATTACTTCAGTTATAACGGTGGGACCGAAATAATCCCAATCATATCTTACATTAGGATATTCCTTCTCATAAAGCTTCATTTTTACTTCAAAAGTTAAGTCCAACTATCATCGTCCTCCTCCTCCAACTCATCTAAAGAAAAATCGTCCATCTTAATTGGAAGAGGATATTTTTCTTTCAGCAAGTCTTCAATCAGATAAACTTCTCTTTCCTTGGCAAAATTAACTTTTGGGTCAAAATTAGTTAGCTCAAGTCCTTCTCTATCGCCAGCTTCCACATAAGTATTTACATAAAGAAGAGGCAGTTCATGAAAGGCGGCCCACTTATATGTCTGATAGCGAGCAACATACTTGAAACCAAGTGTCTTCAAAGCTTTTAGAATATCTTTATTATGATAAGAGATTTCGATTGGATCATCTCTTGCTGCCATTCTGATGATGTCAATAAACTCTCTGTTGTTTTTTTGCAGATGTTTTTTAAGAGTGCTTGTCTTCATTTCTTTTTCAAGAACAGCAATTCTCAAATCATCTACAAAATCAAACATATTTGATGTATAGATTTCCATAGTATCTATGTTCAGATGAATGATAATCATATCTTTTTTGTCAATTAGTATACTATCTGAGTCTTTATCTCCTTTATAGACACACTCATAGCCGTTTTCATCATCACCAGACAAGATATCTATTGGTTTTAGCTCTCCACTTACTGTATCAAAATAATAATGAAATGTATGAATATTTGGCTCTTTCATTTATATTTGCTCCTTTCTTTTCTTTAACTTTATTATCTCAAAAAAATTTTAAAAAGTCAAAAAGTACGTTATGCCGGCCTGCGAAAAAGTTAAGACTTTGAGTCACTTCTTCAATTCTATGGCGGCCGGCACAACATACTTACTTATGTATCCAATCTAATTTCGTTTCTTTTGCAAAATAGCCATCTTGTCCTTTCTCAAAGACAAGCCAACAAAACACAGTATCTGTCTTTACAATCCTTCCATAACGTGTGCATTTTAATCTATTAGAAAATACATAGACCCAAGAAGGCTTACAAGTCATATAAATATTGGCAAAACGGCGTTGAGATTCCAAGCTTGAAAGCTTAGTCAATACACAAACTGTGCCGCCGCGCCGCACATCAGATAATGCTTTTCTTACGAATTGGTCAAAACCTGTTGTATTTCCTCTTCCTGCTGTTGGAAAATTGGAGATGATAAGGTCGTATTTGTTATAGAAATCTGAACGAATGAAATCTGCTGGAAGGACATTTTTCGCTTCTTCTCTCACACAAATATCATACTTATCAACTTTGGTCTTAACCAAATTCTCAAATCTTTCAATAAATTTACCTGTGCCGGCGCAGGGGTCAAGAACCTTTAAATTAGGGTTCTTGAGGCGCGGCAATTTTGCTAAAAGAGAATTGATAGCCTCTGGGTCGCTATCATAATAATCCCACTCTGGTATCTCAAACATTAAGATTCTCCATAAAAGTTAAGGCAGCTTCACTAAGGTCTCTAAAAGTTCTTGTGTTATCAGACTCTCCATAAAAGTTAAGGCAGCTTCATCAAGGTCTTTAAGAGTTCCTGTGTTATCTATTACATAATCATAAAGGTAATTACGGACATCGTCGTCAGCGTGATTACCATAAGTATGATTAATTTTTCTTTCAACAAGAACGGTGATAACTTTAATCCCTTCTTGTTCCGCTGCGTTCTTCATTCTGTCAATAACATCTGGGTCTCTGATATCAATAAAAACAATATCAAAAGTTTCTCCCCATTCTTCTGAGAAGTCTTCTCTTATTTCTGTAAGGGCAGTTTGAAATGGGCTATCATTCCAATCTGCCAAAGCATCATTAAGGTCAGACAAAAACTTTCTGTCTGCATCTGTCTTGCCACCAGACCAACCCAAAAGGGCTGCCTGCTCTTTTACAAAATCAATAATTGAAAATTTGTTTATTTTGAGTGAACTGTTCTCACGGCACAGTTTAACAAAAGTGTCTTTACCACTGCCGCCGCATCCATTCATTATGATTAATTTCTTCATTTATTTTTCCCTCCTTCTGCTTGACAACCAAATCTACCTAAAGTAATTTTGTCTCTTTTTTCTTGTGGCCAATTACCACTAAATTCACATTTAATATTTGGGCAACCTTTATCCCAATAATACTGATAAAAATGAGAAGCAGCACTATAAACCAAATAGTTATAAGAGTCGTAGTCTTCTGTATTAAATCTATTAGCTGTATGTTTTACCATCCAATTATAGGTAATATTTTTTAAGATTGGAGGAATATTAAAAGAGCTAGTATTAAAATAAAAAACAAGACCATCAAATTGTTCTGCTTTCTGTAATAATTGTTCATTTTGTTCTTCATCTTCATCAAGCCACAACATTAAACAGGCTGGCACCTCATAATCTTTGAATTCATTCCAATCCAAATAAGACTTTACATTATCAATTCTTTTTTGAATATTCCCCAATTCCTTATCAAAAACATTAATTTTCTCTCCATTAATTTTCTGATAGTCCTTAATATATCCAATATGATAGAATTTTTGACTCATACTTATTTCATCTGGAGTAAATCTATCCATTAGTCTATAATCATATTGGAAATCGAATTTATTAGATATGTGTTTTACATTTCCTACTTTATAAATAGGACTGAAAGATGAAATTATAAAACATTTAGAGTCTTTAATTAGTTTTTTAACTTTTCTCTGAGAGATAAAGTTTTCTTTAGCTTTAATCATCTTTCTAGTTTTCTTTGGTTTTTTACCATAGATTTTTAATTTAAAAGGTTTAATTGATTGTATTGCTTTCAATACATCATATCCAATTAAACTTATCAAGTCATCGTTATATTCGTATACAATTATTTTTGAACTGTCTATCTTTTTATACAAATCATTTATAATATCATTTATAAGAAAATTTGTTTGTTTTTCAAGAGATAGACCTTCAATTTTATAATCCATATTCAATCTATAACGGAGTATTAATTTCTTCATAATAGATGTAACAACCATTTTATTAATCATCATAGCACCTCACTTTCTTTTCTCTTATTATATTATACACCAGAGAGAAGAATAAGTCAAATAATTGTAACGAATTATTGTAGGAGGTAAACAATTTGATTACTTTAAACTATAAAATAAATAAAAACATAGTTGGTCGCACGGCGGCACAACTTAATTGGAATTTAAGTAAACTTTCTTCTTCTCTTTATATTATAACAAAAAAAGAAAGAATAGTCAACGGAAAATCTCTTGTTGGCTTATTACAAGGTAGTATCCGTGAGGGAGACCTTGTAACTATATTACTTGATAAAGAAGAAGACGTTGCAATTGCAAAATCTTCTCTTAATGATATAGGTAAACAATTTTAAAAAGAGGTGAAATAAATGATTTTTAATCGAGGCACAGACACAACTCTTGAGCCTGCTTATTTTGCTAGAGTACCAAATTCTGGCGGCAGTAGCGGTGGAACAGGGGAATATGAAGGCCGTATTAAGAAGCTTGAAGAGCAGCAGAAGGAGACAACTGCTACTATTACAACTATCCAAAGTAAAGACACTGAACAAGATAATAAATTGGCAGACCTTGAAAAGAAGATTGCTGCATTAGGTAACTTTTGTAAATGTGACCCGATGTCTCCAGTTTCATCTGATGTTTTAGATGGTTTAACCTTTTCAACGCAAATTTAAAGGAGGGAAATTAAATGGCAGATGTAAAGTATTATTTAGACGAAGCCGGCTTACGCTCATTGTGGAAAAAGCTTGATGACAGAGATAAAGAAGTTGTTAAGAAAATTCTTGACAATAAAACTGCTATCGACCTTTTAAATTCTACTGCTACAGGCGATACTCAGGCACCACTTGGCTCTGTTGAAAGAACAGTTGGTGACAAAGTTGCAGAAGAAATTGCGAAAGTCGTTGCTAATGCTCCAGCAGACTTTGATACATTAAAGGAAATTGCAGATTGGATTTCAACACATAGTGATAGTGCTACTGCAATGAACTCTGCTATCCAAGCAAATAAGGATGCGGTTGACAGCTTAAAAACACTTTTGGGTGTTGATAGCTCTGGCAATCCTTGGACTTCTAGTGAACTTACTAGCATCAAGACTGATGTTACTAAGGCAAAAGAAGATATCACTGCTTTGGAAACAGCAGGAGCAGAACAGGATAAGACTATCAATCGTCTGGTTAAAGAAATTGAAGGCGACGGCGCTGAAGTAAAAGGCCTTATTCAGGATGTAACAGCTCTTACTACAGCAGTTTCTAATAACACAGATAACATTACTACACATAGTAGTGACATAACTACAATGAAAAAGCAGATTGAAGCCCTTAGTGGTGGCACTGCGGGTGATGTTACAGACGGTATTTCAACTGAAACTATAAATTCAATTTGTACATTTACTTCTACTCTTAACTAAGAGGTGAAGTACAATGGCAGAATTAAAAAGATATTTAGATGAAAGGGGTCTAAGAGAAGTTTGGGACGTTATTAACGGCCAGAACTCTGCTATTGTCGCAAAAATAAAAGATATTCAAAAGAGAACAAGTGTCGGTCTTTATGCCGATTCAGTTTCTGGTTGGGCAGCTAATGGTCCAGAAATTTCGGAGGCCGGCGCGCTCTATATCTATACAGATGCAGAGACCTTTGACGATAAGGTTATTGCTAAGGCAAAAGTCGGCAATGGCACTTCTAGTCTAACAGACCTTCCTTTCATAGATGCTCCTTATTCTGCGCACATCGCGGATACGGATGTTCATATCACTGCTGCAGAACGCATTAAATGGAATGATAAAGTAAGTGCTTCTGTTACAGATGAGCAATTAACTTTAGAAAAATAATGAGGTGAATAATAATGGCAGACATATCCAAAATTACCGTCGGTGGAGTCACTTATGACTTAAAAGACGTTGAAGCCAGAAAAAAGATTGACGCACTGTCAAATTACACTACATACCTTGGCGTTACTACAACTGAACTTGTAGATGGTGTTACAACTAGTCCGAACGTAGCAATTGGTGAGAAAACAGTAGAGGCTGGAAAAGGTAACATTGTAACAAAGGGCAAAAAAGAGTTTATTTACAATGGAGATACTTGGCAAGAATTTGGTGACCTTTCAGGACTTAAAGCTTTTGCTTTTGCCGCAGAGGGTTCCGGTTCTTATACTCCAAAAGGTGGCGTTACTTCAACATTTACAGGTAAGCAGAAAACTGTTTCTGTAAGTGGTACTACAGCTGGTTCAGTTTCTGCACCTACTTTTACAGGTACAGAAGGAACAGTAACTGTTAAGGGTACTCCAGCTGGCTCAGTTGCAGTTAGTACTAAAGCCCCATCAGGTAGTGTAGTAGCAAACTATACACCTGCTGGTACAGTTTCTAAACCAACTTTCACAGGTACTGCGGGTTCAGTAAGTGTAAGTGGTAAGGTTGCTGGCTCAGTAAGTGTTACAACAGAAAAGGCAACAACTGATTCTCCAGCTAACTATACTCCATCAGGTGCAGTAACATCAACATTTTCTGGTAGAGCAAAGACTGTCTCTGTATCAGGTACTCCAACAGGTACAGTAAGTGTTACTTCAACGGCTCCAACAACTTCTGCTCCTGCTAACTACACACCAGCAGGTAAAGTTTCTGCTCCTACTTTTACAGGTACAGCAAAGACAGTAAGTGTAAGTGGTAACGGCGTTACGGTTACAGTTAAGAGTCAGGCTGCTGATGCTTCTCATGCTGCTAACTATACTCCAGCAGGTACAGTCTCTGCTCCGGGAATTACAACTACAAAAGCAACAGTTACATCTGGTTTTAATGCTGGTGAAGCTGCATCTTTTTCAGTTACAGATGAAGTTTTGACTATTAAAGCAGGTACGGCTCCTTCAGCAAAGACAACTGAGGTTGTAACAGGTGCTACTGCAACTGCTCCAACATTTACAGGTACAGGCATATATCTCTCTGGTACAACAGCAAGTATCTCTGCTTCTGGCTCTTACACACCAGCAGGTACAGTTTCTGCTCCAACATTTACAGGTACAGGCACTCATCTTGGTGGTGTATTTACAGGGGCTTCGCTTACTGCAACTGGTTCTTACACTCCAGAAGGTACTGTTACTTCAACATTTACAGGTGATGGTACTGTTATTGGAGCAACAATGTCAGGTTCTACAATTACTTCAACAGGTACATTTACTCCTGCTGGTACAATATCTGCTCCAACATTTACAGGTATAGGAACTGTTATTAGTGGAACATTCACAGGTAATGAGCTTACATCTACTGGCAAATTCACACCAGTAGGTACGGTTTCTAAGCCAACATTCACTGGTTCTGCAATTACTGCAACGGGTTCTTACACTCCAGAGGGTACTGTTACCTCAACATTTACAGGTACAACTGATACAATCACAGTTACACCTAAGTAATTTATATAAAAAATATTGGAGTTGCTAGAATTTCACACAAAGAGTCTAGCAACTCTTTTATTTTTAAGTGGAGGTGAAATAAATGGCAGATATTCAAAAAATTAATGTAGTTGGCACAGATTATACTCTTAAAGCAAGAACTGTTACTGATGCAGGAGATGCTACTGAAATTACTTTAGCTTATAGTAAAGCAGGTCTTGCGGCGGCAGATTATACTTGGCTTGCAGGATGGAATGGCAGAGAGCTGAGAGCAGTTGCAAAATCACAATTCGCCACAGCGGGTCATACGCACAGTTATTTACCTCTTGCGGGCGGAACCATGACAGGTTCTATAAACTGGAAATCAGCGGACTCTGAGGCTTATACAGAATACGATTCTGGAGCATTGATTTCAAGAAATAAAAGTGCAAAAATTACTTTGGTAGATGATGCAGTTAAACTTGAAGCCCCAAACTGTTCTATAAGATGTACTTCTGCAGGTACTATTAATATAGCAGGAAAAACTGCTGGAGTAACAATCCCTAACTTGGGTTCAACAACTCTTGAATCTTGGTTTTATCTTACTCCAAAAAAAGGAGGAATTGCTTTTGGTTCTCAGGGAGGTAGTAATGCTGGTCATACTCTAACAGCAGAAGACAGTGGTTGGAAACTTATAGCCCAAGGAGCATATATTCAAGGAATTTCTAATAAATTAACTATTGTAAGTAAGTTATGGAACAGTGGTACTGGTACTAACTGTTATATTAATAGTGACGGATAGCTAGTTAAATACTCTTCTTCTATTCGTTATAAGACTGCAGTTGATTATGACCTCGATTCTGACGAATATCATAATTATCTAATGCAATTAAAGCCTTGTACTTACGAGTATAAAGAAGAACGTTATCAGCCAAATCTTGGACTTATTGCAGAAGATGTTTATAACGTTAATCCAGATTTTGTTAATTTTGACGAGAATTTTGAAATTGAAAGTTTCAAAGACCGTGATATAATGACACTTTTAATTATGGAATCTCAAAGGAAAGATAAAGAAATTGAAGAGCTTAAACAAAAAAATGCTGAATTTGAAGAACGACTAAAAGCTTTGGAGGCGAAATAATGGCAGATATTTAGAAAATTAAGATAGTTGGCACAGATTATACTCTTAAAGCAAGAGCACTGACAACGTCTGCTGGTTCAACAACAACTCCTGTTTATTTTAAAGATGGAGTTCCAACTGCACTTGGTTATACTATTGCAAAATCAGTTCCTTCTAATGCCATTTTCACTGACCACACTTACTCTAACATGACCGCCGCGACTGCCTCAGCAGCTGGTAAAGCAGGACTAGTTCCTGCGCCGGCGGCAGGAAAACAAGATAAATTCCTGAGAGGAGATGGTACTTGGACAACTCAAACAATTACCTCTATGCAATCTGGTGCGGCGAAACTTTCTGTCTCTAATAGTAATAACAATCCACAAATTACTGGAGCTTGTACTAGTTATACTATGTCAGCGTCAGGTAGTGCTACTATTGATGCAGTTTCAGTTATTTTAAAGGCTGGAATTACATCTGGGTCTGGCGGCGTGAATATTCAGGGTGCTTCTGGTATTACTATTACTTAGGCTAATACCTCTACGGGTGGCATTACAATTGAGTCAAAGGGCGGCACAATGAACCTAAAAAGTACTAAGACTATTGACCTTAAAGCAGAAACGGCAGTTCGTATGCCATATGCGACTACTTTAAAATCTTTTCCTTCTTCTTCAACTTCAACTACTTTTAACATAGTAGGCATTTATAATACTGGTAATAGATGGGGAGATTCAAATTTCCCAACTTATATTAGTGGTGCAACAGTTTAGATTAACGGCAAGACTCCTGCCTATCAGTCAACTTCTTCTGACAGAAATCTTAAAGAAGAAATTACTCCGCTAGCAGCGCAGTATGATAAAATGTTTGATAAATTAACTCCTGTTACTTATAGATATAAGAATGGAGAGAGTGGAAGAACTCATATCGGTTTAATTGCTTAGGACGTTGAAGAAGCAATTAAAAATAGTAATCTTGATAATATGAGCTGTGCCGCAGTTAATATTGTTCCATTTGAGAATGAAGAAATTGAGACTATTTATGACGAGGAAACAGATTCTTTAATTAAAAACCCTAAGTCTAATAAAAACACACTTCTTGAACTTGGTTATAATCAAGAATACTGTTTGAATTATAATGAGTTCATTGGACTTTTAATTTATGAGACGCAACAGCTTAAAAAGAAAAATAAAGAATTAGAAGACCGACTTGCTGCATTGGAGGGGTAATAAATGGCTTTTATCAGTACAATTAAAGTAAAAGACATTGTTTATGATTTTCGTGCCGCGGCCCTCGGTTCTTCTGATGTAGGAACAAACACAAAGCCTGTCTATATTAAGGCAGGTGTTCCTACTATTTGTGATGATGTGCTTGGAGTTACTTTGTGGAAATCATTAAAACAGTTGGTAGTAATTCTTACTTAAAATATAGAATGGTTAATGAAAGTAAGAGTCCTGATTGGATTGTTAATTGATTAAGTTTAGAAGTTAAAGAACTAAAAGCTAACTTAAGAAATTGACTTTTCAATTAATTTAAGGTATTATAATATTAAAGAATAAATTAAAAGGAGGTCTGATAGATGGCCTATATAAAACAAATTAAGTCTACTGATAATGTTGCTTATGACTTAAAAGCAAAAGCAATAGTAGATGCAGGAGATTCTTCTGAAATTACTATTGCTCGTAGCAAAGAGAGTCTTGCGGCAGATGATTATACACAGTTAGCTGCTTGGAACGGAAAAGAATTAAGAGCAGTTGATAAAAGTTAGTTTGCCACAGAAGGTCATACTCATGCTTATCTTCCTCTAAAGGGCGGCACAATGACTGGTAGTATTTATTTTGATACTGGTTATACTAAATATTTATCTTACGATTCAACTCGTGGTTTATGTCTCTTAAATGCAGGTGCTTATATGGGTACTACTGATTCAGGACAAATCGTTCTTACTAACGCTATGGGTTCAAAAATTGAAATGGATGGGTATAACGTTATTTGTACTAGTACTGCTCCTACAGCAGAAACAGGAAAGTTTAACATAAATTTTGATGAACTTAATGTTTCTGGTTCAATTAAAACAAAAAACAGTGTTTGGCTTGCAAATGCTAAATATGTTCGTGGTACTAATACCTCTGGAACAATTGGAGATATTTGTGGTGTTAGTTCCAATAACTCTTGTTATTTAGGTAACAGTTCATTTGTTACTCGTCTCAGAGGTTCTTCTATTTATATGAGAGATACTTAGACAGCAGTAACATCAGATAAAAATTTGAAAAAAGATATTATTCTTTTTGATGAACGTTATGATAAATTCTTCGATTTATTAAGACCTGTTGGGTTTAAGTATATATTCGGAACAAGTGATAGAACTCATTCTGGTTTTATCGCTCAAGAGGTTGAAGAAGCTCTTTTAAAAGCTAATTTAACCAATAAAGATTTCGCTGTTATAGACCGTTCTACAATAGTAGAAAGAGAAAAGACTGAAATTGAAGTTGAGGATGAAGATGGAACTACAGAAACCAAAATGGTAGACACTCCAAATTCAGATATTAACTATTTACTTGATAAAGGAATTACGGAAGAATATCATCTACGTTATGATGAAATGATTGGTCTCTTAGTAGACCAAGTTCAGAAATTAAAACGCAGAGTTGAAGAACTTGAAAATAAAAATTAAAGAGCAGGTGAAAACTTGCTCTTTTAATTCTTTTTAAAGGAGGGATAAAATGACAAAGACATATTTAAATGAAGAGGGATTAGCTCAGGTTTGGAATGTGATTAATGCCAGAGATATTAAAGTAACTGAAAAGCTTAAAAACCTTGAAGGAAGAATGGATGCTTAGGAAAATAAAGTAACAGTTGCCTCTGGAGTAGCTTATGCCGCCTCCTATGGAAGTTCTGTAAAACCAATAGTAGGAACAGGTAGTGAATATACTGAGGAGAGTGGTAATTAATGGCGATTGTTAATAATGTTATCGGTCTGAAAAAGAGTTATTCAGCAGATAATATTGCTGGTGTTTAGGCAGTAAGAAATATACTTAATACTATTTCTACTATTTACAATTGGACTAAAACTGAAATTACTGGTGAAAATGCTATCAAAGCTACACAAACTGGTAAATTTTATATTAGTGATTCCACATATTTACAAATTGTTATTTAGAATGGTTATAGGACTTATACCAGTTATGGCTTTATCGTTTCTCTTATTACCCCAAATGAGACAAGGCAACTTTTTGGAGATAGAGATTTACAAATGACTTCTATATTTATGAGTAAAACGTCTCTCGGCGCAGCACTAGGATTATATGTAAAATCTTCAAAAGACGACCTAACTGATAACGCAAAGCTTTTTAATTTTTATATAGGTGAAATTACTAAAGAGAATAAAGAGACTGTATCAGGGATAATTTATGCTGCGGAAAACGATACTCTTACTATTGCTACAGATGATGGTTTTTCTTCTGAAATAGCTTAGACTTCCTCCATAAATGCAGATAAAACTGCAATTTTAGTTCCCGTTATTGATACAACATATGGTAATGTTTTTAAAGACATCTACTTCATGAGAAGCTCTCCTCTTAATTATAATATTATGGCCGTTGAAGGATAGGGAAATTTCCTTTGTGGAAAAACGCTTTGTCTGAAAGATGAGGAGGTGGGAGCATGATAAAACATGAGGTTCTTTATAATCAACGAGTAAATGCTTCAACAGCAGAAATACAAAAAATTATTCAAGATATATTTAAGAAAATTTCTAATTGTTATAATTGGGTAAAGACTAGCATATCAGATAGTACAGATAATATCTCTCAAATTTATGGAGCATTTTATTTCTCAGAAAATGCTAGTATACAAATTAGATTTTCTCAAATTGATAGTTATGCCTATTCTACATATGCCTTTAACATAATAGTTGATGCAGTTATTATAGGTAAAGGAACTACAACTCTAATGACAGGTAATACCAATAGTAATGCAAAGAACTGGAAGATTGCTGCGGCAACAACTGACAATGGATTAGCTTTATGTCTATGGAATGAACCCGATGATACTCGAGATACTCATAACTACAATTTCTTTATCGGTAATGCAACTAATCTTGATGGCTCAGTAAACAAACAATGTATTTATCTCAAAGACGATAACTCTTATAGTATAATTTCTGACAACGGAATTTCAGAAGAATCTTCCTTTGTTTCAACTATAGACAACACTAGAAAAGCACAACTTGTTGCTGTGGCAGACAGCACAACTGGAGCAACTTTTAATGATACTTACATGATGTTTAATACACCATTGCAATATAATAAAATGAAAGTTCTTGGAGTAGGTAAGATTTTCCTTTTAGGTAGGTCTATCTGCTTAGCAGACTAATACAAATTAAAAGTTAATTATTCTGGCTCGTGTCAATCCCCTCAACGGCACTAATTAACTTTTTAATTATATATCTTTTACAAAGGAGAAGTCATCATTCGATGGCTTCTTTTTTCTTTTACCCGTGCCGCGAGACCAAATGAGAGAAATGAAATTCTAAAGTTTTCAGACGGCGGCACGTCGTAAGCTTGAGTTTTTGACTCTGATGTGTTATAATTAAGTAAAAGGTTAGAGAAAGTCAAAGTAATTCTGACTTATAAATGAAGAATAAACACGGAGGTGGCAATGTGAGTAATTCAATTTACTACAAAGGAAAGAAATATGGCGGTGGAGAAATAGCAAAGCCGCAGGAAATTTAGGCAGAAAAAAATGAGTTACTGGTTGGGGACGGAGAAAAGTGGACGAAAGGAAGTTCCCTCCTTGCAGTAAAAAAAGCATTAACTTCAGGAACAGAAGCTTTCAATGCTTATATAGTTGGAGCGCAGACGGATGGTGCAGATGTAATGAGACTTTCAACAGACCCAAAAGGAGAAAAAGAAAATGAAGGGCATCTTGATATAAAAGATGCAACACAAGTTCTTCATGAAGGTTCTTCTACTGTTCATACCAGTGGAACTTCAAGATTAACGATGAGTGATGAGGCTCAAATGGATATAACTCATACCGCCCAAGTTTTCATTCACGATGGTTCTATTATTAATATGGATGTCGAGGGAGATAATGAATATTGGACTCCAGAAATGGGGCTTGCAGATGGCAATTGGCAAACAGATGATAAACATAATTCTCTCTTTATTCACAATCAAGCTAGAATTATGGCTAGTGGTGCCGCGGCACTGATAATTGGAGAGACAGCTTCAAGTAATTTTAATGGACACTCTTATTTTAGAGCTGGTGCAGTGAAGAAAACAGGAGATACAATTAAGTATACCGAACCTCATGTTATATTTGATACTGGTAACTTCTACTTTGGAGAAAATATACTTGATGATGATGCAAAATCAAAGAGAAGTCCATATTTTAAGATGGGTGGCGGCGCATCATTAATAATGAATACTAATGATGATAATGACTTAGACCCGTCATTAATTTGTTCTCCAACAGAATTTTACTTTATGAGTCAAGGCAGTAGTGGAGTAGATTATTCTGGAGAAGAAAGAAAGAAATGGGATTGCCCACCAAGAATTGGCGATAATCCACAAGTATCTGGCTATCAGCCAAATCCTGTTTGTACTACTATCAAAATTTCTGGTAAGACAACTGTCCTCATGGATAACTCTGGAGAAGCTAAAACTTACCTAAAAGTATGTGCTGATAGTGGTAAGTTAGTAAGAGCTTACATTACTGGTAATACTTTTATGCAACAATCAGGTAATGCTCATACAGAATTTAATGACTATGCTTTTGTTCAGGCTTGTAATGATAAAGACAAATATCCAATTTTCAGACTTGGTAATAACAGCTATAATACTAATGACACAAATCCTACTCAGATAGCTCCAAGTCTTAGACCTTTTGTTATAAGAACTGTTGATAGCACTTTAGACTTTATTAACACTGGAAAAGAAAGTTATTGTGGTTGGGGTAATCGCAACGTTTCTTATATCTATCTTTCTAGTACAGATGAAACATCAGAAACTCGTTTTGAGAGTCTCTCATTTATCACAAATGAAAGCTCTTATGATACAGAATGGGACGCAGTGGCACAAGGCACTTCTAATAAAGTATCTTGGATACCTGCAAATACTCACATAGTTCATGAAAGCGGAAGATATTGGCTGACAAAGGATAAAGATGATACAAGAATTTGCTATGTAAATTATGCTCATTTCCACACTGCAACTGGAGAGAGTGCTGGCATTTATTTCTATCTTGGTCCAACTCTTAATAGCCAGTCTGCATTGAGATATCTCAAATTTAGAATTACTAACACAACGGGTACCTTTAAAGCTAGCAAAACTCCAAAAGCTTCTTTAGACCTTCCTGCTATTAATTTAACTTTAAAAGCAACCAATGGAATTTATAGTTTCAATGTTGATACAGACCTTCGTAATAATACTGCAAACTGGTCAACAGGCAAATATTTGTTTGTAGGTTTTGATTCAATGAAGGACATTGTTTCAACAAGTTATGATGGACAGCAGCTAGTTAGTCCAGAGTATAGGGCAGATGATGGAAGAGACTTGTTAATTGGTACTAACTCAAGACTTTCTGGCCTTAAGGTTGCTGGTAATAACTTCTTGGCTTTAGGTAAGTCAAGTGGCATTGATATTTTCAGTGAAAGCAATTCTATTAAGTTAAAGGCTCAGAATCAGAGTATTACACTTGGCGGAGCTTGTATTAAATTGACAAGTGATGGAGTCGTAAGTGCTTTAATTCAGAATGGTGCTTCCTTAAGAATGGAAGGAGCAGGAACTCTCGTTTGTAAAGATGGAGCAAACTTAAGCTTTACTGGCGGCACTACTGCTCAAATTGCTGGTGGTACATTTAAAGCTTCTGGCATGCCAAATGTAACAGTTCAAGACGGAGCAGTTTTGCTGATGAGTGGCTCTGGTACTCTTAATGTAACTGGCGCAGCAAAGGTTAATTTTGCAGATGGTCCAACTGTTAATGTTAAGGGTGCAGCAAATGTCAATATTGTAGATGGAGCAAAAATAGCTTTAAGTTCAAGCTCAGAATTTAATCTTAGTGGCTATGCAACAGTTGTTGGTGAAACAAATAAAAATCTTCAAAATGAAGATGAAACATCCTTTACATTTAAGGGTACTTCAACAGAAGAATCTGTAACCTTTACTCTTAAAGAACTCAAAGCTCTTAAAGCTTTGCTTTCATAATTTTAATTCATAACTTTAACCTGAGAACAAAAATCTACGGAGGGAGGTAGAGTGAACTATTTTATAATCGGCAGCGACGGAGGCGGATGCTGCAATTTTATTCAGTATTAGGATTATCCAATAGGATATTCAGACGGTGCGCCCTTTGTATCAGCAGATAGATACGAAATGCCCACAAGAATAGATACAAAAAATGACGACTCAAAATAGAATAAGGCTGGCTCAGAGAAATCTGAGTCGGCCAATAGTTGAGGTGAAATTTTATGACATATAATGAATTTATTAAAAAGCACAAAGGTGTTGCAGTAGACATTGATGGCGCGGCAGGAGCACAATGTGTTGATTTGGCAACAGCTTATTTCTATGAAGTCTTTAATTCTAACATTAAGAACTTTTGGTTTGATGCACATCACTTCTGGGATTTGTTTAATAACAATGCTTGGTTGAAAAAGAATATGACCAAAATTGAAAATAAACCAGAAACAGTTCCTCAAAAGGGCGACGTTGCAATTTGGAAAGGTTCTTTAAATGGTGGTTGGGGTCATATTGCAATCTGCACAGGAGAAGGAGATACGACTTACTTTTATTCCTATGACCAAAACTGGACAGGCAATCATGATGCTTGTACAAGAATTAAACACAATTATAATCATATTGCCGGTTTCCTTAGACCAAAAGACCAGTCTAAAATTGAAAAAGAAGCAACTTCAAGTATAAAAGATAAGAATGATGTGCCGGCCGGCGTAAAATTGGTTGTCGATATTTCACAGTATCAGTCCAAAGTTGATTATGCTAAACTTGCAAAAGCAGTTGATGGTATTATTATTCGTGTTGGTTATCGTGGTTGGGGAGACGCAGGCAAACTTTGTGTTGACCCAAGCTTTGAAACACATATAGAAGGAGCCGTTAAAAACAAAATTCCTTATGGTTTCTATTTCTTCTCTCAGGCAACTAATGCAGAAGAAGGAAAAGCAGAAGCAGACTTCTGTTATAATTTAATTAAAAAATATAAGCCAACTTATCCAGTTTACTTTGATTCTGAGAATAGTGGAGCAGGCAACAATCAAGGCCGTGCAGACAAGATTTCAAAGGCTCATAGGACTTCAGCGGCAGTAGCTTTCTGTAAGGAGATTAGTTCCAAGGGATTTGTTAGTGGCATTTATGCTAGTGAAAATTGGTTTAGTACAAGTCTCGAATGGAGCGGCGTCAGATGTTATTCTATTTGGTGTGCTAAGTACGGCTCAAACAATGGTACAGCACAGACTAAACCAACAATCGAAAAATATGATGGCTGGCAGTTTACCTCACAATATTCTGTAAGTGGTATTGACTTTAAAGTTGATATGTCATACTTCTACAATGTGCCGGCCAGCGGCAATTCAAAAGATGATAACAAAAAAGACGATGATAAAAAACCAAAAGTTACTTACAAAGATTATTATGTAACTGCAACAGATGGCGTTAATGTTCGTGCTACACCAAACGGAACAATCAAGTCAACTCTTATGTACAAAGCAAAAGTAACTTGCGTTGTTGGTTCTGAAAAGGATGCCGGTGGCTCTACTTGGATTAAGACAAAGACGGGCTATTGGATTGCTAAGAAATATTTGTCAACAGCTAAGCCGGGCACAAAGAAAACAACTTATACAGACTACTATGTAACTGCAACTGACGGATTAAATTATAGAACATCAGCAAATGGTACTGTTAAAGGTACTTATAAGAAAGGGACAAAAGTTACTATTGTCGATGGTTCAGATAAAACAGTTAATAGTCTTGTCTGGGTTAAGACAAAGACGGGCTATTGGGTAGCTAAAAAATATTTAACAACCAAGAAACCTAGTGCCGCGGCACCATTTAAGGCTAACAAAAACTATACTTTGCAGGTTGACCTCAAAGTAAGGTCGGGAGCTGGCACAGGATATGCTCAGAAGAAAACTTCTTCTCTTACAGTAAGCGGCAGAAAATCAGCTTATAATCAGACAAACGCAGTTCTTAAGAGAGGTACAAAGGTAACTGCTCTTAAAGTAATTAAGAAATCTGATAAAGAGTATTGGGTACAAATTCCTTCTGGTTATATTTGCGCAATGCAGAAAGGAGAAAAATTTATTAAATAATGCCACTTCAACCTCAATTTACATCAATTTGTAATGGACTTTTAGTTAATAATTTGATTTTACCGTCGGTTGATGTGCCGGCGGCCATAAATCTCATTAAAGTTTATTAGTTACCTGAGCTTACCTTTGGTGCTTTTGCAACAACTCAAGCCGAGTTTATGAGTAGACAATGCGTTTTTGAGAATTTTGAAAGATTTAATTGGTTTGTTGATAATTGGACAGCTTGGAATTTAGGGAATGATAGCAAAGAAATTAAAGTTGGGCTTTGCGGCAAGAGTAAGACAGCACGACGTAATCTAAGAAAAATTTTAGTTTATTTGTGCCGTACTTATAATCTTGGCTTAAATCAAATTTATCTTTCCTTCTCTGACCCTTAGTTATTTGAAGAGTTGGGTAAATTCATTAAGACTAAGGAAATTCCAAAAGACCAATTATTTAAAGATGTACTTGAACTTCCAAAACAAACCTTTATTCCTAAAATCACTTGTGAAGTTTACACAATGGGAGAATGGTAGCAATCTACAAATGAGAGCTAGATTGAGGCAATTAAAATTCATGCCACTGGCGGCGAGCTAACATACAGAGTTTTCTCAAAAAACTGCTGGTTTCCTTGGGTTAAAGATGGAGAGCAATCTGGCTCCTTTACTTATCCCATTAAAGGTTTTCAGTTTGTTTATAACTCAGAGGACTATGAACTTTGGTATCGTTGCACTTTAATTAACGGAGAGATTAAAGATTGGCGAAACACATCTCTTAAAATTCCTTATAAGAAAATTATCACAGGACTTGAGTTTAAATTAGAAAAGAAGTAAGAGGACTTTCTTAAAGAAGCCCTCTTATTTTTTTACTTAATTTTAAAGAGGAGGTGCTTGAAAATGGCAGATGAAGTTTTGTTTTTGTGTCCTCATCAAAGTGAACACAAAGCGATAGACAAAAGTAATGTGAACACTGTTAAATGGGAAAATGAAGTCGCTCTTTAGTCAGATGAAACAACTTATTTTGTTGACGAGGCCGCGGCGGTACAATTTGAAGATAAAATTAAACAAGCACAGGGTATGCTCTAATGGAATTTCAATCTACAAATGGATTAATAAGTTTTGGAAAAGAATTTTTTACTTTAAAAGATGAATTGCAGCCAAGCAATCAAGTAATGACATCTTAGGTTCTTGCAAAAACTTTTCCTTTTAAACTTTCAATTAATTTAGATAAAGAATTAAATCTTGAGACTTATAATTTATCTCAAGACCTTTTATTCCACTATTGTGAACCTATGCACAAAGAAGTAACTCAATCTGAATTTCAAACTTTGGCGGCACTTGAAAACTTTAATAAAGATGAAAGAGTTTTCTATGTTTCCGAAGATTGATTTTTATAAAAAATTATGAAATAATAAGGAGGAATTAAAATGTTAGAAAGTATTTTAGGCTTAGCTACTGGAATTTCGCTTACAGACCTTGGTGCTTTGGCAGCACTTACTACAATTATAGTACAGGTTCTTAAGCAGATTTTACCAAAAACTATTCCGACAAAGATTGTAACGATTGTTACTGCAATTGTTCTTTCTATTGCCGCAGCTCTTATTTGCTTTGGCGTTATGTTTAAAACAGCACTTATTGGCTTACTTATGGGCTTTATTGTTGCATTTGTGTCCATGAACGGCTTTGACTCTCTGAGAGAAATCTGGGTAAGATTTACTTCTGGTCAGAAGACTGATGATGACGAGGTCGGCGGTGAAGGATAATGGCAGATAATCACAATCAATTACTTAAGGATTTGATTGGGACTATTAGCAAAGACAATGTTACGGGTGAGACTATTAAGGAGATTGAGAAGTCTGACCTCTGGAAAGAACTCTTAGAATTTATGAAACAGGAAGGTGGCTCAAGTTTATTGGGTCACTATCCTATTTTTTAGAGTGATTTTAAACACGATACCTTATTTAAATTTATTAATGCTACTGCTGATATGGATAGTAATGAGTCGCCTGCCGGCACATTTAATTTTAAGGCAATACTTGATAATTTAAGAGAAAAGGTTAATCCAGATGGCTCTGCTAAAACGAATGGCAACAATCCGTGGAACGAGTCTTTAACAAATTCCTTAACTTATTTATTAAGATATATAGACCCTGAGTATGTAAGAGATTACGAGAATAAACATCAGATTAATTATAAGTCTGATAAAGATAGAGAAACAGGTTTATCAGAAGAAGTTGATAACACAAATGGCAGTATTCCTGTTAAGGGTGGCTCTTTGAGCGGCGGCTTTAGAATTACTGATGTAAAGAACGCCAACGCAGGTAATTCTTTTACTAATGATGGTAAGAGACCTTGGGTTGTTCCTAATTATAATGTAGATGGTGATACTTATGACAAGGTTAGAGGTATTGATAAGATACTTCAAGTTCTAACGAGTCATAAGGAAATGCAGTTTACGCATACTCAAAGTCAAACTGAAAGCGAAAAGAATAATCAGATTGATAATGCCGCTAGCGGTGTTAGCAAATATATCAGACTCCTTATGCCAAAGTATCTCAGAAGAGTTGAGGTTGAAGATTTAAACAGAAACTTCTGGGTTATTGGTTAGGTCCTTGCCGCAATAAGTGCTTATCTGTTTGATGAGGACTCTCCAATTACTCAAATGTTTAAGAGAATTTTGAGTGAATTAATTCAGCTTTGGGAGAATATTCTTTATCTTTGGGCGGCGGTAATGCTTATTTCTCAGAAGCCATATTACACAAAAGTTCATACTGAGGTGGTCTACATTCCAAATGATAGTTACAGAGATTATTGGAAGTATGATAATTTTCAGGATACAAGAACTACTGACTTAAAGACAATTTGGACTAATAGGCTTCAATATTTAAAAGATGCTTATCCAGAATGTCACTTGTGTATTCTTCCCGTAGTAAGGGGCGGCAATTATAAGCATAATTATTATAACACAGAGACGTGGCCTGGTGTTATTCTTTATAATCGCAATACAGAAGAAGTCCAGTATGGAGCTTTTACAAGCAATAATGAATTTACAATTACTTCTGAACTTGCAAAAAGAATGTATTGTATTCACGAAGCAGAAAATGAGTTTAGATATTATGCTCCTTTTTCTAATGTAAATAGTTCTTTAACCGAAGAATTACAATATAGATATACAGCTGCACTAAGAGTAAGACCTGTTAATATTGGAATTACTTTTAATAGTGAACAAAACACCTTCACTTTCAATTCTGTTAATCTTTGTCTTGATGATGCAATAGGACAGGCAGTTACAGGGTCAGTTAAGACTATTGCTACAGTTGCCTTTCCTGCAAGTTTAGCTGGTACTATTAACTACGTAGGTGCTGTTTACTCTGGAACCCCTATTTCTGGTGGTATTTCTTCAGAAGCCCAAGAAAAAAGTATTGAAGAATTAAAATAGGGATATTACTTAGGAGAGCTTGTTAGTTCTAGTAATATAAGTCAAGAATACTCTTATGAAATTACTAACAAAAACTTGATATTACGTCCAATTATTTGTCAAGTTGGTGATGTTAGTAGTAGCGGCTGGGCTGCTATTAAGAATGATGATATTGAAGTTCTTAAAAGCATTACACCTGCTGATAGTCAAGAAATCACTTTAATCACAGGTAAACATTAGGCTAGTTTAATTAAAAAATATAATGACCCTGTTGGATATCAGCCTTTAAATCTTACAGATGATGTATATTTTTATGATAGAACCTATAAGACAGTAAAAAAGGTTGAAGCTGGCAAATATGGCGGCACAAAGAATAGCCAAAATTGTATTACTACTTATGATGAAAGCAATTCTGCTTTAGGCTATACAAAGAGTGGAGGACTTGAAAGAGTTACTAATCAAGGACCACAAAAGCAAGATATACATTACTATAGTATATTGGGTAAAAAGGCAGATGGAGATAGTAATAACAATCCTCAATCTAATTCTTTTATGGATATCAACTCAGAGAATTTTAAATATGGTAGTATTTATAATAATAATAAAAATTCTGATTTATCAGAAATTAAAGTTAAAAAGAATATCTATTTACAAAAATGCCGCTTTACCAATTCTCAAGAAGTTATTTCTTCTGGTGCAATTTTAAAAATTGGCAACAAAACTATTATTTATAAAGATTATGAAGCTTTTGGTAGTAATTTGCCTCGCTGGACAGAAGTTCAGCCTAAAGATTTTAAAACAAATAGTCGTTTTAGAAATCAGCCTTTTGATATGTGTGAGTAGCTAGGTAGACTAAGAAATGTTAGTAAAACTTCCAGTGGCTATACTGCTTCAATAGGTCGTTTGTTTACAGAAGCAACTACTACTAAATTCTATTATAAAACTAGCGATGGTCATATGAAAAAAGATAACTGGGTTATTGAGTAGACTAAGGCTTATTTTGCCTTTGGTCCTACAATGGGCAGTTTAGGTACGCCGGCGCAGTACGAAATTGGTTCTGAAAAGATGACTTATCGTAAAGACTATTGGTATGAAGATGACTATGTAAGAAGTGACAATACTTTAGCGGGCAAAAATGTTACTTATAAAGTTGGCTATAAAGAACCAACTTGGAATGATAACGGCAAGTGGATGAATTATTACACAGCTAAGCTTAATAAAGATAATAATGGTAAGGTTACAGGTATTTCTTTGTCTTATAATGATATTCCAGATAATTATTCTTCGCTCTATGCTCCTTTTGGTTTCTATGGTTGGCCGCTTGTAGCATCTGACATTCAAACTTTAGCAAATCTTTCAGTAGGACAAGGTAGCTAGTATGATGTGTATTGGAGTAAAGATGTCGATTCAACTTCTAATAAGCCAACTTTTCCTGCTGTTACTGTATAGATGAGTTCTGATTTAAAAGCTTTGCTTAATGATAACACAATTAAAACTAATAAAGACCGAATTTATATTCCAAATTCTGGTTTAAAGCTTTATCCTGGTTGGACTATTAGGGTTATAACAAATTATCTTTATCCAGATGGTACTTGCACTAAGCTCGTTAAATACAGACTTGATAATGATTATAGTTATTATGGTTGTAGAGCTGATGTTAATGATATAACTAAATGGGCCACAAAATCTGGTTCTGGATATGTTTCTAATCCAAAGAATTTAATAGCAGAAGGATATACTCTTTATAAAGTAAATGGTGATTTTACTAAAATAAATAGCTAGGGCGTAAGAGAAGCTTTCTTAGACTTTACTAAGTATCCTTCTAACGGTGTTAATAAGTAATTAAGAGAGGTGAGATAATTGAGTTTTTCCACAATAAACGCAATGCTTGATGCGTTACATAAAACAATTCCTTATCCTCCTACCTCAAAAGACCTCACACAAGTTGCTAATGACAAGTTTGCTGTTTGGTCTAATCTCTTATCTTACCTTAAAACAGAAGCTAATTTTGTAGGTCATTACCCTTTCTGGGAGAGTGACCTACAAGCTGGCTCCTTGTTTAAAGGAATAAGCGATAATTGTGATTATGATAATGGACCTATCCTTTATCTTGATATAGAGAATGTTTATAACGAAAGTGTGGCCGCCGGCACAACGATTTGGAATGAAAGTCTTAGTGATTTAATTAAGACTTGGCTTGATTTTTCTAAAATTATAGATGAAGATAGAGAAATTGTTCCTAATGGTCGAATAACTTTTTCAGATATCTTTAAAGCTGATGCAGGTTATTCTTTTGAGTCTGACCCTTTTGTAAAAGCTTGGAAAAATATTGATAATCAAACTTATGCAGAAGTTCGTACTACTAAAGATATGGTAATGTCAGTAATAAAATCTGACAGAAATCTACAATTTACTCGTTCAATTAGTAATGCCGCGAGACCATTCATAAGATTGATTATGCCTAAATATACCAGAAGAGTTGAAATTGAAGACCTTAATAGAGATTTTTGGGTAATTGGTCAAACTATTACGGGTATCAGTCAATATCTGTTTGACGATAATGGAACTCTTCCTAAGTTATTTAAAGGAATAATGAATGAATTGCTTCAACTTTGGGAAAATGTTCTTTATCTCTGGGCAACGCTTGGACTTTTTGCAAAAAAGCAATATCCAATCAAAGTCCTTTATGAGCCACTTCCTAATAGTTCTTACCAGCCTTATGCTAAATTCGATAATTTTGATGCTGCGGCATCACTAAGTATAGCAAGTATTGAACAAAGATGTCAGTATCTTGTAGACAAATATCCAAATAACAATCTTGTTATCTTTCCTTTTATTCGTAATGACAATTATCGTCATAACTATTATTCTAAATAGATTTTTCCTTGCGTTTTATTCTATAATCATTATAAGGGTGGCTGGATAGGAAGAGAACTTAAATGTAATAATCAACTTCTTACTATTTCGATTACTGGTTCAGAATGTGGAGTTTCTTGGGGCAATAAAATCTATGGCATTAAAGAAATGGAAGATAACAAATTCAAGTATTGTGCTCCTTGTCAAGAAGCTGATGATGATATTAACTTGGAAAATGGAAAATATTACGGATTAATTAGAATTATTCCTACTATTGACACTGTTCATTACGATGATGATAGTAATATAGTTATAGGTAACTTTAGACTTAGTATTTATGACGCCGCAGCCCCAGTTATTAATAATTCAACTTCTTTAATTGGCAATATCTGGACAACTAATAGTATTAGTAGCAACGAGCTGACTCCTATAATTTTAAGTGCTGCGGCGCAAGGTTCAGACAAAGCATCTATTTCTCCGACAGTCCTTTCTGCAGCGAAAGGTGAAGCTTATTATTAGGGAGAATTAGTAAGCGGCTATGCTAAAGCTCTTGTTCCAATTATTGAAAATGCTGATTTTAAAGTAGTTAAAATTGGTGATTTTTATCCTATTGATTTAGCAAAATCTGGAGAAGGCTTTAAACGAATTACAGCATAGTCTGGCAGTCCTTCTAACCGATATTGCTGGGATACTTATGGAATTGGCGGTTTTTATAATACCCATCATTTTGATAAGGCGGCACAAACAGGTTATTATACTACAGATACAAAACTAGTTTTTCGCTATTATGGTACAGGAGATTATTTTGAAGCTCATACTTTAACTCGTGCCTGGCTAAAAACAAAAGGTGTAGATTACATTAAAAAAATTGTCAATGATAATACTAATTATCCAACTGTGACAAATAAACCAACTCTTTTTGTTACTAGAATTGGTATAGGCTATTGGACGGGAGAAGCAGGCTCGCAATGGTCTTATGGAGTATTCTGCGACCTTTATTTCTCTAGTGGCACAGAGGTTATTTGGCTTGGACCTGTTTATCTTTTTGATGGTTACTGGACTTATGATACTAGAATTTTTTCAACGGACGACTCGAATGTTCGTTGGAGAAGCTTGCGAATGAAATGTAAATCATTTACAGCAAGAACTGTTAATGAAAATACTGATTATAAAATGACAGGCGGCTAGTTAGCATGGTTTGATTATAATAAGATAGTTAATGAAGGAGATACTTCTCAAACTTTCTCTAATCGTCCTAATTGTAAAATTAATTTTAATAATAGTACAAATACTTTAACTTATTCTGGACATACTAATCCAATAATTAGTGGAGCAACAAAGTTTACTCCAACAGTTGTAAAGAAGGGAGATAATGCTCATATCTTCAATAAAACATCAGATAAATTATTTGCCTCTGGAGCAACATTAAATTTATCTGGTACTCCTTCAGATTTTACTGAAAATAATTTTATGGGAGCAGGCGACGCTTCACATTTTTATTTAGTTACATCTTAAAAGAGAGGTCAAAATATTTGACTTCTCTTTCTTTTTTTGCTATAATATAATTATGATAAAATAAAGAGGAGGAATAGAAATGGTTTTAACTACTCGTCAGCGTAAAGTTGTAGAGTCAAAAGCACAAGATATACTTTGTGTTGCAACGCCGGGTTCGGGCAAAACTACGACATTAACAGAACGTATTCGTTATTTAATCACAGAACGTAAAGTGCCGGCAGACCAAATAGTAGCGGTAACCTTTACTACTATGGCGGCAGAAGAAATGAGAGGAAGACTTGGCTCTATTGCAGACGATGCTTTTATTGGAACTGTCCATTCTTATGCTAACCAGATTTGTAGAATGAATGGTATTAATACAGATAGAGAAATTGCAGATGAAAATTTTAACAAGATTATAGAAAAAGCAATAAAATTGCCTCGAGATAAATTTCCACAAGTCACCTATATTTTTGTTGATGAAGCACAGGATTTAAGTAAACTTGCTTATGACTTTGTTGAATACACGCCGGCAACACATCATTTCTTTTGTGGTGATGACCGTCAAATGATTTATGGCTTTAACGGCTGTACTGATGAATACATGAGAAAAATGTACTACAATCCAGCTTATACTATTTACAGTCTTGTTGAAGATTTTCGTAATCCTCCAAATGTAATTACGTTTGCTAACGGCTTTCTTAGAAGTTATCAAGCTCTTAGTCCATCAGCAGTTCCAATGAAGGAAGAAGACGGTATTGTTGAAGAGTGTACTTTCAATGAAGCTTTTGCTGAACTTGAAGCAACAGGTAATTGGGGTTCTTGGTTTATCCTTTGCCGCACTAATCACGAAGTTGCAGATATACTTGAAATGCTTGAAGAAAAAGAAATTCCTTGTATCTCTTTTAAGAAGGGAGACCTCGAGAATAAAGAAGACCTTGATATTCTTCTTGCAAGTAATCGTGTTAAAGTTCTTACTATTCATACGAGTAAAGGACTTGAAGCTCCAAATGTTATTGTAACAGGGGCAAAAACACATATTCTGGAAGAAAGAAAAATTTCTTATGTTGCCGCAACCCGTGCAGAAGATACACTTTATTGGTGTCCTTCTTTCAGAAGAAAACGTTGGAAGAAAGAGAACATTAATAAAAGAACAATGGCAGGCGCAGTTCAAGACAGACTTAATAAAGAAAGAACAGGAATGGTATTTTTCTAATGAAAAATTTTGTACTTTATGAAGATGATGAAAAGAAGATTGAGATAGATGGCTACTTTCATTGGTTAATGAAACAGCTTGCTATCAAAGATTTTAAGCTACAGCCGCAAGAAATGAATTATCTGCTTGCTTTGGCATTTAGTGTCTTAAAAGATAAAAATGTTCAACTTACCAATACAACTATCATTAATAATATACCTATTATTGAAAGTGGTTGGCCTGTTAGATTTCAGCCGCCTTATGACGTCTTCAATGGTATTGTTGCAGCATTGTCAGAATATGATAGTCTTGATGATAATACACCTTTAATTATCAAAGAACTTGAAGATGAATTTGCTTCAAGCGGTTTTTCTGTTTACATCTTCTCACATCGTATTTATGATGTAAAAGGATTTTTAACTCTTCAAACACCAGAACAATCATTTTTATTGTTCTTTGGCTTTGAAGAAAATGACTTTGATGAGAGTTTTTTAGAGGACTTACTCTAAAAAATTACTTATAAATTGGAATGTTTTTTCGCTACATTCCTCTTAGCGTTGAAATTTCTCTTAGGCGGCGGTAACGCCGAATTAAGGAGGAATTAAAATGAAGAAAATTAATTTATTTTTGGCGGCACTTCTTCTTTGTGCCGCAATGTTTTGCGGTTGCGGGCCTGTGGAAATTGGAGACAGTTCTTTTCCACAAGCAACAACAAGAGCAGTTCTTATTGATGTAAATGGTGATAGTGTCGCATTAGAAGATACAGATAGTAGTTCTTTTGTGATTGATGATAGTTCAGTCGCAGAGACAACGACAACTACCACTAAGGCAACAGCCACAACAACAAAGAAAAAGACGACCACAACAACTACTACAGCAGTTGAAACGCAGAAAATCATTTATGATGCTGCGCCGGCCGTCGAAAAAACAATAACTTGTACACAAACTGAACAGACAAAAGCGGAGCCTGCTCAAATTGAAGAATTTATTGTTTTTAAATCTAGTACTCATTATGTTCATAGGTCAACTTGCAGATGGGCAAACTCAGAATGTAAGAAGATTACAGATACAGAGAACATAAAGGCTAGAAAGTGTACTGAATGTAATCCCAATATCGAGATTAAGCATCTCTATAAAGAACCTGCTAAGACCATCACTACGGCGGCACAGAGTTCTTCTAGTTCCATAGACTCTTATAGTAGACAGTTACTTGCAGAAATTGTTTGGCACGAGGCTGGCAGTAATTGGATATCTCAGTATGACAAGGCACACATTGCCGCGGCAGTAATGAATAGAGTTTATGACAAGAGATTCCCATCAACTGTTTATGATGTACTTGTTGCACCAGGGCAGTTTACTGGATACTGGCCAGGTAGTTGTACACCTACTCAGGCTTGTTACGATGCAGTAGACTATTACTTTGCACACTCAGGTGAATTTGACGCATCAAATAGCTGGTATGGAGACGGCAGACAGAATCACTTCTATTATCAATAATCTCTAAAAGAGACGATAACAAATTGGAATTGGCAACTCCAACTTTTAAAAGCGGAAAACCCAATGATAAGAGTGAAAATATCAGATAGAGAGAAAATTCAACGCAATTTGAGAAGGACGGCTTAGGCTGTCCTTTTTATTTTTGACTTTTTTCAAAATTTTTGGTATTATTAATATAAAGAAAAAGAGAGAGGAGGGGTGAGTGAATGAAGAGTGGGTATTTTATTAGATTGCAAAAATTGAAAGACACTTATTTTCCAAAACAAACTGTGAGTCAAATGATAACAGATGTCTTTAGTGCAACAACAGAAGACCCTTATGATTGGTCTGATGATAAATTGCTTGATGAAATTGAAAAAGTGGGTTGGGAGAAAACTCACAAATTTCTTTACTCAAAATCGAAAGTTAAAGATGTTGAGCCGCTTTATGATGTTAATTTGCTTGCAAAATACATTATAAATACCTGCATAGAAGATGACCACCCAATCACTAATGCACAACTTCAATATCTTCTTTTTAGAATACAAATGAACTCTATTACTTTAGGGACATTAGCCTTTCAAGAAAATTTTGTTGTCTGGGCACATAATATCGTTGTACCTTATGTTTGGTATGAATATGCTATCAATGTGAAAGATAAGATTGTAATTTTTGAGAAGGCAGCTTCCCCTTTTAAAGAAGGAGATGAATTTAGGCATATAGTTGACGATGAAATTCAGTATTGTTGGAACTTTAAGTCGCAAGATGATAGAGCTTGGAGGTATTTTAAATCTCTAAATGAAAAACTTTCGATTGACTCTGAAATAACTATCACTCCAAAAATGATAAAAGATTATATTTTAGGAAAGGACTAAAAATGAACGAATTTCTTAATTATCCAAATTACAGTTTCCTGAGAACTAACCCTAATCTACAAGATAATATTATCCTACTTGCTTACAGCGGCTCAATTGCCTATGGAACGAATCTTCCAATATCTGACACAGATGTACGAGGTGCCGCCCTGCGGTCTCCAAGAGATATTTTACTTAACCAAAATTTTGAGCAAGTGATTGATAATGAAACCGATACAGTCATTTATTCACTTGAAAAGTTTTGCTCACTTTTAACTTCTAATAATCCAAATACACTTGAACTTTTGGGATTGAAGCCAGAACACTATTTATACATTGCTCCGGCGGCACAATCTATTCTTGACCATCCAGAATGGTTTCTGACCAAAAGAGTAGAGAAAAGCTTTGGCGGCTATGTATATGCTCAGAAGAAACGTCTTGAAAATGGGCTAGATAGAAAAGAGAAAAAGAAGCTCTGCAAGCATATGATGCACATTGCTAGACTCCTCTACACAGGAATTGATATTCTTAAATACGGGGAAGTTATTACTTATAGAGAAAAAGAAAGACCTATTCTCTTAAGTATTCACAATGGAGATTATCTTGGAATTAATGGTGATATTGATGGGCATTACTATCAATTAATTGAAAAGTTACAAAGAGAATTTAACGACGCCGCGGCGAACACTCGTTTGCCAGAGAGACCTGCTTCAAGGAAAATTATTAACTATATCTATGACGTAAATTATTTTAGAATGAAGGATTTTATTATGTCGGGAGGAGAATTTTAATGAAACATTATTTGACAGTTGGAAAACTTAAGGAAATACTTGATAAATATGATGATGAGGTTGGTATTGTAGTTCCAATCTGTGATGAAGAAGGTTATGCAGAGTTTTATAACTTAGTTAATAAAGTTGCTCATCTTACTGATTCAACGGAAGATGAAATACCAGAGGTTATTATGCTAACAAGCTCGAATGTAGACATTGAAGAGTTCTGTTCTCGTGCTTACGTTCAGCCTGATGAAATTCTGTTTGAAGAACACATAGACTAATCCGAAGAAGGTCAAAGCTTAAAAACTTTGACTTTTCTCTTTTTTTATGATATAATTATTTTAAAAGGAGATGAAAAGAATGAGTGAAATAAGAACGTTCCTTGCTTCTGATATGAGACTATTTGATGCCGCGGCGGCAGGAACTTATCGAATGAGTGTAGAAAAATATAATCAATTTGTAATTGACAGAATCAACAAAGTTCTTACAACAAATGATTGCCTTCTAATGAATGGCATAGTTTCCAAGGGGTCATTAATCTCAACTCTTGTGGAAATAGCAAAAATTAAAGGCAAAAAATTCTTTCTTACCAAAGAGAAGATTGTGGGAGAAGACCTTAAAACTTACAGAGAAAAAGGAACTTTTGTTTGGACAGTTGACGGCACACAAATGACCACAATCCTTAATAAAGATGCTTTGGTCGTTGTACCAGCGAGTGAACAGAGACTTGAAGAATACTTATCTGAAAGCAATGTCTATCTTGCTATGCCGGCTTCCATGTTCCCAAAGGATTGGAAAAAAACAAATGTTTATGACTATGATAAACACGTTCTCAACACAAGTCTTGAGTTCTATGATTTTGAACCAATCGAAATGGGGTCGCGGCTCAGAGAAATAATTGATGATTATGAAGTCTTTAACACAATGGAAACAACAGAGCGTCAATGGGAGGAAAAATGATGATTATTGTTAAACTTTTAGCTTTGGCTTTTAGCTTCCTATGGAGCGTTGAAGTCATTCCAATGCTTGGTTACTATCAGCTTATGATAAAGAAAATTAGAGGAGGTAAGAGATAATGTATAATCAGATTATTGACGTAATCACAGACAAAAACTGGAGAAAGACAATCAAAACATACGGCTGGACAGTTACAATTCTATCCTTTATAATGCTTGCGGCAATTATAATTATTCTTTCAATTTGTGCTGCTTGGCTATGGGGCTTTGTTTTTGTTCCAATGGGACTGCCGGCAATGAGTTGGATACAGATGTTGGCTTTGCAGATTTTTTTGAGTATCATTTGGCCGAAGAACGGCGGAGGTAAAGTTTAATGCCACTAGCACAGAGATTTAATCAAAATGGAAAAGTTATTGTAATGAGCGAGACAACAGATGAACCATTGACTCTCGCAGGATATTGTGCCGGCGTGTGCTGGAACGCAGATGTAAGTGACCCAAAAAAGAACTTTAAGAGAGGACTTCAATGTTTGAAAGATGGCCACGGCAAGGTTTTAGAATATGCACAGGTTTACTTGATACTTGATGGCTGGTCAGCCCGTGTCATCAGGGAACTTTACACGCATAATTCAGGGCTACCGACAAAGCTCCAAGCTTCAACTCGTTATGTTGACTACTCAAATTTTGCATATGTGTGTCCTCGCGCCGCAACCCCTGCCCAAGAGAAACTTTATGAAGATGCAATGGCAGAAATTACCACGGCGGCACAGTCTCTTGAAGAAAATGGAATGAAAAGAGAAGACGCAGCACTTTTACTTCCTCTCGGTATGCAGACAAAGATTGTTTATCGTACCAACCTTCGTGCCCTTATAGATATGGCAAAAGTTAGAATGTGTACAAGAGCTTATTGGGAATATAGAGAACTTATGAACGCAATTCTTGAAGCTCTAAGTATCTACTCAGATGAATGGAGCTATTTGGTTGAGGATTTGGTAGTGTTTGCTCCTAAGTGTACGGAGCTTGGTTATTGCCCAGAATCCAAAGGATGTGGCCGCTTCCCTAAGATTGATGAAGTTAGAAATGTTTTTCAGCTAGTTCAACGAATTATCAAAGCTAAAACTCTCACACAAGAAGAAATCATCAGTGCGATTAATAGTGCCGCGACCCTGAAAAAGGAGAACTTAAAATGACAACATTCTTTTGGATACTTGGCATAATTGCCGGCATAATAGGTGGTGCCGCGGCAGGGGTTTATTTTAGTTCTAAACCTACAAAATCTTCTTTCGGCGGCACAGCGTCTTCTTTTAAGAAAGAGCAAGCTAAAATTATGGCAACTCTTGTTGAAAAGAAGAACGATTTTGAAAAAGAGCTTCAAGACGAAAAAGACCAAAAATAGAAGGAAATTAATGAAAAAATTGCCTTCTTAGAAAATAATTGGAAAGAAACAGAAGATAGATTTAAAGCAGATTTTGAGGCTCTTCAAATCCAATATGAAAGACAAAAGGCCACCCTTGAAGAAAAATTTAATCAAGACGCCGCGGCACGACAAACTCAACTAATAGAACAAATTCAATCAGAGGAGGAGCGAAAGCATGACGCCATAGACAAACTTGCCGCAGACTACAAAGATAAAAGCGACAGACTCAGAACAGATTTTGAAAATTTTGAAAGAGATTACAAAGAAAAAAAATAGTCTTATGAAGAACTTCTCAAAAGACAAGAACGACGCCAAGAAGAGGTCATTGAGCGATTTAAAAAGGACGAAGAGCGTCGGCAGAACTACAACTTTTATCGTATCCAACTCAGCGAAAATGACCTTGAAGACATCAAACGATTAAAAAATGTTGCTGCGACCCTTAACTCACCACAAGTTCTTTACAAATTAATTTGGGAAAACTATTACAAATCAAAATTTTCTGAACTTGTCGGTCGAGTTGCAGGCAAATCAAGGGGCTGCGGCATCTATAAAATTACTAACATCACTAATGGAAAGGTTTATATCGGATAGACTAGACAGACTTACTCAGACCGTTGGAGAAGCCATGTTAAAAGAGGGCTTAGAGCAGAGCCAACTACAAATAACAAATTGTATAGTGCAATGTGGGAAGACGGCGTTGAAAACTTTACGTTTGAAGTACTTTGTGATTGTAAAGTAGAAGAGCTTAATGAGAAAGAAAGATACTTTATTAAGTTCTATAAGAGTGATGAATGGGGATATAATGCAAATAGAGGAGTAGGGTCATAATGGACATTGACTGAGAGCTAAAGACTTTGAGCTTTAGCTCTTTTGCTGTTTAAATAATTAAAAGGAGAAAATAATGATTGGAATTTATAAAATTACAAATAAAATAAATAATAAAGCATATATTGGATAGTCTGTTGATATCTAGCGGAGATGGACTTAGCATAAAAGTAATATAGGTAAAAATACAAATCCAATGTATCTTGATTTTAAAAAATATGGGTTAGATAATTTTTCTTTTGAAATTCTCGAAGAATGTTCAATAGAGTAGTTAGACAATTTAGAAATTTATTGGATTTCAAAGTATAATACTTTTTATGACGGATACAATTTAACAGAAGGCGGAAAATTTCAAGGACAAAGTTCTTTTATGACTTTACTTTTTGATGAATGGAATTATAAGAATATCACTTCAAAATAGTGGCAAGTATATTATTATTTATTCAGCTTGCTATCTAATGAAATAATTGAGGTATTAGAAGGACAAGGTGTACTTATAAAAATATCCAATATTAGTTTTATTACTAGAGAACTCGGCATTAGTCGTCCAACTTTTTATAATGCCTTAGAAAAGCTAGAACAAGAAAAACTGATTAAAAAAGACATAAAAAGAAAGAATTACATTCTTTTTCCAATACATTCCTTTAAAATTAACAAAAAACTTTTATATCAATTTATAAAATACAGTAATAAAAATTCTAAAGATATTGATTTATTAAGGACTTATTTAATTTTAAAAAGAAGTAAGGAAATATATGAGCCTGATAATTTTCCTAATTTTTCAAAGAGAAATTTGGTAACTTTGTTAGGACACGACACTACAACTAGTGAAAATTATGATGATATAGATAAATATTTATCTATTTTAAAAGATAGTAAATTAATATATTTTGTAGAAAAGAATTTTAAAAATAAAATGGTAGGATACTATACTGTTTATTCGTTACAAATAGTAAATTAGAGAGGAGAAATAGATGGTAGGTATTTATAAAATCACAAACAAATTAAATAACAAATCTTACATTGGGCAATCTATACACTGTGGTAAACGCTTAGATGAGCATTGCCGCGGCAATCAATTAATTGATGAAGTTATTTAGCTCGAGGGAATTGAGAATTTTAATTTTGAAATACTTAAATAGGTTGAGAAAAATGAGCTAAGTCTATGGGAAGATTACTACATAAATGAGTTTAATACTCTCTTTCCAAATGGATATAATAAGAAATGGAATTGCTCTGAAAATACAAAAAGAACCTTCATTTCTAAAATTAAGCAAACGCTGTCCAAAATAATAAATAAAGAAGATGTTTTATTTTCTCGCAGTTTAGTTACTCCAAACTATGAAGAAAGTAATAAAACTCCTTTAACAGCAAAATAGTATTTAGTTTATTCTTATTTACTATCTATTTCTAAATGGAATCCACAAGATAAAGAAGACCACTATTATGTTTACTTTAATAGTTTTAAGATAAAAGACGCTTGTGAACTATTGAAAATTTCTCAGCCAACTTGGAGGTCGGCAATCGAAAAATTAGAAAATTTAGGATATATTCGTAAGTATCCTGAACAAAAATTTTTCTTAATTGATTATGCAAGAGAGAGTTACGCTCCTTTAAATATTTAGTTGATTAAATATTTAGTATCTTTAGGAACGGCAATGAATAATGGCGGCAATATTGTTGCAGTTTATTCTGTTATCTATAAGTATTGGAAGTATCAAAAAGAAAATGGACGTCCTTGCGAAATTACTATTAATCAATTAAAAAAGCTTTTTATCTCTAAGCGTTCAGAAGAAATTACTAATACTTATCGCTTAATGATTGCGGCCTTTGGTTCTAGTAAACTTATAGATTGTGAAATTGTAGTAAGAGAAGATAAAGGGCATCCTTATATGGCTTATCAAATTACTAATGTTAGATTAGATTTGCCAATAGAACTCTTAGTTTCAGATTATGGTCCAGATGATATTACTGATATTTTAGAAGCTTTAAAGGCAGACATTAAAACCTCGGATTGGTAATCTTTATTATAAGGATTACGACCTTTTGCCGTGGCTCGGCGGCACGATAAAAACTTTTGACTTTTCCCAAAAAATATCATATAATATAATTAACAAAAATGAAAGGAGAAAATTAAAATGCTTTCAGCAATACTTTTTGGTCTTGTCCTCTATTTCCTAATCAAGGGCGGCATTGACCTCTTATACCTAATTTTCTTCCATAAAGACAAATAACTAAAAGGAGGAATTATTTTGAAGAATAAAATAGAACTTATCACTTTAACAGATGTAAAGAATTTTGTTGCGGCGGCATCGAATGTCAAGGGTGACGTTTACCTCGTAGACTGCAATCATCGATACCGCATCAATGCTAAGTCAACTCTCGGCTGCCTTCTTGCTCAGGCAGAATGGAGTGAGATTTGGGTTGAGTCTGAAACTGACTGCTACTCATCTATCAAAGATTGGGTGGTTGATTAATGTCTCGCAGGCTCTTTATCACAGGCGACACTCACAGACACGTTGATATTGAAAAACTTTCCTTCCAAAAGTTTCCAATTCAAGCAGACCTTAATCACTCAGACATCATGGTTGTTCTTGGAGATTGGGGCGTTCTTTGGTATGGAGATGAAAGAGATAACAAATGGATAAATAATTGGGACTTAAAGCCTTGGACAACTTTTGTTATCTATGGCAATCACGATAATTATCCTGCTCTCCAAAAGTACCCAATAGTCTACAAATTCGGTGCGGCGGCACGAAAGATTACCGATAACATTTATGTCGCAGAAAGCGGCAATATTTATGACCTTAATGGTAAATCTTGTCTTTGCATCAATGGAGCAGATTCAGTTGACCGCTCTATCAGAACCGAAGGACTCAACTGGTGGTCGGAAGAAGCAATCTCTCCTGCAGCAATAACACAAGCTTTTCATGAACTTGAAGCCCACAATTTTGAAATCGACTATCTTCTCACTCATTGCGGCGGCACAGAGGTCTGTGCTTCTTTAGGCTTTACTCCCATGCCCTCTGAAAAGCGACTTCAAAAACTCATTGACCTTGGTCCAAGAAATGATTATGTTCACTATTGTGGTCACTATCATCTTGACCAATGGATAAATGTTAACACACGAATTGTCTATCAAGACATTATAGAAATTAGATAAATAAAGGAGGAGTTAATTTATGATTAACGCACAGATTACAAATGCAGTACTTGGCATAACACAGCAACAAGTACCTTTTGCTCAGTTTGAATTTCAGTATCTTAAAGAAGGAGAGACTACTCCGTCTAAAGCTGCTACAAGTCCTGTTTTTCTTTTTAATCCAGACACTGAGACTCTTGATAATTCTTCAATGGCTCGTTCTCTTGCAACCTTTTTTATGATTGCTGGTACACCAGTTTGGAATGATATTGTTGGTAAGGTAGTAAGAATTGAAGTCAATGAAAAAGGCGTAGTTACAAAACTTCAAAATGCACTTTCAGACCTTTACATTACGCTTGCTCTAACTAAGGAAGATGATGCGCCGGCGGCCAGTGATTCAGAAGAAGTTTCTGTAACAGCAGATTAATTAATTAACAAAGGGTCAAAGAAATTAAAAGTTTCTTTGACTTTTTTTATTTTTTTTGATATAATAATTATAGAAAATAAGGGAGGGGATAAAAAGTATGAAATTAAGAGATAAATTGAGAGCAGTAAGACCTTCAACAGAAGAGTTTGACAAGTACTGTACAATCGAAAGAATTATGTCAGTTAAAGGCGAAGATAAGTCTTACATTTTTGAAAATGCAAGTTTAGGTTTGCTTTGGTTGCTTAAGCGAGACCATAAAGCAATAGTTCCAAAAAATTCAAGAACCGCTTATATCAATGCAAGTCCAATTGATACGCCGGCAGGGGCAGAAAGAATTGACTGTTCATCAGCCCATGATTTACAGCAATTTTTAATCAGATTGCTAAGAGGAAAGGAGTAAGTAAATGACTAGAAGGATTAGTGAAGAAACTATCATTCAGATTAATGAGGTTTACTTGGAGTGTGGAATTAAGTCTAAGACGGCACAAATAGTAGGTGTTAGTCCTTCTACTGTTACCAAGTATCTCATTCCAAATTATCAATCTCAACGTTGTGCCGCGGCACCTCCTCCGTTCGAGGGCGAACCAGCTGGTGTAGAGCCATTCATTAGCTCTATTATTTCCATTATTGACAGTCAAAATTTATTGCCTGTGGCGGCGTTTTGTAAAGCGTGTGAGTTAACAGACGATGAATGGAAAGAAATGAAAGAAATTCAGAAGGGAGTTATAATATGAAAGCTTTTGTGGCATCTTCAAATTTCAATGACTCTTATGCTTTTATCGGCTTTAATCCAGAATTAATGTGCAAAAAAGAAGGCTTTAAATTTGCTTCATCTTATCATATCCTTGAAGCACGACTACTAGGTTTTTCCTATCCAGATTTCTTGAAATATTGTCAGTCAAAAGGAGCTAAACTTCGTGGAAGAGAAGGCTATTGTTTTCCTGTTTGGGACAAGGCGACAGATAAGAAAGGTATGCAAGAAATTCTTAAACAGCTTAATACGAATTGGGATACTCTTCTTAAAAAAGTTTCTTTCTGACTTCAATTTCTTAGAGCTTTTCAAGTCCTCTCCTACTTTTAATTGAAGTAAAATTCAATTCAAAGAATAGGAGGGGATTTTGTGATTTTATTTCAAGAGCAAATGAGAGTAAGAGATGACACTCTTGACCCGGCATATTTTGCTAAAATGCCTCGAAAACCGCAGGCCGGCACGGGAGAATCATATGATGATAGTGAATTGAGAGAAATGATTAATAATTTACAAATCACCATTAATAATATGCAAATTGAAATTAATGAATTAAAAGCAAAGCAAGTTCATACTGAACTTACAGAAGCAGAATATGAAGCTCTTACAGAAGAAGAAAAAAGTAAAGACATGGAATATTTTGTTGTTGGCGAATAATTCTGAATTTTGACTTTTAACAAAATTTTTGCTATAATTATATTGTAACAAGAAAGAAAATGTCGATTTTTGTTTCTTTCTGTTACTTTTAGTCTAATTAGGAGGAATTTTGTCATGAGTAAATACATTGCAGGTTTAATGTCACCTTCGCTGGGTCTTATGTCTGAGCCGCCAGTCTATACAAAAGTTTATGAGATTTCTGCTGGGTCTAGGATGCAGGCAAGTTGGATTGCCGAAGAGCTTCTTACTCGTAAGTTCTGTCAAGACTTTAACACTTCTCTATCAGAAGTAGTAGTAAGTTTTGTGGCGAAAATTAAAGATTGATTTATAAAGGAAGTTAGAGAAAAAATCTTTGACTTCCTTTTTATTTTTTGCTATAATATTTATAGAAAATAAAAAAGGAGCGGGATAGTATGGAAAATATTTATAAGCCACAAATGATTTGCGTTGGGTCAGATACAAGATTTAATGTTCAGATTTGTCATTATCCTTTTGGTAGTCATTTGCCAAAAGAAGAAAATGGTAAAATTCATTACATACTTGTTTGCCCAGATTGTCGAATAGATTATTTCGCCGCCGCCCCTTGGGATGCAATTAACTATGCTAAAAGACGCATTGAAGTTAAGGGCCGCGGCACAGCATATGGAAAAATAAGAATTATGGTTATAGATGAAAAGACAGAGGAAGAATACTTGGGTATGACTGTAGAAAAAGTTGTACATAGAAAGTATATTCCTCTGGAAGCTTCAAGAAAGAAAGTAAGGAGATAAGAATTATGGAGAATATGTTTATAATGGCTGTTGGCATACCGGGTTCGGGCAAGTCAACTTACTTTAAAGAAATGGAAGATAAAGAAAATTGGGTTTATGTTTCTTCTGATGATATTAGAGCAGAACTTTTTGGCTCTGCACAAGACCAGAAACATAATCAAGAAGTTTTTCAAGAAATGAGAAAAAGAAGTGCCGAGGCAATCAGACAGAACAAGAATGTTTACTATGATGCAACCAACATTATCAGAAAGAAAAGAAAAAACTTTCTAAAAGATATGAAGAATGTTGCACGAGGTCATTCCTACTCATTCAAATGCGCTTTGTTTATTGTACCAGTGTGGATTTGTAAGGAAAGAAATGCACAAAGAGACCGTAAAGTTCCAGAAACTGTAATTGAACGTATGGTTAGACAGTTCCAAGTTCCTGCTTATTCTGAGGGGTGGGGCGATATAATTCGTTTTGCTCCTGCGGCAGTAGATGGTGCTCTTGAAAAGATACTTGAAGGTGCTTGTTATCTTTCTCACGATAACCCACATCATAAGTTGTCTATTGGCGACCATATGATTAGAGCCTATGAAATTGGTGTTCAAACCAACAGAGGTGCCGCCTCTTGTCATCTTAAAGCTCGTTATTCAAGAGAAGTCCTTGAGGCGGCACGTTATCATGATATTGGTAAGCCAGAATGTAAGGGGTTTTGTGATTGGCGTGGTAAGCCAACTAAAATCGCTCACTTCTATTCTCACGATAATGTAAGTGCTTATAATTATTTGTGTTATGTAACTCACTTCTATGACGGTTCAAAGAAGGGACACGTTTTTTCAGAAAGCAAAGCTCTCTACGTTGCTCTCCTTATTGAATGTCATATGAAGCATTACAATGGCGATTTTGATAACTGGTGCAAAAAGCAACATGACCCCGCTTTTATCGCTGACCTTGACCATCTTTATGAACTTGATAAGGCGGCACATTAAATCTGATTTTTATAGAGTCAATCATGTAATCTTTCACTTTAAGTAGAAGGGAGTAAAATCCTTTCTACTTATTTTATTATAGAGAGGTGATAGGTAAATGCCAATCGCAGACGTACTTATGAACGCTGACATCGCAATGTATCCCGATGGCAAGTGTTGCCCGAGTGGTAAGGATAATCAGGATGATAACAACAAGTGCAATTGCGGCCATATGTGGTTTGTACCACCTTGTCCACCAATGCCTAGAGATTATCCACCTTGTCCTCCATATCCGTATCCTTGCGTGCCTCCAGTAGAGCCGGTTCCTTTAAAGAAAAGCTCAATAGAAGCACAGATTTGCAAGCTTTCTAAGAAGGCAGCGGCAATCAAAAAGATGATAGATAACTTTACTAACAAAAATAAGGACGCTATAATCAAAATTGGAGAAGCTTCTTATAATTTTGGTTCTTATGTAGTAATTGGTAAAGATGAGGAAGGCCAAAAGACAGAAGAAGATTCTGCTTATGGTAAAAAAATTCTCGAAATTCTAAATGAAGAACTAGCCGCAATCAAGTCCAAGATGCAGGAGCTTGCAACTCAGCTTGATGAGGAAGATGAAACTAGCATAATCAGTTCTACTGAAAAGACTGTAACGCAAGATTAATCTTAGGGGAGGCAGCAACGTCTCCCTTTATTTTTTTCAAAGGAGGTAATCTTATGTTTATAACACCAACTGTTGTTAAAGCAGAAGCTAAGTCTAAGGTTGTTACAATTCATGAAGACCCAGTTGTAAATCTTAAGTCTTATCGTCAGTCTAATGTCCAGAATATGGGAGATTGGAGAATGACTACTCAGAGTGTTCACGAAGAAATGTTTGGTCCAGCGGCATATTCTCAGAGCAAAGACGAGATTAAGGTCAAAGAAGGCGAGTCCGAAGACGACGGCGAATAAGATACATAAGAGTCAGAGACACTAAAATCTTTGACTCTTTTCTTATTTTTTGCTATAATTATTATAGTAAATGAGAAAGGAGCGAAGAAAATGAGAACTTTGGAAGAAATTGAAGAGCTAATTAAAAAACACCCTCCTTATTCGTTTGAGAATGACCCGCAGAACGAAGACAAAGAAGAGATAATAGCAGGAGAAAAAGATTTTGTGAGAAAACACGGTTTTTCTTTTGCCGATACTTGGGGGCTTGACCACGTTATTGCCTGTTTTGCTGCCCCACGTCTTGCTTATTTAAGAGATAACCATTGTGGCTATCCCGGTGAGCTTTATGCTGAAGCGAAGAAGATTGCTGACATTACAGAAGTGCCAGACGTCGATGAACTTGCGGATGCAATGTGGATAAAGACTCTTGATGAAATGATTGAGGCTTTTTGTCTTATCATTGATGAAGAAGAGCCAATTCTCAACCTTTCTTATTCAGAATATGATAAGGAAAGGCGTAAGAGAGAGATTATGATTAACAAGGGACTGGCAGCTTTTGCCAAATATTATCAGTCACTTTGGGATTAAGGAGGTCTTATAAATGGGAGAAATAGAGAGAATTGAATATCTCAGACGCTTTTTGAAGAAGAAGGTAAGAGTTACAATCAAGACTTTTGCCGAAGTAGAAGTAGAGGGCGGCACGAAAGTTTTGAAGGAAGTTTTCTCTGATACTACTTTGTGGAAGAGAGCCGATATTATTGAGGATATTGTTGAAGCCAATAAGCTTGATGACATAGAATATTGTGCCGGCGTAGGACCAAAAGAGGTCATTTTCGGTAAGGTCTACATCAGAAAAGACGGGGCGGCAATTTATATCTACGGTAAGAAAATAGAAATTTGATTTTCTAAAAAAAATTTTGATATAATATATATAGAAAAGATGAAGAGAAGCGATAAAGTTATTTTTGAAAAGGTCTGTAAGAGATGCTCAAAAACATTTCATACTAAAGACCAAGAAATGATTTTTTGCCCCGATTGTTGGGCAGATTATGTAAAGCTCATTGAGGAAAATAAAATCGGTTTTTATCATTATGATGAAGATTTAAAGAAGGAAGTCTATGAAGAGCTTTGCGAATAATATTTTGACTTTTTAAAAAATTTTTGCTATAATTATTATAGTAAAGAAAAGAGAGTAAGATTGTACTCGTAAGTCTATGGGAAGCACATAGCAAAAATCAATTCGGTCCTCGGAAGTGGTATGAGGCGGCAAGGATATGTCGACAAAGTCATATAAGTGACTAATGAGTCCATTGAATATTCCTTAAAGGTGAGATGCCTTAAATTTGTGTCCGTAGCTCAGTTGGTAGAGCAGAGCACTTTTAATGCTAAGGTCAGGAGTTCAAGCCTCCTCGGACACACCAAATTCTAATAAAGAAAGGACGTAATTCAATGAAAACTATTTATAAAATTACTTTTTCTTGTGGCTATGCCGGCACAGATGAAACAGTTTTTGTGAAGGCTGACTGTCTTGCTGATGCAGAGGAATATGCTAAAGAAAGACTTCCAGACTATATATCTGATTGGGAGCATCTTGTTAATTGGTCTTCCGAAGATATGGACGAAGAGGAGTATTCTGGGTGCGGTGAAGCTTGCTTTTATGATTCACAGGAGTATGAAGATTACGCTGCGGACTGCGGTTATGAGGTAGCAGAAGCAACCGAAGATGACTTTGAAAATTGGGATATTGACCCCGAAGACGCAGAGGAGATATAATGAAAAAAATCTATAAAGTAGGTATTGGTTATTGGGATGTGCCGCCTTTGGAAGATAGATTTGTGCTAGCATCTTCTCGTTCTGATGCTCTTAGATGGGCAGAGGAGCAAGTGTCTCCTCTCGATAAAGAAATAGGTCATTATCATATTTCAGCTGATATAGCAACTGAATATGATTTATTCTGGATTGACCCTGAAAATGTTCCGGAGGTATAAGTTAAAAATTTGACTTTCTAAAAACTTTTTGGTATAATAAAAAGGTACGGAAAGTTAAAATTCGCTGATGTAGCTCAGTTGGTAGAGCGATTGACCTGTAATCAATAGGCCGGCGGTTCAAGCCCGCCCATCAGCTCGGTCACATAAGCAAGCCTTCTCGTGGCGTGACTGTTTTTACTAATTGCTTAATGGTCTGTTCGACAAGCGGTTTAAGTCATTGCCCTTTCACGGCAAAGTCACGGGTTCAAATCCCGTACAGACTACCAACAGTTTTATAACTGTTAGCTACCTTAATTTATTTAAGGTAAATCTCTGTAAATGAATGGAAACTCTTTGAGCCAACATTCACCGAAGTCTTTAGATTCCTATTCCTTATAGGCATAGACAGGTTGGCATAGTCTACTAAAAACCTTGTAGTTACCAGAGAAAACACTTAGTGTTTAATGATGCCGCACCCCTATTGCAAGATAGAATGAGGAGAATGGCTCCTCTTTTCGGAAACGTACCCAAGTGGTTTAAGGGGTCCGCCTACTAAGCGGTTAGTTTGTGCAAGCAAAGCAAGAGTTCAAATCTCTTCGTTTCCGCCAAATGCCCTTTGGAGTCTGCGGACTGTCCAATGAAAGCTCACTTGCTGCGGCAAAATGAGAAAGGCACAATTAAAAATTTGATTTTTAAAAAAATTTTTGCTATAATTATTATAGTAAAAAAGAAAAAAGACACGTTCAGCTAATCTTTAAAGCGTTTAATTTGGGATTAAAAGTGCATTAAAGTGTCTTGAAAGGAGTTCTTTAAATGTTTGTAACAGTACAATTCAAAGACAGGAATAAAGTATTCAGAGGAAGAACTTATGATTATCTTCTTAACAGAGAAGAAGCTGTGCCGCAGGTCGGTCAGGTTGTTCGTCTTATGGACGACAACTACAACCATCTTTGCTATGGGACAAGAGTGAAGGTGGTTGATGTTAAGGAGAGGTCAGAAGTTAAAGACCCTGTCAGTGTAAGGTATGTGGAAGCAAGTTTAGAGGACTGAGTATTGGCGAGTGGTGGAATTGATAGACACACTTGACTTTGACTCAAGGTTACTAAAGGTTTGAATCCTTTCTCGCCAGCCACAGTGAATTTATAAAAGTTTAGTATCTAACTTAGCTCAGGTGGATAGAGCAGCCCTAACCAAAGGGCGGTCTTTGGTTCGAGTCCAAAAGTTAGTATTAAACTTTTATGGGTTCTATATTCTTCCTTAGCTCAGCCGGTAGAGCGGTGGATTGTTAATCCATAGGTCGTTGGTTCAAGTCCAACAGGGAGAGCCAATTAACTTTTTGAAAGGAGAGTTTTTATGATAAGACTTAATTATCGTTCCAATGGAGAAGTCATTTCTAAAAGATTTGAAAGTCTTGCGGCGGCATATGAGTTTGCAATTAGAGATGTTGCGACTTTGGACGATAGGAAATATTATTATTTTCTATGTGGAGAATCTTTTAGGTCTGTTATTAAAAAAGCAGATGATGATAAGAAAGATGCTTTAATGTGGTCTATTTTAAATAATTCCTTAGAAAGAGTTACATTAGTTTGTGAAGAGAAATCTTCATAATGGGCAGGTATGCGTAGTTGGCGAACGCATCTGACTGTAAATCAGACACATAAGAAACATCGTAGGTTCAATTCCTACCCTGCCCACCAATCTTCTTTTGGAAGAAGAAAATTATGACAGTGGGGCGTCGTCAAGTGGTAAGACAGGAGATTCTAAATCTCCCTAGCGATGGTTCGACCCCATCCGCCTCAGCCAACACCGACATAAGAAAAGAAGATAGTAGAATTAGCTGCTCTACGAATAAGGTATATCCTTTTCTTCTTTTCTCTATGAAGATTAATTTAAAGTGAGCAAATAGAAGACCCCTCCCGCAATCTTTTTAATAGGGAAAACATTGTAAGTTTTTATTCTATCGGGTCTTGGTAGAAACCTGAGTAAGTTTTCAAACTGTCTCATAACGACATCTGACTGCAAAAATATCACATATTTGGTTTGCAACCTTATAATTCAAGTGTCGTGTTAATTAGGTGCCTTTTACTAAATAAAAGGCTAGCTTACTGGTGGTAGGACAAAATCAGTACAAACGCACTTTGATAGTGGAGAGGAACTATCCAGTGGGAACAACTGTAGAGAGTTCAAGTTTTTCTGGAAAAGCGACTATTTTCTTTTATACGAAAGTAGTCAAAGAAGGTAAGACCTTAGCCAAAAAGGTTATTGGCAGGGCGTCCAATTAAAAGAAAGCCCAAAAGAAGAACACTGATTAGAGCGTCAGTCTAAAGATGGCTCAGAGAAGTAGGAAGTCTGGCGGCATCGGCGTCACTAAAGGAGATACGTTACGCCGTGCGGCTAGACAGATTATCTTCTCAATCTGGGAGAGCGGTAGAATTTGGCAGACACAAAGGACGTTGGGTATAAAGTCTTAGGTTGGGGCAGTACCGACATCCAACACCATTAAAATCCTTTGGATTAATATCTGTGCGGGTTCAAGTCCCGTTTCTCCCACCAAATTTTGACGCAGTAGCCAAGAGGAAAGGCAAACGGCTGCAACCCGTTGACCGAGAGTTCAAATCTTTCCTGCGTCTCCACAAAATGACACCTTTGAGGAGCGGCAATAGTTGTTCCAATGTGTAGGGAAGCGGCAATAAAGTGCCGTGCCTTCTTTCTGGGGTTGAAAGAAGACAAGCAGATATATCGGAATTGGCAGACGAGAGGGCCTCAAATACCCTTGCTGAAAAGCGTGTGAGTTCAAATCTCACTATCTGCACCAACAGGTGTGGTGTAATTGGCAGCCACATTAGATTTAGGTTCTAATGGAGTAATCCGTGCGAGTTCAAATCTCGCCACCTGTACCACGTGAATTTCCTCGCCTTGATGTCGGTGACGGTTTCTCCCTTGTATTACTTAAAAAGGCATAGTTGGCAGAGCCTGAGATATTATAAGCTCAAATCTGTCCGCCGGCTATTGTGAAAATAGCCATATGCCGCTGTGGTGGAATAGGCAGACACAAGGGACTTAAAATCCCTCGGGGTAAAACCCGTACCGGTTCAAGTCCGGCTAGCGGTACCATTTTAGCTTAAGTAATAATATGTTATCTTTTAATCAAAGAATATAAATTTTCTTTAAAAGATTTTTTTATCGTAAGAGTAAAGGAGTTGTAAAGCAATGAGAGGTTATAAAGTTTTTGAACCCGATTGGACGTGCAAAGGATTTCAATATGCAGTCGGTAAAACATTTGAAGAAGATGTAATTCCTTTATGCTGTAAAAGAGGTTTTCATTTTTGCACAGAATTAAAAGATTGCTTTAGCTATTATCCTTTTGACCCAGATAATAAAGTTGCTGAAGTTGAAGCTTTGGGTGACATTAATACAGAAATAACTGAGAACAAACATTGCACCAACAAAATTAAGATTGTTCGTGAACTTTCTTGGGAAGAAGTTTTAAAAATGGTCAATACAGGAAAAGGCAATATAGGACTCAGTAATAGTGGTAACTATAACAGTGGTAATTATAACACCGGTGATTATAATAGCAACGATGATAATAGTGGTAATTATAATACTGGCCGTGGGAATAGCGGTAACTATAATAGTGGTGACTGGAATACTGGTGTTTATAATAGTGGCGATGACAATAGTGGTAATTACAATATTGGCAATTGGAATGTTGGTACTTATAACAGTGGTAATTTCAATAGCGGTGATTGCAATTATGGTAACTGGAATAGTGGCAATTGCAATTGTGGTGATTACAATAGTGGCGATTGGAATAAAAGTAGCTTTTCAAGTGGTTGTTTTAACACTAAGGACTCAAAGATTGTAATGTTTAATAAGCCTTCTGATTGGACTTTTGAAGATTGGAGGAATTCAGAAGCGGCACATCTGTTAAACAAAGCTCAATATACCATTTTTAAATGGATTTGCTCTGACCAGATGACTGATGAAGAAAAAGAATCACATCCTGACTATAAAACAACAGGTGGGTATTTGAAAAAAATTAATAGAACAAAATGCATGAAAATTTGGTGGCATGGTCTTTCAAGTTATGAAAAGAACGTTATTATGTCACTTCCAAATTTTGATGCAAAAATATTTAAAAAAATCACAGGTATTTCTATAAAAAAAGAAAGTGCAAAGTGGTAATTGGAAGCTGTTTTAATACTAAGAATTAAAAATTTTGTCATCTGTATCAAAGAGTCATAAAAGAAAGGAGCTTTATTTATGAAAGTCTTTATATCACATCCTTGTTCGGGCTTGACAAAGCAAGAAATTAATCTTTCTTTAATAAAAGCCGTAAGAGATATTCGTTCTCGTTTGAATCCTATTAAGGTTGAAATCATTGATTGGTTTAACTCAGAGGACTCTTATTTAGTTGGTCTGGGTAAGTCAATTGCAAATGGTCTGAGTGAAGCTGACTGTGTCTATTTTGCAGAAGGCTGGGAGCAATCAACGGGTTGTGTTATTGAACGAACAATTGTTGAATTGCTTGGAATACCTTTCTTTTCAGCAGATAAAACAGATACAAGTTGCACTCTTAAAATATGATGCGTCGGCCGTCGTGATTTCATTGAAATGATTGCTAAGGCGGCACATCGAATTTTTGATTTTTCCTGAAATTTTTGATATAATATTTATAGAATAAAAGAAAGGAGAAAATTAAATGGTAATTAAGCATTACTATGAAACAGAAAATGGTAAAAAGTTTCAGAGTTTTAAAGAAGCTTTAGAAAATGAAATAAAAGAAGTACCAGCGTCCAGAGAATTTGAAGGCTATTGTACGGAAGTTAGTGCATCTTTCTTTGAACGCTATTTTCGAGAAGAGTCTTTTAAAGATGAATTTGATATTTGGTATTGGCTTCCAAATTTAAAAGCCAATCAATATTATGCTATTTCAGATTTTGATTTTTTCTATATCAAAACTGAACAAGCTTTTAATCTTCTAAAATCAATTAGAACTGTAGTAGATGAAGATTATATTTTAGGAGATTGGGAAGGCGAAGGCTGGTATGATTTTCGTTCATATGATGAAATTGAAAAAATTTATTCTTATGAAGAAACTGTAGACCTCCTTAACTTTCTCAACAGCCTTATGAAAGATAAAGACAGCTTAAAACCGTATTTTAATGAATAACTTATCTTGGAGGAATTAACAATGGGATTTACAGATACTTTTAAGAGAAACGCAAATATTAAAGAAATAGAGAATGGCGGCAGAGCATTTTCTTCTACTGGCGGCGGAGACCTTCTTGACCTTTTCTCAACAATTGGTGGTAAGCGTAAAGCTTCAGCAGAGGAAATTGAGAAAGCGTGGCTTGGGGCACGAGTTGAGGATAAAGAACTTGCAGATAACCTTATTCTTTATGTAAGAAACATCAGAGATGGAGGCTGCGGCGAAAGACGAATTGGCAGAATTTTGCTTAAGAGTCTTGCTGAAATTGACCCTTGCAAGGTGGCTCGTAATTTCCAGACTATTGTAGATTGCGGCAGATGGGACGACCTCTACATTTTTGAAAATACTCCTGTCGAAAAGGATATGTGGAACTTCATTGAACAGCAGCTTCGTTCTGATGTTTATAATATGAAGAATAACAGGCCTATCAGCCTTATGGCTAAGTGGCTTAAGAGTATCAATACTTCTTCTGCTGAATCAAGACGCCTTGCAAATAAGACAATCACACGTCTTGGCTTGACTCCTCGTACTTATCGTAAGACACTTTCAAAGCTTAGACAGTATTTGACTGTTGTTGAGAAGAAGATGAGTGCTAATGAATGGGAAGATATTGATTTTTCTGCTGTGCCGGCAAAGGCAATGGCAAAATACCAAGATGCTTTTCGGTATCATGAGGAAGAGAAATTTTCTGCTTATTTGAAAGACGTAAAGTCTGGTAAAGAGAAAATCAATGCAGGAACTCTTTATCCATATGACATTATTCAGAAATTGATTAATGAAGAACTGAGATATAACTGGAGAACACAAGGTTATACCTGTGCAAAACCTTCAGAAGTTGATGAACTGCAGTGGGCGGCACTTCCTAATTATGTAGATGATAAGTTCGATGTTGTCGTAATGGCTGATGTATCTGGGTCTATGACGTGTAATAAAAGTAGACCAATGGCAACTTCTATTGGTCTTGCGACTTATTTTGCTCAGCATAATAAGGGAGCTTATCATGGTTTGTTTATGACGTTTTCTAGTGAGCCAACTTTTATTGATATTGGAAAAGAAACTACTCTCGCAGGAGCATTAAATAAGGCTTTTTCTTCACCTGTAGGCTATAGTACAAATCTTGATGCTGGTTTTAGAGCAATTTATGAGACATCAGTAAAAGCAGGAGAAGCTCCACGAGCACTTATTGTTATAAGTGATATGGAGATTGATGACTGGTATGATGGCAAATACACGTCTTCAATTTCTGAAAAATGGAAGAAGACATTTGAAGAAGCAGGACTTACAATGCCAAAACTTATACTTTGGAATGTTGAAAGTCGTTCCGATACAACTCTTAGCACATTTGACGAAAATGTTGCTTACGTTAGTGGCTCTGGAGTGGGTCCATTTAAGAACCTTTGTTCTCTGATTGAGAAAGACGCTTATACAGCAATGAAGGAAATTCTTACTCAATCAGCTTTTCTTTGGAAGTAAAGTTAGCAATCGGCACTTAATTGTGCCGCCGTGCGACTTTCTTTAAATAAAAATATAGATGCTTTCAGCAAATACTTTGAACAAATGGAACGTTTTGTAAATTTTTATATATATATAAAAGATTTACGTTGATAACTTAGCACAAAGTATGTTCTTCGGAGCGAAAAGTGAGTGAGAGATATACTCTCCTAAATTATCTAGGTTTTACTCTGAATAGTAAATAGGTGTTATCCCGAATGATAAATGAAGTCCCAGGTGGCAAGGCATCTAGTTTAAGGCTCAATTCTGCAATTTGACCAAATGGTTTTAAATGTTTTATATTAAGAGTCTTGGGGCGATTAGTTTATGCTAATTGCCCTTTTATTTTTGACTTTTTTAAAAATTTTTGATATAATTATTATAGAAAATAAGAAAGGAGGGAGTAAATGGCAATTATAACATTTTTAAAGAATACGCCAACTGAAAATCAGGCAGTTAAAATTTTTGGTGTTGATTATCAAATTATTTATCTATCGCCGGATTACGTTAGAACTGGTGATGTTTCTCAAATAAATGGAAAACCCACTAGTGGAATTTTTTATATGACAACACCTCCTACGGCCCACATCACTTTCGATATGACAGAAAAAGAAGTGGCAGAACTTGGTAGATTATCTAGTAAGATTACAAGAATTATCATAGAAGACTATGAAAATAAAAGATACTATTATATTGATAATCCAATTCTTGTTCAGAAAGATGAGGTTGTAGATGGAAAGCAAAGATACAGTTTTGAGTCAATAAATATAAAAGGACAGAATAAAGAAATTCAAAAATATAAGCCAAGTGACCTTGAAAAACTTCTCTTACAGGAAGTAGATACAAAAGACATTCAATCTTTTTTTGTTCTAAAGAAAAAAAGTTATAAGTTGTCTGCTGGCAAGAACGCAAAATTTATTGTTCCGACTAAACAAGCTTCTTATGGACGAGACCCAGCCGATATAAATAAAGCAACAGCAATTTCAAAACCGCACAAGTATAGAATACTTAGTATTGACCCTGTAGTAAATGGTGCAGACTTAAATAGTTCTATAACTTATCTTGTAGACTGGGAAGAAGCAGATGAAATATCTTCAAAAATTTGTGAACCAGATTGGTATAAAATTACTCTCTATGGTTTTGGTGAAAAAGGTGCGTGGAAATTTTGTTGTTATATTCAAAAAAACAACAACTTTTCTGATATTCAAACAGAGTTCGCAGAAGGAGATATTCTTAAATCTATACAACTTTTTTGCCCTGAAATTCGTAATCCAGAAGAACGAGCAGAACTTTATTATTCTACTTATGTTGCAGACACATGGAAAATTAAAAGTGTTGAGCCAGTTGAGCGACCAATCCATGGGTATCCAATTCTAACAAATTGGACGCATGAGAGCAGAGGGAAACAAAAGATAATGCAAAATAAATATTTAAAGCTTTATTGTCATCAAATCAATGAGTGGAATAAGTCAACTATTTCTGGAGAAGGAGCAATATATTACCTCCCAATTTCAGGTATTAAAGAAGAAGAAATCAGGTCTAATTTAACAGAAAATCCTTATATTCAATTTACAACAGCAGAGGACAGTAATCATTCTCAACTTTATTTTGTTGTATATATATACAGCGAGTGTGATATATCTAGTCCTTCCATTGAACCAAAAAGACTTATTACTTCATATAAATTCTGTAATAAGGATTACATATGGATAACTTGTAATGATAAAGAAGGAAAATATAAAAATGTTATTTTTAGTATAGCTAATAAAGATTATCAAGAAAAAATAAAAGAATATAATGGGAATATTCTTAAAGTTAATGATGAATTTCAAGTCAACACTTATCTTCTCCGAGAAAATACCGATGAAAAAGTAAAGTTTAATACTTTCCTTTTTACTAATTCTTGTAAATGGATAGCTAAAAACATTCAATATAATAAGCCAATGAGTTTCTGTTGTATTACAGATTATGTAAATCTTTCTGGTATCAGCAGATATTCCACTACAGATAATTTAGAAGATAATTGTGATGAAGCGAGTATTTTCCTTAGTGAAGATGATTTAAAGGTGTCATCTTTAACAGTAGATAAAGATGCCTTATCTCGTCTTTCCATAGGTGCTGAGCCTCTTATTTCAGCAACCTCTGCAAAGCCTCTAACTGAAACAACAATAAAAACTTTGAACCTTAAAAAGGAGGATAAATCTATGAAAATGAATATGAAAGAAATTTTTGGTGACATTATTGGTAGATACACAAGTGGTACTATTAAGTATTCCCCAAGCGGTCTTGCCTTTTTGACTGACAGTAACTCTTATGTTGTTTACAATGTAGACACTCTTGCGGCAACAGATGTAGCCAATCTTGTAATGGACATTCCTGTCTATGGTATTCCTGTTGCTCTGAAAGACCTTAAGAAGGGCGATACTATCGTTTACAATGAAGTTTATTATCTTGTAAAGGTAATCACAGATACTCATATTTCTGCAATTAATGTAAGAAAGGGTACAATCGAAAATCTTATTCCTAAGACTTCAATCTTCGGCTTCTCATTCTATGTAAAGCTTGTTACTCTAATGGAAAACTTTAAGCCAGACCCTTCTAATCCGTTTGGTTCAATGCTTCCATTCCTTATGCTCGAGGACAGCGGCAATGATGATTCAATGAGAGATATCATGATGATGTCAATGATGAGCGGCACAGCAAACTCATCAATGCTCCCTCTTATGATGATGATGAACAGGGACGGCGGCGATAAGAATGACCTTCTTATGATGATGATGCTTATGGGTAATAATCCTTTCGCTCCTAAGTCTTCAACTCCTATTTCGCCTTGGACACCGCAGGAAGTTCCGTTGAATTTTCCTCTTGATAAGGGCTTTATGGAAAATGAATAAGTAATCAATGAAGAGAGTTGAAGAGAAAATCTTTGACTCTCTTTTTATTTTTTGGTATAATATTTGTAGAAAAAGAAAAAACAAAGAAAACAAAGGAGAAATTTTAATGAAAAAGTTTGTTATGATAGTCCTTGCCGCCGGCACAATGTTCAGTTTTGCTTCTTGCAATTTCCAACTTATTGATACTACTTACACTTATGATACAGCAATTATCAGTATGTTTGACGGCACAACGAAAGAGGTCAAAATAAAGAGTTGGAAGGACTACGATGGTGAACAGCTACAAATCACAGGAGAAGACGGGAAAGTTTATCTTGTATCTTCCACAAACTGCGTTCTAATTAAGGAGTGATTTAATGTATATCATAGATTTCATAAAGAATGAACCAAATTGGCGAGAAGTTCTTGCCGCCGCCCCTTATTGTTTGACTATAAGGGAAGACGACGACCTCGTTCTTTTCAAGTATTCTCAGCAAAAGTCTGATTTCTTTAGCCCAATCGTTAAGGAAGCTCGTGGCTTGATACTTGAAAAGGGAACTTGGAAGATAATACGCCATTCTTTTGATAAGTTCTTCAATTTTGGTGAACCTGCGGCGGCACAGATAAATTGGAAATCAAAACATCTTAATGTAACTGAAAAGATGGACGGCACTCTTATCTCTCTTTATTGGTATAAAGGCGAATGGAGAATGGCAACTAACGCCAATCTCTCTGCTTATTCTTCTCCTCTTGAAGTCGGTGGCTATAAAACTTTTGGTGACCTTGCTGCCGCCGCCCTCAAGACAGAGGGTCTTGTTTATGAGAGATTGAATAAAGATTATACTTGGACTTTTGAAATTTGCTCACCTTTCAATCAAGTAGTTTGTCGTTATGATAAACTTTGTGCTTTTTTGATAGGTATAAGAGTAAATGAAACAGGCAAGGAAATCAATCCTCTTCTTTATTCTGAAAAGATTGGCGTGCCGGTGGCCAAGTCTTGGCAAGTTACTGGTCTTGAAGATTGTGAGAAGATAGTTGAGTCTTTGACTGACAATCAAGAAGGCATTGTTGTTTGGGATATGGAGGCTGGCACAAGATTGAAAATGAAAACTGAAAACTATTTTGAGCTTCATTATCTGGCATCTAATCATAACCTATCAACTCGTCGTATTTATGATTTGATTTTGAAGAATGATACAGATGAATTTTTGACTTATTTTCCTGCGTATAAGCCAACCTTTGAAAACTGTCGCAAAATTCTTAAAGACAGAAAGAATTATTACCTCCATTTGAATGAAAAAGTAAATAAGTGGAAGAACGATAATCCTGCCGCCACCCGTAAGGAGTTTTTGTCTTGGGCAACAACTCAACTTGGTTGGAAGGAGTATTCAAGTATTTTTTGGCTCGCTTATGATGGCAAACTCTTTGACCAGATGGACAATATCGAAGATGTTCATCAACTAATGCGGTTCTATCAGTTGTATCAGTTGTAATAATCAAGTCCTTGGTAGTCAAATGACTATTAAGGACTTTACTTTTTTAAAAATTTTTGGTATAATATATATAGAAAATGAGAAAAGGAGAGAAAAAAAATGAGCAGAGCAGTTAAAGTAGTTTTTGATACGCCTTATTGCGGCACAGATGAAATCTCTTACTATATATTTGGAGATACAGATGAATTTTTCATGAAGGAGTCCGTTGAAGAAGATTTCGATACTTATAGAAATGACAATGATTATCTGGCAGCAAATAATTATTGTGATTATGACTCAGAAAATGATGATGATTATGAAAATTCTACTGATGCCTTTTATGAGTCTACTGAATACGAAGAATATCTTGACGGCTGCTCTTGTACTATAGAGCCAATCGAAATAAAAGACATTCCAAAAGATGCTAATATTAAGAATTTAGAGGAGATGTTTGGATGATTAAAGTTACTACAAATCTTGTAAAAGATGTTTATAATTTTGTAGAAAATCTTCTTGGTGTTCACGCTGGAGGTCTTTACATCTCAGAAGATGTCGTTTATGGTGATGATGAGTTAGAATATACTCCAATTTGTACTAATTTCAGTGAACAATCTTACTTTGTAATGGAAGAAGAGGAAACTAAGGACTTTTCTCTTGCAGCAGGAATTACAAAACTTGTTATTATTCCAACTAATCGTTCTTATGTAATTAAAATACCTTTTAGTGGTCTTTATCGTCTTACTAACCTCCACCATGATGAATCTGATAAAATAGATTATGCGACATCCACTTTTACTCAGATAAGTGGTATTGACGGTGATGTTTGCTATGAAGAGAACGAAGTTCGTGAGAATTTTAATGAAGATACCTGTTCAATCATTGCAGAGAATATCTATGTTACGAACTTTAATGATATTCCAGTCTATATACAGGAAAAAATTGACCATACTGTATCTTTAGAGGGTTACGGTAATGCAGAGGAAAAATGTGCTGAACTCGGTGCCCTGCCGGCAGAGATTAAAATTGCAAAATATTTGTATTACAAGAAATATTGTAATCGTTTTCCTCTTCATTACCTTCATCTTCTTTTGAAAAAATACGGAATATGCCGCACAATGTGTCTTTATGAAGAAATTGATGATAATATTTATGACCTTCATCGTGGTAACTATGGTCTCTCCAGAGAAGGTATGCCAATTCTCATTGACATAGGCGGCTATGATTCCGAGCGTTGGTCTGAGAATTACTAGGGAGAATACGTCTGAAAATTTGATTTTTTCAGAAAAATTTGATATAATATATATAGAATAAAGGAAAGGAGAAATCAAAATGGACGATTTCGATTTTGTACAGGTAGAAGATATCTATGGAGGGATAGACATTGAGTCGCTAGATGAATGATGTCGATAAGGATGTTGTTCGCAAGAAACGTAAAAGAAAACAAGAAGATAAAGACCAAAAACGTAAGCAAAATAAAAACTTTCGCCGCCGCAAGTAGACGGAGGAAGAGGATTCACGTTCATACGATTTTTAAGATAAATAAAGGAGGACGCTATTATGGCAAGAACATATGTAAATTGGGGCTGCTGGGACGAACTTTCTAAGGAAACTGGCATCAAGAGAAAGCCAAAATCAATCAACAAGAAGAATGAGGACGATAAGACAAAGAGACGTAAGCAGTTTGCTCGTTGTCCTAAGTGCGGCGGTCAGATGACCTATGTTCCAGAGACAAACATTCTTCTTTGCGAGAATGAGGTTCAGAAGAAATTCACGAAGAAGAACGAAGACGGCACAACAACAGAGGAAACAAAGACAGCGGTTTGTGGCTATACAAATCTCGTTGACAAGAGATATCTTGGCTATATGAACTATCTGTTTCAGGCGTAATTAAAGGAGGAATTTATTTATGAGTTATATTTGTTCAGTTTGCGGTAAGCATTATGCATCAAAGGCAGATATGTATGCGTGTATGTCAGAGGATTACAAGAAGCAGGCGGCAGAGGCTGAGAAAGAGACCAATGTTGACCTTAAGCTTCATCTGTATGAGGAAGATATCCTTGCGGCGGCGAATAAGCTAAAGGAGCAGATTGCTCGTTACAATGCTTATGCGAGAGAGCATAATAAGTCTGCATACAAGGGCAAAGTAGATATTGCTAATGGCACTAGAAAAATTGCTTGCTCTTTCTTCCCTTCTATTTCAAGAGACCCAATTAAGGTTGATATCATTCCAGATAAGCCAGTAACAACGTCTGTTCCTTGTGGAACTGGAACTGGAACTTGTACTTGTACCTGCGGCAAGAAGGAAGAACAGAAGACTAAGCCAAGTAATGAAAAGAAGTCTATGACAATGGACGAAGTTTATAACTTTTTTGAAAAGATTGATATTGATGAATTTCTTGACAATTTCGATGACCCAAATTATTGGGTTGAATCAGGACTAATTGATGCTTGTAATGTACTTACAGGTTCCAATGTAACCAAAGAAGATATCGAGAAAAACATTAATAAGGCTCTTAATAGTCCACTTATACAGTATCAGGCTGATATGCTTAAAAAGTATTCTAAGAAATCTGAGATTAGCCTCGAAGATTTGCTTAATGAAGCACTTGGAAAGGAGAAAAAGTAATGAAATTCAAAATGAATTTTTCATATCGGTTTATTGAAACACCAACAACAGTTATCTGCTATGCTTCACCGCAGAGGCGAAATGATACTCTTGACCTTGCTTACCGTATGTATAAACTTGTTGCTGAGGCAGAGGCTCATAGGAGTCAGACACAGCCTCGCCCTCTTAAGAATAAGATAAAGGCGGAGTATAAGGGCGTCGCCGTTCTGCAGAGCGGCGACAAGAATGACCTTGATGAAGCCAGACGTATTGCTCGCCTTAAGGCTACAAGGGCAGCCTATAAAGGATATAAGGCAATGTCGCAGGAAGTTTATCATTTTATTGACAGAGCAATGGTAAATCATGCTTATCTTCTTGGTGATATTAAGTCAAAAATTAAGCGTTCAACAGATGAAATTTATAAGATTGCTCACAAAACGAAATAAGATATTAAAAGTCAAAGGGCAATAAGTTCTTTGACTTTTTCTTATTTTTTTGGTATAATAATTATAGAAAATAAGAAAAGAGGTAAAATGAAATGCTAGGTTGGATTATTATTGGACTTATTGTTCTAAATTTTATTGTGACAATCTTTTGTTTGCTAAAAGTTTCAAGCGACTGCGATGAACTTGCTCAGAAGCTTCTGGAAAACGAAGAGCTGATGTGGAAAACAAAAGTGCCGCCAGAGGATGAAAATGATATCTATTCTGTTTATGAAGATGAGGAAAAGGAGGGTTTTTAATGGGACTTGATACTTATGTTGATGTAACTTTTAAGAGAAACGGTAAGCAGGTTGAACTTCCTGTCATCTATATGAGAAAATGCTATTCAATGGCACAAAAACTTTCAAATGCTTTAGGCAGGGGTGACTTTGACGCAACTCTCGAGAGCAAACCAACATCAGAAGATATGATATATTACCTTGAAGACCTGAGAGATGCTTATCAAAATGAAATTGATACTCTTTGCTCAGCACCGATAGGTGAGATTGTAGATGGGATTTTTGATTCAGTATGGCCACTTCCTAATTATATATACATTCTTCACAGATGCCTTTATAAAGTTAACCTTGCACTGCTCTTCTTCAAAGGACATATAGGCTTTTTTGACCTTGTTGATTGCTTTGGTATGGACGAGGAGTTTGTAACTGAGACACTTGGAATTGATAGCGATGAACAGTATGACCTCGGAGTTAAAGATTTTAAGTATGAACTTTCTTTTTACAACTCTTACTAATGTTGTGCCGGCCGCCATAGTTTTGAGGGAATTTTCCCTCTGGCGGCACAAGGTAATAAAGATTTGATTTTCTTTTAAAATTTTGCTATAATATTTATAGAAAATAAGAAAGGAAATGAAAAGTATGACTGATTGTTTGTTTGTTAATTGCTGTTCTCCAACTGGAGAAATTATCTCACCAATTTCAGATGTTTTTAACGTCAATCATGAGAGAGGTCCATACCGCACCAATATTCGCAATTATAACTGTTTTGGTTATGCTTTTGGTACTTATACTTGGCTTCATCCTTTCCCTACTTATAACTTTATTGACGAAAGAAGAGATGAAGAGGGCTGGTGGCTGACAGGTGATAAATGCGAGCCATCCTCAGAATACATAACTCGTTTCTTTCCTGTTGATAAAGAAGAAACTGCTCTTGCGGCAATAGCTGATAATCTTAAAAGAAATGGCTATGATAACTCAACTTTAGAAGAAATGATGGGAGAAAGAGCTTTTAACACTTCCGCTGCAATTCAACTAATCATTACTTCAATTCTCGCTTGTTTCTCAGATGTTAGAGTTATCTCTAATTTTGATGAACTTGCAGATGATGAATATGGTATAATGATGATGACAAAGGAAACAGACTTCCATTTCATTCGTTACAATCCAAAGTCGGGTTACTATTCCCATAAGGCGGGCGGCTCTTGGATTACAAGAGCTGAAAACCCATTTTATACTTTTATGTACAGAGGTTACGACTCTGGTCTAACCTATTTCGCTAAAAAGCGTTAGTCGTGCCGCGGCACTACGGGGATGATATAGGTTCGACGGAGCATTGAAAGCTTCATAAGCAAGCAAGGTGACACCTTCAACAGTCAACTTTTAAATTAATTGACACAGTTAGCGTTGCTGCCTAATTTTAGGCTGGCGGTATAAACCGCAAGACCGATAAAGTTTAATTTTAAGATATTTGTAGTTCTTTAGCGGTCTTTTGATTTTAAAATATCTTCTTTTCTTGGAATAGACTCAGCTCTAAGTCTTGTATCCTTTTGAGTTGCTCTTGCGGCACGAGTGTGAGTTCTCGGCAACAAGATAAGATTAATAACTTACTAAGCTTGTAGAAAATGTGGTACTAAATGTTTCGGACGGGAGGGCAGTACTCCCCATCTCCAATCTGACATAAGGAATTCCGCCACGAGGAGTCAGATGGGCAACGCTTTATGCGGCTAAATTCCTATTCAAAAATTTGATTTTCTTCAAAATTTTTGATATAATATATATAGAAAATGAGAAAGGAAATCAAAACATCGCAGGGTAGTCTAATGGTAGGACGCTGGGTTCATTACCCAGAGATGACAGTTCAATTCTGTCCCTCTGCACCCAACTCTTCTTAATTTACTGGCTAGCATATGGTGAATTAAGAAGCTGTGGCTCGCAGGCAGTAAACTGCGACGGAGCGGTGACGTAGCATCGTAAAATCTTCCCATCGGTGGAAGCTCTTGTGGTTACTGGGAGGGACAGGACTGGTTATTAGCGACCGAGAGGCTATTTAGGATTTGACTACTGAATATGTGCTAGTAGAGGTAGATAACAGCCAAAAGGTTATCAGTGCAAAGAGGTAGGATAAGGGCTGTTTCAAGTTGCACTTTAAGAATTAATCACCTTATCGGAATACCTCAACCCCGAGAGTGTAGAGGGAGAGATAGAAGTAGGAACAATTTCTTCTCGACAAGAAATAGAGTCCGCAATAGCTCGTTTTCACTTACGAGTCTTAGAATTTAGCTTTCTGGAGGGATGTGCTAAGTTCTCTCTAATTCTTGCAAATCTTGTGACCGTAGACACAAGCGTGTTTGACAACTACACGTTAAAATAAGTTGTAAGCTTCCGCCACTAGCTCAATTGGAAGAGAGCAATCGTCTACGAAGCGAAAGGTTGTTAGTTCAAATCTAACGTGGCGGACCAAAGTTGTCGAAAGACAACATATCTTTTCACATACTTTCCCCTGTTTTTGTAGAGGTAGGCTCAACGTCTGCCTCTCTTTTTTTAATTATGACGTGCCGCGGCCCGGACTTTTGCAGGAACATTTGCTTAAAATTATCGCAGGCCGGCACAGTAAAATTGTTGAAATTGTATAAAAAATTTGATATAATATATATAGAAAATAAGAAAAGAGGTAAATAATATGGGTTATTACTCAGATTTTGAAATAACAATCAAAAATGAAAAGGCAGATGTTGCTGAAATTTGTGAGCCGCTTTCCCAAATTAGTGGATACAACGTAGACTATCTTGATGATGAGACTCTCCTTGTTTCTGATGCTAAGTGGTATGATTGGCATACAGATATGAGGAAACTTAGCAAGCAGTTCCCTTGGGCAGCAATACAGGTTTCTCGTGTAGGTGAAGAAAATCTTGATTGGGAGTGTTCTCTCTTCGTAAATGGTAAGGAGTTCAATAAGAAGATTGAATATGTTAAACCAACAACACTTCTTGAAAATGACCCAGAAGTTCAGGAAGCAATTAAAGAAGCTAATTCTACTAAAAAAGAAGAGCCTTGCTATTTTGATGAAATGCGTTATGTAATGATAAAGAATGGAATGGCTGACCCAGAGGAAGAAGAAGTTCAATGTCCTAATTGCGGCGAGCCAATTTATAAGGATGATTATCCTAAGATACGTTTTAGAAAAGACTCCAATGATGTTCATTTTTATTGTCCAATTTGTGGAGAAGAATTCTAAAGAATTATTGATTTTCTAAAGAATTTTTGATATAATTATTATAGAAAATCAGAAAGGGGAAAGAAAAGAATGGATTTTGTCTATGTGCTGACAATGACTTATAACTCTACTTCAATCCCAGAGATTTACACAGATTATAAGGAAGCAAAGAAGAACTTTTTTCTCTCTATAAGAGAAGATATTCTTGATAATATCACTGACCCAACAGTTCTGAATAGAGAGCTTACTAAGCTTAATGATTTCATTGAGCATTTTGAAGATGAAAAACTTGGAGAAAAAGTTGGTATAAAGGAGTTCACAATAGAAGACGAAGACTCTACATTTTACACTCTTATGGTCAAGAGAATAAACAAGCCTTCTTGTAGAATAATGATTTTCGCTTGGGATGGCGAAGTTGGCTGGTCGCCACTAACTTGTGAGGCTTTTGTTCTCTGTAGAGATAAAGATGAAGTTGAGAATATGATTTCTTTTAATGCGGAACTTTGGTCAGAGTACATTATCCCTGCTGGCTTAAAAGTCATTAAAACAGAGGGCTTTTATGACGAGGAGTCTGATGAAGACCCTGTCACCCGTGTTATGGGAGATTGGCTTATCATTAGAGGAGATGTTTACCTTACTGATGAAGAGCTTGTTACTAAGCTTAAAGAGTTGGGTGTTATTGAGTTTGCTAACCGTTATGGAGTATGAAAGGAGTAATTAGAATGACAGACCTTGAACAGATAATTCAGATGCTTGATAAGACAAAGGCAGCTTACTTTAAGAAAGAAACTGAGGACGGCGGCACGATACTTTGTCAGATAGACTTTTATAACGTACAGGGAGAAACTACTGCTCCTAAGCTGGTCTATCTGAATTGGCAGGATACCTATACACCAGAAGGAAAGCTTATTTCTCATGATGTTATTCAGAAGTTCTGCACTCTTGACGACCCGACAAAAGAGGACGATGATTAATGTGTTGTGCCGGCAGGCGTAAAAGTTGAGATTTTGGCTTAGCAGATATACTACTTATGCTAACTGCTTTAACAAAAAGGTATAGTAAGTGAGGTTTACGAGGAGGGTCACAAAACCTACGGGTTAGCCGAGATTAAAAAACTCCCTAGTTCCAGAAGTGGCTAATAATACTTGAATATTCTAGTTGGTGACTCAAAGCAAGAAAGAATATTCGCCTGCGGGACGGCGGCACTGTCGTCCTGCTTGTAAATTTTGAAAATCACTAATCAAAAAATATTTGATTTTTTCAAAAAAATTTGATATAATATATATAGAAAAGAAAAAGAGAAAGAAGAAAACAAGGTTGCTGCTCCTAGGCAAGAGACTAAACTACCTTGTAAGAAGTTGGGAATACAGATGTGAAAGGCATCTCTGAGGAATTACGCTTGTATGATTTACCTCTAAGTGAATGAAGCTCCATTTTCCTCCATTTGGGAGTTGCTCCCAACATCTCTTATTCTATTTAGAGATGAAAGCCTTGCCAACTATGCTTACCGTAAGTACTTCAATTTGGGGCTTCGTTCACAAATTATTCACAAAATTTTAAGAAAAAATACTTGATTTTCTTAAAAATTTTTGATATAATATATATAGAAAATAAAAAAGAAGTCAGAAAAAATCTGACGAACAAATTTAAGTGTCACCATAGACGTTAAAAGGAGAAAGAGGTTCATATGAAGAACATTGAAATCACAAAGGATTACACAGTAACAAAGGCTAAGGCAGACGCTAAGACAGACATCATGAGTGTTATCTTCTCAGCAGTAACAGATATCTACGGCGAGGATAACGTCGCTATGGTTCGTACCGGCGGCACATCAAAGACAAATGAAATTGGTGTGGTTATTGGTACTGCTTCTGTTGACGGCGAGGATGTTCCTGTTTGCGTAACAATCAACGCTTCTGCTAAGGATTTCGTTGAGAGAAAGACAAAGTCTAAGACATTCGCTACTTTCGATTTTGCAGCAGCAAAGGAAGAGTATGAGGATTACATTCAGGAGAAGGCAGATAAGGATGCTGAAAAGGCGGCGGCTAAGCAGAAGAAGATTGCGGCAGACAAGGCAAAGAGAGAAGAGAAAGCAGACGAACCTGCTGAGTTCTAAGAATTGCGGGCAACATTAAGTTGCCCTTATGGGTCAGAGAAGTGAGAAACCTTCAAAGACTCTCCCATTAACTTTAACTTAAACTAAGAGAAAGAGGTATGTGAAATGGCAGAGAAGATACTGATTGATTTTACAGAAGAGACAAAGGTTTCAGTCATCAAGGAAAAAGCACGTCAGGCACTTATCGAAGACATTGTTGCTTATCTTTCTGAGAAGTATGACGGCTGTCGCAAAACTGCATCGAATGAGATTGGTGTGGTTGTTGGTGAAGCGAAGGACGAAGATGGTTTCTCTTCTGATGTGGTTGTTTCAGTAAAGGTTTCAACAAGACCTTGGTACAACAAGGAAGATTGCAAGAGACCTGTTCAGAAGTATGACCTTGATGAGGAGGCAGATGCTTATGAGTCAGAAGTCGCAGCAAAGAAAGCCCCGAAGAAGTGAGAAAACGGCGGTTATCATCAATAACAAATATGATACCGAGAAAACTTTTGAGGTTTTTGCATTTGATACAAAGGAAGGGGCTAAATCGTTCTTCCAAAGAACGGCTTTGAAAGAATTTAATTTCTTAGAAGATGATGTTATGTGGAAAGCCGTAATTGATGCTTTAAAAGACTTTAATTATTTGGGCTACGGTTCTTGTACTTCTCCAACTTCTAAGATTACTCTTATGATTACAGAAGCAAAAGCACTTGACGACGATAAGGAGCCTACATGAGAACAAGAGAAAATACTGAAAGAGCACTTCTTATTTATACAGGAGGAGTGGTTGAAGGACTCGACAATCTTAAAAATCCAATTAATATTGAGGTTGAGATTGAAGATGAAATAATTTGGTTTCCAGAGGAATGGCAGGAGAGCGGCGACAGAGTTGACGAGAAACTTGTAAGAATTTACAGTGATGTGGTTGACTATACTGACCTCTTAAAGAGAATAAGAAAAACGCTCTGGGATAGAACAGATTATTGTCATGTTGATAAAGTGAGCTTCAAATTCAAGATACTTGATATTTTTTAAGGAGGCGGCGGCAATGGGAACATTTTTGATAATTATAGGGATACTTGCCGGAGTAATCTTAATGATTTTCGGTATTTCAATTTTCTCCTCCACAAAAAAAGACGAGAAAGTCGGACTTGCTATCGTAATTGTGGGAATTTCAATAATGATGGCAATTGTTTACTGCGGCGAAAATTTAAAGTTCTCTTACCCAATAGAGTCTGTAACTGCTTATTGGTCTGAACACGATGAAGTCCTATACAAAGTAGAGTATACTTTAAGAAACGATACTCGTATGGTTGCTATTATGACAGAGGAGCAGCTTAAAGATTTTAAAGACGACAAGAAGATAAAGTTAAGTTTACATGATGAAGAAGAAATAATGATAAAAAGAGCAGAGGAATTTTAAAGAACAACCTCTGCTCTTTTCTTTTAAATGACAATGTGCCGCGAGACCAAAATTCAATTTTACCCTCTGGCGGCATAACAAAACTCTTGATTTTTTTAAAAATTTTTGGTATAATATATATATAAAATAAGAAAGGAAGAAAGAATATTATGGATAAAGTTTACATTATTAATAATACTATCTGCATGGACCCAGAGGTTTATACAGATTACAATGAAGCAAAAGCTCGTTTTATTAGCCAGCTTCGTTTTGCAGCAACTCGTAAAGGTGATGGAGAAATTCCTGCCCATCTTCTCAATGACATTGAGGTACTTGAAGACAGTCTGATTGATAAGGAAATTGAAGATATTCAGGAAGTTTCCTATGAGATTGATGACCAGTGCTTTACACTTTATGAGAGAGTTCTAAATTACCTACAGTAAGGCGGCACAAAGTTTAACCGAGAGGAGTTTTTAAATGAAATTCTATCACATTATTACTTATTCGAGAGATGAAAAGAACAATTCAGTAATCAATGAGTCCTATACAACCTCTGCCGCAAAGGCAAAGCACGTTTATCTGAGAGAAATCTATCGTCTGTTCCCTTCGAGTGAAATCAACTTTTCTTCTCAACCTTTCACTCTTCGCACTCTTGGAGACGATGAAATCATATATGGAAGAGATTGCGGTCCTTCTCCACGTTATGTTTCTTGTGAGAAAATGGGAGTGGTTTCTCACTTAAAATTGATGCGAAAGTATCATTCACAAATGACAAAAATTAAGTAAGTCGTGCCGCAAGACCAGAATTGAATTTTAGAGCGGCGGCACAGTAATTCTTTAATCTATGGAAGGAATAATTATTATGGACAGAATTTATATCATTAATGACTCAATCAACATGGACCCAGAAGCTTACTCTGATTTCTATGAAGCAAAGGAACGCTTCCTTGAAATCATCAGAACTGTTGCTAAGAATACTTTTGGTGAAATTCCATGGCTTATTCGTGCTGACCTTGATGGACTTGATAACGGAGATATTAAACGTAGCATAGATGATGTCGGGTTGGCTAGTTATGCCGTTGAAGAACAGGAGTTTATTCTTTATGAAAGAGAAGTAAGACACCCACAGTAAGGCGGCACGATGTAATAGGAGGAAAACTATGAACGTTTATGTAGTATTTAAAAGTGGACAAACTGATTTTGAAATCTTTTCTGACTTAAACGTGGCAAAGCGAGTTTTCATTAATCATCTCCTAACAGAATGGCAAACTCGATACTTTAAAGAAGGGCTTTCAGAACAAGAAATCATGCCCCGCATGAAAACAAATTATCAAAAAATTGTTTCTAAGTTAGAAAACTTTAAAACCAAAGAAAGCTATTTCTTCAATGCTAATAGCACCTATTCTCCGGCTTTCTTTTGGACTCTTACTAAATGTAAGGTTCGCACTTAGGACACTCTTTAATTTTGAGGTGATAAACAATTGGCATTACCTACTTTAGTCCCTAATCAACGAGCAGTTAAAAGCAAGAAAGCTCTAAGGGACGAAGATAATCATTACACCTACATGAACCTTGAAGCAATGGAAAGAGCAATGAATGAGCTTCGCCCAAGTGCTTTTAAGCTTTGGTGTTATCTTAATAAAAACATGGACGGCTATGAGCAAGGACTAAGCTTCTCTGCTGTCCACAAGTTCTGTCATATGTCACAGAACACTTATCTCGCCGCCTTTGATGAACTCTATGAGAAAAACTATGTTTTTGACTATGTTTTCCCTAATGGAATTGTCGGCTATCTTTTTGTTGAGGACGGCGGCAAGAATAAACAACAGACGAAAGGAGATAAGAAATGAGCTTTGGAGTTGGAATTTTTGTTCTTGTTATTTCTTTAATTATTTTTGTTCTTATCTGTGTGCTTGCTTTTCACATCTGCTTGGAAAAAGAAGACCATCCTCTACTGGGCGTAATAATGATAATTGGTCTTGCAATTATCGGAGGAGTAGAAATAGGAATTGTAGGCTCTTGTATTCAACTTAAAGTAACAGTAATCGACAAATTTACCTCTGGCGGCACAACGTATGTGGTTGTAGAAGATGACTCTGGAGAAATGGAACTTTTTAAAGAAGATGAAGACTGGACCTCTACAAAAATTGGAGAAACAGTCCACATCACTTACAGAAAACTAGATGAAGCTCTTGATGAGCAAACAACAATAATCATTTACAGTAGAAAGGAGGCTTCTAAATGACACGCATTTTTATTTTAACCTTTGAATATGGCATCTATGCCACAGATACTTTGCCAGCGGCAGAAAAGTTTGGATATTTGCTGACGGCTCCAAGTTTTGGAAGACTAATTCCACCTATCGACTTCTTTAATGTTGATGGTATAGATGAGTTAGAAGAGAAATTAACTGCTCTTGAAAATAAAACAGGAAAGAAAGTAATGATTGATGGTCATACGGCTATTTGTCTTAAGAATAATTCACTGCCTCAAACCAAAAGAAGTGACAAACCGCTCTCTCCTAATTCTAACCGACTAAAAGTTCAGCTCAAATATGTCGGCAAGTATGAGCCTCATCACCGCACAGTAGAGCCGCGGCAAGACCACATTTCCCATCAATTCAATCAAACTTTAGAGCTTGCGGCGGCACGACAGCAACAGAAAACAGAAAAATTGCTAGCTGAAGATGAGGTTGTGGTAAAAATTCTTTCAATCTACAAGAGAGACAAATCTTTTCTCAGGAACAGATTTACTATTGCAATGAGAGAGGCTATCAGTTACAACGCTACTTGGCGACCAAGAACAACTTTAGCTAATCTTTTAAAACAGACAGGATGTAAAGAAGATGAGCTGGCTCTTCTTACAGGCTCTGCTTATGTTTATCTCTTAGACGAACTTTTTAAAGATTAAGTACTCTGTGCCGGCCTGCGGCCTTTATTAGAACTGAGTATCATCTTTTCAATTTGGTCTGGCGGCACATCAGAAAAGGAGAAAATTAACCTATGATTGAACACCCAGATGAAGTCAAAGATGTTGTTAATCTCTTACAACTCTACAAGCCCACCATTTATATCTACCTTTCTCATACTTGTTTCTTAAAATCACTTCTGCCGGCGGAGGACCGCAACACGATAGATATCAGAGAAGTGGTAGTAGAAGAACTCAAACAAATTTTCTTTGGACTTTTCTCTTTCCTTCCTTCTCTCAGTGACTGGGAATGGTTATGTGTTTTGAGCAATCTCTTTTAATCAAAGAGGTTGCTTTTCTTTTGCCCGCTGTTCCTTCCCGAGGGGAACTGACTGACTTAGTTGTGGAGCACGAAGTGCGGAGCAACTCAGTCAGGGGCACGTCTTTGCCCGTAGGGCAAAGCGGGTCCAAGAAAACATCGTAATCAAGGGGCGGCAATAAGTTTAAATTTGGACAAAGATTAATTTCTTTGTCCTTTTCTTTTGCCGCCAGCTCAAACTCTTGACTTTTATGTAGGCTGGCACAAGGAAGAGATTGGAGTCTGGGAAAATGAAGTGTTTCTTAAAGGAAATTAGCGTTCCTTAAAAAGTGAGGGAGAAAGAAGATATCTAATTAGAATAATTTATTGGTACTGAAAAAATTGAAAGAGAGAAGAGAACTGGAAGGAAGAAGGGGAAGAAAAAAAAGAAAGAGGGAAGAAGGGAGGGAGAGAGGGAGAAAGAGGGAAAAGAGAAAGAAAAAGGGAAGAAAAGGGAAAAGGAGGAAAGAGGAAAAGAAAAGAGAGAAAAGAAAGAGAAAGGAAGGGAGAGAAGAAAAAAAGAACGTGAGCGAACGACAAGGCCGAATAGTACTAGGCGATACAAGTAAAATTACTTATTGAAGCTGACGAAGAGGATGGGGTTTGGTCTATGAGAGAACAGGAGTGGTTAGTTGGAGTTATAGGATAAAAATGGTGAAAAGTTGGAGTGTGAAATCTTGAATCAATTTTTGATATACTAAACAATATAATTTAATATTATTTTCTTTCTCCCTCAAATTCTAAGGAACGATAATTTGACAAAAATTTGTTAAAATTTTTAACTAAATCGCTCTTCTTTTTATATTTCTTTCGCCGCGGTCCAGCTATTGTCCATTCATTATCTAACTCGGGGGTGGGGTCCATCCAGCTCATGTCCGGGGTGGGTCAGCACGGCGGCACAATGAGGGGCATCTTATGCACAACTGGAGGGGTTGGTCTTTTCAATTTTTAAAAGAAAGAGGAGCGGCTTTTAGTTAAAAAATTTAACTAAAAGAAGTCAATTATTTGATTGGCGGCTATGTTACTTGCGAGTGTTCCATAGATATGGAAGCGATTTTAGGTATACCGTTCGCATAATTTAGGTATACCAACCGCATAATTTAGGTATACCAAAATCCAATTTAGGTATACCAACCGCATAATTTAGGTATACCAAATTCTAAAACATTTTTTTCTTAGAGTAATTTTTAGACAAATTCACTTATAATTAGAGAGATAAATCTCTCAATAATTTTAAAGGAGTGATTACTTTGACTAGTAACAAAAAACAACTTAAACAAAATTCTGAGAGTCTACCTATTGTTTCTGAGAATGAGAAGGTTCAAAAAAATTCAATGAGACTCTACACCTATCTTGTATGTCTCTCTCACTTTATGGGTAGAAATGTGCCACGGCGCTTTAATCAAACTGAATTTAATCTTAACCAAATTAGGACAATGCTTCATATGGATTACAAGACTATCAAAAAGTATTGGAAAGTTCTTGAAGAAAGTGACCTTGTAAGATATCACGGGCCGGCGGCAGAATACGGACAATCTTGGGATGAAGCTTTTATGAAGAGGAAGAAATATACAATGGGATACTATGAGTTGAGTAAAGAAAGAACTCAATATAGAATTATCCCTAGAGAAACTGTTGATAAAATTATTTCTAAATATCAAGTTACAGAGCTTGAACTTAAACTTTATCTCTTTCTAGCTAATCTACAAGAAAAAGCAATCAGTTTTGGTTATAGTGAATGTCCTTTTACTCTGAAAGAAGCTAGAGAGCTTATGGGATACGCTAAAAAGACAGATACTAATAAAAAACTTTATTTAGGAATCCTTTGGCTCGGCAAATTGAATCTTATCAAATATCGAGTTGAAACAAAGAAAAACAACAACTTTAATGAACAAATCTCCTACTTTGTCATTGAAAAAGTTAATTATTACACAGATGGCGGCGAAGCAGGCTCTCTTTTGGAAGATAAAGATGGAGTTATTCCTCAATCTATTAAGGATAATCTTTTAAATGAAGCACCTGTCGTTAATTTTGAATGATTAGTGGCAGCCTTATATATTAACTCTTAACAGTTGCGTTCTAAAAGTTAAATTTTTTAACTAAATTGTTCATCTTTTCTTTTGCTCTCTTCTGCCTCCTTATTTGCCGCGGCCCAGCTCCTGATCATCCCCTATCCAGCTCTCCCCTCGACGCCATCGACAGGGCGGCACTTCACAGCTCCTTTGCAGTTCCTTTGACTTACAGCTTTTCCAGCTTTTTCCAGCTTATCGTCACTTCTCATCTCCCGGCGCCGTCGTTGTGCGCCCGCCCTCTGCCGGCTTGCCTCTGTCAACCATTTGACACTTTATGAATGAATTATGAACTGTTGGTAAGTGAATGTAATCGTTTACAATGTGTCCTAATTATGAATAGGTGGTAAGTCAAATGTAAACGATTACATTAGTTCGCCTCGAATTACAATAGGCAAATTTTGGTTTCCGTCCAAAAAATCCTAACCCATAATTTACCTTATTATGTTCAAAGTAATTTCACTTGAAATTTACAAAAGGTTCACAATTAACTCTTGACATTTTTCTTTTAATGTGCTATAATAATTATAGAAAATAAGAAATGAGGTTGATGTATATGACAATTACAACTCAGAAAAACCAGTCAAGAGCAAAAGCAGTAACTGAAATGGTAGAAATTTTCAAGTCCCACTATGGAACGGAAAATGTTTACATTATTGGTGATAGCGAGATAGCCGTAAAAGTTGACGAAACGGACATGGGAGAACCAATTTTTGCCACATTTTCTCCTACTGTCAAGGACTTTCAGAACCGCAAAACTCCAAAGAAAATTATTCCAAAATTTGACCCCGTGGCACTTGCGGAAGAATGGAAGAAAAAGTTAATTAAAAGAGAAGAAGAAAAGGAAGAAAAAGCCAAAGTAAAAGAGGAAAAAATTAGGAGAGATAAGGAACTCAGAGAAAAGAAAAGATAGGAAAAACTTGCCAAAGAGGGGAACGCATAAGCGTTCTCTTTTGTTTATTTAGTTAAATATTTTAACCCGCCGGCTGTCCAAAAAATTGGACACAAATTTAAAAAGATTTTTTTAATAAGTAAAATCTTTTAACTGGAACTCCAAATTTTTCAGAGGGCGGCACTTGTTAATAAATTGTGAACGAGTGGGTAGACCTGCGGCACAAGTTAAAACTTTTAACTAAATAAACAAAAGAAAAGAGGGGATAAACCCCTCTCTTTTATGGCTGGAAAATTTCACCATTTTCAATAATTGTGATGATAAGTGGGCGGTTATTATCTGACTCTCCAACATATGGAAAATCATAATCTTCCTCTTGTAGTCTGCACATTTTTAGATAGAGAGCAAGAGGATTGATATTTGGGCAATTATCCTCATACCACTTTTGAATTTTTATGCAGTCCATAAGGTCGTTCTTGTCAATTTCTACCTTATCAAGAATTTCCCACTTTTCAACCTCGTTTGTGTCCTTTGTGTCTACAAGTGCATACATTGTCATATTTTTCACATTCCTTTCAAGTTTTTCCTCTGTTGTTTTCTCATTGCGGTCTTTAATCGTTTTTAGAATAAGTGGACTAATCATCTTGTCTACTTCCTTTCTATACTCTTATTATATCACTCTTTAAACTTTTTGTCAACCCCTCTTTTGTAAACATTTTATGAACGTGGTTCAAAAACTTTTACAACATTTTCAAGAGCATTGTCTAAAATAGACTGCATTAACTTTTCCTTTTTACCAAAATGTACCTTTTTGATAACTTCCTCAAAAGTTTCGCCTGCTAGATTTTGGTAATATAGGCGGTCATTTTCTGTGGCAATATTTTTAATTGCAAATTCATAAGCACCGCTAACATTTTCAAAATCTTTTGATGTTACTCTGTGATTATCCAAATAAACAAGTCTTATCATAAGTTTTTACCTCTTTTCTTATTTTCTATACTTATTATATCACACTTTTATCGTCTTGTCAACCCCTCTTTTGTAAACAATTTATGAACTTGCGGTGGCACAATACAATTTATGAATAATTTTTAAATAAAAGGGGAGTGGATTTTGTTAAAATTTTTAACTAATTCATAAAAACAAAAAGAGAACGACTATTGCCGTCCTCTTTCCAATAAATGTAAATTACGCCCATTTATTTTAAGCGAATTATTTCGCCCTTTTGGGGCGGGCGGAAATTACTCCGCCTCGTCAAAAGTTTCTCCGTCCTCAATAGGGGTAGCAAGTGCATACCCCTTGACCTTACCCTTACCCTTAATCTTAATGTCAGTAACTGTAAGTTCTCCAGTTTCTGCCATTTGTCTAAGAAGTGCGGAAGCCTTTTGTGTGGAAGTTATTCCCTCAATTCCCATTTCCACAATCTGGGAAGCAGTGTAAATTGTGCCGTTCTCCATAATTGCAAGGATTGACTTCTTGACCTCAACATTTGCACGCTGGGTCTTTGACCCCTTAGCCTTGCGGTGTTCGTTGACTTCATCAAGGTGCTTAATTCTCTCCTTAGCATAACTTGTCACTTCATCTGAAATGTTTGCAGTTACTACCATTTCAAGGAATGTTCTCTGTGTCATTGTGTTAGCCATAATTTACCTCAACTTTCTGCTCTTTTTGAGCGGTTAAATTTGTTGTGTAAAGGTTTATTCTTTTCCTTTACTATACTTATATTATAGCACACTTTTTTAAATTTGTCAAGTAAACATTTTGTGAATTTGTTTTGTTTGCTTAACTTATAAGCCGTTGTGCCATTCGGCTCTTTTTTGTTTTGTTCTCTTTTCCTTTTCTCTATAATAAGTATATCATAATTTTTCGATTTTGTCAAGTAAACCTTTCGTGAATTGGTTAAATATTTGACTTTGAACAAATTGTTAAGATGTGGTGAGTTGATGTTTAGTTAAAATTTT